>CAWGLA010000010.1:0-194652 GCA_963823265.1 uncultured Thermoleophilia bacterium
GTCCCGGAGGCCGGAGACGATCTCTGCGACTTCGAGGTGTTGGTTCTCGATGTAGACCGATCGCTGGGCCGCGCCCAGCGCGGCGATGTACTGCTCGAAGATGCTGCGCTCGCCGGTCGCGATGTCGTAGGGCGGCGCCCCCACGCTGGGATGGCCGTTTCGGTACCGACCCCGATGGATCGTGCGCTGGATCTGCACGGCGGCATCACCCTGCTCGCGTCGCGTCCGGGTCGGAAAGGGCAGGTCGACCTCGGCGCCACCTCCCCACATCCCGTCGGCCGCAGTCCGATCACTCGCCTCGTTCCATCGTTGAACGAAGTTGTGATGGACATCGACTGCGGACGGACCGGCGATCTCGACGTAGGCGTCGTGGTTGTGTCCGTCGCCGTCATGGCCCGGAGCTACCACGGAGTTGGGGTTGAGATTGATCCCACCGACGAACGCGACTTCGCCTTCCTCGCCAGCGTCGATGAGCCAGCTCTTCTGATGTTGGCAGAAGCCCGGATGGGCCCGGTCCCAACGGATCCGAAGACCTGATCGCCGGGCATCCAGCCGGGCGCGTTGCGCCATCGAACCCCAGAACAGGTTCGGTGCGAACTCGAGGGTCTCGGTGTCATGGCGCCAGTACAACAAGCGCACGTCGATCCCTCGAGCGACCGCGCGGTCGAGGACATCGAAGATCGGTCCCCCACCGTCAGGCATCTCGAACGCTTCCCACTGGAACGCGATCGTCGCCCAGACGCTGTTCGCCGCCGCCTCGATCGCCTCGTTGATGCGCTTGAACGCGGGCTCGCCGTCCACCAGCGGCCGCACCCGGTTCCCATCACGTCGTGGATACGAGCTCGGGGAGACGGACGGGATCAGACCCGAGACACGATCGAGCTTAGCCATCGACGGGTGTTCACCTCACCAACGGGCCGACTGTAGAGCGGCGTGCAGAGAAGGTGGCCAGTTCGGGCGAGCGTCGTGGCGAATATGGCCCGAAACCTCGGGCCAGGTGGGCGTGGGCCGGTACCTGCTGACGCCGGACCCAGGATTCGGGTATCCACCGCACGTTCTCCGCGGTCGCGGTGAGAACAAGGAAGCAGCCCCGCTCGGCCGCGTGCCGGTGTGAATACGATGGAGCTGCCGCGCCCTCCCAGAACGCCTCGACCAGACACGACACGACCTGATCGGCCGTCGACTGGTCCACCCGCTCGACGGGCCCCATCGCCTCAGGGGTCGCGCACCATGCGCCGACGAACTTACTGGCTCCACCCTGCCGCGAATCCCTGACATCGCCGACGTGGCCCTTTTCCTCCACCCTCACCTGGCCCACGGACCGATGTCCAGCGAACGGATACCGACGCCGCCACGCCGGCGATGGTCTCCGGGTCCTCCAGTAAGCGTCGCCAGGTTTGGGGAAGCCCAAGACCATAAGCCGACGCACGGTCGCGTGATCGCATGAAGCGATGCCACGCCAGATCCTGCGCCGCGCGCGAGAACGTGCGATAACCGATCCAATCAGTGCCCGGCGGCTTGAACGCGACCGAGAGCACGACGAAGCCATCGAGGGCTCGACATCGGCACGCCCCGGTGGAACACGTCCGGACGATACGCCAGCACCGAGCCCGCCGGACCCGAACGCCGGCTCCTCCAACGCATACAGGCGCCCGTACTCTCCGAAGCGCAGGTAGGTCTGCTCGACCGGAACGTCGGTCGCGCGCTCAACGCGACACCATGCGCGTGGCGCTGGTCTCGGCCGTCACGTCGTTGAGATATACGAACATCGTGACGTGCTGATAGCCCACGTCAGTTCGCGGAACGACGAGCGTGTGGATTCGCATAGTCGACGTGCAAGTAGTTGCTCGTAGTCTGGTGCGGCATCCGCGTATTCGGCGACCACTGCAGCCTGATACAGCCGGATGTCGTCGATCGTCAACAGCCGCTCCGCGAGATCGATGATCCGATCGTGCAGCGCGACCGATTCAACGTGCGACGCTCGAACGGAAACTGTGGTCGGGGCGCACCTCGCTCGGTGAGAAAGGGCGCGTTGCGCGCCGGGTCGACATCGTTGGCGAATTCTTCGGCGGTAGGGAACACGTCCGGCAGCGCTCGCTGTGCCGCTGCCACGACATCTGGCGCGATTCACGTCCTCGATCACGCACCAACCCGCGGCGTCCCACTTCCGCTTCTGCTCGGCGCTCGACAACGAAACCATGAGCCTCCGACACCTTGAACGCACGACCGCGAGCGCCACCACGACACGACGCGCCACCGAGAACCAGACTAGGCGCGCCCCGACGGAAGGCAACGACTGGACACCGGTCCATCGTCCTCGAAAGCCTGTCCCCCCGGCCGGCGATGTGGGCGTCGAGTTGGTGGAGGGGCGGGCTCGTCCGGGCGGGCGCCGGCCGGTCCGGTGGACGAGGGTGGTGCAGACTGGTGCTCCGTGGAGCCCGAGATCGGCTATGCGCCGTGCGATGGCGGGTACGTGGCCTATTCGGTCTCTGGTGTCGGCGAGCTCGATGTGTTGTACATGTCGGGCTTCCTGCTCTCCATCGACGGCGCTCGACGGCGAGCCGCACTCAGCCGAGTTCATCCACCGCCTGGCGGGGTTCGGTCGCCTGATCTGCTACGACCGGCGGGGCATCGGCATGTCCGATCCGCTCTCCCGTCCCGATGAGCTCACGGTGGCCTCTCTGGCCGAGGAAGCCGTTTCGGTGCTCGATGCCGTCGGTGTCCGCCGGGCAGTCGTCGTCGCCGACTCCGGGTCGGCGCCGCCAGCCATCGAGTTGGCGACGAGCCATCCTGATCGCGTCGCGGCGTTGGTGCTCATCAACGCCACGGCCCGCTACGTGGCCGCCGACGACTACCCGATCGGCTTTCCGCCAGAGTTGATCGAGTCCTTCCTCGCGGTCAATCCCGACCCCGCCGTCGAGTGGAGCGTCGACGGCGACGACGACCTGGCCCTCCTCGCTCCGAGCCTGGCCGACGACACCCAGTTCCGACGCTGGTGGACGCGGGAGTCGAGACGGGCCGCGAGCCCGGTCACGGCCCGGCGCCTCACTGGGTTGATCGCCACGGCGGACGTCCGCCACCGGCTGACTGACATCACGGCGCCGACGCTGGTGCTGAACCGCTCCGGCAACCAGTTCGTGCCCGTCGCCCATGGTCGGTACCTGGCCGACCACATACGCGGGCAGTCGGTTCGTCGAGTTGCCTGGCCGCGACAACCTGCCCGCCGCGGGGGACGTCGGCGGACTGGTCGACGAGATCGAGGACTTCCTCGTCGGACGGAGAACCGGCGACGCCGAACGCGTGCTCGTCACGCTCGTGTTCACCGACATCGTGGAGTCGACCGCCGCGCACCGTCCTCGGTGATCGAACCTGGACCGGCGTGCTCGATTCCCACGATGCCGCCGTGCGGGCCGAGCTCGTTCGCTACAGCGGCCGAGAGGTCAACACGACCGGTGACGGGTTCGTGGCCGTGTTCGACATCCCGACCCAAGCCATCCGCTGCGCAGGTGCCATCGTGACCGCGGCCGAGCGCGGGCGGGGGTCGAGGTTCGCGTCGGCGTGCACGTCGGCGAGTGCGAGCTCCGTGGCCGAGACGTCGCCGGTGTCGCCGTGCACATCGCAGCTCGCATCATGTCGCTCGCGGCGCCCGGCGAGGTCTGGGTGTCGCGCACCGTCTTCGACATCGTGGCCGGCTCCGGCATCGAGTTCGTGCCTCGGGGCCAACACATCCTGCGGGGTCTCGAATCTCCCCGCGCCCTCTTTGCCGTGACCCCGACCGGACACCCGACGACCGACGGCTGACCGCGATGCGCTGACCGGTTCGGCCGCGGACGCGACCGCGGCTACGACGACCAGTCTTCGTCGTGGGCGACGATCGACTGCAGCCGGCGGCCGAGGTCGTCCATGGCCAATCGCTGCAGGGCCGAGCCGAAGGAGATCCGGGCGACTCCGATCTCGAGCAGCCTGGTGAGACGACACACGCCGGCGGCGGGCGCTCCGTTGACGGGCCCCGAGTGGTCCGCGACGAAGGCCGCGAGTGAAGCCTCGTCAGCCAGGATCGGATACACGCAGTCCACGCCGGCCTCCGCGTACCGTCGAGCCCGTCGGAGCGCCAGCTCGACTCGTTCGTCTGCGGCTCCGACGCGGCGAGCAAAGACATCGACGCGAGCATTGACCACGACGTCGACGCCGGCCGCCCTGGCCGCCTCCTTGATCGAGGCGATCCGATCAGCCATGGCCTCGGTCGGAACGAGGGTGTGCCCCGCGGGTCGTTCGGTGTCCTCGATGTTGCACCCCACCGCTCCGCTGGCGAGCAGGTTGTCGACGAGCTCGTCGGATGCGAGCCCGTAACCCGCCTCGACGTCGGCCGTGACCGGCACCTCGACGGCGCCGGCGATGCGCGCCAAGGCGGCGAACATGGCCTGGAACGGCGCGCGTTCGCCGTCGGGCCAGCCCAGGCTGGCCGCGACACCGCCGCTGGTCGTGGCCACCGCCGGGAACCCAGCTGCTGCCACCGCTTTGGCGCTCGCCGCATCCCACGCGTTCGGCAGGATCAGCGGCTCGCCACGATGGTGGAAGTCGCGCAACCGGTCGGCTCGACGAGCCAGCTCGTCTCGATCCATGGACACCACCCTCCTTCCCGGCGCGGGCCGCGTCCAAACCGAAGGCCGACCGATCAGGTCAGTCGGCGTCGCTCGCTCGACATCGACCTCGTTGGTCCTGCGAGGATGGCGCCATGGACGAACGCTTCGAGGTGCAGCGAACCATCCCGGCCGACCCGCGGCGATCTTCGACGTCGTGAGCAGCCCGACCGGGCCACGTCGCCATCGACGCCTCCGGCATGTTGCAGGGCGCCACCGGCGAAGCCGGCCCACGCCGTGGGCGACACCTTCGTGATCCACATGGACCGCGAGGCGCTGGGTGACCTGCCCGATGGGCAAGTACGACGTGACCGTCACGATCACCGGCTACGAGCAGGACCGCTTCATCACGTGGGAGGTGTCGGGCGAGGGGTTCCCGAGCATCGGCCACTACTACGGCTACCGGCTCGAGCCCGTCGACGGCGGCACCCTGGTGACCTCGATCTACGACTGGTCCGGCGTGGACGAGAAGTGGAAGCCCGAAGGGCACCTGGCCGATCATCCCCGAGTCCGCCCTGAAGGCCACGCTCGGCATCCTCGAGCGAACCGTCGCGCCGCGCTCGTAGGTGAGCCGCCACCGACGCGCCACGGGAGAACGGTCAGAACACGTCATCAGCTGGCGGTCACCTTCACGGTCGCGGCGACCGACGGAACGCCGGCGCCGTTGACGATGAAGAGCATGTAGTAGCCAGGCGGAGCGATCGACCCGGTCGCGGGGAGCTGGACGTTCAAAGAGCCGCCGGCCTTGGTGAACGAAAGCGGGACGAAGTGCTGGTTCATGTCGAGCGTGTGCGTGTCGGCTCCGAAGGAGACCAACGCCACCGATGAGATCGACGCGGCGTCCGGCGTCTGCACCGTCATCGAGGACCCGTACGCGGCCGATGCGGCCGAGGAGGTGATGGTCGGCCGCTGGCCCTTGAACAGGTACGGAGGCGAGAAGAACTCCGCGCTGAACTGGCCGGGGCTCGAGAGGTTGTCGTCGTGGCCCCCACCCGCGACGAGCACCCGGCCGTCCGGGACCAACACCGCGGTCGAGTGGTACATCCGCGGAACCGACATCGTTGCCATCGGTGTCCACACGCCGGTCGCCGGGTTCCACTCCTCGGACGACAGCACGGCCTTGGTGGGGTCGGTGTCATCCATGACGGTGGTGCCGCCGAGGGCCAACACGTTGCCGTCCGGGAGCACGGTCAGCGTGTGGGTGTAGCGAACCGACTTCATGGCACCTGTCGCGTGCCACGCAGGAGATCCCGAGGTGAGGTCGATCACCTGCGACGCAGCGGTCGCCGGAGTGGCCACGGAGTTCAGCGGCGTGCCACCGCCCGAGTAGAGGATCTTCCCCGGGAGGTACTGCGCCGCGGTGCCGTTGAGAAGGGTCGGACCGCCGACCGGGTTCCAGGTCTGGGCGATGGGGTCGAGCAGGTAGGAGATCCCGGTCTCCGGTGCGATCGTGACGATCTTGCCGCTGGGGATGAGGTACGAGAGCGGGTACTCCTGGGAGTGCACGGCGGACGTGTTGACGCTCGAGAGGTTGGTCCACGTGTTGAGGGCCGGGTCGTAGAGCTCGGGGGTGTCCGCCCAGGTCGTCGTGGAGATCTCCCCGCTGATGGCGACCAGCCGGCCGTCGCCGAGCTCGGTCACCGTCGGGTACCAGCGAGGGGTGTTCAGGTGGGCGGCGGCCGTCCACTGGTTCGTGTTCGGGTCGAAGATGGTGGTCGCGTCGATGGCGTGCGTCTCGGAATCGTCCCCTCCCACGACTGCGACCCGTCCGTCCGCAAGGGTGACGTGGCCCACGCAGAACAAGTCGAGACCGAATCCGTTGGGTGCGGCGCTCATCGTGTTGGTCGCGGGGTCGAACACCTGGGTCTGGTTCGGCGTCTGCCATCCGTCCATCAAGAGCACCTTGCCGTTGTGCAGCACAACGGAATGGATCACGACCATCGGCAGGTTCAGCACTGACGACCACTGGCCGATGTCGCTCGGGCCCGGTGGCGGCGGCGGAGCAGTGGCCGACCCATACGCCGGAAACTGGGCCGTCGAAGAACGCGGCCCCCGACGACCACGTCCCAGGCAGCGACGTGAGGCCGGACTGGAGACTGGTGGCGCTGGGCGTGCCGCCGCCGCAGCAGTGGTCGCGGAGCGAGAGCGTGCCTCCGGTACCGAGCAGCGCGATCCAATAGGTCACCCCGGCCGTCACCGCGGTCGCGGGGACGGCGACGGTGTTCCACGCACCTCCAGCTGGAGCGTTCAGGCTCCCCGAGGCCAGGAGGCCGCCGGGGCTTCCGTTGTCGTTGGCGTACAGACCGACGACCAGCCCGGCGGCCGTCGACGTCGAGTCGACGTAGACGTTCAGGAACGCGACCGTGCCCGTCGTGGCCGCCGTCGTCTGGAACGCCTCCGCCACACCAGCCGCGTCGGTGTCGGTGGTGGGCCCAACATCCGCCGTACCGACGAGAGCAGCCGGCTGACAGCCGCTGACCAACATCACGCACAACAGGACGAGCGCGCTGCCAGCGACCCGAACCCGAAGAGACCACCTAGGAGACACGTCCCCTCCTCCCATGAACCCACCACATGAACCCACCACATGAACCCACCACACCTGCCGCCTCGTCGTGAAGCCGACGAGAGAACGGATTCTACCCGCTCGTTGAACGGTCGAAAAGCGCCGCGGCATCGGCAGACCAGCCGGTGCTCTACTGTCCGCAGTACGCGTCGGAGGTCAAGCGATGGGTAGCGAAGCGGAAACGGGTGCCACGTCGAGTGCCCCCGGGTGGCCGTCACTTGCCGGCGAGGAATGGGCGGCGACCCGGGACACGCTGCAGCTCTGGACCCAGATCGTCGGCAAGATCCGCTTGGCGCACTCGCCCCTGCTGAACCACTGGTGGAACGTCCCGTTGTACGTGACCGCCCGCGGGTTGACGACGTCGTTGATGTGGACGGCCGACGAACGAGGCTTCCAGATCGACTTCGACTTCGTCACGCACCGAACTCGATCGTCGGCGTCCGACGGGGCCAGCCGCAGCGATCGCGCTCGAACCCCGCCCGGTCGCCGAGTTCTACTCCGAGGTGACGGGTCGGCTCGAGGAGATGGGCATCGATCCGAACATCTGGAGCATGCCGGTGGAGATCGACGGCGCCGTTCCGTTCGGCGAAGACCGGGTGCACGCGGCGTATGACCGGGAGCCGTCGAGAGGTTCTGGCAGCTGCTCATCACGACCAGCCACGTGTTCAACGAGTTCCGAACCACGTTCGTCGGCAAGTCGAGCCCGGTCCACCTGTTCTGGGGCGGGCTCGACCTCGCCGCCACCCGGTTCTCGGGCCGCGCCGCGCCGTCCCACGCAGGCGGCGCACCCCATTGCGGGCCTCACGTGATGCGCGAGGCATATTCGCAGGAGGTGAGCAGCGCCGGATACTGGCCCGGAGCCGCAGGCGAGGGTGCCTTCTACTCCTACGCCTACCCGGAGCCCGACGGCTACCGCGACGCTCCTGGTGACGCCGGCTGAATGGGATCGCCTACTTCATCGTCACGCCCTCGACGCCGACGGCAACCTCTGTCGCCGGCACGATCGCGAAGCAGGGCTACCTCGCCCTCGGGAACAACGACAGCCTGCTGTACCCGTCGATCGGGGTCAACGCAGCCGGCAAGGGCGTGATGGTGTTCTCGATCTCCGGGCACCACTACTACCCGTCCGCCGCCTACGCGCCGATCGACGCGGTGAACGGTGCGGGAGCGATCCACATCGCGGCGGCCGGCATCCGGCCGACCGACGACCTTTCCGGCTACGTGGCGTTCGGTGGCGACGGCGCGGCGCGGTGGGGTGACTACTCCGCGGCCGTAGCTGGAGACGACGGGTCGATCTGGACCGCCACCGAGTGGATCCCGGGCACGTTCGGGTACACACCGTTCCTCGCGAACTGGGGCACGTTCATCGGCAAGGTCTCGCCCTAGCCGTCGCGGGCCCCGGACTACCCGCACTGGATGAGGGGGCCGCCTGCGGGCGGCCCCCTCATGCCGGAGAGCCCGCCGCGGGAGCAACCCCAAACCAAACGGCCGGATCTACGACGCGACCGTCGAGCGCGATGCACCGCTCGAGCGGGGCGACGAGTTTCAGCTGCACGGTCCCCAAACCGTGGCGCGACGATCCTTCTAGGGCCGGTCAGGCGGGAACGCTGCGCTAACCGCCGACGGAGCGGGCTCTAGGTTGCTGCCGCCGTTCGCTGTACGTTTGACCGATCCCCAATCGCGATCTGCCGCAGCCTCCGGATCCCGACGACTGGTTCGCCGATCTCGACGTCGCCGAGCCGGCGAGCCGGCGGGCAGGGCGGGTCGGCGCGCACGGCCTGCGCTTCGCCGACCCTCCCGTGGAAACGAGTGAGGAGGGCCACGCCGACCCGGCCGAGGCTGTCGGCAGCGACGGCCTCTTCGCGGGCCGAGTCATCGGTTCGCGCTGGGTGATCACCGCCGCGGCCGTCGTCGTCTTGCTGCTGATCGGGGCGGGGCTCGTTGCGGGCGGAGTCTTCTCGGGCGGCAAGGACCACCCGACCAGCCCGCCCACAACGGCGTCCACGCGCACAACGACGACGGCCGCGGGCCGGGTGACGACGACGTCTCCGTCGCAGCCGGCTGAACCCGTCGACACTGCCCGTTCCGACGACGAAGCTGAAGGCAGGGAGCCAGGGCACGCAGGTGAAGCAGCTCCAGCGCGCGCTCGCACACCTCGGTTACGCGCCGGGCGCGGTCGACGGTGACTTCGGCCCGCTCACCGAAGCGGCGGTCATGCACTTCCAGACCGCGTCGAAGCTCGCCGCCGACGGAGTCGTCGGCCCGCTCACCCTGGCTGCGCTCGCCAAAGCGCTTCGAAACGGCGGCTGACCCGGGCTGATCGCGGGCCGACAAGGAGCGGCCTCCTGGTCGACGTCACAGAACGGCGGCCGTGGCTTGCCGTCCGAAGCGGCCTCACAGCGACCGACTGTTATGCGGGAGACCGGGCTGACTCGAGCAGGGCGCGCGCCCGCGCCGCACCGACGAGATGGCGCTTGCGCTCGTACAGCTCGACTGCTGCCTCGATCGCTTCGATCGCCTCGGCGTCGTCTCCGGCGGTCTGCAGGATTCCGGCGAGGTTGAGCTTGGCGTCGGCGATTCCTTCGAGCATGTCTGTTTGCTCGACCAAATCGACCGCGGCGCGCGCGAGGGCCACAGCCTCGGCCTGGTCGCCACGGCGCGAGCAAAGCTTCGCTCTGACTTCGAGGATCAGCGTCTGGGTGATCACGTCATCTGGGCTGCCGATGGCGTCCGCGACCCCGATCCAGTGCTCAGCCTCGTCATCTCGATTGATCTCGAGGAGCGCCTTTGCGGTTTCTCCGGCAAGTGTCGAGAGCCAGCCGCGCTCGCCGATTGCCTCCAGGGCCCGGCAGCTCGCGATTCCTTCGCGCGCGGCGGCCCCGGGATCGCCGGCGAGCATTTCGATCGCACATAGGTGCAGGCCCTCTCCGGCGAGCCAGAGGTCCTGGCCGAGTTCCTCCAGGCGTGCTTTCGCGTCACGCATCAGTGTCCGTGCGCCGTCGAAGTTCCCGGTCATCGCTTCGACGGTCGCGCGCATGGTCGCAATGACCGGCGTGTTCTCGAGTCTTGTCTCGTGTGCATCGAACCAACGCAGTCCTTCGTCGGTCGGCATCGGCCCGTAGACCGGCCCTGCAGCCATCCACAGGAGCGAGTGCTCCTGGAGGTAGGTGTCCTGCGCGCGCACGCCGTGGAAGTGCGCGCGTTCGAGCGCCTCGTGCCGCTCCTGCCAGCGGCACGCGTTGTGATGGACATGAGCGAGCGCGAACCAGGACAGACCGAGGCCCAGTTCGTCTCCCGTCGCCTCGAACTCGGCCCGCGTCTCCTCGGCCAAGCTTCTCATCGAGTCCATCGACTCGGTGCCGGCGAGGAATGTGACGAACGCGCTCACGAGGAGGCCGTACAGCTCCGTGCGACGGTCGCCCGACGCCGCGCCCCGCTCCGCGAGCACGCCGGCCTCCTCGCGTGCGCCCGCGAGGTCGCCGGTCTCCATCAGCGCCAGCACGAATCTCCACTCCAGCTCGAGCGGGCGGGCCTCGGGCGCCAGCAGCGCGAGTCCGCGCCTCAGCAGGTTGGCGCCTGCCCGGAGGTCGCGGCGACCGAGTGCCCGCTCTCCGGCTGCGCAAAGCCGTTCGGCACCGCGGATCGCGATTTCGTGGTCGTGCGTCGTTCGTGGCGCTCCAAGCTCGTGGCGGTACCTGGTGGACTGCTCCAGGTGGTAGCCGAGGATCTCGTCGAGTTCGACCAGGTCACGTCCGTGTTCGGTCAGCCAGTCGGCGAATTGTTCGTGCAACTCGGCACGGACGGCTTTCGGCAGGGCGTCGTACGCTGCGTCGCGGATGAGCAGGTGGCGGAAGCGAAAGGCGTCCTCGCCGGCGAGTTGTGCTCGATCGGGCCGGACGAGCTCCTTGCGGACCAGCGACGTCAGCTGTGCCAGCACCTGTGGCTCTTCGGGAGAGAGCGCCTGCACGGCGCCGCGATGGAAGATGCGGCCTTCGACGGCACCGCGCTCGAGCACGCTCCGCTCTGACGCGTCCAGCTGGTCGAGGCGGGCGGCCAGCAAGGCCTGAATCGTCGGAGGCACGGTGATCTCGCCGCCGCCCGATGCGCGCACGAAGGCAACCATCTCCTCGACGTACAGCGGGTTGCCCTCCGCTGCCTCCAGGATGCGCGCGCCCAAGCTCTCGTCGAGGTGAGCGAGGCTCTCGATCAGCTGCACGGTCTCTTGGGGCTCGAGTGGCTCGAGCAGCGCACTGGTGGCGTTGACCTTGCCTCCGGCCCAGCCTGTGCGCCGGTCGAGGAGGTCCGGGCGGGCCATGCAGAGCAGAAGGATCGGCGCGTCGCGCGACAGATCTGCGACATGTTCGATCAGGTCGAGAAAGGTTTCCTCGCCCCAGTGGACGTCGTCGAACACGCAGACGAGCGGCGTTTCGCTCGCAACAGCCTCGAGCAGCTTCCGGAACGCCCAGGCGATCTCCTCGCTGGATGAGACCAGCTGCTCCCCGCCCAGCAAGGCGCCCATCGTGTCGGCGACCCCCGAATCGGTTTGCTTCTGCGGCAGTTGCTTGATCACCTCGACCACCGGCCAGTACGTGATCCCTTCCCCGTAGGGGAGACAACGGCCGCGCACGATCAGGGTGCCTTCGAGCGAGCCGAGGAACTCCGCCGCCAGCCGAGATTTCCCCACCCCGGCCGCTCCGAGGATCGTGAACAGCTGGCAGGAGCGGCTGCTGAGCGCCTGACCGAAGGCGTCCCCGAGCCGGCGCAGTTCGGTCGTACGCCCGACCATGGGTGCCTCGAAGTGACGCGCGAAGCCCTCGCCGCCCTGAACCGACAGGAGCCGGTAGGCGACCAGGGGCTCGGCCTTGCCCTTCAGCTCGAGCGCGTCGACCGGCTCGACCTCCGCGGCATCGCGCGCCAGTTGGAGCGTCTCCGCCCCGATCAGGATCTCGCCCGGCTGGGCCGCCTGCTCGAGCCGGGCGGCGACGTTGACCGCGTCACCGGTCGCGAGACGCTCAGCGGTGCCCGTCACGACCTCTCCGGTCGTCACGCCGATTCGGCCATTGATACCCAGCCCCGGGAAGGACTCGCGCATCTCGACGGCCGCCCGCAACGCGCGCAGGGCGTCGTCCTCGTGCACGACCGGCACGCCGAAGATCGCCATCACCGCATCGCCGATGAACTTCTCGACCGATCCGCCGTGACGCTCGACGATCTGCTTCATCCGCTCGAAGTACCGGGCGAGCAGCGCACGCAGCGCCTCCGGGTCGAGTTGCTCACCCAGCCGGGTCGAGCCGGTGACGTCGCAGAACAGCACGGTCACCGTCTTGCGCTGCTCACGCGAAGCAGGCGCAGACAAGGGCGCGGCGCAGAACGGGCAGAACGGAAACTCGCCCGGAAGCTCACGCCCGCAGGCAGGACACGAGGCCATTGTTCGAGTCTGACTGTCCGCAGGTCGAGCCACAAGCCGAGGTCGGTTCGAAGGATCGCTCGCGCCCTCGGGTACTTCCGTTTACGCTCAGCCGAGGATGGTCGTCTGCCTCGCCTGCGGAGCTGAAAACGCCCTCTCGCGCAAGTTCTGCGGCGAGTGCGGGTCGCTGCTCGCGCGCGCGTGCGAAGCCTGCGGCTCCCGAACGAGCCCGGTGTCCGCTTCTGCGGCGAGTGCGGCGCGGCGCTCGAATCGGCGCCTGCCCGCGCCCACGACCCACCCGCCGCCGAGCGCCGCCTCGTTTCCGTGCTCTTCGCCGACCTGGTCGGCTTTACCACGCTGTCCGAAGGGCGCGATCCCGAGGAGGTACGTGAGCTCCTCTCGCGCTACTTCGACACCGCCCGCACGCTCGTCGCGCGTTATGGCGGCACGATCGAGAAGTTCATCGGCGACGCGGTGATGGCGGTCTGGGGAACACCTGTCGCGCGAGAGGACGACGCGGAGCGCGCGGCGCGGGCGGCTCTCGACCTCGTGGTCGCGGCCGCCGCGCTCGGCGAGGACGCCGGGGTGGACGTGAGGCTCCGGGCCGGCGTCGCGACCGGCGAGGCTGCGGTCACCCTGGGCGCCGAAGGACAGGGAATGGTTGCGGGCGACCTCGTCAACACCGCGGCGCGTATCCAGTCGACGGCCGAGCCGGGCACGGTGCTGGTCAACGACGCGACGCGGCGCGCCTCGAGTGCTGCGATCGGCTACGACGACGCGGGCGCGCACGTGCTCAAGGGCAAGTCCGAGCCGGTGCAGATGTGGCGCGCCGTGCAGGTGACCGCATCACGCGGCGGGGCGGTGAGGCCGGCCGCACTCGAGCCTCCTTTCGTCGGCCGTGACCGCGAGATCCGCCTCCTCAAGGAGCTCTTCCACAGTGCAGCCGACGAGGGTGTCTCTCGGCTGCTCACCGTCGTCGGCGTCGCGGGGATCGGCAAGTCACGGCTCGCGTGGGAGTTCGAGAAGTACCTCGACGGGCTGGCGGAAGAGGTCTGGTGGCACCGTGGCCGCTGCCTTGCCTACGGCGACGGTGTCTCGTACTGGGCGCTCGCGGAGATGGTGCGGATGCGCGCGCGCATCGCCGAGGACGAGCCTGTCGGCGAGGCGCTGCCGAAGCTGCTCGGTGTGCTCGAGGCGACGATCCCCGATCAGGAGGAGCGGGCCTGGGTCGAGTCACGGCTCGCGCACCTGCTGGCGCTCGGCGAGCCGCAGTCGTTCGAACGGCAGGATCTCTTCTCCGCCTGGCGGCTCTTCTTCGAGCGCCTCTCCGACGTCGCGCCGGTCGCGCTCGTCTTCGAAGACCTGCAGTGGGCCGACGCGAGCCTGCTCGACTTCATCGAGCACCTCCTCGACTGGTCGAGAGCCCATCCGATCTTCGTGCTCGCGCTGACGCGGCCGGAGATCGCCGAGCGGCGGCCCGGGTGGGGGAGCGCCGGGCGAAGCTCGACGTCGCTCTCGCTCGATCCCCTGTCCGACCGGGCGATGGGCGAGCTGATGAGCCGGTTCGTGCCCGGACTGCCCGACGAGCTCGTCGCCGAGATTCTCGAGCGCTCGCAGGGTGTCCCCCTGTACGCCGTCGAGACGGTGCGCATGCTGCTCGACCGAGGCCTGCTCAAGCCGGAGGGAGACCGGTACTCGATCACCGGGCCGATCGGGTCGCTCGAGGTGCCGGAGACCCTGCATGCGCTGATCGCGGCGCGCATCGACGATCTCGCGCCCGACGAACGGGCCGTCGTGCAGGACGCCTCGGTGCTCGGGAAGTCGTTTTCGCTCGCCGGCCTGACCGCGCTGAGCGGCACGTCGGGCGACGCACTCGAACCGCTGCTCGGATCGCTCGTGCGCAAGGAAGTGCTGTCGGTGCAGGCCGACCCGCGTTCGCCGGAGCGCGGGCAGTACAGCTTTCTCCAGGATCTCCTGCAGCGCGTCGCCTACGAGACGCTGTCCCGTGCAGACCGCCGGGCACGTCACCTGGCCGCGGCGGAGCACCTCGAAGCGGTGCTCGAGGCCGAGGCGTCGGAGGTCGTCGCCGCGCACTATCTCGATGCCTATCGCGCCGCGCCGGACGCTGCCGGCGCAGGTGAGATCCGCGCCAAGGCAGGGGAGGCGCTCGTCCGCGCCGGCCGCCGGGCGGCGTCACTCGGCGCGAGCGAAGAGGCGGACCGCGCCTTCGTCCAGGCGGCCGGCCTGATCGACGATCCGTCAGTCCAGGCCGAGCTGCTCGCCGAGGCCGGTGACGCAGCGTCCGGGGGCGCCCGCTGGCAGGCGGCGCGCGAGCGCTACGAACAGTCGATCGCCCTCCACGAGGCGGGCGGCGCGCCGACCCGCGCCGCCCGGGTGACCGGCCAGCTCGGCTGGTCGATGTGGTACTCGGGCGACCTCGCCGGCGGAGCCGACCGGCTCGAGCACGCTCTGAAGGTGCTGGCCGACGAGGAGCCCGATGCGGACCTGGCCGCGCTGACCGAGATCTACGCACGGCTGCGCTACTTCCTCGGCGACGTCGACACCGCAGCCGAGCGGGTCGAGCGGGCGCTCGAGATCGCCGAGTCGCTCGTCGTGCACGACGTCCTCGTCGATGCGTTGAACACGAAGCACCTCGTGCTGTCAACGCGCGGCCGGCAGGAGGAGGCGCTCGCGCTGATCGAGCGGGCGATCGCGATCGGACGCGCGCAGGAGCCGACGCGGGCGTTCTCGCGTGCGCTCTACAACCTCTCGTACCAGTTCGCGGCTCGCGATCGCCACCTCGACGCAATCGCGACCGACCGCGAGGGGCTCGAGGTTGCGAGGCGGCGCGGGGAGCGCGTGGATGAAACAATGGCGCTCGGCCACATCAGCACGTCGCTGACCATCCTCGGGCGCTGGGACGAAGCGCTCGCCGTGCTCGAGAACATCGACGTCGAAGCGACGTCCCGGGCGCCGGCTGACCACTCGATGCGGGTCTGCATCCTCGTCTGGCGCGGGGACCTCGCTGCTGCCCGCAGCGAGCTCAACTCGATCTCCGGCCACTTCGACGACGCAGAGCTGCAGATGCTCGCGGCAAGGCTGCACGTCGAAGCATGGGTGCTCCTCGGCGAGGGGCGTGTGGCCGAGGCGCTCGAGACGGCGCGCCGCGGCTTCCACGTCTGCTTCGACAACGGCTTCACCTTCTACCACCCGTTCACGAAATGGCTCCTCCTTCTCTCGCTCAACGCGGCGCTCGCGCTCGGCGACCGGGCGGCATTCCAGGAGCTGATCGGGACGGTCGAGGTCGGGAGGCCGGTCGACCGTACACCGCTGCTCGACGCGATCGAGGCCGTGTCACGGGGACGGATCTGCGCGCTCGACGGTGACCTCGAAGAGGCCGAGACTCTGCTTCGGGACGCGGTGCGGCGCTTCGAGCTGATCGAGGTGCCGTTCGAGCAGGGGCGTGCGCTGTACGACCTCGGCCGTGTGTTGGTCTCCATTGGCAGGCCGGAAGCCGCTGCGGCGCTCGCCGAGGCGCGGGAGCTCTTCGTGCAGCTCGGTGCACAGCCGTGGACGGAACGGGTCGACGCGGTCGCAGTGCCGGCCGCCGTTCAGACCTAGCGTCTGGCCGCCCACGTGTTGTGGGATCAGGGCCGCTCACGCGCGCCGTTACATAGCCCCATGGCGTCACCGTCGAGTGTCGCGGCACAGGGTTAAAATCCCGCGATTGGGGCACGACCACCTCGTGCTCTGCGGCACATCGCACATTGGTCGGCGGAGAGCCATCCTGCTGGCGGTCATTGCCTCGGCAATCCTGGGTTCGCCTGGGACCGCTCTCGCTGGTGATCTCCTGGGCAGTGTGACGGCCGCGACGACGACGGTGACGAGCGCCGCGGCTGGAGCCACGGCGACGACGGCCGGAGTGACTGGGGTTGTTTCGCCGACGGCGGCAGGAGTGTCTGGCGTTGTTCAGTCGCCGACGACGCCGGTGACCACGGCCGGGACCGCTGCTCTCACCGGGGTGGTGTCCACGGTCGTGACTCCGGTGGCGAGTGCCGGTGCGGCGGTCGCAGCGCCGGTGACAATCGTGGGGGCGACGGTCGCCGCTACGGGCACGACGCTTTCGACGGTGGCGGGCGCGGCGGCCCCGGTGGTCGCGTCGGTCGCCGCCGCCGCGGATACGACCGTGGCGGCAGCCGCCACCGTGGTGACGGACGCCACGGCGACCGCGACCACGGCGGCCGGGAGTCTCGCTGCGACGGCCGCGGCGCCGGTGACCCAAGTTGCACCGGCGACGCAAACTGTCGTCGCCAAGTCGCTCTCGGGCCCGGCCTCGCCAACACCTCCGCCGAGCTCGAGCTCCCACGCGCCGGTCGGAACCGTGGCCCAAGCGCCCCATCAAGATGCCGCTGTGCCGGCGCCGCAGGAGTCGACGACGTCGCCGGCTTCGGCCGATGTGCGGATGACACCGACTTCGCCCCAGACCGTCACGGCTCCGGCGATCACGGTCGGTCACGCCGGGCATGAGCAGCCGGCAGCGCAGCACCGGCGGCGCGGTCGCATCGTCGCGACGACGACGCCGGCGGCCCAGTTCGCCCCGAACGCCCAGCCGGCGGCCTCCTCCGCCGCTTCGGCGGCGGCGCATCCCGCCCAGGCAGCGCACACGTCCGCGTCGGCCGGGACGTCTGAGCCGCGCGTGCCGGGTCTCCCCTCTGCGCCGCAGGCGCCGTACGGCGTGGCAGCGGGCGCAACGGGCACGTCTGCAGTTCTCGGCGCAGCGGTGATCGCCGCGCTCCTCTCTTTCCTTCTGCTGGGACATCCGAGGGTGGGCCGCCGTCTGCGGCTCCCGATCGACCTCCTCGTGGTGCCACCGGCTGCTTCACCGCTCGAGCACCCCGGCTAGACGCGTCCTGCGTCCCGTTGGCACCGGGCACTTGCCCGGTGTGAATGCTCGAGTGATGAAAGGAAGGAACGATGAAGCGGTACTTCGTACTCGCGGCAAGCGTCTGCGCCCTAGTACTGGCGCTCGCCGCCGGCCCGGCGTTCGCAGGAACGCCGCAGCCACCGAACCCGGTTCAGCCCACAGGGGGCGATCAGGGCCAATCGAACACGGCGATCCTGTCGAACATCCCGATTCTGTCCGGGAACAGCGTCGCGGTCATCGACACGGGCGACCAGAACTCGTCCGCGAACACGAACCTGTCGCAGGTGAACAACGGCCAGCCGGTCGGGAAGGAAGGCGGCTCGTACGGCGATGGTCAGCCGACGCAGCAGCCGACGACCGACTCGGCACCGGACGGCCGTGACGGCACGGATTCGAGTCAGTCGAACACGGCCGTTCTCTCGAACATCCCGGTTGCCTCGGGGAACAGCGTCGCCGGCATCAACGGCGGCGGAAACGGCTGCGGCTGCGACGGGAAGGACGGCGGTGGCCAGACCTCGTCGGCCGACACGAACCTGTCGCAGGTCAACCAGAGCTCCGGAAACGGCGGCTCGAACGACGGCGGCCAGTCGAACACGGCCGTCCTGTCGAACATCCCGATCGCGTCGGGGAACAGCGTGGCGGTCGTCAATACCGGCGACCAGACGTCGTCGGCCGACACGAACCTGTCGCAGGTCAACCAGAGCTCCGGCCAAGACCAGCCTCGCTGGGACGGCAAGAGCTGCCGGTGTCAGGGCGGGAAGGAAGACGGGAAGTCGGATGGTGGCGGCCAGTCGAATACGGCCGTCCTGTCGAACATCCCGGTTGCCTCGGGGAACAGCGTCGCGCTCGTCAACACAGGCGACCAGACCTCGTCGGCGAACACCAACCTGTCGCAGGTGAACCAGAGCTCCGGCCAGGACAAGCGGGGCTGGGACGGCAAGAAAGGCCGGAAGTCGGACGATGGCGGCCAGTCCAATACGGCCGTCGTATCGAACATCCCGGTTGCCTCGGGGAACAGCGTCGCGCTCGTCAACACAGGCGACCAGACCTCGTCGGCAAACACGAACCTGACACAGGTCAACCAGACCTCAAACGACAAGCGGCACTCGGACTGGGACTCGCACGGCTCGAAGTCGAAGCCGTGCCCGAAGCCCGAGCCGAAGCCGTGCCCGAAGCCCGAGCCGAAGCCGTGCCCGAAGCCCGAGCCGAAGCCGTGCGAGCCGAAGCCGTGCCCGCCGAAGCCGTGCGAGCCTAAGCCGTGCCCGAGGCCCGAGCCGAAGCCGTGCCCGAGGCCCGAGCCGAAGCCGTGCGAGCCGAAGCCGTGCCCGCCGAAGCCGTGCGAGCCTAAGCCCTGCGACGTGATCGTCACGATCGCCGGGACGGTGACACACCTGATCTAGGACGCTGGCCGAGGTCCGGCCGTGGCGAAGGTCGACGCCACGGCCCGGACCAAAGGCCTGCTAGCGGCGTGCGACGGGCCGATCGCGCCTGCAACGTCTCAGGATTCGCCGTGAGCTTGATTTCGGGCGACGTCTCGCATTGCATATGGTCACCCGACCCCACGGAGAGGTATCGATGGCCAGTCTGCGGCACGGCACGGAATGACGGCGCTGGTCGAACAGCCCGTCTTCGACGGGCAGGGCGAGAAGCTCAAGCCGTATGTGCCGCGACTCCTGATCGATTGGATCCGCGAGTCGCCCGGCACCTCCTATCAGGCCGAGAGGGCTCGCTCGCCTTCGTCGACATCTCCGGCTTCACCGCTCTCACGGAGAGCCTCGCCCGTCGCGGCAAGATCGGTGCCGAGCTTCTACGCGACACGCTCGACGGCGTCTTCGTGAGCCTGCTCGACGAGGCGTACGACATGGGGTGCGGGGCTGCTGAAGTGGGGCGGCGACGCGCTCCTGCTCCTGTTCGACGGCCCGGGTCATCCCGAGCGGGCTGCTCGGGCAGCATGGGAGATGCAGCGGACGATGGACCGTGTCGGACGAATCCGGGTCGCCGGGCGGCACCACGACCCTGCGGATGTCGATCGGGATCACGTCGGGGACGGTCGAGTTCTTCACGGCCGGGAGCGTCCATCGCGAACTGCTGGTCGCTGGGCCCGTGGCGACCGAGGCGGTCGCGATGGAGGCGATCGCGGATGCGGGCGAGGTCGCCCTCAGCTCCGCGCTCGCCGCGGCTCCTCGACCCGTCGTGTGTCGGCGCGCCGAAAGCAGAGGCGTTCCTCCTTCGAGCGCCTCCCGTCGGCCGCACGCGGTCGCGCGGCCGAATGCCGTCTCGGCCGAGGGCGTCGACGTCGCCTCCTGCATCCCGCTCGCGGCGCGAGACCACGTGCTCGCGGAGCGCAGCGAGCCGGAGCACCGCATCGATCACCGCGACCTTCGTCGACCTGATGCACACGGATGAGCTGCTCGCCAGCGTCGGCCCGACGGCGCTCGCAGAGGCGCTCGACGAGCGTCTCAGCACCATCCAGGAGACAGCAGCCCGGTACGAGGTGCCGTTCAACGCCACGGACGTCTCGAAGGGCAGCGTCAAGGTGCTCCTCACCGCCGGAGCGCCCTCGAGCACCGGCCACGACGAGGAGCAGACGCTGCGAATGGCCCGCGAGCTGAGTGATCGACCGGGCCGGCCTTATCCCGATCCGGATCGGGATCGACACCGGGCGGGTCTTCAGCGGTGACTTCGGTCCGCCGTACCGCCGCACCTACACGGCGCTCGGCGACGCGATCAACACCGCCGCCCGGGTCATGAGCCGCGCCGAGGCGGGGCAGATTCTCGCGACCGAGGCAGTGCTGCGACCGCTCGCGCACGACGTTCTCGACCACGCCGATCGAGCCGTTCTCTGCCAAGGGGAAGGCCGAGCTCGTCCACGCGTCGATCGTCGGGCCGATCGTCGGCCGAAGGGGCGAGCGGGAGGCCGAGACCCCCTTCTCGGTCGTGACGACGGAGCTCGCGGCGCTGCTTTCCGTGCTGGACGACGTTCGCGCGGGAAACGGCTGGATCGTGGAGATCAGCGGCGCCGCCGGCGTCGGACGCTCCCGTCTCGTCCACGAGCTCGTCGAGCGCTGCGGGGACCTGCGCGTGCTGCAGGCGCGGTGTGAGGAGTACGAGGCCTCGACGCCGTATTACGTGTTGCGCGCGCCGATGAGGGCGGCGCTCGGGCTCGGGCCGGACGCGGACGCGGCTCGCGGTCGAGGGTCGCCTGCGCGAGGTCGTGGCCCGGATCGACGACGAGCTCGTCCCGTTCGTGCCGCTCCTGGGGATCCTGCTCGGCCTCGACCTCCCGCCCACGCCGGAGACGAGCAGTCTCGACGCGCGCTTCCTCCGCGACCGGCTTGCCGAGGTCGCGATGCGCTTCTTCGTCGAGACGCTGGGAGGACACGGCGACGATGCTCTCGGTCGAGGACGGTCACTTCATGGACGAGGCGAGCGCCGATCTGCTGCTCCGCCTGACGCGGGCGGCGAGCTCGCTCCGGTTCGTCCTTGTCGTCACACACGCCGACCCGTCCACCACCTGGGCTCCCGCCGGCGACGAGGAGCCTGCGCTGCTTCACGCTCACGCTCCTGCCGCTCTCGGAGCGGAGCGCGGTGCGGATCGTCGAGGCCGCGACCGACGACCGGCCGCTTCCGCCGCACGTCGTCGAAGAGATCGCGCGACGCTCGGGCGGCAACGTCCTGTTCCTCTTCGAGCTGATCGACATGGCGCGGGCGACCGGGAGCGACAGATGCGCTTCCGGACTCGGTGGAGGCCGTCATCGCAGCGGAGATCGATCGCCTTTCGCCGTCCGACCGGACGGTTCTGCGCTACGCGTCGGTGCTCGGCGCGAGCTTCGACCCTGGCCTGCTCGCTGCCGCGCTCGACGGGAGACGGAGCTCGACGACGCGCTCTGGCAGCGGCTGCACGGGCTCGTCGACCGCGACGCCGCCGGCGGGATGCGCTTCCGCAACACGCTCGTGCGTGAAGCCGCCTACGAAGGGCTTCCGTTCCGCCGCCGGCGCGAGCTGCACGCGCGCGTCGCGGACGCGATCGAGGCGTCCGCGACGTCGCTGGAGGCGGAAGCGCCGGCACTCGCGCTCCACTACTTCGAAGCGCAACGCCATCGAGCGGGCGTGGCACTACGGGCGCATGGCGGGCGATCGCGCGCAGGCAGTGGCTGCACCCGTCGAAGCCGCGCGCTTCTACGAGCTCGCTCTGGCGGCGGGCGCGCGGATGCGCGACGTCGGCGACCCACGACCGTGCCGCCGTCTGGATCTCGCTCGGCGACGCTCGCGAAACCGCAGGCATGTTCGACGCCTCGTTCGAGGCGCTCCGCCGGGCGACGAGGCTCCTGGCGGACGATCCACTGGAGCAGGCCCGCGTCCACGCGCTGCGCGCCCGCGTCCGTGCCCGCACCACGTCGTATCGGCTCGCGCTGCGGGAGACCACCGCCGGGCTGCGCCTGCTCGACGGCTCGGGAGCGACGCTTCCGGCGTGCGGGCGTCGCTGCGCGCGATGCGGGCGGAGATCCGCTGGTTCCAGGGCCGTCCGCGCGAGGCCGTCGCACTCGCGAAGCTCGCCATCGACGACGTCGGCGGGAGCGAGGAGGTCGAGCCGCTGATGGCGCTCGCTCGGGCCTACACGGCTCTCGACGGCTCCTACCGGATGCTCGGTCAGCCTGAGCTGGCCCGGCACGAGCCCCTGGCTCTCGAGATATACGAGCGCCTGGGGCAGCTGCGGTTGGTCGGCATCCAGGCGCTCAACCTCGGCACGTCGGCGTACTGGTACGGCCGTTGGGACGAGGCGGCGACCTGTACCGGCGGGCGAGCGATGACTCGTGCGTGCCGGCGACCGGCAGAACGCGGCCGCCGCGGCCTGCAATCTCGGAGAGCTGCTCGTCGGCCGAGGACAACTCGACGAGGCCGAGCGAGTGCTCACCGAGGCACGGCGTACCTTGCGGGCAGTGGGTGCGACTCCCTGGGTGCTGTTCGTCGAGACGCAGCTCGCGCGGTGTGCGCTCGAGCGCAGCGACGTCGACGAAGCGACGCAAGCGCTCGGTCGCATCATCGAGGAGGCACGCGGTGTCGGCTACACCGCCTCGGTTCTCGAGATGACGGTCTACTACGCCCAGGTCGAGGCGATGGCGGGACGGGCCGACGCGGGCCTGGCGGCGCTCGACCGGCGGCAACCGCGGCCGGAGACGAGGCTGCTCTCTATGCGGCTCCGCTCGAGCGCGCACGAAGTGTCTGCCTGCGTGTGCTCGGCCGTGCGGATGAGTCACGCGCGCCTGCCTGGACCGGGCGCTGGCGGCTGCCGAGGCGCAGGGCCAGCTCTACGAGCAGCTGCTCGCGCGCTCCTCGCGCGCCGGGGTCATGGCAGGGATCGAGAAAGACGAGGAGCTGCGCGAGGTTCTTCGCCTCGCGCAGCTCCTCGGGATCGCGCCTGAGCTAGTTGACTAGGCGCCCACGTTCGACCGGGTCGACGTCGGTGAAGACGTACGCGGTGAACGTCCCGGCCGGGTTGGACGGCGGCCCCGCCGCCTCGGTCGTGAGGATCAGGCACGAGGTCGGGCTCGGTCCGCCGCGCTCGGCGCCGGCAGGACCTGGCTCTTGTTCGGCGTCGTTCTGATACGTGCCAGCAGCAGCGCCGTGTCGCTGACGCCCAGGTCACGCGGATCGAGCCGGCAGTACTGCATCGGCCTCAGATTGGCGAGGTTGAACGGGAACACGTCCGTGTACTCGACCGTGATCTTGTTCTGTCCCGCGCGTCAGGTCGTACGGCCAGACGATCTTCTCGACCATCGGCGTCGGCGCCGGTGACGATCCGGCTCCGGGCCAGACGCTCGATGAACGGCTTGCCGTCGGAGGTCGTTCCGGAGTTGAAGACGAAGCCGCCGGTCTTGCCGGTGCAGCTGGCCAGCTGCACGACCATGCTCTTCTTGCCCGGGTTCCCGAAGCTCGTCCGCCGGCTGACATGCGGTGGAGCGGCGTTGCCGAAGTCCTGCTTCGGTCACGGACTGCCCCGCCAGAGGTCGCCGTGAAGGTGTAGCCGTTCGGCAGCTCGCGGGCCCGTGGCACACGTCTGGGCCGTCGAGCAGGCGGCTGGCTCTGCGCCCCAGAGCCCGGAGGGCGGCGTCTCGCAGACCGTGTACGCGGTGCCCGGCGAGAACGGCGCGTGATGGTGTACGAGCCGTCCGACTGAGGTGGTCGTCTTGACGAGACTCGAACCGCCGGAGAGGTGCACCGTCCACCCCTGCTGCGGCGAACTGTCGTTGTTGACGCCGTCCTGGTTCAGGTCGTTGTAGACCGTGCCGGAGGCCGAGCCCCACGGTTCGAACCCGAAGTCGGCGCCGGCCTGTCCGCTCGCGCTGAGTGTGAAGCCGTACCCGTTCGCTGCCTGGCCGCCTGCCGTGCACGCGGCTCCCGACGACGGGGCAGCTGTGTGTAGCTTCCGCCGGACGGCGTCGAGATGCACACCCGGTACGAGCCGCCAACGAACTGGCTCGCGAACGAGTACGTGCCGTTCGCTGCGGTCGGCGTCGTACCGAGCGAGGTGGTGCCGCTGTACAGCGTCGCTGGCAAGCCGCGCGCGGCCAGGTCGTTGCAGTTGTTCTGGTGTCGCCGTCGTGTCGAAGAACACCGTCCCGGAGACGCGCCCGGGGGCGAGCCCGAAGTCGAGCTTCGTCAACGGCTCGGCTTGTCGTGACCGCGTAACCGAGCGGCCGCTCATCGCCTGGCCCGAGCACGTCGCTGAGCCGAGTCGACGAGTTCGGCAGCGTCTCCTGGGCGTCCTTGACGACGAGCACGACGGTGTACGTGCTGCCCGGCGTCAGGCCGGAGATCTGGTACGAGCCGTCGGCATGCGGCAGCGGCCGAGGCCGTCAGGTCGGTGCCGCTGTAGGCATTGACGGTCAGCCCTGCGGCTCCGACGTCGCCGCTGTCCCTGATGTTGTTGTTGTTCGCGTCGGTGAAGACGGTTCCCGCGGCCGTCGCCGCGGTCCCGTAGCAGAACGCGACATGACCGATCGAGTAGAGCTGGGTCGGGTTCCCGCTCTTGTCCACCGATTGTGCGCCTGCGTGCAGGTAGCCGTCGCCGGTCGTGAAGCCCGCCGCCGGCGTAGCTGTAGTGCGTCGTGTCGTTGCCGCCGTTGACTCCGACGTCGACGATCGCCGCTCCCGTCGACTTGAAGCTCAGGTATTTGCCGTTGGCGTACGCCGGCCAGCCGGTCGAGGGGGTCGGGTTCGTCGTGATGGTGAAGGTCGCGCCCGTCGCCGGGTCGGTGTACATCTTGGACTTCGGGTTGTCGACGTAGAACGCATGGAGCGTCGATCCGCCCGGGTAGAAGAGCGAGCAGTCGTTGTCCTGCCCTCCCGTCTGAACGTCGATCGGCGTCACGCCGCCCGGCGACGATGCGGGCGGGACGGCCTGTCCCGGCGTCGACGCGAGCGCCGGCAGTACGACGAACATCATCAAGCCGGCGAGAGCGCCTACCAAAGCGAGCCCTCCAGCGCCTTTCCGTCCAATTGCCGCAGCCCATTCATGTCGGAAACTCCCTCTCTTGGTTTCCCCGACGCGGACAGTCTGGTGCCCGCCGCGTCTTCAACAGATCCCCCTCGGGGCGGCGTGCTTCCGCAGATGATCTCTCGCACGCTGCCGACTAGAAACCTCCTTGCGACTACCGCGAGAGAATACCGAAAGATAGTCAAAACTACATGTGTGCAAGCCCTATCTGCACGCTCGTCGGGCGGCGTGTGTGAGGCGTTCGCTCGCCGACATTCCCTATCCTGCTGGCGTGCCGACGACCAGCGGACGGCCGCTCCTCTACGCCGGCGGCTCGAACGCCGACCTCTCGCGGGACGAGCTGGGCGCATTCGCGCGCGACCTCGCCGGCGAGGTGGTGCGCACGGGGGCGCGGCGCGTGCTGCTCGTCCCGCCCGACCAGACGCGCCTCCATTCGCGGGCGGGGGAGATCGTCGCGCAGCTCTACGGGCTGCTCGTGGGCGAGGTCGAGCGCGTCGACGTCATGCCCGCGCTCGGCACGCACCAGCCGCTCGGCCCGGCCGAGTCGCGGCTCATGTTCGGCGACGCGATCGATCCCGCTGCACTCCTCCACCATCGCTGGCGCGACGACGTGACGACGATCGGTGAGCTTCCGTCGGACGAGGTGGACGAGGTGGTCGGGCGTGAGCTCGGCCTCGGGCTGCCGTTCACCGTCAACCGGGCGCTGGTCGACGGCTCCTACGACCTCGTCGTCTCCGTCGGGCAGGTCGTCCCGCACGAGGTGGCGGGCTTCGGCGGCTACACGAAGCACGTCTCGATCGGGCTCGGCGGCGGCGAGACGATTCAGCGCAGCCACTTCTTCAGCGCCGTCTACGGGATCGAGGAGACGCTCGGGCGGGTCGACGCACCGGTCCGCCGGCTGGTCGACCTCGGCTTCGACCGCTTCCTCGAGCCGCGCTGCCGTGTGCTGTTCGTGCTCACCGTCGTCGAAGCGCGACCCGAGGGGCCGATCCTGCGCGGCATCTTCGCGGGCGAAGGCGGCACCCGCTCCTCCGGCGGTGCGGCGTTCCGCGCGGCCGCTGCGCTGTCGGCCGAGGTCAACATCGAGACACTCGAGACGCCCTTGCACCGGTGCGTCGCCTACCTCGACCCGGTCGAGTACCCCTCGACGTGGCTCGGGAACAAGGCGATCTACCGCACACGGCTCGCGATGGCAGACGGCGGCGAGCTCTTCATCCTCGCGCCGGGCGTGTCGCGGTTCGGCGAGGACCCCGTCGTCGACGCGCTGATCCGGCGGCACGGCTATCGCGGTCGCGAGGCGGCGCTCCAGGCGATGGCGACGACCCCGAGCTCGCCGCGAACCTCGCGGCCGTCGCTCATCTGATCCACGGCTCGACCGAAGGGCGCTTCACCGTCACCTACGCGCCCGGCCCCGAGCTCTCGCGCGCCGACGTCGAAGGCGTCGGGTTCAGCTACCTGGCGCTCGACGAGGCGCTCGAACGGTTCCCGCTCGACAGCGTCGACATCCCGAACCCCGGCCTCGGGCTGTGGCGGATCTGAGGCCCGACCGCTACATCGAGGCCGCCTCGGAGCTCGGCCTCGACCTGTATCACGAGGTCGCCGGCCTGCCGATCGTCAGCCCGCACGGGCACATCGACGTGCGGCTCCTCGCCGATCCGACGGCGCGCCTCGGCCCGCCCGGCCGGCTCTTCGTCACCGCCGATCACTACGTCGTGCGGATGCTCTACTCGCAGGGCGTGCCGCTCGAGCGCTGCCGGGCTCGGCGAGGCCGACGTCGACGACCGCGCCGTCTGGCAACTGCTGGCCGACAGCGTGCACCTGTTCACGCTCACGCCGACCGGGCTCTGGCTGCGCGAGACGCTCGCGACGGTGTTCGGGATCGAGCAGCGGCTCGACTCCGCTTCGGCGGAGACGATCTACGCGCAACTCGAGGAGCAGCTCTCGACGCCCGCGTTCGCTCCGCGAGCCCTGCTCGACCGGTTCCGGGTCGAGACGCTGTCGACGACCGACGCCGCGGGCTCGACGCTGTCCGAGCACCGCGCGCTCGTCGATTCGGAGCCGGGCTTTCGGATCCGGCCGACTTTCCGTCCCGACGCCGTCGTTGCGCTCGACGCGGCCGGCTGGCGCGGCGCGCTGTCCGAGCTCGAGGCCGCCGCCGGCCGCGAGGTAGGCGACTACACGACGTTCCTCGACGTGCTGGCCGAGCGACGCGCCGCGTTCAAGGCACTCGGTGCGACTGCGACAGATCACGCGACGACGAGCGCCGACACCACGCGCCTCGCCGACGGCGAAGCGTCCGCGCTGTTCGCGGCGGCGCTCGCGGGGGACGTGTCGACCGTCGACGCGCGCCGCTTCGAGGCGCACATGCTGAACGAGTTCGCGCGGATGAGCTGCGACGACGGCCTCGTCGATGCAGCTCCACGTCGGCAGCCTGCGCGACCACAACGGCCCGCTCGCCGAGCGGTTCGGCCCCGACATCGGCGCAGACATCCCGGTCGCGACCGACTGGACGCGCGGCGTGCGACCACTGCTCGAGGCATACGGCAACGATCCCGGCTTCGGCGTCGTGCTCTTCACGCTCGACGAGAGCACCTACAGCCGCGAGCTTGCGCCGCTCGCAGGCCACTATCCCGCGGTCTTGCTCGGCTGCCCCTGGTGGTTCCACGACAGCCCGGCCGGGATCGACCGCTTCCTCGACCGGGTGACCGAGACGGCGGGGCTCTACAACCTCGCCGGGTTCGTCGACGACGCACGCGCCCTGACCGCGCTCCCGGCGCGGCACGACCTGTGGCGGCGCCGCACCTGTGGCTGGCTCGCCCGCAAGGTCGAGGCCGGCTTCCTCGCCGAGGAGGAGGCCCGCCGCCTCGCCTGGGAGCTCGCCTACGGGCTCGTGCGCCGCGCGTACCGGCTTGCCAGGATCGGTACCTGTACCGGAGGTACCAGGTACCTGAGGTCGTCTGGGCCTTCAGACGCCGCTGAACGCGCCGAAGCCGCCGTCGACCGGGATGACGGCACCGGTGACGAACGACGCGGCGGCGCTGCACAGCCAGATCACGGTGCCGGCGAGCTCCTGCGGCTCGCCGAAGCGGCCCGCCGGCGTCGCCGCGACGATCCGCTCGCCGCGTTCGGTCAACGCGCTCGACTCGTCGAGCAGGAGCGCGCGGTTCTGCTCGCCGACGAAGAAGCCCGGCGCGACCGCGTTCACACGGATTCCCTGCGGCGCCAGCTCGACCGCGAGCCAGCGGGTCAGGTTCTCGACGGCCGCCTTCGCGGCTCCGTAGCCGACGACCCGGCTGAGCGCGCGATGCGCCGTGAGCGACGAGAGGTTGACGATCGATCCGCCCGTCATCGTTGCGCCGAAGACCTGGCACGGCACCAGCGTGCCGAGGAAGTTGAGCCGGACGACGTCGTCGAGCGCAGCCGGGTCGAGCTCGAAGAACGACCGCTCGCCGACCGTCGCGGCGGGGACGTTGCCGCCGGCGGCGTTGACGAGGATGTCGACCCGGCCCGAACGCTCGAGCACCGTTGCGCGGGCGCGCTCGAGCTGCGCGACGTCCAGGACGTCGGCCTCGAGGACGACCGCGTCATCGCCGAGGTCGCGCGCGATCGCCTCGAGCGGGTCGCGCCGACGTGCGAGCAGTCCGACCTTGGCGCCGGCTCCGGCAAGGCCGCGCGCGAGCTCGCCGCCGAGCACGCCGGACGCACCGGTCACGACCGCAACGCGGCCGTCCAGGCCGAAGAGCTCGGAGAGCGGAGGGACCACGCACGGAGTCTTTCAGGCCTAGGTCGTGCAGACGGCGTAGGCCGTGACGGTCATCGTGTTGCCCGCCCCGAGCGCAGCGTTCGCGACACCGACCGCCGTCCATTGCGCGGCGCCGCTCGGGTACGAGGAGACGAGAATCGCCCGGCTCGACTGCGCTGCCGTGGTGGTCACCTGCCCGCCGCCGCCCAGCAGCGTCTTCCCGGCCGGGCAGCTCACCGTGGCCGTCGTCAGGCTGTTGTTCGCCAAGCCGGCGACGGATGTCGTCGCGTTGCTCACGATCTGGGAGCTCGCGACTCCCGCCGCGCCTGCTGGTCCTGCAGGTCCTGCCGCCCCTGTTGCGCCCGTCGGCCCGGCCGGTCCGGCCGCCCCTGTTGCGCCGGTCGCGCCCGTCGGACCGGCCGGCCCCGCTCGTGTCCGGTTGCGCCTGCCGGTCCCGCAGGTCCGGTTGCGCCCGCTGGTCCCCGCAGGACCCGTTGCGCCCGCCGGACCGGCCGGCCCCGCCTGGCCCACGGCCCCCGTTGCTCCCGCCGGTCCGGTTGCCCCGGTAGCTCCGGCCGGCCCGGGTGCTCCCGCGGCTCCCGCGGCTCCAGCCGCTCCCGTCGCTCCGGTTGCGCCGGCCGGCCCGGTCGCTCCCGCGGGTCCCGCCGCGCCTGTTGCGCCGGTTGCTCCCGCCGCCCCCGGTGTGCCGTCCGGCCCCGCCGGGCCGGCCGCACCTGCCGCGCCCTGAGCCCCGACCGGACCGGCAGGCCCCGGCACGCCGTTCCTGCCTGCAGGCCCGGTTGCTCCGGTGAGCCCGCTCGATCCTGTCGGGCCTCGCTTGCTCCAGGAGACTCGGCGTTCGCGCGTCCTGTCGCAGCCGACGTCTGCCCTGACGACCCTGAGCGCGCCGGACGTGCGGTCGTAGCAGCCGGCGTACTGGCCGTTCGCGCCGGGTATGCCGGCAAACCGCGTGCGGCTTGCCTCGTGCTCCTTCGCGGCGGCACCTGCGACGCACGTCGTGGACACGACCGCAATCAATGCAGCAGCGGCCCCGATTGGGCGAGAATGTCCTCTGGTCATCGTCCGCAGTAGCGCCCCCGAGACCACCTCGGTTCGAGCGCTTCGGTGGCGATTCGCGGTTGACGCAGGGAATCCTGCAACGAGTGCCGCTCTCGGGTGGTCTTTGAGGCTAGAGCCCGCCCTTGAACTTGCCCGCTCTGACCTGTGCGACCGCCGCGAACACGCCCGTGTCGACCCGCTTCACACCGCTCGTGGAACGCGCTTCGCGTCGTTCTACTTGTCGACGTCGACGCCGATCCCCCAGATGCCGGCGTTGTCGGCCGCCTTCCGGGTTGAAGCCCTACGCTTCGCGTGTGAACCGCCTCGCCCAGGAAACCTCTCCGTATCTCCTGCAGCATGCGGGCAACCCCGTCGACTGGTACCCGTGGGGCGAGGAGGCGCTCACGCGGGCACGGGACGAGGACCGGCCGATCCTGCTCTCGATCGGCTACGCGGCCTGCCACTGGTGCCATGTGATGGAGCACGAGTCGTTCGAGGATCCGCTCACCGCGCGCGTGCTGAACGAGCGCTTCGTCAGCGTCAAGGTCGATCGCGAGGAGCGGCCCGATCTCGACTCGGTCTACATGGACGCGGTCGTCTCGCTGACCGGCCAGGGTGGCTGGCCGATGACCGTCTTCCTGACGCCCGCCGGCGAGCCCTTCTTCGGAGGCACCTACTTCCCGCCGGAGCCGCGGCACGGGCTGCCCGCGTTCAAGCAGGTGCTGCTCTCGGTCGCCGAGGCGTGGGACGAGAAACGGGACGACGTCGAGCGCTCGGCAGCGCACCTGGCGGAGCACATCCGCTCCGGCGCGCACCTGCAGCCCTCGGCGGACCCGCTCAGCGAGGAACTGCTCGCCGAGGCGCAGCGCAATCTGCACAGCGGGTTCGACCCGCGGTGGGGCGGCTGGGGCAGCGGGCCGAAGTTCCCGCCCGCGCCCGTGCTCGAGTTCCTGCTCCGCCGCGGCGAGGAGGAGATGACCCGCCGCACGCTCGACTCGATGATCGCTGGGCGGCATGTGGGACGTCGTCGGCGGCGGCTTCCACCGCTACTCCGTCGACGAGCGCTGGCTCGTGCCGCACTTCGAGAAGATGCTCTACGACAACGCCCTGCTCGCGTCGGTGTACACGCACGCCGCGCGCCGCTTCGGCGACGAGCGCTATCGGCGAGTGGCCGACCAGACGATCGACTACGTCCTGCGGGAGCTCGCGCTCCCCGGCGGCGGCTTCGCCTCCGCGCAGGACGCCGACACCGACGGCGTCGAGGGGCTGACCTTCACCTGGGCGCCCGGCGAGGGCGCGCCGGAGGAGCTCCTCGAGCCGTTCGAGCACGGCCGCTTCGTGCTGCGCGGCGAGCTCGACGAGGAGACCCGCGAGCGCCTCCACGCGCTGCGCGAGCAGCGGCCCAAGCCGCTCCGCGACGACAAGGCGATCGCCTCCTGGAACGGCCTGCTGCTCGCTGCGCTCGCGCAGTCGGGCCGTCTCGAGCCCGCCACGGCCCTGGCGCGCTTCTTGCTCGGCGACCTCTCGACGCCGGACGGCCGGCTGCACCGCACCTGGCGGAACGGCGTTGCGAAGGGAACCGGCTACCTGGAGGACTACGCCGACGTCGCCCACGGCCTGATGGAGCTGCACGCGGCGACCGGCGACCCGCACTGGCTGCGCGAGGCGCACCGGCTCGCGACCCTCGCCGTCGACCTGTTCGCCGACGACGAGGCGGGCGGCTTCTTCCAGACGCCGCGCGACGGCGAGCAGCTCGTCGCGCGCAAGAAGGAGCTCGACGACCATCCGACGCCGAGCGGCAACGCGATGCTCGCCTACGTGCTCCTGCGCCTGGCGCGCATCTGGGGCGACGACGAGCTGGCGCGACGTGGCGTCTCCGTGCTCCGTCTCGTGCGCGACGCGCTGACGCGCTCTCCGTCGGCGTTCGGCTGGCTGCTCGTCGCGCTCGACCAGCACCTCGCACCGCACCGCGAGCTGGCGGTCATCGGCTCGCCCGACGCCCCCGTCGCGCACGCCGCGCGTGCAGCCGCGGCAGCGACCGACGTGATCGCGTTCGGCCCCGCCGAGGACATTCCGCTCCTCACGGGGCGGACGGAGGTAGACGGCCGGACAGCCGTCTACCTCTGCGAGCGCTTCGCGTGCCGGCTGCCGGTTACGGAACCGGAACTGGTTCTTCGGTCGCAGGCGCCTCGCTAGTCGTGGCGGTCACCTCGCGCCGCTCGGCCGCGACCGGCTCGTCCGCGGCAGCGGTGTCGTACGCCGGGACGACGCGCCGCCGTGGTGCAGGCTCGAACGCCACGCCGAGCGTGTAGCCGAGCCCGAATGCGAGCACGCCGATCCAGGCGCCGACGTCGATCACGACGCCGCGCACGCCCAGGTCGCCCGACCAGGCGAGCACATGGTCTCTGAACCAGTTGCCGTGCGGCTCCATTCCGATCAGCACCCAGCCGGTGACGACGAGCACCGGCACGAAGACGAGCGCGAACATCGTCGGCGGATGACCCGTGCGGCCGCGCAGCTGCGACAGCGCGAGTACGAGGCCGGCAGCGGCGACGATCGCGTAGGCCGCCCAGTAGCCGCCGGTCGAGTGCCGGCCGACCTGGCCGGCGGCCCACAGGAGGACGCCGGCCGCGGCGACTCCGGCGAGCGTCGAGAGAGCTCTGGTGATCCCGTTCATCATTACGCCTCCTCGCTTTCTGCCTTCTCGTGGGTAGAACGCGCGAGCAGCCCGGCGCGGTGCGGTTGCCCCGATTAGAGTCCAACCGATGGCGCTGCTCTCCGTCCGCAACGTCACCCGCCGCTTCGGCGGCATCGTCGCCATCGACGAGGTGTCACTGGACGTCGAAAAGGGGCAGATCGTCGGACTGATCGGCCCGAACGGCGCCGGCAAGACGACCCTCTTCAACGTGATCACGCGGCTCTACAAGCCGGACGCGGGCGAGCTGGACTTCGCCGGCAAGACCCTGCTCCACACCCCGCCGCACCGAATCGTCCGGCGCGGCATCGCGCGAACATTCCAGAACGTCGAGCTCTTCCGCACGATGACGGTGCTCGACAACGTGCTCGTTGGCGCGCACACGCGCACGAAGCCGTTCCGCTCCGGCGCCGTCAACGCGCGCGCCCGCGAGGTGCTCGAGTACGTCGGCATCGCGGAGGTCGCGAACCGCCCCGCCGTCGGCCTGCCCTTCGGCACGCTCAAGCGCGTCGAGCTCGCACGTGCGCTCGTCGCCCAGCCGCAGCTGCTGCTCCTCGACGAGCCGGCCGGCGGACTCGAATCACGAAGAGGTCTCGGAGCTCGGCACCTTCATCAAGAAGCTGCGCGACGACTTCGACCTGACCGTGCTCCTCGTCGAGCACCACATGGGCCTCGTCATGGGCATCGCCGAGCGCATCCACGTGCTCGACTTCGGCCGCAAGATCGCGGAGGGCACGCCCGACGAGGTGCAGCGGAACACTGCGGTGATCGAGGCGTACCTCGGCGCCGAGCCGTCCGCGGCGTGACGCGCGCACTCGACTGGGACGGCTGCCTGAACATCCGGGACCTCGGCGGCGTGCCGCTCGAGCAGGGCGGGCAGACCCGCTACGGCGCGCTCGTGCGCGCCGACAACATCAGGAAGCTGAGCGACGACGGCTGGCGGGCGCTCGCCGGGCACGGTGTCGTGCGGATCGTCGACCTGCGCTGGTCCGAGGAGCTCGACGACGACCCGCCGCGCGACGTCCACGTCGACGTCGTGCACGTCTCACTGCTCGGCCGGCTGGACGTCGACTACAAGGACGACATCGCCGACTACATGGCCGCCGGCGATCCAGCCGGCTACTGGGCCTCGTCGTATGCGGGCATCCTCGACGAGTTCCACGAGAACTTCGGCCGGGCGCTGGCCGCGATCGCCGCTGCGCCCGACGGCGCCGTCGTCTTCCACTGCGCGGGCGGCAAGGACCGCACCGGCCTCGTTTCCGCCCTCCTCCTGCGCCTCGCCGGTGCATCGGTCGACGACATCGCCGCCGACTACGCGCTCTCCGAGGCGAACCTGAATGCCGGCCCACGCAGCTGGATCGAGTCGGCACCCGACGAGACCGTGCGGGCGCAGCGGGAGTTCATGCAGCAGACGCCTCCCGCTGCCATGGCGCGCACGCTCGAACAGCTCGAGGGACGCTGGGGCGGCGTGCGCCCCTACCTGCGGGCGGCGGGACTGTCTGACGCGCAGCTCGAACGGCTGGAGGCGCGTCTTGCCGCTCCTTGAGCTTCGTGACGTCGAAGCGCGCTACGGCGAGATCCGCGCGTTACACGGCGTCACGCTCAGCGTGGACGACGGCGACTTCGTGGCGATCCTCGGTGCGAACGGCGCCGGCAAGACGACCACCCTGCGTGCGATCTCGGGCACGGTGAAGACGACGGGCGAGGTGGTCCTCGAAGGCACCAGGATCTACCACCGCACGCCGGAGGCGATGGCGCGGCGCGGCGTTGCCCACGTGCCCGAAGGGCGCGGCACGTTCACCACGCTGTCGGTGCTCGACAACCTGCGACTCGGCGCCTGGACGCAGCGCGGCACCTCGCAACGTGATCTCGCGCACGTCTTCGAGTTCTTCCCCCTGCTCTACGAGCGGCGCGAGCAGCAGGCGGGGACGCTCTCGGGCGGCGAGCAGCAGATGCTCGCGCTCGGCCGCGCGATGATGGCGAAGCCGCGCCTGCTGCTGCTCGACGAGCCGTCGCTCGGCCTGGCCCCGCTGATCGTGCGCGAGATCTTCGAGACGCTGCGGCAGATGAACGAGAGCGGCACCACGATCGTCGTCGTCGAGCAGAACGCAACGCTCGCGCTCGGCGCCGCGAAGCACGCGTTCGTGCTCGAGACCGGGCGCATCGTGCTCGGCGGCGATGCCGCCGACCTGCGCGCGAACGAGTCGGTGCGGAGGTCCTACCTTGGCTACTAGCGAAATTCGGGGAGGGAAGGGCGAACCTGATTCGCGTCAGCGAGCCAGATTCGCGAGCTCGACGTGACGAACTTCCTGCAGCAGGTCGTGAGCGGCCTCGCGAGCGGCGGCATCTACGGCTCGCTCGCGCTCGCGATCGTGATCATCCACCGCTCGACCGGGGTGATCAACTTCGCGCAGGGGGAGATGGCGACGCTGTCCGCCTTCGTCTGCTGGACGCTGCTCGATCACGGCTGGTCGTTCTGGCCCGCGTTCGCCGCCACGCTCATCCTCTCGTTCGCCGGCGGCGTCGCGATCCAGCAGGTCGTGATCCGGCCGCTGCAGGGGAGCCCGCTGCTCGGGATCGTGATCCTCACGATCGGCCTGCTGATCGCCATCAACGGGCTCACCACCTGGATCTGGGGCGGCGCTGCGAAGCAGTTCGCGGGCCCGTTCTCGACGGCGCCGATCACCGTCGGCGGCGTCGCGTTCTCGAAGCAGGACATCGGCGTGATCGCCGTCTCGCTCGTCGTCGTGGTCCTCGTCGGCCTGCTCTTCACCCGCACGAAGATCGGTCTCGGTCTCCGCGCCACCGCGGTGAACCCGGTCGAGGCACGACTCGTCGGGATCCACGTCGGCGCGATGCTCGCGGCGGGCTGGGGGCTCGCCGCGGCGCTCGGCGCGGTGGCGGGCGTGATGGCCGCGCCGTCGCTCTTCCTCGAGCCGAACATGATGCAGACCGTCCTTCTCTACTCGTTCGCGGCCGCGGTGCTCGGCGGGATGGACTCGCCGATCGGCGCTGTCGTCGGAGGGCTCGTGCTCGGCGTGGTGCTCAACCTCGCCGGCACGTACATCCACTGGATCGGCGGCGAGCTGCGCCTTGCGACGGCGCTGGCCGTGATCCTCGGCGTGCTCCTCGTGCGCCCGGCCGGGCTGTTCGGCCGCACCGCGGTGAGGCGCGTATGAAGGTCAAGCCCTGGCTGCTCGTGGCCGGAATCGTCGTGCTGCTCGTGCTGCCGTTCCTCCTCTCGGAGTTCCGGACGGTTCAGCTCGCGACGGTCGGTGCGTACTTGATCGCGATCCTCGGCCTCGACGTGCTCACCGACAGCGGTCAGATCTCGCTCGGGCACGGAGCGTTCGTCGCGATCGGCGCCTACACGACCGCGATCCTGATGGCGAGCCACGGCGTGCAGGACGTGAAGACGATCCCGATCGCGGCCGCCGTCGCCGGCGGGATCGGCCTCGTGGTCGGCGTGCCGGCGCTGCGGCTCTCGGGGCTCTATCTCGCGCTCGCCACATTCGGAATCGCGATCGCCTTCCCGACGATCCTGAAGAAGTTCGACCACTTCACGGGCGGCTCGACCGGCATCACGCTGTTCGGCAAGCCGACCCAGACCGGGCACGGCACCGGCTACCTGTGGCTGACGAACGACACGTGGCTCTACGTGCTCACCTGGACAGTCGCCGTCTTCTGCTTCCTCGTTGCCTGGTGGCTGCTCGATTCGCGCTTCGGCCGGTCGCTGCGCGCGATCCGCGACAGCGAGCTCGCCGCCACCGCGTCCGGGATCAACCGTTCGGCGTACAAGGTGGCCGCCTTCGGCGTCTCGGCCGCGTTTGCAGGTGTCGCGGGCGCGCTGCTCGCGATCAACATCGCGTACGTCAGTCCCGACACGTTCCCGATCCAACTCTCGCTCTTCCTGCTCGTCGGCGCGGTCGTCGGCTTCTTCGGCTCGATCTGGGGCGCGGTGCTGGGCGCGCTCCTGATCCTGTTCCTGCCGGACATCGTCGGGCTGATCCCGCACGTGAACACCAAGCAGGCAGGCCCGACCACGTTCTTCTTCGGGCTCGTGCTCGTCGTGTTGATGCTCGCGCTGCCGCTGGTCCTGAAGATCGGCACGGCGATCGCCAATCGCGGCTACCCTCGCGCGGAATGATCAGGAACCTGTGTGCACTCCTCATCGCGGCGCTCGCCGTCGCGGGCTCTGCGGCCGCCACGACGGCGGACACGCCGGGCGTCTCCTCGTCCACGATCACGGTCGGCTCGAGCGGTCCGCTCACCGGCGAGGCGGCAGCTGCCGCAGGTGTGCTGAAGGGCGCCGACGCGTACTTCAAATACGTCAACTCCAAGGGTGGGGTCAACGGGCGCAAGATCGACTTCAAGTACCTCGACGACGCGTACGACCCGTCCAAGACCGTGCAGAACGTCCGTCAGCTGATCCAGCAGGACAACGTCTTCGCTCTCTTCTCCGTCGTCGGTACGAACAGCAATCTCGCGATTCGCGACTTCGTCAACGCTGCCGGCGTGCCGCAGGTGTTCTCGGCCGCCGGCGCGACCACGTTCGGCCGCGACTACGCGAAGTACCCGTGGACGATCGGCTACCTACCGCCGTACGCGGAAGAGGGCGAGCTGTACGCGAAGCAGGTCCTCGCGACGAACGCGAAGAAGGCGAAGATCGCCGTGCTCTACCAGAGCGACGACTACGGGAAGGATCTTCTGAGCGGCTTTCGGCGCGGGCTGGGCTCGAAGGCGCATTCGCTGATCGTGCAGACGGTCGGCTACGACCCGACGACCTCCGACGTGCAGTCGCAGGTCGCCCAGTTGAAGGCGAGCGGCGCGAACACGTTCATGATCTTCGCGTTCGGCAAGTTCGCGATCCAGTCGTTCGTCTACGCGAACAAGCTCGGGTGGAAGCCGCAGATCTACGTCAACGACGTGGCGTCGGCCTCGTCGATCATGGCGCTCGACCCGGCGAAGACCGCCGAGGGATCGATCTCGATCCTCTGGGGCAAGGATCCCGCGACGCCGAAGTTCAAGGGCGATGCGGGCGTCGCTCTCGCGGGGAAGATCATCAAGCGCTACGTGCCGGGCGGCAATCCGTCGGACGGGTTCCTGGTCGCGGGCATGGCCGAGGCGTTCTCCTTCGTCGACGCGCTGAAGGCGGCGGGCAAGAACCTGACGCGCAAGGGGCTGATGACCGCGGTGACGCACATGAACGAGACGAACAATCCGTTCCTGGTTCCCGGCGTGAAGGTGCACACGACGCCCACCTTCCGGTTCCCGATCTCGGCCGTCCAGCTGCAGCGCTGGCACCAGGGGCACTGGGTGCCGTTCGGCGGCATCGTCTCGGCCAAGCCGTAAAGCCCGCGTAAAGCAAGGCAGGAGCCGCGCGGGGCGGGACGAAGGGTCCGGTCTGGTGCGTCGCTTGCTCGCGGTCATCGTCGCCATCGGAGCGTTGGCGGCCGTCCCGGCGGTTCACGCCGGTGTCAACCCGCAGATCGCCGGGTTGCAGGTCGCCCTGCGCGCGCACGGTCTCTATCTGGCGCAGATCGACGGCATCGCCGGCCCGCGTACCTCGGCGGCGGTGCACGCGTTCCAGCGCGCGCACCGGCTACCGGTCGGCCCGGCGAACACGCGCACGCGCCTCGCGCTCGGGCCGCTCGGCCAGCCGCTGTTCGGCTCGCGGATCCTGCGCCGCGGCGACTTCGGCTGGGACGTGGCGGTGCTGCAGTTCCTGCTCACGCGGCGCGGGGTGTACTCGGGCGCGCTCGACGGCTACATGGGCAAGCAGACCACCGGTGCACTGCGCCGCTACCAGGGCTTGATGCACCTGAACGTGGACGCGGTCGTCGGTCCGCGCACGTTGTCGGCGATCGTGCGGCGCGACCGCGTGCCCGTGCGCGTGCATCGCGTCGTCGTCGCGGCGGCCGTGCACGTCGTGCGTGTCGGCGACACGCTCACGGCGATCGCGAAGAGCCACGGCACGACGATCGCCGCGCTCGCGCGCGTCAACAAGATCGATCCGGCGAAGCCGATCATCCTCGGCCAGCGCCTTCGCGTGCCGGTCGCGACGGCGGGTCTCGTCCCTTCGCGTGCCGATGTGCGCGCGAAGCTCGACGCGTGGTCGGCCCGGCTCGGGGTCGACCCTCATCTCGTCCGCGCGCTCGCGTGGATGGAGTCCGGGTTCCAGACGCGCATCGTCTCGGACGCCGGCGCGCGTGGTGTCCTGCAGACGCTTCCGGTGACGCGGCAGTTCGTGCAGGACGTGCTCGTCGGGCGGAGCATCCCGCGCACGGTCGACGGCGACATCGAGGTGGGGATCCTCTACCTGCGCCATCTGCTCCAGGTGTTCGACGGCGACGAGCGGCTGGCGCTGGCGGGGTGGTACCAGGGCGAGCGCGCGGTGCGCCTGCACGGGCTGTACAAGGTGACGAAGCCGTTCGTCGCGAACGTGCTCGCGTTGCGCGCGCGGATGTAGCTTCGGTACTCGCTACGGAGGCGGGACGGCGTGCGGCCGCCGACACTCGGAGCATGCGGAAGTGGATCGTCCGCGCCCTGCTCGTCGGAGTGGGGCTCTTCGTCGTCATCCAGCTCGTTCCCTACGGGCGCAATCACACGAACCCGCCGGTCCAGGCCGAGCCGAACTGGAGCTCGCCGCACACCCGCGCCCTGGCGACGAGCGCCTGCTTCGACTGTCACTCCAACCTGACGACCTGGCCGTGGTACTCGAACGTGGCGCCGGTCTCCTGGCTCGTCTACCGCGACGTGACCGACGGACGCAGCTCGCTCAACTTCAGCGAGTGGAACAAGCCTCAGGACGGCGCCGGTGACGCGGTCGAGGCGATCAGCTCCGGCTCGATGCCGCCCTGGTTCTACGTGATCCAGCACCCGAAGGCCAAGCTCTCGCACGCCGAGAAGCTCGCCCTGATGGCCGGCCTCGCCGCGACGTTCAAGAACTCGCCGCCGCTCGGCGGCGGCTGAACCGCGTCGCCTCGCGGCGGGCGGCCGCCCTCGCTTCTTCGGCCAAGGCCGGGGTCTGACCCCGGTTCAAGCGCCCCGCCGGAAGTCGCGGCGCCGGGCGCTACGCTGCGCGCCGTGAAAATCCTCGTCTTCGCGTTCATCGCAGCAGCGCTCGCCGCACCGGCGCTCGCCACACCGACGCTCGCCGCACCGGCGCTCACCGCGCCGTTCCCGGGTGTCCGCACGCCGACCCACAACATCACCTGTGCCGTGACTCCTGCGGCGCTCCACTGCGATATCGCGCGGGCCTCCTTCCGCTCGCGGCTCCAACAGCGCTGCCTTGCCCCGCCGACGGGGCTCGACTGGCACGGCTTCGAGTTGACGCCGACCGGCAAGGGCGCCTTCACGTGCAGCGGCGGCGTTCTCGTGATGGGGCCGGTGCACTACGTCACGCTCGGCTACGGGCGCACGTGGCGCCACGGCGGCTACACCTGCAGATCGCGCCTCACCGGGCTGACCTGCACGAACCGCACCGGGCATGGCCTCTTTCTGTCGCGTGTCTCCTACAGGACCTTCTAGCTGAGAGCCACCCTTGTCCTGTTGCTCGTGCTCGGGGTCGGCTCGACAGCGGCGGCCGCGAACCTTCCCGGTGTGAAGACGCCGTCGAAGAACATCTCCTGCTTCTACGTTCCGATCAAACCGACTGCGCGCGGCAATCTTCTCTGCGACATCAAGCAGGCCGGCTATATCCACGCGCTGCAGACGAAGTGCGGTTCGCAGCCGATCGGCCTCGACTGGCACGGGTTCACCCTGCCGCACGCGAAGAAGGCGCAGGTCACCTGCTCAGGCGGGGTCCTGCTACCACATCGGCCGCGACACCCCGAAGTTCGTCACCCTTGCTTACGGTCGGACGTGGCGGTACCGCGGCTTCGCCTGTACCTCGAGGGTCACGGGGCTCACGTGCACGAACCGCGCAGGGCACGGCCTCTTCCTGTCGCGCGCCTCCTACCGCCTTTGGTAGCTCAGGCTTCGAGCGCGAGCAGGTCGTCGACGGTCTCGCGCCGCCGGATCACGCGCGCCGCGCCGTCGCAGACGAGCACCGCGGCGGGACGTGGCACGGCGTTGTAGGTCGACGACATCGCCAACGTGTACGCGCCCGTCACCGGCACCGCGAGGATGTCGCCCCGGTGGGGAGTCGGTAGCTCGACGCGCTCGATCAGCACGTCGCCCGACTCGCAGTGCTTCCCCGCGACGGAGTAGGCCTCCTCGGGCTCGGCGTCGGCGCGGTCGGCGAGCAGCGCGGTGTAGCGCGCGTTGTACATCGCCGGCCGCGGGTTGTCGGACATTCCGCCGTCGACGGTCACGTACGTCGTCGCGGCGCTCGCACGCTTGACGTTGCCGATCGTGTAGAGCGTGACGCCGGCACGCGAGACGAGCGACCGGCCCGGCTCGAGGATCAACTGCGCCGGCGGCAGGCCCTGGAGGTGGAACGCCCGCTGCAGCTCGCCGACCATCCCGCCGACGAACTCGCCGACGGTGAACTGCGGCTCCTCGAGCACGTGGCGCGCGCCGAGCCCGCCGCCGAGGTCGATCATGCGCGGTGTCCAGTCGAAATCCGCCCGCAGGCGCGCGGCGAACTGGGCGATCCAGTCGACCGTCATCAGCGCTGCGCCGAAATGCATCAGCTGCGAACCGACGTGGACGTGCAGGCCCTCCGCCTCCGGCGCGCGGCGGATCGCCTCGACCGCGTCGTCGGGAGGCAGCCCGAACTTCGATCCGTGGTGCGCCGTCTTGATCGCCTCGTGCGTGTCCGCCTCGATCCCCGGCGTCACCCGGACGAGGAACCTGCTCCCGCCGGCAGCCTGCACGCGCTCCAGTTCGTCGAGCGAGTCGAGGACGATCCGCGCGCCCACCTCGATCGAGCGTCGCACCAGCTCGTCCTCCTTGTTGTTGCCGTGGATGACGAGCCGTTCGCCGGGCATTCCCGCGCGCAGCGCGAACTCGAGCTCGCCGATCGTCGAGACGTCGGCGCCCAGGCCCTCCTCGACGAACAGCTTCAGCACGGCGATCGACGGGAACGCCTTCGTGCCGTATGCGACGAGCGCGTCCGGCGCCGCTGCGAGATACGAGCGGGCCTGGTTGCGCAGCGTCTGCTCGTCGTAGACGACGACGGGCGTGCCGAACTCGCGCGCCAGGTCGGTTGCGCGGACGCCGCCGAGGACGAGCTCGCCGCTCTCGACGGAGGCCGTGTCGGGGAAGAGATCGAGGAGCTGCACGCCGTGCATTGTGCGCATGCGGCGGCCGCCTCGCTCCGCCTACTCTGCCGGGCGATGTTCCGGGCCCTCGCCGATCTCGTCGCCCGCCGTCCCTGGACGATCCTCGGTGTCGCGGCGGTGCTCGCGGTAGTGGCGGTGTTCGTCGGCGCGGGGGCGGCGCAGCACCTGAGCTCGAGCGACAACGACTTCCAGGACCGCTCGTCGGAGAGCTTCCGGACGCTGCAGCTGCTCTCGGACTCCGCCGGGGTCGTTCCCGGCCCCTCGGTGCTGGTCGTGGCGCGTCCCGTGCAGGCGGCCGTCGCGGCCGCGCAGCTGCGGCGCGAGCCGACGATCGCCGTCGTCCAGCCGCGTGCCGCGGTCTCGCCCGACGGGCGGTTCGTGCTCGTCACCGCGTCGTTCCACGTCGGCAGCGGCGACCATCCCGCAGTCGCGAAGCGCCTGGCCGCCACGCTGCCGGGCGAGGTCGGCGGGACGGCCGTCGCGAACGAGGAGGTGCGGTCGCAGTCGGAGCACGACCTCTTCCGCGCCGAGCTGATCGCGTTCCCGCTGCTCTTCCTGCTCGCGCTCTGGGTCTTCCGCGGCGTCGTCGCTGCGGCGCTGCCGCTGGTCGCCGGCGGGCTCTCGATCGTGCTCACGCTCGCGTTGATCCGGGTCGTCAACGGCGTGACGCCGATCTCCGTCTTCGCGCTCAACCTCGTCACGGGCGCCGGCCTGGGGCTTGCGATCGACTACAGCCTGCTGCTCGTGTCGCGCTACCGGGAGGAGCTCGTGCGGCACGGGCCTGGGGTCGACGCGCTGCGGGCGACGCTCGAAACGGCCGGGCGCACCATCGCGTTCAGCGCGGTCACCGTCGCGGCCGCGTTCGGATCGCTGCTCGTGTTCCCGCTCGGATTCCTGCGCTCGATGGCGGTCGGCGGGCTGATCGTCGCGCCGCTCGCCGGCCTCGTCGCGTTGACGGTGCTGCCTGCGCTCTTCGCCCTGCTCGGCACGAACGTGAACGCGCTCGCGCCGGCCCGCTGGCAGCGGGCAGCCGAGCGGGCCGCGCGGCCGGACGAGCGCGGCGGCTGGTACCGGTTCGCCCACTGGGTGATGCGCCATCCGCTGCCGATCGCCGTCGCCTCGGCGACGGTGCTGATCGCGCTCGGCCTGCCGTTCCTCAATGCCCGGTTCGTCGGTGTCGACGCGAGCGTGCTGCCGCCGAGCGCGCACTCCCGTGCCGCCGAGGATGCGCTGCGCCGGCACTTCCCGCCGGGCGCGGACTCACCGATCCATGTCGCCGCGACCGTCGCCGACCCGGCTCCGACGATCGCGGCGATCCGGCGACTGCCGGGGATCGCTGCGATCCCGCCGCCGCAGCGGCTCGGCGCGCGCCTCTGGGAGATCGAGGTGATCCCGCGCGCCTCCGCGATGAGCGCGCCCGCGAAGACGCTCGTCCGCGCGATCCGTCGCGTCCCGCGCGTCGCGGTGGCAGGCCGCACGGCGTGGTATCTCGATACGGCTTCGAGCCTCGTCCGGCATCTGCCGGTTGCGCTCGGCCTGCTCGCGCTCGTCACCTTCGGCCTGCTCTACGCCGTGACGAGGTCGGTCGTGCTGCCGCTGAAGGCGCTGCTGATGAACGTCCTCGGCCTCTCGGCGGCGTTCGGGCTGCTCGTGCTGATCTTCCAGGACGGGCGGTTGGAAGGGCTCCTGAACTACCGCAGCCAGGGCGCGCTCGAATTGACGCAGCCTGCGCTCCTCTTCGCGATCGCGTTCGGGCTCGCGACCGACTACGCGGTCTTCCTGCTCTCGCGGATCAAGGAGGCGCACGATGCGGGGCTCGAGAATCGCGAGGCGGTTGCGCTCGGGCTCGAACTGGACCGGGCGGGTCGTCACGTCGGCGGCTCTGCTCTTCTGCGTCGCCGTCGGCGCGTTCGCGACCTCGTCGATCGTGATCGTCAAGGAGGTCGGCATCGGGATCGCGCTCGCCGTCGCGATCGACGCGACCCTCGTCCGGGCGCTGCTCGTGCCCAGCCTGATGGCGCTGCTCGGGGACTGGAACTGGTGGCCCGACCGTCGTCGTGGCTAAGATGCGCGCAATGGAATTGCTGCTTACGTGAAGTAGGAGGCACCGCGGCGCGAGCCGCGTCGGCTTCCCACGGCCTCTCGTTCGAGAGGCTTTTTCGTCTCTAGGGAGCTCATGGACGCATACGACGCAAAGGCAATCGAGCGGAAGTGGCAGGCGGTTTGGGAGACCGAGCAGTCCTTCCACGTCGACAACCACTCGCCGGGCGACGCGCCCGACGAGCACTTCTACATGCTCGAGATGCTCCCGTATCCGTCCGGCAGCCTGCACATGGGGCACGTCCTCAACTACACGCTGGGCGACGTCGTCACGCACTTCCGCCGCCGCCACGGCTTCACCGTGCTGCGCCCGATGGGCTTCGACTCGTTCGGTCTCCCGGCCGAGAACGCCGCGATCAAGGACGGCGGCCATCCGCTCGAGATCACCGAGCGCAACATGGAGGCGATCCGCCACCAGATGCGGATCATGGGCTGGGCGATCGACTGGCAGCGCGAGGTCTCCGCGCACGAGCCGACGTTCTACCGCTGGACGCAGTGGCTCTTCCTGAAGTTCTTCGAGCACGGGCTCGCCTACCGCAAGGAGGCGCCCGTCAACTGGTGCCCGAACGATCAGACAGTGCTTGCGAACGAGCACGTCGTCGACGGGCGCTGCTGGCGCTGCGGCTGGATCGTCGAGACGCGGAACATGGCGCAATGGTTCTTCAAGATCACGGCATACGCCGACGCGCTGCTCGAGGATCTCGCGACGATCGACTGGCCCGAGCGCACGAAGAAGATCCAGACGAGCTGGATCGGACGCTCGGAGGGAGCCGAGATCATCTTCCGTGTCGACGAGCTCGACATCGACATCCCGGTCTTCACAACACGGCCCGACACGCTCTTCGGCGCGACGTTCTTCGTGATCGCGCCCGAGTCACCGCTCGTGCAGCAGCTGACTGACGACGAGACGGTGCTCTCGTACGCGAGCGTTGCCGCGGCGCGGCCGACCGAGGAGCGCGAGCAGCGCAAGAAGACCGGCGTCTTCACGGGCCGCCACGCGACGAACCCGGCGAACGGCGCGCAGATCCCGATCTGGATCTCCGACTACGTGCTGATGGAGTACGGCACGGGCGCGTTGATGGCGGTGCCGGCCCACGACGAGCGCGACCGCGAGTTCGCAGAGGAGTTCGACCTGCCCATCGTCCAGGTGATCGACGACGACGGGAAGCTGATCAACTCCGGCGAGTTCGACGGACTGCCGGCCGAGCAGGCGAAGGCTGCAATCATCGACTGGCTCAGTGGCCACGGCAAGGGCAAGCCCGGGATCAACTACCGGTTGCGCGACTGGAGCTTCTCGCGGCAGCGCTACTGGGGCTGCCCGATCCCGATCATCTTCTGTCCTGAGCACGGCGCCGTCCCCGTGCCCGAGTCCGACCTACCGGTGCTCCTGCCCGAGGTCGACGACTACCGGCCGAAGGGGCAGCCGCCGCTCGCCTCCAACGAGGAGTTCATCAACGCGCCGTGCCCGATCTGCGGCGGTCCGGGTCGCCGCGAGGCGGACACGATGGACACGTTCGTCGACTCGTCGTGGTACTTCCTGCGCTACACCGATCCGAAGAACGACCACGCGCCGTTCGACCGTGAGATCGCCGACTACTGGATGCCGATCGACCAGTACATCGGCGGCATCGACCACGCGAAGGGGCATCTGCTCTACTCGCGCTTCTTCGTGAAGGCGATGAACGACTTCGGGATGGTCGGGTTCCGGGAGCCGTTCCAGCGGCTCTTCCACCAGGGCTGGGTGCGGCTCGACGGCAAGCGCATGTCGAAGTCGCAGGGCGGTGTCTCGCCGAACGAGCTGATCGAGCGCTTCGGTGCCGACGCGATCCGCATCTACATCCTCTTCCAAGGCCCGGCCGACCAGGACATCGACTGGAGCCCGGACGGGATCGACGCGACCGTGCGCTTCATCCGGCGCCTGTGGCGGGTCGTGCACGAGGCTTCCGCGCAGCCGGAGTCGCCGGCCGGCGTCGCCACGCCGCTCGCCCGCAAGGCACACGAGACGATCGCTCGCGTCTCCGACGACATCGACCGCCGCTTCGTCTTCAACACGCCGATCTCTGCGGTGATGGAGCTCGTGAACGAGCTCTCGAAGGCGCCCGAGGATCCGGCGGCGCGGTTCGCCGCGGAGACGGCCGTGTCGCTGCTGCAGCCGTACACACCGCACGTCGCGGAGGAACTGTGGGGCGTGCTCGGGCACACCTCACGTCTGTGGACGCTGGCGTGGCCCACCTACGACGAGTCGATGTTGCAGCACGACACGATCGAGCTCGTGCTGCAGGTGAACGGCAAGGTGCGCGACCGGATCCAGGTGCCCGCCGGGCTGCCGGACGACGAGCTGATCGCGCTGGCGAAGGCATCCGAGCGCGTGCAAGCGCATCTCGACGGTGCGGAGCGGCGCGTGATCATCGTGCCGGACAAGCTCGTCAACATCGTCGTCTAGTTGTAGTTCCTGAGGACGTTGGTTCTGCTGACCGGTGGTTGGTGGCCGAGTGCTGAGTGTCGGCGTCGATGGTTGTAGTGGAAGAGCCAGCCGTCAAGTGCGGTGGTGCGCTCCTGGCTTGAGCCGTAGATCGGGCCGTAGGCCCAGCCGGCGAGCATCGTGCGGATGAAGCGCTCTGCTTTTCCGTTTGTCTGCGGGCGGTGGGGCCGGGTGCGGAGGTGTTTGATGCCGAGCAGCCGGCAGGCGAGGGCGTGGACGACGGCGCGGTAGCAGGAACCGTTGTCGGTCAGCAGCTGCTCGACTTCGATCCCGTAGCGTCGATAGAAGGCGACCGCTCGGCGAAGGAAGCCGGCCGCGGTTGCGGCCGTCTCATCATCGAGAACTTCGGCGTAGGCGAGTCGGCTGTAGTCGTCGACGGCGATGTGCACGAACTCCCAGCCTGCAACTCCGGTCGAGCGGCCGTTGATCCTGGTCTTGGCCTGCGAGGCGCGGCTGCCGCTGATCCGGTGGCCGACACCGCGGATCCGGCCGAGCTTCTTCACGTCGATATGGATCAGCTCACCGGGCCGTGATCGCTCATAGCGGACGGGCTGCTCGAGCCCGATCCGGCCGAGGCGTCCCAGCCCCAGCCGGGTCAGGATGCCCGACACCGTCGAGAGCGGCATCGCGAGCGTCTCCGCGATCTCGGCGGCCGTCATCCGCAGGCGACGCAGCTTCACGATCACCGCGACCCGCTCCGGCTCTGTCCGGTTTGCGACCCGGCGCGGCGCTGACGAGCGGTCAAGCAGCAGTCCGTCGCCAGCGCGATAGCGGCTGACCCACTTATGTGCGCAGCGGACGCTGACGCCGGCGGCCTCGGCCGCCGCCCTCAACGTCCAGCCATCAACAACGACACGCCGCGCGAGCTCACGACGGCCGCTCCAGCTGGAGCCGCGTTACCGTGCAGGTCCATCCGGGTCGCCTCCTTGGGGCTTGAGCTGCCTTTGACAGCGCTCAGCCTCCAAGGCGGCCCGGATGAATCAACGTCCTCAGGAACTACAGCTAGAGCAACCGACGGAATCCGGCGTCGCCCGACGACTTAGAGTCGACGTGCTTGCCATGTTCGACAGGGTCTTCGACTACGACGTTGCCGAGCGCCTCGACCTGGACGCCGAGGGTTTCCGGCGGTTTTACGAGGTCGCCCTGCCGCGTGTCTTTGGGTACCTCGTGCACCGCTGCGGCTCGGTGGCCCTCGCGGAGGATCTGACGCAGGAGACGTTCCTCGCCGCGGTCGCCGAGCTCAAGAAGGGCCGTGGGGTCGACGCGCCGCTGCCGTGGATCTTCGGCATCGCCCGCCACAAGCTTCTCGACCACTACCGCCGCGAAAAGCGGGCGGCTCGGCACACGGGCGAAGTGCTCGAACCGGTGTTGCTGCCGGTGGAAACCGACGACCGTGTCCTGAGCGCGCTTGCCGCGGTGCCGCCGGCGCAGCGTATCGCGCTGTTGCTCCGGCACGCCGATGGGCTGTCGGTGCCGGAGGTGGCAGCTGCGCTCGGACGGAGCGTTGAGGCGGTCGAATCGCTGCTCGCCCGTGGCCGCAGTGGTTTCCGCCGCGCGTACGGGGAGGGGAGGGCATGAGCGCCCGCGACCCGCTCGTCCTTCTCGGGGAGCTCGACCGGCCGATCGAGCCGCGGGCACCGTTTGCGGCGGCGCTCCTCGCGTCGTGTCTGGAGGAACTCCAGCCCCGCTCGGCTCGCGCGTGGCGGCCGGCAGCATGGGGGAGGCGTGGCCGGGCCGCGGTCATCGCGGTCGCATTGCTCCTTGCTCTCGCGGCTGTCGCGACGGCCACCTATCTCGTTTTCCGCACGTCTGCCGCGGGCACGACACGCCAACGCGGTCAGTTGACGGTGCTCACTCGGCGCCGGCGCTCCGGGTAGCCCAAGCGCGGCGGTTGCCGCGGTCGGAGCGACGGGACGCCTGCGGATCGTCTGGCAGTGCCCGGAGCCCGTGTTCTGCGGCGACCTGACGAGCATCGCCTGGGCGCCGAACGGCACGAAGCTCGCGCTGACGCTCGACGAGATCGGCATGAACAGCGGGTACGTGGGGCTGCATGTGCTCGACCTTCGGACGGGCCACGACTTGCACATCCCGTCGCTCCCGATCCCGCACATCTCGCGGCCACAGCCCACACGCGTCTTCCGGGCACTCATCCCGCAGGCCAAGCGCCGCCTCGGCTGTCTCTGGCCGGTCGAGCTCGCGTGGTCCCCCGACAGCACGAGGCTCGCCTACGTCTGCGGTTCGTCGTACTTCCTCACGCAAGAACGAACCGCGATCTTCGTCATCCGGGCCGATGGCACAGGACGCTTCAAAGTTCCCACCGGAACCCTCTCCGCCTACTGGCCGTCGTGGTCAGTCGACGGTAAGCGGCTCGCGTTCTCGACCGAGCAGGCGCCGCGCGTCCAGTTCCGCCACAACAATCGTGAGCGCTACAGGATCCTCCACTCGTCGGTCTGGATCGTGTCGCTGGACGGATCGTCACGGAAACGAATCGCGACCGACGCCGCGGGCCCGAGCTGGTCGCCGGACGGCGGCACGATCGCCTACGAGTCGAAATGCGGCGGAATTCGCCTGGTCACGCCCGAGGGCGTCGACGTGACGCCGGGCGCGCCTTCGGCGTGTCCGCACATCGGCGTGCGTGGGCTTCCCACCTGGTCCCCCGACGGCGCGCTGCTCGCGATCGGCACGAGCAGCAGCACGTACGTCATCCGGCCCGACGGCCACGGGCTGCGGCGCGCCACGACCGCCGCGGGACGGGGCGGGTTGGGCGGCGGACGCCCCGCCTGGGCGCCGCTCGGTGCGCTGGCACGCCTGGCAACCCGTCAGCCGAAGGAAGGAGAGTGAGAACGCCAGTTGGCCTTCTCGGCCGATCTTCTGTCACCCGTGACGAGAAAGGCGACCCTGTGACACCGCGCAGTGCGCTCATCCCGACGATCGTCGCCCTCGTGCTCCTGGTCGTGCCGTCCGCGACCGGCGTCGCGACGCCGGCGAAGCTGCCGGTCTGTGCGGACGACGCGGCGTGGCGCTGCGGCAGCATCACCGTCCCGGTCGACCGCGCCGACCCGGCCGCCGGGACGATCCGGATAGCGTTCTACGTCGCCCCGCACACCGGCCCGGGCCGCGTGCTGGAGCCGATCTTCATCACTCCGGGCGGGCCTGGTGAAAGCGGCTGGGCGGAGCGCTTCTTCTACGAGAAGGCGCCTCAGCTCTCGGTGCACCACGACCTCGTCCTGATCGACCGCAGGGGCACCGGTCGTTCGGGTGCGATCGATTGCCCCGATCTGCAGAACGGCTTTCGGAACGAGGCGGCCTTCCACATCGCCGTTGCCAGCTGCGGACGGCAGCTCGGCGCCGCGGCCGACCGCTACGGCTCGGGCGACGTCGCCCTCGACATCGAGGACGTGCGCAAGAACCTCGGCTACGACCGCATCGACTACTACGCGTTCTCGTACGGGCCGGTGCCCGAGCAGGGCTACGCGGCACGGTTTCCGCAACACGTGCACGCGCTCGCGCTCGACGCTGCGCTGGTCGCCTCCGACCGCGGCCAGTTCTATGCGTGGGGTTTTGGTGTACCGCAGGCGCTCGTGCGGATCGAGCGCCTCCTCTGCCGGCGCGACCCGTCCTGCCACGGCGACGTTGCGGCAGCCATGCGGTACCTGGCGGGCCGTGTGCGGGCGCATCCCGTTCGGGGACGGGTCGTCGTCGACGAGGTCGAGCTGATCAACCTCCTCAGCCATGGAGGCGACGAAGGGAAGATGGCGCCGCCGTCGACCGTGCTCCAGATGGCGGCCGCGCTGCGCCGCGGCAACCCGAACCCGCTGCTCGCGCTCGCGGTCCAGCAGCCGTTCTGGCCCGACGCGATGGGGGCCACCGCCGACTTCTCGGAGGGTGACAACATCGCTGCTCTGTGCAGCGACCTGCCCGTGCCCTGGAGCCCGGCGGACTCGATCGCGGTCCGGCGGAGCAAGTACGCGACGGCGCTGGCCGCGTTCTCGAAGGCGACCTTCGCGCCGTTCTCCAAGGGCGGCTGGAACGTCTTCAACCTGAGCGAGGAGTGCCTGACCTGGCCCGCCCCCCGTCGCTACGAACCCGCCGTGCCGACGACCGCGCCGCTCCGTGCGCTCCCGACCGTCATCTTCTCCGGCGACGTCGACAGCACTGTCCCCACCGAGATGACGCGCCATCTGCTCGCCGAGTTCCCACACGCAGTCTTCATCAACGTCGCCGGTGCCGCCCATCCTGCGATCGGCTGGCGGCAGGACTGCGTGCCGCAGATCGCCGCCCACTTCTTCGCGACGCTCCGTCCCGGCGACACGTCGTGTGCAAGAAGGACGGGCTGAGCAGACGGCGGGGCTGCCGATTTTCGCTGTTTTGTGACATCCGCGTTTCCCACCGGTGACGCTTTCGTCGGCACGGTGCGGCCGTGGCTTCGTTTCCCCTCGGTGTCTCCACGAGACGGCTTCTCGCCGTCGGGCTGCTCGCGCTCGTCGTGCTCGTCGTCGCGTGGAGGCATGCCGCCGCCGGGAGCGCGCCCGACGCGGTCCGGGTCGCACCGATCGTTCCAGCCGCCGCGGCCGGTCCGTCGCCCGCTGCCGCTGGGGTGGCAGCGGCCACGCCTGGGCTCGTCGTCGATGTCGCCGGGGCGGTGCGCAGGCCCGGCCTCGTGCACCTGCCGAAGGGTGCCCGCGTCGCCGATGCGATCGCGCGTGCCGGCGGGCTGACCGGGCGCGCCGAGCGGAGCGGCGTCAACCTCGCGGCGCTCGTCTCAGACGGCGAGCAGGTGCTCGTGCCCGCGCGGGGCGCTGCGCTCGCGGCGGGGGGCGGTGCGAGCGGGGCTGCGGCAACGGGGCCGGTCTCGCTCAACTCGGCGAGCGCCGAGCAGCTCGACACGCTGCCCGGCATCGGCCCGGTGACCGCCCAGAAGATCGTCGCCTACCGGCAGCAGCACGGGGGATTCACCTCGGTGGACGGGCTCGACGCGATCCCCGGCATCGGCCCGGCGCGGATCTCCGAGTTGCAAGGGCTCGTGGTGCCGTGAAGCACGTGCTCCCGGCACACGTCGTCGCTGCCGCCGCGGTGGCCGGGCTCTGCCTCGCCGATCTCGTGCGGCTCGAGGTGGGAGCGAGCTGGTGGCTTGCGCTCACGGGGTTGCTCGTGCTCGCGGCGGCGCCCCGGCCTGCGACGCTCGCCCTCGGGGCGCTCTTCGTGGCGGCCGCAGGCTGGTGGTGGGGCAGCGCGCGGCTCGATGCGCTCGACCGCAGTCCGCTCCGCGCGGACGTCGGATCGTGCGGCTCGCGTCTCTGCCGTGGTCACGGCCGAACCGCGCGTGGGAATGTTCGAGCAGCGCGTCTTCGCCCGCGTGAACCGCTTCGGCACGCGGCGCGTCGACGAGCCCGTGCAGCTCGAGCTGCCGCTCGGTCGTGCGCCGCCGCAGGGCGCCCGCGTGAGCCTGCTCGCGGTGGTGCGGCTGCCGCGCGGGAGCGCCAACGGCTTCGACGAGCGCACCTGGCTGCGCCGGCAAGGCATCCACGTCGTCCTCAAGGTGGACGAGTGGACGGTGATCGGCCACCGGGGCGGCATCGGCGGAGCGGGCGACCGCGTCCGGCGGTGGCTCCGCGGCGCATCGGCACCCGGTCTCACGGGAGAACGGCGCGCGCTCGTCGAAGGGTGTGCTGCTCGGCGACGACAACGGGCTCACGCCCGGGCTGCAGAACGCCTTCCGGCGCTCAGGGCTCTACCACTTGCTGGCCGTCAGCGGTCAGAACGTCGTGCTGCTCGCGGGCGGCGTACTCGGCCTCGCACTGCTCCTGGGCATCCCGCGTGTCTGGGCTCATCTCGGCGCGCTGGCGGCGATCGCAGCCTACGTGCTCGCGGTCGGCCCGCAGCCCTCGGTGATCCGCGCGGCGGTCTCGGGCGCTGCGATCTCGATCGCCTGGCTCGCGGCGCGGGAGCGCGACCCGTGGCACGTCCTGCTGCTGGCGGCGGTCGTCCTGCTCGCCTGGAACCCGTACACGCTCTTCGACGCGGGCTTCCAGCTCTCGTTCGCCGCCGTCGTCGCGATCTTCCTGGCCGTCGGTCCGCTCCTGCGGTTGGCGGAGGGCTACCCGGTGCCGCAAGTCGCTCGCCGCGGCGGTCGCGGTCTCGGCCGCGTGCAGCGTCGCGACCGCGCCGATCCTCTGGCTGCAGTTCGGGGCGGTGCCGCTGCTCGGGATCCTGGCGAACGCGCTGGTCGAACCGGCCGTGGGGCCGCTGCTCGGGCTGGCGTTCGCGGCCGCCGCGGTCGACCCGGTCGCACCGTCGCTCGCCGCGGGCCTGGCGTGGCTGAACGGCTGGCTCGCCGCCTACATCGCGCTCTGCGCGCGGCTCGTGGCGGCTGTCCCGGTCGCACAGGCGCGCGGTTCGGCCGCGGCGCTCGCGGCCGTCGGGTCGCTCCTCGCCGCCGCCTATGCTTGGCGGGGATGGCGGACGAGCTCAAACCGGCCTACCTGATCGCGGGCAGCGACCGCCCCAAGGTCGACCGCACGGTCGCGCGGCTGCGCGCCCGGTTCGACGTGGACGCGGTGGAGGTGCTGCGGGCCGCGGACACGACCGGTGACGACGCGGTCGCCGCGTGCAACGTGATGGGCCTGTTCGGAGCAGGCACCCGGCTCGTGGTGGTCGAGGGCGTGGAGGAGTGGAAGGCCCCAGAGGCGAAGGCGATCGCGGCGTATCTGAAGGCGCCGGCGCCCGGGACGACGCTCGCGCTCGTCGGCGCCGAGCTGAAGAAGGACTCGCCGCTCGCGAAAGCTGTCGCGGCCAAGGGTGAGCTGCTGATCTGGGACGTCGTGCTCAAGAGCGGTCGCCCGCTGGATCGCCGACCAGTTCAAGCTGCACAAGACGAAGGTCGAGCCGGAAGCGTGCCGCCTCCTCGCCGAGCTCGTCGGCGACGACCTCTACGAGCTCGCCGGTGAGGTCGACAAGCTCGCGACGTGGGCGAACGGGAGCCGAGGTGACCGAGGCCGACGTCGAGGCGCTCGTCGCGCCACGTGCCGACTCACCGCCCTGGACGCTGACGGACGCCGTGGGGCGCCCGCGACGTCGGCGGCGTGCTCGGCGCGGCCGAGCGGATGCTCGACCGCACGCCCGATCCGCACTCCCGGACGATCCCCAAGCTCGTCGGCAGCCTCACGAGCCACGTGCGCCGCGCCCGCATCGCACATCGGCTCGACGAGCAGGGGATGTCGCCTCAGGAGGCGGCGCCGCTGCTCGGGATGCGCCACCAGTTCCCAGCGCAGAAGCTCTTCGGCCAGGTGCGCAACTTCAGCGCCGAGGAGCTCGACAGCGCGCTGATCCGCCTCGCCGAGCTCGACCGCGCGCTGAAGGGCGGTTCACGGCTCACGAACGAGCTCGAGCTCGAGCGGGCGCTCGTCGAGATCACCGTCGCGGCCTGAACGGCGCACGACCTGGGGCTCGAAGGCCCCGCCCGAGGAGCCGGCGCCGGTCGCGAGCTTCGCAGCCTGCGACTTCTTGCGTGCGCCGGCGTTCCGGTGCAGTGCGCCGCGGGCGACCGCGCGATCGATCAGCTTCGCGAGCTCACGGTGCTCCTGCTCGGTCGCGTCCGCGTCTCCTGCCTCGGCGGTCGCGGCGAGGCGCTTGGTCAGCGTCTTGATCGTCGACTGGTAGCGCAGGTTCTCGAGCCGCTCTTCGGCGGCGGTGCGGACGCGCTTTTTCTGCTGCTTGATATTGGGCATATCGCGAAGAAATGCCCGCTCCAGCGGGCGCGCCAAGGGTAGCAGAGGGTGCCCGCCGCCCGCCCCCGCGCGTAACGTTCGCCCCTAGTGGCCGACGACACGACCACGAGCGGCCCCGGCGAGACGGACGACCCGGCAGCGACGCCGGGCGCCGGGCGGCCGGTCCGGCGGCTCGCCGTCTCGACCGCGATCTTCTCCTTCGCCACCGGGATCTCGCGGGTGCTCGGCCTGTTCCGCGAGGTCGTCGCCAAGAACTACTTCGGCGTCAACGGCCCGGTGAACGCGTTCAACATCGCGTTCCTCGTCCCCAACACGATCCGGGCGCTCGTCGCCGACGCCGCTCTTTCGTCGGCCTTCGTGCCGGTGTTCAGCGACCTGCTCGAGCAAGGGGAGCGCAAGCGCGCCTGGCGGGTCGCCTCCTCGCTCTTCTGGCTGACGCTGCTCGGCCTCGGCGGGGTGAGCGCCCTCTTCATCCTGCTCGCCCCGTGGCTGATGCCGCCCCTCTACCCGGACTACCACCCGTTGCTGATCGGTCTCTCGCAGGTGCTCTTCCCGATCGTCGCGCTGCTCGGCGCCTCCGGGATCGTGGTCGGGATCCTCAACAGCTACGACGAGTTCTCGATCCCGGCGCTGACGCCCGTCGCCTGGAACCTCGTGATCATCGCCGGTCTCGTGTTCGGCGTGCCGCGCGTCGACGGCACCGACAACAAGCTCTACGTGTACGCGGGATCGATCCTCGTCGGGACGATCGTGCAGTTCCTGCTGCCGCTGCCGTGGCTGCGCGGGCGGGACGGACGCCTGCAGATGGTGATCGACTGGCGCGATCCGGCCGTCAAGCGGGTGTTCAAGATGATGCTGCCGGTCACGCTCGGCCTCGGCCTGATCAACATCAACGCGCTGGTCGACGGCGTGATCGGCGGCTGGCTGATCAGCAAGAACGCCCCGTCGACGATCGATGCAGCGTTCCGCATCTACATGCTCCCGCAGGGCGTGTTCTCGGTCGCGGTCGCGACCGTGCTCTTCCCGTCGCTCGCGCGCCTCGCGGCGCGGCGCGACCTCGACGGCTTTCGGCAAACGAGCTCGCTCGGGCTCAGGCAGATCGCGTTCCTGCTCGTGCCGGCGAGCGTCGTCACCGCGGTCCTGGCCGAGCCTCTGACGCGCCTGATCTACCAGCGCGGCGCCTTCACCGCACCCCAGACGACGGCGGTCGCCTCGTGCCTCGCCGCGCTCTGCCTCGGGCTCACGTTCAACGGGACGATGCTGATGCTGAACCGCTCCTTCTTCAGCCTCCAGGACAACTGGGTGCCGACCGCGATCGCGCTCGGCAACCTCTTTCTCAACGCGCTCCTCGACGTCGCGTTCTCGCCGCTCGGGATCTGGGGCATCCCTCTGGCGACGTCGTTCGTGAACATCGCGGGCACCGCCGCGCTGCTCGTCGTCTTGCGGCGGCGGCTCGGCCGGATCGGGTTCGGGCCAATCGCCTCGTCGTTCATTCGCGTCCTGATCGCCGCGGCGATTGCCGGCGCCGCCGCCTTCGCGGTCTGGAAGCCGCTCGACTCCGTGTTCGGGGAGTCGCTCCTTGGGCAGTTGCTCGCCCTCCTGCCGGCGATCACCGCGTCCGTCGTGGTCTATCTGGCCGTGGCCCGCGCGCTGCGTGTGCGCGAGATGCAGGCGCTACTCTCCTTGCGCAGTCGCATCCGCAGCGGCTGAGCACTCATGGACCAGCAGCACATCCGCAACTTCTCGATCATCGCGCACATCGACCACGGCAAGTCGACGCTCGCGGATCGCATTCTCCAGCTCACGGAGACCGTTTCCGTGCGGGAGATGCGCGACCAGCTCCTCGACTCGATGGACCTCGAGCGCGAGCGCGGCATCACCATCAAGGCACAGGCCGTGCGGGTCGCGTGGAAGGGGCATGAGCTCAACCTGATCGATACGCCCGGTCACGTCGACTTCACCTACGAGGTGTCGCGCTCACTGCAGGCGTGCGAGGGCGCTCTGCTCGTCGTCGACGCGGCGCAGGGGATCGAGGCCCAGACCCTGGCGAACGCGTATCTCGCGATCGAGAACAACCTGGAGATCGTCCCCGTCGTGAACAAGATCGACCTGCAACAGGCCGATCCCGAGGGCGCCTCCGCCGAGGTTGCCGACCTGATCGGGGACAGCCCCGACCGCGTGCTGCGCATCTCGGCCAAGACGGGGCAGGGCGTCGCCGACGTGCTCGACGCGATCATCGAGCGGGTCCCAGCGCCGACGGGCGATCCGGATGCGCCGTCTCGCGCGCTGATCTTCGACTCGTCCTACGACCAGTACCGCGGCGTCGTCGCCTTCGTGCGCGTCGTCGACGGTGTGTTCCATCCGCGCGAGCAGCTCCGAGCGATGGCGCTCGGGACGCGGTTCGAGGCTCAGGAGATCGGTTTCATGTCGCCGGGGAACCGTCCCGTCAAGGAGCTCTCCGCCGGCGAGGTCGGCTACGTGATCACCGGGCTCAAGGACGTCTCGGAGCTGCGCGTCGGCGACACGCTGACCGCAGAGAAGAATCCGGCGACCCAGCCGCTGCCGGGCTACAAGGACGTGAAGCCGATGGTCTTCGCCGGCCTCTTCCCGACCGAGTCCGACGACTATCCGGAGCTGCGCGACGCGCTGGAGCGCCTGAAGCTCAACGACGCTGCGCTCTTCTACGAGCCGGAGACGTCGCAGGCGCTCGGCTTCGGGTTCCGCTGCGGCTTCCTCGGCCTGCTGCACATGGAGATCGTCCGCGAGCGTCTCGAGCGCGAGTTCGACCTCGACCTGCTGGTGACCGCGCCGAACGTCGCCTACCGCGTGAAGCCGATGAACGGCGAGTGGGTCGAGGTGCACACGCCTGCCGACCTGCCCGACACCTTCGACGAGGTCGAGGAGCCCTACATCAAGGCGTCGATCATCGTCCCGAAGGAGTTCGTCGGCGCCGTGATGGAGCTGAACAACGCCAGGCGCGGGCGGTTCGACCATCTCGAGTACCTCTCCGAGCTGCGCGTCCATCTGACCTACGAGCTGCCCCTCGCCGAGATCGTCCTCGACTATTACGACCAGTTGAAGTCGCGTACGCGCGGCTACGCGAGCTTCGACTACGACGTCTCCGGGTTCCAGCCGGGCAACCTGGCTCGCGTCGACATCCTCGTCGGCGGCGAGCCGGTCGACGCGCTCTCGCTGATCATCCACCGTGACTTCGCCTACGAGCGGGGCAAGCTGCTGGTCGAGAAGCTGCGCGAGGAGATCCCGCGCCAGATGTTCGACGTCGCGATCCAGGCGGCGATCGGCGCGCGCATCATCGCCCGGGAAACCGTCAAAGCGCGCCGCAAGGACGTGCTCGCGAAGTGCTACGGCGGTGACATCACCCGCAAGCGGAAGCTGCTCGAGAAGCAGAAGAAGGGCAAGAAGCGGATGAAGAGCGTGGGGGGCGTCGAGGTGCCGCAGGAGGCGTTTCTCGCGGTGCTGAACCTGAACGAACCGGCGAAGCGGTAGCGCGGTGGCGCTGGAGATGCGCACCGTGTGCGAACGCTGCGAGGCTCCGCTCGCGCCCGACGGCGACGCGCGGATCTGCTCCTACGAGTGCACGTTCTGCGTCGCGTGCAGCGGCGAGCTGAACGGTGTCTGCCCGAACTGCGGCGGTGAGCTCGTCCCGCGGCCCCGCCGCGCAGCGTCGTGAACCGCCTCGTGAACGGCGTCTCGTGAACGGCGCGCGCCACCTCTACGTCCATCTGCCGTTCTGCTCGTCGCGGTGCGGCTACTGCGACTTCGTCACGGTCGTCGGTCGCAAGGGCGAGCACGGTGCCTATGTCGAGGCCCTCCTGCAGGAGCTGGAGCTGGAACGGCCGCTGCTCGCAGGGCGGCTGGAGAGCGTCTACCTCGGCGGCGGCACGCCGACCCTGACCGAGCCTCATGCGCTCGCTCACCTGCTCCGGGCCCTGCCCGGCGCAACCGAGGTGACCGTCGAGGCGAACCCGGAGACCGTGACGCCGGAGCTGGCCGGCCTCCTGGCCGCGTGCGGCGTCGACCGAGTTTCGCTGGGAGCCCAGACGTTCTCGGCCCGTTTGCTTCGAACGCTCGATCGCGTTGCCCAACCTGACGACGTCCGGCGCGCAGTCTATGGTCTTCGTGATGCCGGAATTGACAACATCTCCCTCGATCTCATCTATGGCATCCCGGGCCAGGAGCCCGCCGACCTCGCACGCGACCTCGCCGAGGCCCTGGCGCTCGAGCCCGAGCACATCTCCGCGTACGAGCTGGAGGCGAAGCCGGGCACCCGCTTCACGCACGCCCACGGGGCCGAGCTGGAACGCCAGGCCGAGTCGCTGGAGACCTACTTCGAGCACGTCGTCGAGACGCTGAGCGCCGCAGGCTACCGCTGGTACGAGACCGCCAACTTCTGTCGGGCGGTCCGGGCCGGCGAAGGCGCGCGGGACCTGCGGGCGCGGCACAACCTCGGCTACTGGCTCGGCCGGGACTACCTCGGGATCGGCGTGGGCGCGGTCAGCACAATCGAAAACCGGCGCTGGCGCAACGCGCCCTCGCTCGCCCGCTACGTCGCCGCCCTGGCGCGTGGGGAGCGGCCGCCGCGGGAGCTCGAGGAGCTGCCGGCCGAGGTGCGCGCGACCGAGCGCGTGATGCTCGGCTTGCGCCTCGACGAGCCGTTGGCGCTCGCAGGCCTCGAACGGGCGATCGACGCGGACGAGCTCGAACGGCTCGCCGGGATCGGGCTCGCGGAGCACCGCGAGGGCTCTCTGGTGCTGACGCGGCGCGGCCGCTTCCTCGGCGGCGGCGTCACGGCCCGCCTGCTCGCCTGACGTGCCGCCTACCATGGCGGAATGACGATTCTGCTCTCGGAGCGGCAGCGCGACATCCTCCGGCTGGTGGTCGAGGAGTACGTGGCGACCGGGCAGCCGGTCGGCTCGAAGACGCTCGTCGAGAGCGCCGGCCTCGACGTGTCGCCGTCGACCGTCCGGTACGAGCTCGCCGACCTGGAGCGGATCGGCCTCCTCACCCATCCGCACACCTCGGCCGGCCGCGTACCCACCGAGACGGGCTACCGGCTCTACGTCGACGAGCTGCTCGCGCGGCCCGAGGTGCGCTCGACGGGCTTCGAGCTCGCGCTTCCCGCCGCGCGCGCGGAGGTCGAGGATGCGCTCCAGACGACCACCGAGATGCTGTCGCAGGTAACGCGCCTGCTGGCGCTCGTCTCGGCGCCGCCGGTTCAGGCGGCGACGGTGCGTCACGTCGAGGTGCTGCTGCTCCAGCCCGAGGTCGTGATGGTCGTGCTGATCACGTCGACGGGCGGCGTCACCGACCTGCGCTTCGCGTTCCCCGAGCCGGTCGACCAGGGTCTCGTCACGTGGGCCGCCGACTATCTCAACGAGCGCCTGTCCGGCGCGCACATCGGCTCGCGCGCGGTCAAGGTCGCGTTCGACGAGCCGAGCCTCAGTCTGCGCGAGCGCACGTTCCTGCTCGTGATCCGCAGTGCCTTCGAGCACGCGGCCGACGAGGACCGGCGCCTCTTCGTCGGCGGTGCCGCGGGGCTGCTCGACGAGATGCGGTCCGAGGAGATCGGCGCCTACCGCAGCTTGATGGACGCGCTCGAGAAGCGGGCCGCACTCCTCGACATGCTCGCGCAGCGTCTCGATCCGCGCCGTCCGTTCGCGCGGGTCGGCGAGGAGCTGGAGCAGCCGGGGCTCCGTGACCTGGCGCTCGTCGGCGCCACCTACGGGATGGGGCATCGGACGCTCGGCGCCGTCAGCCTGCTCGGCCCCCTGCGCATGGACTACGAGAAGGCGTTGCGCACGGTGCGCTCGGCCGCGACCGAGCTGTCACGCTTCGTCGAAGAGGTCTACGCGGACGACAGATGAGCACCGACCGCGACTACTACGAGCTGCTGGGCGTTGCACGGGACGCCGACGACGCCACGATCAAGAAGTCGTTCCGCCGACTCGCGCGCGAGCTGCATCCGGATGTCTCCAGCGAGCCGGAGACCGAGATTCGGTTCCGCGAGGTGACTGAGGCATACGAGGTGCTCTCGAACTCGGAGCGGCGCGCGCTCTACGACCGCTACGGGCACGCCGGCCTCCGCTCCGGCGGCTTCACGCCCACGCACTTCGATGTGGGCGGTCTCAGCGATCTCTTCTCCGCGTTCTTCGGCGACGACATCTTCGGCGGCGGCACGCGCGGCGCCGCTCAGCAGCGCGGAGCCGACGTCGGCGCCGAGATCGAGATCGAGCTCGTCGATGCCGCCCGCGGCGCGAAGGTGGAGGTGCCGTTCGAGGTGGCGGCCACCTGCAAGGTCTGCGACGGCGACGGCGTCGAGCCCGGAACGCAGCCGCTGACCTGTGCTCGCTGCGAGGGGAGCGGTCGCCTGCACCAGGTCTCCCGCAGCGTGTTCGGCGAGTTCGTCCGCGCGCACACGTGCCCGGACTGTCGCGGCCGCGGGCAGATCATCGAGCACCCGTGCAAGGAGTGCGGCGGTGCAGGACGCGTCTCCGAATCGCGCACGCTCGATGTGGAAGTCCCGGCCGGCATCCACGACGGCCAGCGCATCCGCGTGTCGGGAGAGGGACATGCGGGCGCGCTCGGTGGACGCGCGGGCGACGTCTACGTGCTCGTGCACGTCAACCCCGACCCGCGCTTCGTGCGCGAGGGGAACGACATCTACTCCCAGGTCGACCTGACGATCGTCCAGGCTGCGCTCGGGGCGACCGTCAGCGTCGAGACGCTCGACGGACCGACCGAGCTCGAGCTTCCCGCCGGCATCCAGCCGGGCGAGGTGAAGGTGCTCCGGGGCAAGGGCATGCCCGTCCTCCAGGGCTTCGGCCACGGCGACCAGCGCGTGCTCGTCAACGTCTCGGTGCCGCGCCGCGTCACCGAGGAGCAGCGTCGCCTGCTCGAGGAGTTCGACGCGGCGAGCGACGAGCACACCTACCGTCACGACGAGGGCTTCTTCGAGAAGCTGAAGAGCGCGTTCCGCTGAGCGGCCTGCGCAGAGTCGCCGTCGAGGTCGGCCCCGAGCGGCTCGAGGAGGCGCGCGCGACGATGCTCGAGCTCTTTCCGGAGGGCTTCGAGGAGGTCGATCGGCCGCAGGGCGTCGAGCTCGCGGCGTACACGGATGCGGGCGGGGAAGAGCGTCTCTGGCACTTCTTCGGCGGGGCGCGCACCGACGACGTCGAAGCGGGCTGGGAGGACCGGTGGCGAGCGTTCCACCAGCCCGTCCGGGTCGGGGTCCCTCTGGATCGGGCCGCCGTGGGAGACGCCGCCCGCCGGCGCGCTCGCGGTCGTCGTCGATCCCGGCCGCGCCTTCGGCACGGGGTCGCACGCGACCACCCAGCTCTGCCTGCAGTTCCTGCAAGAGCTCGAGCGCGGTTCGCTGCTCGATGTCGGCTGCGGCTCGGGGGTGCTCTCGATCGCAGCGGCGCTGCTCGGCTTCGCTCCGGTCCTGGGCGTCGACATCGAGGCGCCGTCGATCGAGGCGACGTGCGAGAACGCCCGCGTCAACGGTGTCGAGCTGGCAGCGCGCCTCGTGGCTGCCGACGACCGGCTACCGCCGGCGACGACCGCGGTCGCGAACATCTCCCTCGCCTCGGTCGAGAGGCTGCCCGACCGTCTCGACGTGTCGCGGCTCGTCACCTCCGGCTACCTCGCCTCCGAGCAGCCGCGGCTGCCCGGCTTCGCGCATGCCGCCCGCCGCACGCTTGCGGGGTGGGCGTCCGATCTCTACGAACGGACGTAAGCGCATACGATTCGCGGCGTGGCGACGTTCCGCGTCGACTTTCTCGGTTGCAAGGTCTCGCATGCCGACGTGCACGAGGTGCGCGAAGCGCTGCTCCGCGACGGCCATGCCGAAAGCGGACCGACGGCGCCGACGTCGCCGTGATCAGCACGTGCTGTGTGACCAACGAGGCCGTCGCGAAGAGCCGCAAGGCGGCGGCGCGAGCCGCGCGGACACACAGCCGCGTCTACGTCACCGGCTGCGGTGCGAACCTCGAGGGGCAGGCGTTCGCCGGCCTCCCTCCGAACGTCACCGTCGTCGCGAAGCGCAGCGAGGAGACTGCCGCCTTCGTCGCCGGTGACGTCGGCGCGATCGGCTGCGTCCAGGCGAGCGCGCGCATCGACCGCGTGCGCGCGTTCGTGAAGATCCAGGACGGGTGCTCGTTCTCCTGCAACTTCTGCGTGATCCCACTCGTCCGCGGCGCGTCGCGCAGCCGCAGCGCCGACGCCGTGCTCGCCGAGATCCGCCGGCGTGTCGACCAGGGCCACCGCGAGGTGGTGTTGACGGGCATCAACCTCGGCTGCTTCCGCGACCGCGCTGCGGGCTACGACCTGGCGCGGCTCGTCCGCGAGGCGGGAGAGACCCCCGGGCTCGAGCGGCTGCGGCTCAGTTCGATCGAGATCAACCATGTCAACGACGCGCTCGTGTCGGCACTGCGCGAGACGGCGACCGTCAGCAAGCACCTGCACGTGCCGCTGCAATCCGGCGACGACCGCGTCCTGCGCGCGATGCGGCGCCGGTACACCGTCGACACCTACCTGCGGCGGCTGGCGCCGCTCGCCGGCGAGTTCAACCTGACGAGCGACGTGATCGTCGGCTTTCCGGCCGAGGACGATGCGGCCTTCGCGACGACGATGCAGACGATCGAGCGGGCCGGCATCACGAAGGTGCACGTCTTCCCGTACTCGCCGCGACCGGGCACGGTCACGGCGCAGGACGATCCGGTGCCGCCGCAGGTGAAGAAAGACCGTGGGGCCGCGCTCCGAGCGCTGTCACACGAGCTCTGCCTGCGGCGATGGAGCCGCAAGGTCGAGGACGTCGTGCTCGTCGATCGCCCGGGCCGCGGCTACGGCGACGACTACACGCCGTGGCTCGTCGACGCACCGGTCGGAGAGCTCGTGCGGGTCCGTGCGGGCGCCGTCACGGAGGAGGGGATCCGTGCCGCCTGACGATTGCCTGTTCTGCATGCTCGTCCGCGAAGGCGACCACGTTCATCGCGCCGACGGGTTCGTCGCGATCAACGACGTCAACCCCAAGGCTCCGGTGCACGTCCTCGTGCTGCCGGAGCGGCATGTGGACACGTTCCGGGAGGTGGGAGACTTCGATCCGGAGGAGGCGAAGCGCATGCTCGACTTCGTCGCGGAGACCGCACGTGTCGTCGGATTGGAGGATTACCGGGTGATCGTCAACGTCGGTCCTGGCGGTGGGCAGACGGTCTTTCACCTGCATTGGCATATCCTCGGAGGCCGGATGATGACGGAGACGGACCTGTGAGCCTGATCGGCCAACTGGAGGAGGAGGTCAAGGACGCGATGCGCGCTCACGACAACGAGCGTCGTGACGCCCTGCGCCTGATCCTGTCGAGCCTCAAGTCGGCCGAGAAGGAGCTCCTGCGCCCGCTTTCCGACGACGAGGAGCTGCAGGTGCTGCAGCGCGAGCGCAAGAAGCGCCTGGAGGCCGCCGAGGCGTTCCGCAGCGGCGGACGTGAACAGCAGGCCGAGCAGGAGGAGAACGAGCTCGCGATCCTCCAGGAGTTCATGCCCGAGCCGCTGGCCGAGGAGGATCTCGAGCGGATCGTCGACGACGCGATCGCCGAGAACAAGGCAACGAGCATGCGGGACATGGGCCGTGTGATGGCCGACGTGATGCCGCAGATCGCCGGCCGCGCGGACGGCTCGGCCGTCAGCCAGCTCGTGCGCGAGAAGCTGGCCTAGCTCCGCGCCGGGCCCGAGGCCACGAAATCCTGCGGTCGCACGAGCGCTCCCGCGAGCACGGCGCCGCAGGCTGCGACGACTGCGCCGATCAGCAGGATGTCGTGCAGTCCGTTCACGAACGAGGCGCGCGCGACGAGGCCCGGGTGCGGCGCGAACGCGCGCGGGTCGACCTTGCTCGCGAAGACGGCCCCCAGTGCCGCGATCCCCGTTGCGATCCCGAGCTGCCGGAAGGTGTTGTTGATGCCCGACGCCATCCCCGCGCGTTCCTGCCGGACGGTCGAGACCGCGGTCGACGCGAGCGGTGCATTGACGAGACCGATGCCGACGCCTGCGATCAGGAACCCCGGCAGCAAGACCGTCCAGCCCGACGAGGGCGTGACGCGGCTCATCGACCACATCGCGACAGCGTTGAGGGCGAGGCCGGAGGCCAGCAGGATGCGGATCGGGACGCGCGTCGACAGCCGCCCGGCGATCGGCGCTGCGAAGAACGAGACGACGCTCAACGGCAGGAACACCAGGCCGGTCTTGAGCGGCGACAGTCCCAGGATGTTCTGGAGGAAGAGCGTCAGGTAGAGGAACATCGCGAACATCGACGAGGAGATCGCGAACGCCGTCGTCTGCGCCCCCACGAACGCCGGGCGCCTGAACAGCGCGAGGTCGACCATCGACGGCCGGTCGCCCAACTGCGAGACGATGAAGAGGACGAGCAGCACGCCGGCCGCCACGAAGAGCCCGATGATCCACGAGGTCGACCAGCCCTGCTGGTTCCCCTCGATCAACGCGAGGATCAGGCAGAACAGCCCGCCGAGCAGGGTCACGAGCCCGATCGGATCGAGCCGGCTGTGCTCGGGGTCGCTCGACTCGTGGAGCTGCTTTGCCGAGAGGACGATCGCCGCCACGCCGATCGGGATGTTGACCAGGAAGATCCACCGCCACGAGAGCCACGAGGTCAGCACGCCCCCGGCCAGCGGGCCGATCGCCACCGCCGCGCCGATCGTCGCGCCCCAGACGCCGAACGCGGTGCCGCGCTCCTTGCCGTGGAACTCCTGCGAGAGCAGGGCGAGGGCGGTTGCGAACATCATCGCGCCGCCGAGCCCTTGCACCCCGCGGGCGATGATCAGGAAGAGGGGGTCGTTGGCGGCGCCGCAGGCCGCGGAGGCGACCGTGAAGACGGCGACGCCGATCAGGAAAACCCGCTTGCGGCCGAAGAGGTCGGCCAGCGACCCGGCGGTGAGAACGCAGGTCGCGAGCGCCAGTGCATAGGCGTCGACCACCCACTGGAGGTCCGAGAAGGAAGCGTCCAGGGAGCGCTGGATCGCCGGCAGCGCGACGTTCACGATCGTGATGTCGAGGAGCAGCATGAACGTCGCTGTGCACACGGCAATCAGCGTCCACCACTTGCGCGCCATTCGGGCAACCTACACTTGGAGGGCATGCAGGAAACGCTCGAGATCTCCAATGCGGTCGCGGCCGAGCTGGCCGGGATCTCCGACGGCGTGCTCGACGCGCTGCGCGAGCGGCTGCACTGCACCGTGCGCCTGCGCGGCAATCAGTTGACCCTGGAGGGCGACGACCAGCACGTCGAGAGCGCCCGCGCCGTGATCGACGAGCTCGTCGAACTGGTCGAGGGCGGACACCAGATCGGCGGGCACACGGTCGACGCGGTGCTCGGGACGCTCGAGGCGGGCCAGGACGTGCGCGAGGTCTTCGATGCGGTCGTCTGGCGCCATCGCGGCAAGAAGATCGCGCCGAAGACCGTGACGCAGAAGCGCTACGTGGACTCGATCCGGCGCGCGACCGTCACCTTCGGGATCGGCCCGGCGGGCACCGGCAAGACCTACCTCGCGATGGCGCTCGCGGTCGCTGCGCTGCACGAGCGCGAGGTGTCCCGGATCATCCTCACCCGCCCCGCCGTGGAGGCCGGCGAGCGCCTCGGCTTCCTGCCGGGCGACCTGATGGCGAAGGTCGACCCGTACCTGCGCCCGCTGTTCGACGCGCTCTACGACATGCTCGACCCCGACAAGGCGAACAACCTGATCGAGCGCGGGACGATCGAGGTGGCGCCGCTCGCCTTCATGCGCGGCCGCACCCTGAACGACAGCTTCATCATCCTCGACGAAGCGCAGAACACCTCCCCGGAGCAGATGCAGATGTTCCTGACGCGACTCGGGTTCGGCTCCAAGGTCGTGGTCACGGGCGACATCACCCAGATCGATCTGCCGCGTGAGCAGCGGTCGGGCCTCGTGCACGTGCGCGACGTGCTCACGGAGATCGACGGCATCCAGTTCATCGAGTTCGACCACAAGGACGTCGTCCGCCACAAGCTCGTCCAGCGCATCGTCGAGGCCTACAAGGAGCACACCGACGAGCGCAACCGATGATCTCGGTCGAGGTCGAGAACCGAAGCGGCGTGGCGGTGGACGACGGCGGGGCGGTGGAGCTGGCGAGGAGCGTGCTGCGGGCCGAGGGAATCGACGAGGGTGAGCTGGGGATCGCGTTCGTCGGGCTCGACGAGATGCGCGGCTTGAAGCGGGATCACCTCGGGGTCGACGAGCCGACCGATGTGCTCTCGTTCCCGATCGACGGCCGGGAGGACGTGCCGGAAGGCGTGCCGCGCGCGCTCGGCGACGTCGTCCTCTGCCCGCAGGTCGTGGGCGACGAGTGGCGCTGGCCGTTGACGCACGGCCTGCTGCACCTGCTCGGCTACGACCACGGGGAGGAAATGGCAGCCCGTGAAGAAGAACTGCTCGGGCAACCATGAGCGGCGTGCGGCGTGCACCGACGATCTTCGACTCGTTCAACAATGCGTTCGAGGGGATCATCCACGTCCTGCGCACGCAGCGGAACATGCGGATCCACTTCGCGGTTGCGTTCTTCGTCCTGATCGCCGCCCTCGTCATCAACGTGACGAAGCTCGAACTGATCGCGCTGCTGATCTCGATCACGTTCGTCCTGATCGCAGAGATGTTGAACACCGGCATCGAGGCGGCGATCGACATCGCGACGACGTCGTTCGACCCGATGGCGAAGCTCGCCAAGGACATCGCGGCCGGCGCGGTCCTGATCGCGACCGTGAACGCGGTCTTCGTCGGCTATCTCGTGTTCGCCGGCAAGATCGCCGACCGCTCGTCGACCCTGCTCGACCGGCTGCGCGAGGCGCCTGCCGAGCTGACGCTCGTCGCCCTCGTGCTGACCGTGATCATCGTGATCGCCACCAAGGCGTACACCGGGCGTGGAACGCCGTTGCGCGGTGGGCTGCCCTCGGGGCATGCCGCGCTCGCGTTCGCCGGGTGGATGGCAGTGACCTATGTCGCGGCGGACTCGGAGCGCTTCCTGGTCTCGTCGATCGCGCTCGTGATGGCCTTCCTCGTCGCGCAGACCCGCGTCGAGTCGGGAGTGCACTCTGCGCTGGAGGTGACGTACGGTGCCGTCGTGGGCGCGCTCGCCGCACTCGTCGTCTTCCAGGTGTTCTCGTGAGCGAAGCACTCGTTCGCAGGGCGGAGGAGGTGGCGCAGAAGGCGTATGCGCCCTATTCGAAGTACCTCGTCGGCGCGGTCGTGCGCACGACCGACGGCCGTGAGTTCACGGGCGCGAATGTCGAGAACGCCGCCTATCCACTCGACGCAATGCGCGGAGAAGACTGCGATCGGCGCCGCGGCGACCGCGGGCTACAGGCCGGGAGACATCGCCGCGGTCGCGATCAGTGCGTCGCCGTGCGGCGGCTGCCGGCAGTGGCTCTACGAGTGGCGTGTTCCCGAGGTCTCCTACCGCCGCGCCGACGGCTCGATCGGCACGGCGAGTGCCGCGGACCTGCTGCCCGACACGTGGGAGCTTCCGACGGGCGCCGGGAGCGGGGACCACCGTGAAGTCGGGGTTCGTGGCCGTTGCGGGCCGTCCGAACGTGGGCAAGTCGACGCTCGTCAACGCCTTGACGGGCACGAAGGTCGCGATCGTCTCCGACAAGCCGCACACGACGCGGCATCAGATTCGCGGTGTGCACACGACCGACGAGGCGCAGCTCGTCCTCGTCGACCTGCCCGGCTGGCAGAAGCCGATCGACGCGCTCACCGAGCGCATGCAGGGGCGCGTCGACGAGACGATCGCGAGCGACATCGACGTCGTGCTGCTCGTCGTCAGCGCTCGCGAGCGGATCGGGGCGGGAGACAGGTTCGTCGCGCGCCGCGTGTTCTCCCTCGGCGTGCCGGTGATCATCGTCGTCAACAAGGTCGACCGGTTGAAGGCCGGGCACATCGCCTCGCAGATGAAGGAGGCCGCGACGCTCGGTGAGTTCCACGCGTTGCACCCCGTGAGCGCGGTGACCGGCGACGGGATCGACGAGCTCCGATCCGACCTGATCTCGCTCCTCCCCGAGGGGCCGATGTACTACCCGGCGGAGACCGACACCGATATGTCGGTCGAGTCGCAGATCGCCGAGCTCGTGCGCGAGCAGGCCCTGCGGCTGCTCAAGGAGGAGCTGCCGCACGCGATCACGGCCGAGGTGGTAGAGATCGAGGAGAAGCATGTGCACGTCCGGCTGTACACCGAGACCGAGAGCCAGAAGCAGATCCTGATCGGCAAGGGCGGCACGATGGTGCGGGAGATCGGCCGGACGGCGCGGCCGTTCATCGAGCAGCTGCTCGGCCATCCCGTGTACCTGCAGCTCCAGGTGAAGGCGTCGCCCAAGATGGCGGCGCAACCAGACGATGCTCGAGCGGTTGGGCCTCTGACGGCGCTGCGTTCCGTGCGGCCTTAGCTGCGAACGGCGGCGAGCAGCTTCCCGAGCCGCTCACGGTCCGCGTCGTTCCAGATCGACCTGAGGGCGCCTTCGGCCGCCTCCTCGGCGGTGACGAGCGCCTCGCCTGCGATCCGCCGGCCCGAGTCGGTGAGCGTGACGAGCGCGAGGCGCGCGTCGCGCGGGTTCGACTCGCGACCGACGAGGCCGATGCGCTCGAGCGGGCCGAGCTGACGCGCCACTCCGGACGTCGTCACGCCGAGCCGGGAGGCGGGCTCCGCGCGGCGCAGCTTCTCGCCGGGCGCGTTGCGCAGCTCGAGCAGGAGCGCGAGGTCGGACAGGCTGAGGCCGTGGTGGTGGCCGAGCGGTGTATCGACGTAGCGCAGCACGAGCGTGCGCGCGAGGGCGAGGTCGAGGACGGTGTCGAGCGAGGTTGACATGATCGACAATATATCATCAACCACTCAACGAGCGCTCAACCAGGGGTCAAACCCCGGACGTGTCCGGGCGAGACGTGCCCGAATCACGTGACCTCGTGAAACTCCTCGACCGCCACGATGATCGCGGCCGGCGGCGTCAGCAGGTCCATCAGCGAGATCTCGAGCAGCTTGCCGGTGACCGGCGAGATCTCCAGGAAGTGGAGCGTGCGGTAGCGGGCCGAGCGTGTCGTGTGCTCGATCGAGTCGATCTCCGCCCAGGCGAGCTGCCGCGGCAGCTCCGCGCCCCCGAGGCCGTCCTCGTCGATCGTGATCCGGGCTTCTTGCGAGACCGCCCTGCGGGCGAGGTACACCGCCGCGCCGAAGCAGATCACCGCCACTGGCCCGCCGACCCACCAGGTGGCACCGCCGATGATCACGCCCAGCAATCCCGCGCCCCCGCAGATCGCGGCGTACTTCGAGTACCTACGGTTGTCCGCGTAGATTCTCACCGGGGCTACACTCGCATGATGGCCCAGGCGCCGGCACTCCCGAGCGGCTTCGAGCTGCCGTTGAAGCAGCGGCTGCCGCGAATCGGCTCGATCGACCAGGTCGCCGTCGAGCAGCGCGCGGCCGAGCTCGCGAAGCGCTCGATCAAGAAGGACGCGAAGGTGTGGGCGCTCGAGCTCGCGCTGCGCTGCTGCGATCTGACCACGCTCGAGGGCCAGGACACGCCGGGGAAGGTCGCCGCGCTCTGCTCGAAGGCGATCCGGCCCGACCCGAGCGATCCCGAACGTTCCGTCGGTCGCGGCGGTCTGCGTCTACCCGAACCTGATTGCGACGGCGAAGGAGCGCCTCGGCGGGCAGCGGCGTCAAGGTCGCGAGCGTCGCGACCGACTTCCCGTCCGGGCAGGCGCCGCTCGACGTCAAGCTGCGCGACGTCGAGGACGCCGTCGCGCTGGGCGCCGACGAGATCGACATGGTGATCGACCGCGGCGCGTTCCTCTCCGGCCGCTACGCGAAGGTGTTCGACGAGATCGTGCAGGTGAAGGAGGCGTGCGGCGACGCGCACCTCAAGGTGATCCTCGAGGTGTCGCGAGCTCGGCACGTACGACAACGTGCGCCGCGCCTCGCTGCTCGCGATGGCGGCCGGCGCGCGACTTCATCAAGACGTCGACCGGCAAGCTTCCCGGCGCCGCGACGCTGCCCGTGCAGCTCGTGATGCTCGAGGCGATCCGCGACGTGCACGCCGAGACCGGCCGCAAGGTCGGCATGAAGCCCGCCGGCGGCATCCGCACCTCGAAGAACGCGATCCAGTACCTGGTGCAGGTGCACGAGACGCTCGGCCCCGACTGGCTGACGCCCGACCTGTATCGCATCGGCGCGTCGAGCCTCGTCAACGACATCCTGATGCAGCTCCGCAAGGAGAGGACGGGCGCGTACCAGTCGAAGGACTACTTCACGAATGACTGAGCTCGACAAGCGGCAGGACCGCTCGCCCGTCCCCACGGACTGGACATACGCGCCGGCGCCCGAGTCGACCGACGTCGTCTCGGCTGCAGGACCGCTACGGCCTGTTCATCGGCGGCGAGTGGCTGAGCGGCGAAGGAGCACTTCACCACGATCTCGCCGCGCGGACGAGGAGCCGCTCGCCGAGGTCGCGCAGGCGAGCGAGGCCGACGTCGACAAGGCCGTCGCGGTCGGCGCGCGAGGCGTTCGCGCTCGTGGTCGAAGCTGCCCGGGCTCGGAGCGCGCGAAGTACATGTTCCGGATCGCGCGCATCCTCGCAGGAGCGCTCGCGCGAGTTCGCCGTGCTCGAGTCGCTGAACGGCGGCAAGCCGATCAAGGAGTCGCGCGACGTCGACCTGCCGCTCGCGGCCGCGCACTTCTTCTACTACGCGGGCTGGGCCGACAAGCTCGAGTACGCGTTCCCGAACCGCAGGCCGAAGCCGCTCGGCGTCGCCGGCCAGATCATCCCGTGGAACTTCCCGCTGCTGATGCTGGCGTGGAAGATCGCGCCGGCGCTCGCAGCCGGCAACACGGTCGTGCTCAAGCCTGCCGAGACGACGCCGCTGACGGCGCTGCTCTTCTGCGACGTCCTCCGCCAGGCGGAGCTGCCGCCGGGCGTCGTCAACATCGTCACCGGCGACGGCTCGACGGGCGCTGCGCTCGTCGACGCCGACGTCGACAAGATCGCGTTCACCGGGTCGACCGAGGTCGGCAAGGCGATCCAGCGCCGCCTCGCGGGCACCGGCAAGAAGCTGACGCTCGAGCTCGGCGGCAAGGCCGCGAACATCGTCTTCGACGACTGCGCGATCGACCAGGCGGTCGAGGGAATCGTCAACGGCATCTACTTCAACCAGGGTCACGTCTGCTGCGCCGGCTCGCGGCTCTTCGTGCAGGAGTCGATCTACGAGCCCGTGATCGAGAAGCTGAAGCAGCGCATGGCGACCCTGCGCGTCGGCGACCCGCTCGACAAGAACACCGACGTCGGCGCGATCAACTCGCGCATGCAGCTCGAGAAGATCGAAGAGCTCGTCGCCGCCGGCCAGGAGGAAGGCGCCGAGATCTACCAGCCGCCGTGCAAGCTGCCCGAGAAGGGCTACTGGTTCGTGCCGACCGTGTTCACGAACGTCGCGCAGAGCTACCGCATCGCGCAGGAGGAGATCTTCGGGCCGGTGCTCTCGCGTGCTCACGTTCCGCACCCCCGACGAGGCGGTCGAGAAGGCGAACAACACGCCGTACGGCCTGTCGCGCCGGGCGTCTGGACGGAGAAGGGCTCGCGCATCCTCTGGATGGCGCAGCACCTGCGCGCCGGCGTCGTCTGGGCGAACACGTTCAACCGCTTCGACCCAACGAGCCCCTTCGGCGGCTACAAGGAGTCGGGCTTCGGCCGGGAAGGCGGCCTGCACGGCATGGAGCCGTACCTCGACTTCGAATGACACGCCTTCCCGTGAAGAAGACGTACAAGCTCTACATCGGGGGCGCGTTCCCGCGCAGCGAGAGCGGCCGCACCTACGAGGCCCAGGAGCAGAACGTGGCGCGCGCCTCGCGCAAGGACGTCCGGGACGCCGTGTCCGCGGCGCGCGGCGCCCAGCCGAAGTGGGCTGCCGCAACCGCCTACAACCGCGGCCAGGTGCTCTACCGGATCGCCGAGATGATGGAGGCGCGCGTGCCGGAGTTCGCGCAGCTCTGCTCGGGCAAGGACGAGGTGCACCGCGCGATCGACCGCTGGGTCTGGTACGCGGGCTTCGCCGACAAGCTCTCCCAGGTACTCGGAGGGACGAACCCGGTGGCGGGCCCGTACTTCAACTTCACGATCCCGGAGCCGACCGGGGTGGTGGCCACGATCGCGCCCGACGAGCCGCCGTTGCTCGGGCTCGTCTCGCGGATCGCGCCGGTGCTCACCGGCGGCAACGCAGTCGTCGCGCTCGCCTCCGAGACGCAGCCGCTGGCCGCGATCGAGCTGGCCGAGGCGATCGCGACGAGCGACGTTCCCGGCGGTGTCGTCAACCTGCTCACCGGCCACCGCGCCGAGCTCGCCCCCTGGCTCGCGAGCCATATGGATGTGAACGCGATCGACGTCACGGGCGCCGACGGCCTGCGCGCAGACCTGGAGACCGCAGCCGCTGAGAACGTGAAGCGCGTCGTCTCCGCCAAGCCCGACGGCCAGTCGCTCTACGAGATCTCCGCGTTCCTCGAGCTGAAGACGGTCTGGCACCCGATCGGCGTATGAGCGCGTTCTCGAGCCTCGGCGAGATCGCCCCGTTGCGAATCTGGCCGGGTCTGATCGCACGCGCGCTGAACGGCGCCGAGGCGACGCTCGCGCAGATCGAGCTCGAGCCGATTGTCGACGTCCCGGAGCATTCGCATGTCAACGAGCAGATCGGGATCCTCCTCGGCGGCACGATGACGTTTCGGATCGGCGACGAGTCGCGCGACCTGCGTCCGGGGGACACCTGGGTCATCCCCGCGCACGTGCCGCACTCCGTCACGTCCGGTCCCGAGGGAGCGATGCTGATCGAGTTGTTCGTCCCGGCCCGCGACGACTGGGGCGACCGAGAGGTGCTCGAGCCCCGTGCCCCGACCGGCATCTGACAGCGTGCAGATCGAGGCCCTCGCCGACCATCCCGACCTGGTCGACACGATCGCTCGGTGGCACTGGGAGGAGTGGGGGAGCCCCGACTCCGACTCGGTCGAGCAGTGGGCTCAGAACCTCCGGCGCGGCTCGAGCGATCGGATTCCCATCACCTTCGTCGCCATCGAGCACAGGCGCCCGATCGGTTGCGTCTCGCTCGCCGAGCGCGACATGCCCGGCCACGTGGGCTACGAGAGCTTCGGCCCCTGGCTGGCGGGCACGTTCGTCACCCCCGAGGCGCGCGGCCGGGGCGTCGGCGCGGTGCTGACTCGGCACGCGATCGAACAGGCAGCGGAGTGGGGCATCCCCCGGCTCTACCTCTACACCGAGTCGGCGCGATCCTTCTACGAGCATCTCGGGTGGACAACGCTGGACGAGACCGACTATGAAGGCGGCCGCGTCGCGGTCATGACGACGCCGACCGATCTGCCGTTCGTGCAGCGAACACCGGGGTCAAGACACCTCAGTCAACGGATCTCCGAAGGAGACGGGATCGCGATCATCGTCTGCGTCGACGACGCGGACGGCGCGCGAGACGCCGAGGAACAGGGCGCGAAGGCGCTTGCGGTCTCCTCGGTGATCGCGGGCATCCGCGACGCGACGAGCCTCCCGCTGCTCTGGATCGGCCGGGGAACGCCGACCGAGGCCGACGCGGTGACGATCCGTCCCGACGACGATCACGCTCACGCGCACCTCGAGCATGTAGTCGACGTGCGCGACGAGGAGGAGCTCGAAGAGGCGCTCGAGCGACTCGATCCCGAGATCTTCCTCCTCACCGCGGGTGACGTCGACGACGACGTCGACCCGCTCGACGCCGTTCTGGAGCTGCTGCCGGATGTGCCGGCCGGGAAACTGGCGATCGCGCAGGTCGACGTCGAGAACCGGGAAGAGGTGCTCGCGCTGGAGCGCGCCGGAATCGACGCCGTGCTCGTCTCGGCCGGTGACGTCCGCGGGCTCGTAGGCCATCAGCCGGTCGACGTCTGAGGCGGGCTACCATGGCGCCCTGGTGAGAGGGCTCCTCGCGTTTTCCCTGCTCCTGGGGTTGTGCACACTGCTCGCGACGGGCTGTTCGGGCGGTGCGAAGCAGGCTGCCGCCGCTCCGGCAGCGGCGCCGAAGCCGCGTTGCCCCGACCGCGCCGGCTGGCAGAAGCTCGCGAACCGGATCAAGGCGCCGGTCTACTGCCCGGGCTGGCTGCCCGATCCGCTCGTCGGGAAGCTCGGCAGCCAGTGGAACAACATCAACTCCGTCTCGCCCGACCGCAGCTATCTCGAGAGCTTCGTCTGGCAGGAGACGGGCGGCGGCGCAGCCGGCGGCGAGCTGCACGTCAATCTGCGCGCCTATCCGGGCCGCACCAAGATTCCGGCCTGCCGCACGGGCGGTGTCGACAGCCGCAACGTTCCCTGCTTCGACCAGCCGACGCGGTCGATCACCGCGAACGGGATCACCACGCGCCTCTACACCGTGAACCAGGACGCCGACCAGTGGCACGCTGCGCTTGTCTGGCGCACGGACGGCAACCTCTACACGCTCTCCGAACACGTCGCACCGCCGCTCACGTTCGATCACGTCGTGCAGTACCTCAAGCAGGAGCTCAAGGCGCTCGTGCGGATCAACCCGGCCGTCTGATGAAGCTGACACGGAGGCAGGTGCTGGTCGGTGCTGCCGCCGGCGTCGTCGGCGCGGGCAGCATCTACGAGCTCGTCGACCACCTGAGCGGCGGCTCGCCGCAGCGGGCGGCGGGTGGGCAGCGTCTGCCCGAGCAGCATCTGCTCGACGGCATCCGGATCGTCAAGAGCGACGGCGTCGAGGTGCTGGTGCCGCCGCTCCACCACGAGATCATCACGGCGGGCGTGGTCGCGAGCCGGGCGGACCTGCGCGAGGCTCAGGCCGCGCTCGCCGAGGTGCTCGACGGGCTCGACGCGGACTACGAGCCGACGCCTGCCGGCCTCGGCGTGACGGCAGCGTGGGGGCTGCCGTACTTCGAGCGCCTGACGCCCGATGCGCTGCGCCGCTACCTGCCGGAGGATCGCCGCGCGGGGAAGCCGGTGCTGTTCGACGCCGAGCGTTTCCAGAGCGACCCGTTCGACACGAAGCTGGAGTCGAACGACGTCGCCTTTCTCGTCCGCTCCGACGTGCGCGCACACATCGACGACGCGACGAAGCGCCTGCGCGACTCCAAGCTGTTCGAGTTGAAGTCGATCCGCCGCGGCTTCGCGGGCGGCGGCTTCGACGGCGGACGCTCCCTCCCGAAGCAGATGGCGGAAGCCGCCCAGGTCCCGGGCGCCGACCTGATCCCCGAGACCGCCGAGCTGTTCCTCGGCTTCACATCGACCCAGCGCGCCGGGATGGGCCCCGGGCAGATCGCGAACTTCGAGACGCTCGGCTACGTCGACTTCCGAGGCAGCGACTATTTCGTCCACGGCACGCACATGCACCTGTCGCACATCCACGAGGACGTGGAGGCGTGGTATCTCAACTTCGACTTCGACGAGCGTGTCGCGACCGCTTTCCGTCCCAACCTGAACGTCAAGCCGGAGACCCAGACGGTTCGCCAGGGCCCGCAGGACGTCTCGACCACGGCCGACGTCCACAGCGACTACAAGAGCTCGGGGCGGATCGGCCACAGCGCCGCGATCCAGACGACCTCTCGGCTCGACCGCGACGTCGCCGTCGAGGGTGTCGTCTATCCGAAGGGAACGGCGATCCCCGTGCGCGCCGACTTCAACACGCTCGACAATCCGTTCATGTGGTCGGTGAACCTCGACGAGATCGGCCAGCAGCCGGCGGCCGGCGTGCACTTCGTCGTGTTCAACCCGACCGGCGACGACTTCCGGCGCAACCGCCTGGCGATGGACGGTCAGCTGCCCGGAAGCAAGATCGCGTTCACGCCGCGCGACCGCAACCAGGGCTTCAACTCGATCCTCTCGACGACGCACCGCCAGAACTTCATCGTGCCGCCGCGGCGCCACCGCAGCTTCCCGCTCGCCGAGCTCTAGCTGTAGTTCCTGAGGACGTTGGTTCATCCGGGCCGCCTTGGAGGCTGAGCGCTGTCAAAGGCAGCTCAAGCCCCAAGGAGGCGACCCGGATGGACCTGCACGGTAACGCGGCTCTCAGCTGGAGCGGCCGTCGTGAGCTCGCGCGGCGTGTCGTTGTTGATGGCTGGACGTTGAGGGCGGCGGCCGAGGCCGCCGGCGTCAGCGTCCGCTGCGCACATAAGTGGGTCAGCCGCTATCGCGCTGGCGACGGACTGCTGCTTGACCGCTCGTCAGCGCCGCGCCGGGTCGCAAACCGGACAGAGCCGGAGCGGGTCGCGGTGATCGTGAAGCTGCGTCGCCTGCGGATGACGGCCGCCGAGATCGCGGAGACGCTCGCGATGCCGCTCTCGACGGTGTCGGGCATCCTGACCCGGCTGGGGCTGGGACGCCTCGGCCGGATCGGGCTCGAGCAGCCCGTCCGCTATGAGCGATCACGGCCCGGTGAGCTGATCCATATCGACGTGAAGAAGCTCGGCCGGATCCGCGGTGTCGGCCACCGGATCAGCGGCAGCCGCGCCTCGCAGGCCAAGACCAGGATCAACGGCCGCTCGACCGGAGTTGCAGGCTGGGAGTTCGTGCACATCGCCGTCGACGACTACAGCCGACTCGCCTACGCCGAAGTTCTCGATGATGAGACGGCCGCAACCGCGGCCGGCTTCCTTCGCCGAGCGGTCGCCTTCTATCGACGCTACGGGATCGAAGTCGAGCAGCTGCTGACCGACAACGGTTCCTGCTACCGCGCCGTCGTCCACGCCCTCGCCTGCCGGCTGCTCGGCATCAAACACCTCCGCACCCGGCCCCACCGCCCGCAGACAAACGGAAAAGCAGAGCGCTTCATCCGCACGATGCTCGCCGGCTGGGCCTACGGCCCGATCTACGGCTCAAGCCAGGAGCGCACCACCGCACTTGACGGCTGGCTCTTCCACTACAACCATCGACGCCGACACTCAGCACTCGGCCACCAACCACCGGTCAGCAGAACCAACGTGCTCGGGTCCTACACCTAGCCCGAATCTGATTCGGCGCAGCCGAACCAGATTCGCAAGTTTCGCGTCCCTCTACCCGAAGAAGGTGCGCGCGACCTCGTACCAGTCCGCGGGAACCGTCTTCAGCTCCGCGGTCGCCTCTTCGAGCGAGACCGAGATCACGTCGTCACCGCGCAGCGCGGCCATCTGGCCGAACCGCCCCTGCTGGACGAGGTCGGCCGCCTTCAGGCCGAAGCGCGTCGCGAGGATCCGATCGCGGGCGGTCGGCGAGCCGCCGCGCTGCACATGCCCGAGCACGGTGACGCGCGTCTCGAACCCGGTGCGGCTCTCGATTTCGTCGCCAAGCTGCTCCCCGACCCCGCGCTTGGCGAGCAGCTTGTGGCCGAACTGGTCGACCTCGCCCTTGTCCTCCGTGCCGGGAAGATCACAGCCTTCGCTGATCACCACGATCGAGAAGTTCTTGCCACGTCCGTGCCGGCGGCGGATCTCCGCCTCGACCTCGTCGAGCACGACGGGACGCTCCGGGATGAGGATCACGTCGGCGCCGCCTGCAATGCCGCTGTGCACCGCGATCCAGCCCGCATGGCGGCCCATCACCTCGACGACCATGACGCGGTTGTGCGACTCCGCGGTCGTGTGGATGCGGTCGATCGCCTCGGTGCAGATCGCGACTGCCGTGTCGAAGCCGAAGGTGTAGTCGGTGCCCGAGAGGTCGTTGTCGATCGTCTTCGGCACGCCGACCACCGGCAGGTCGAACTCGGTGAAGAGCTTCGAGGCGACGCCGAGCGTGTCCTCGCCGCCGATCGCGACGAGTGCGTCGAGGTCCTCGAATCCGTGACGCACTCTCTCGACGCCGCCCTCGACCTTGTAGGGATTCGTGCGAGACGTGCCGACGATCGTGCCGCCGCGCGGGAGGATCCCGGAGATCTCGTTCGGGCCGAGCGGCTCGAAGAGATGCTCGATCATGCCGCGCCAGCCTTCACGCACCCCCACGACCTCGTAGCCGTTCGCCCAGGAGCGGCGCGCGACCGCGCGGATGACCGCGTTCAGGCCCGGGCAGTCGCCGCCGCCGGTGAGGACTCCGATCCGCATCGATTCCGAGTCTACGTTCAAGCCGGCCTGCGTCGGGTACGAGGCGGCTCGTCGCGCCGCCGGCTCGAGTTGTGGGCGGGGCGGTCCGCTCGACTGACGGCAGCCTCGATCTCTCGCTCGCTGCGGCCGGCCCTGCTCATCGACTCGATCATCACTCTCAGGTGAAAGTCGTCGGCGGCGCGTCTCATGCCGCCTGCTCCTCATAGCGCAGCATCCCGCCGTCCTCGACGACTCGGTGGTCGAGGCCGAGGATCTCAGCCGCCGACAGGAGCCCCGAGACGTCGAACGGGCGGCGCGACACGCCCGCGAGCACGAGGTGGAAGCCGAGCTCGTGCGAGGCGATCGGCGCCAGTTCCTCGACGAGCCTCAGTGCGGTCTTCGTCGACGGGGCGGGCGCCTTGGCGCTGCGTGCGTGGGCGCGGACCCGCTGCTCTAGCTGGCGAACACGCTCGCGCGAGTATCCCTCGGCAGCAGCCGCCACGGCGAGCGTTGTGGCTCCTTGGCCGTCCCAGCCGAGCCTCGCGGCCACGGCCCGGGCCTGCCGGCCCCGCAGCCTCGCGGCGCGCAGCAGACCTGCGAGCTCCTCCTCGAGTGCGGGCAGACCGCTCCGTCGGTTGTGTGAGAACGTCATGACATCGCCTCCTGGTGTGTTGCGCTGGGAAGGCGGCGTCGCCTCGGCGCGGACGACAGCGTCCGGCGGGAAAGCAGTTCGGCGTGCAGCCGACCTGCGCAAGCCCTTCGACAGGCTGCTCGACGAGAGTAGCGACGCGACCTCGGAGCGCGCAAGAACGTGCGCATGCGCACGTTGACGATCAGCCGAGCGCCGCGACGATCGCGTCGGCGATCACCTTGAGCGACTGACCGCTCACCTGGCTCGCGCGGCGGAGCCGCGCGAACGCCTCGCCCTCGGTCATCCCCTCATGCTGCATCAGGAGCCCTTTCGCCCGCTCGATCGACTTCCGCGCGGCGAGTGCATCCGCGAGCGTCGCCACCTCCTCGCGCAGCGCGGCCAGCTCTTCGTAGCGCGCCACGGCCGTTTCGATCGCCGGAACGAGCTCGTTGCCGTTGAAGGGCTTGACGAGATACGCGAAGACGCCGGCGTCGGCTGCCCGCCTGACCAGCTTCTCCTCGGTATACGCCGTCAAGAGCAGGATCGGCACCGGGCGCTCCTGCAGGATGCGACGCGCGGCCTCGATGCCGTCCAGAACAGGCATCTTCACATCCAGCAGGACGATGTCGGGCTCCGTTGCGCGCGCCAGTTCGACCGCCTCCCGGCCGTCGCGCGCCTCGGCACAGACGACGTAGCCGGCCGCCTCGAGCTGCCCCCTGAGATCGAGCCTGATGATCGTCTCGTCCTCGGCGATCAACACCGCTGCCTGTCTCGTCACGCCTGGATCCTCCGTTCGGGCAAAAAGAAAGGCGCCCGGAAGCTGAGTGCTTCCGCGGCGCCGTCGCCAGGACGCGCTGCCGGCGTCCGGCCTCGATCATAGAGGTCGGGGCGTTTGATCCAGATCGCGACTCAATCGCGCCCGCCGTTCGCCGGCCAGCAACACTCGCCGTGTGCGCCTCGCCGTCATCGCCGCCGCCGCGCTGCTCGTCGCCGTGTGCGGCGGTGCTTCGGCCGCCGGCCCGGCTCTCACCGCGGCGCACGCCTGCGCGAACAACCCCGGGTTCACGTGCTCGACGCTGACCGTGCCGCTCGACCACTCCGGTCGCCGTCCAGGGACGCTCGCGCTGGCCGTCGCGACCGCCGACAACGCGCAGGCACCGCGGGGCGTCTTGCTGCTGCTGACGGGCGGGCCGGGACAGCCGGGGGTGCCGGCGCTCTCGCGTGTGCCGGAGATCGTCGGCGCCGAGCAGAAGGCGTACCGGATCGTCATGTTCGACCAGCGAGGCACCGGCGCGGGTGCGCTCGACTGCCCCGCGCTGCAGGCCGCGATGGGCAGCTCGGACCTCGCCCCGCCGCCGGCAGCAGCGGTGCGGGCGTGCGCGTCCCAGCTCGGCGACCGGCGGCAGTTTTTCGGCACGGACGACGTTGTCGCCGACCTGGAGTCGTTGCGGCAGGCGCTCGGCGTCGACAGGTGGGTCGTCGACGGCATCTCGTACGGCACCTACGTCGGCGAGCGCTACGCACTGGCGCATCCCGGGCGAGTGTCCAAGCTCGTGCTCGACTCCGTCGTCCCGCAGGTGGGGGAGACCGATCTCGGGCTGGACGAGTTCCGTGGCGCCCGGCGTGTGTTCCGCGACGTCTGCGGCACCGGCACATGTGTTGCGGACCTCGCGGCAGCCGTGCGCCGGACAGGCAAGGGGCCGGCGATCTTCGACGCGCTGACCCTGCAGAGCATCGTCGACCCGTCGTTCCGCTCGACCTTCGACCTGCCTCGCCTGCTCCACGCGGCGGCGCAGGGTGATCCGGCCGAGCTCCTGCAGTTCCTGTCGATTGCCAAGGGCTGGGAGAAGACGCCGGCGGAGGCGCTCGACCAGGGCCTGCACGCCAGTGCGCTGTGCGCCGACTGGCGGTATCCGTGGGGCAACTCGGCTGCCCCGCTCGCCGGGCGCGAGACGAAGCTGCGCGCGGCCGTCGCGCGTCATGCGGCGAGCGCCTTCTATCCATTCGACCGCGCGACGGCGCTCGGGAACGGCTTCATCCGCCAGTGCCTGCCGTGGTCGCCGACGCCGCCGACCGCCCTACCGCGTCGAGGAGCGAAGCTCCAGGTGCCGACGCTCCTCGTGAACGGCGATCACGACCTCTCGACTCCACTCGAGTGGGCCCGCAAGGAGCTGGCCCTCGCGCCGAAAGGAACGCTCGTCGTCGTGCACGGCGCCGGACACTCGGTGCAGTCGCGGGCGGTCAGCGATGCCGGCCGTCAGGCGGTCGCACAGTTCCTCCTTCGATGAGTTCTCGCAGTTCGAAGGATCGGTACCTGGTACCGCAGGTACCAGGTACCTGGGTTGCTCGCTTGGGCCAGCGTTCCGGAATGACCCCCGAGCGGTCGGGTTCCTACGTGCGAGAGCATCTCGCGGCTGCCAGACTGATCCTGTGCGCCTCGCCTAGCTATTCGCGCCGAAAGCGCATGCGAGCGCGGCGGTGCGCGTGTGAACGTTCAACTTTTCGAAGATGTTTTCGAGGTGTGAGCGGACTGTCCCAGGAGAGATGACGAGCCGTGCCGCGATGTCAGGGTTCGTTAGTCCATCTCGCACCAACTTGAGAATCTCGGTCTCACGGGGGGTGAGAAGGAGTGCGGGTCGCTGACGGCGCTCCCAGCGTTCACGAACCGCGGCGAGGTGCGGGCGAAGGAGAGTGAGGACAGTGCGGTCGCGTTCGTCGAAGTCGCCACCGTCAGCATCACGGTCGAACCAGAAGCCACGCACGATGCCGACAGGGGCTGGCAGCCACACTTTCATCTCGTGCTCCCTCGTCCGGCTCGGGCCTTCCATGTACCACGGGTTGCGCAGCCACTGCTTTTGTGTCAACAAGTCGCTATCCCTGACAGCCTGCTCCGCTCGATCCCAGAGGTTATCGCGCAGCGGCCACCACTTAACGAGTGCTTGGGCTTGCTCGCCGCCCCAATCGAACGGGTCGGGATACGAAATCTCAACGCTGAAGATCGTGCTACCAGGCTTCCGGTACTCGAAGTAGCCGGCCCGATCGCCGGGGATCAGGTCGAGTAGACGCTCGATCACGGGTAGCTCGAACGGCTGGTCTCCCTGGATCGAGCCGGCTTCGGCGACGACGGCGAGGGCGCTGTCGAGGTCTCGCAGGCCGAGCCGTATCCCAGAGGCCATACCAGAAGATACGACGATTGTCAGATTGCCACAACACGCGAAGCCCACCAGCGTGGAGGGATGCAATTCGTTCGCCTACATCGCTCCACATCAAGGAGGAGAAATGAAACGGCTTCTCGTGCTCGGCGCAGCACTCGCAACCGCGGCCAGCGTCAGCATCGGCGTCGCGGCATCAGCATCTTCCCAGCGAACCGGAGCTCTCCATGTGGCAAAGGACTGCTCCAACTACACGGGCGCAGCTGGTGACTACTGCACGATCGTCAGTTCCAATGTCGGGGCAATCAAGATCGGGTCAAGGGTCTACTACCTTGAAGCATTGCAAGGTGACTCATACGACGGTGACGTGATGCTCTACGCCGGGCACGGCAACGCCGCATTCGGTGCCTGCAAAGTCAACTACGCCACCGCCATCGGTCGGTGCATCTTCACCGGTGGCGTCGGTGAGTTCAGAGGCTTCCTCGCCAACTTGGTCGTCTCAGCCGACCCAAGCAACCCTGCAGGCGCCCTTTGGGACGGGACATACCGCTTCGGCAACCGATAGCTGGAACAGAAACAACTGGCACCGCGGCTCGACAGGGCGACCCGATCACCCGCCCCTGTCGAGCCTGCTGCCACTAACCTCGCGTGGCTTCGAGACACAGCAAGGCGGCAGCCACTCGCCTGCGCCAGTGTTTGCCAGTGCACCTTGAGCGCACCTAGTTCGAAGGGGTGTCTGACACCTTCAAGGTGTCAGACACCAGTGCGCGCGGCCTGGGCGAGCGGCGTTCTAGCCCTTCTGCGAATGTTCGGCCGTGAGCTCGGACTCGACCGCGTCGAGCACGTCGTTCACTGCGCCCTCGCGCACTTCGGGCTCGGCCCAGTGCCACTGCTCGAGGTAGGCGTCGCTGCCGACGAGGCCCTGTTCCATCGCGACCCGGTCGATCTCCTGCTGGAACCAATCGGGCAGCTGGCGCGAGACCTGGGTGCCGTCCTCGGCCGTTGCGCGGAGCAGGGAGGGGATCTCCTGCCAGTAGAGGATCTGAACCCTGGTCACTGCTTGCGGTTCTGGACGAACTGGAAGCCGAAGCGGCCCTTGATGCACAGGTTCCCGCGCGTCACGTCGTGGTCGTCCGGTGACGTGACGTTGACGATGTCGGCGTCCTGCACGTGCAACTCGAGGTTGCAGCCGACACCGCAGTACGGGCAGATCGTCGTCACCACCTCTTCACCCGCCTCGTCCCAGGTCCCCGCTCGGCGGCGGTCGTACTCGCTCTTCGACATCAGCGCACCGGTGGGACACACTGCGATGCAGTTGCCGCAGTAGACGCAGGCCGACTCGGGGAGCGTCACGTCGAGCTCGGTGGAGATGTGCGCACCGAAGCCGCGCCCGGCCACCGCGATCGCGAAGGTGTTCTGGGCGTCCTCGCCGCAGGCGGAGACGCACTTGTAACAGAGGATGCAGCGCGAGTAGTCGCGCACGTAGAGGTCGTTGTCGATCTTCACGTCCTGAGCGACCGTTGCTGCGTCGGCCCCGAAGCGCTCGGGCTGCGCGTCGTAGCGCTCGATGTACTCGAGCGCGTCGGGCGCGAGCGAGAGGTCGACGGAGGATCCCAGCAGCTCGAGGACGAGCTTGCGGCTCGTGCGCACGCGCTCGGAATCGGTGTGCACGACCATGCCCGCCTCGGCCTTGCGCGAGCAGGCGGGGACGAGCGTTCGTGCGCCTTCGAGCTCGACCACGCAGACGCGGCAGACGTTCACCGGGGTGAGCGTGTCGCCGTAGCAGAGCGTCGGTGTGTCGATTCCGAGCAGGCGGCAGGCGTCGAGGATCGTCGAGCCCTCGAGGACGCGAACGGTCTCGCCGTCGACCGTCAGCTCGAGAATCTTCTTCGGGGCGGCGAGGAGAGTGCTCATGCCGCGAACACTCCCAGATTCACGATCGCCGACTCGATTGCATTCGCCGCCGTCTGCCCGAGCCCGCAGATCGACGCGTCGCGCATCACCTGTGCGAGCTCGGCGAGGGTCTCACGCTCGTCGGCGTGCGGTGTGCCGGCGGCCAGCCGCTTCAGCGCCTCCTCCTGGCGCACGGTGCCGACGCGGCACGGCACGCACTGCCCACAGGATTCGTCCCGGAAGAACTCGGCGATCCGCAGCAGCGCCGGCACGAGCTCGGCGTGTTCGTCGTAGACGATCACGACGCCGGAGCCGAGCGTGACGCCGGCCGCTCGCGTGTCCTCGTGCGTCAGCTTCAGGTCGAGCAGCTCCGGGCCGACGAACGCCCCGGCCGCGCCGCCGAGCAGGACAGCCTTCGGCGGCGCAGAGCCCGCCAGGTCGAGCAGCTCCCGCAGGGTCGCGCCGAACGGCAGCTCGTAGAGCCCCGGCCGCTCGACGCAACCGGAGACGCAGAAGAGCCTCGTGCCGGTCGAGCCCTCCGTCCCGGTGAGCGCGTAGTCGGCGCCGCCGTCCCGCAGCACCTCGAGCACGTTGAAGAGCGTCTCGACGTTGTTCACGGCAGTGGGCTTTCCGAAGAGGCCCACCTCGACCGGGAACGGCGGCTTGTTGCGCGGTTCGCCCCGGTAGCCCTCGATCGACTGGAAGAGAGCCGTTTCCTCGCCGCACACGTAGGCCCCGGCGCCGATGCGCAGTTCGATCTCGAGCCCGTCGAGGTGCGGGCGGCTCTGCTCGATCGCGTTGCGGATTCGCTCGTGGGCAAGCGGATACTCGGCGCGCACGTAGATGAACGCCTTCCGGGCGCCGGTCGCGAACGCCGCGACCGCGATCGCCTCGACGAGCGCGAACGGGTCGCTCTCCATCAGCACGCGGTCCTTGAACGTCCCGGGCTCCGATTCATCCGCGTTGCAGACGACGTAGTGCGGTTGAGCGGACTGGCCGGAAACCGCCTCCCATTTGACGCCCGTGGGAAACGCCGCGCCGCCGCGGCCGAGCAGCCGGGATTCCTTCAGCTCGCCGATCACGGCCGCAGCGCCCAGCTCGTGCGCGCGCCGCAGCTGCTCGAAGCCACCGGCCGCGACGTAGGCGTCGAGGGAGGTCGGGTCGAGCCCGGCGCCGATCCTGCGCAGGAGGCGCAGCGACGGGTCGCCGGCCTGCGGCAGCGGCGGCCCGGTCGCGGGCAGCTGCAGCTCGCGCGGTTCGATCCCGGCGATCGTGCGATACGAGGCGGGCGCGCGCTCGCAGAGCCCGAGGCAGGGGCTCCCGTGCTCGCCCGGCCCGACCTGCGCGCCCTTGAGCGCGCACGACAGGTCGGTGCAGACGTGGGTCACGTCGGCCGGCCGCTCTTCGAGCGCCAGCAATGCGTAGAAGCTCGCGACGCCGTACGCATCGGCCGGCGGCACCGAGAGCCGCCGCGATGCATAGCCGAGCGCCCCTTCGCTCACCCAGCCCACCCGCAGCTGGGCGGCTCGCAGCGCGGGGAGGAGGAGGTGGCGTCTCGTTCGGTCGGCCCGTGAAACGCGGTTGCCGGTGTCGTCCGCCTCGCCGACCACCGTGTCGATCGCCTCCCGCTCGGCGTCGGTCGGCGCGGCGTCGAGGAGGTTGATGTCCATCTAGAGGGCCTCCACACGGATCGCGGTCGCCTTGAACTCGGCCGTGCCGGACAGCGGGTCGGTCGCATCGATCGTCAGCACGTTCGTCTCGACGAGGTCGGGGAAGTGCAGGTTCATGAAGGCGAGGCCCGGCCGCAGGTTCGTAGCGAACGCGACGGGCGCCTCGACCGAGCCGCGTCGCGAGGTGACGAGCGCGCGACCGCCGTCGACGAGGCCGTAGCGCGCCCCGTCCTCCGGAGAGACGAGCAGCGCTTCACCGCCTGCGTGCAGCGGTGAGTCGAATCCTCCCGTCTGCACGCCCGTATTGAACGACTCGAGTCGGCGGCCGGTCGTCAGCCGCAGCGGGAAGTCCTCGTCGAGCAGGTCGACGGGCGGTGAATGCTTGACCGGCATGAACGGCACGCGCTCCTCGACGACCTCGTCCCAGAGACGCCCGTGCAGGAACTGGTCGCCGGGATGCTCGAGATCCCAGCAGGGCCACTGGATCCCGCCCAGCTCGTCGAGCCGCGCGTAGGTCATGCCCGCGTGCATCGGCGAGAGCGCTCGCACCTCGTCCCAGATGTCCTCCGGGCGTGTGCTGCCGAGGTCGCTGCCGAGCCGCTTCGCGAGCTCGTAGACGATCTCGATGTCGTCATGCGCTTCGCCGGGCGGGTCGAGCGCCTTGCGCACGCGCTGCACCCGTCGTTCGCTCGAGGTGACGGTCCCTTCCGACTCCGCCCAGCCGGCGCATCCGGGCAGGACGACGTCGGCGAGCTCGGCGGTCTTCGTCAGGAAGATGTCCTGGACGACGAGATGGTCGACGTCGCTCAGCAGCTTGCGCGCGCGAGTCTGGTCGGCCTCCGACTGCGCGGGGTTCTCGCCGACGACGTAGAGCGCGCGCAGGTCGCCGTGCTCCATCGCCTCGAACATCTCCGTCAGGTGCAGGCCCTTCTGCGGCGGGACGGTCGCGCCCCAGGCGGCGTCGAACTTCGCTCGCACCGCCTCGTCCTCCACGTCCTGGAAGCCGGGCAGCTTGTTCGGGATCGCGCCCATGTCGCCGCCGCCCTGCACGTTGTTCTGGCCGCGCAGCGGCTGCAGGCCGGCGCCGTAGCGGCCGACCCCGCCGACGAGCAGCGAGAGATTGATCAGCGCGAACACGTTGTCGACCCCGTTGTGGTGCTCGGTGATGCCGAGTGTCCAGCAGATCTGGGGGCACTTCGCGTTGCCCCAGGCATGTGCGAGCTCGCGGATCGCGTCGGCGGGAACGCCCGTCGCGCGCTCGGCCGCGTCCAGCGTCCACGGCTCGACCGACTCGCGGAACTCGTCGAAGTTGACCGTGGCCCGCGAGATGAACTCCTCGTTCGCGAGGCCGCACCGGATGATCTCCCGGGCGATCGCGTTCGCCAGCGGGATGTCGCTGCCGACGTCCAGGCCGACCCACAGGTCGGCCCACTGCGCGGAGACCGTCCGGCGTGGGTCGACGACCATCAGCTTGGCGCCGCGGTGCACCGCTTTCAGCACGTGATGGAAGAAGATCGGGTGCGCCTCGCGGGCGTTCGAGCCCCAGAGCACGATCAGGTCCCGCAGACTCGCGCAGCTCCTCGTAGGAGCTGGTCCCGCCACCTGCACCGAACACCGTCGCCAGACCGACGACGCTAGGAGCGTGTCAGGTGCGGTTGCAGCTGTCGACGTTGTTCGAGTGCAGGACGACCCGGCTGAACTTCTGGGTAGCGAAGTTCAACTCGTTCGTGGTCTTGGAGCAGCTGAAGATGCCGGTCATGGCACCCTCGTCGAGCACCTTGCGGAAGCCGGACGCGGCGCGGTCGAGCGCCTCGTCCCAGGTCGCAGGCCTCAGTTCTCCTTGCTCACGAATGAGCGGCTGGGTCAGCCGTTGGTACTTCGTAGCCATGCTCCGAGTCTAGACCGAGCCCCGACAGCCACGCGGTCGTGCGCCGACGCAGCACATCCTCATTCGTGCGTGCCCATTCATGTTCGCGCGCGTAGAGCTCCTGCGCCCGCAGGTCGGGCCGCCCCGGGACGAGTGGTTCGAGCAGCGAAGGATCCGCGAGTGCCGGTGTCAGCACCTCCGGCGCGAGCGACCCGTAGAGACGGAGCAGATGCCCGCGGGTCGCCGGGTCGAGCTCGATCGGCCACGCGATGGTCGCGAGGTCCGTGGCGCCCGGCAGCGGCCGCGGGGCGCGGTCGAGGTTGCGCACGCCGAGCTGTTCGAGCGCGTCGAGGGCGATTCTCCGGTAGGTCGTCAGCTTGCCGCCCGCGACGCTCAGCATCCCCGACGGCCCGCTGGTGTACACGGTCTCGCGGCGCGCGTTCGCGGTCGAGCCCGGGCCGCCGGGCAGGACGCGCAGTCCCCAGAACGAGGCGCGCACCGGGCCGAGGTCGCGGACTGCCTCGCCCGCTTCGTCGAGGATCGTCCGCACGTCGTCGTCGGTGACGCATCCGTCTTCAGGCTCCCCTTCATGCAGCGTGTCGGTCGTCCCGAGCAACAGCTTCCCTTCCCACGGGATCGCGAAGCTGACCCGCACCTTGTCGTGGGGGATCGTCACGGCGGCGCTCCAGCCGTCCCCGCCGTCGACGATCAGGTGCACGCCCTTGCTCAAGCGCACCGATGCGGCCGCGCTCGGATCCTCCAGCCGACGGATGCGGTCGATCCAGGGCCCGGTCGCGTTCACGATCATGCGCGCCCTGACGGCCACCGTTTCTCCGTCGACGAGCACGTCGGCACCGCCGGCACGCACCGCCGTCACCTCTGCGTAGTTGAGGACGACCGCGTTCCGGTCCGCTGCCCCCCGGAGGTTCGCGATCGTCAGGCGCCCGTCGTTCGTCCGCGCATCCGCATAGAGCGCCGACGAATGCAGTCCTTCCGTTCGCAGTTGCGGCACCAGGCGAAGCGCACGGTTCGTGCTGACGCGGCCGTTCAGCTTCGCGCGGGCAAGGGCGGAGTAGAGGAGCACGCCGGTGCGCACCACCCACGGGCGATGGGGGCCGTCACGGTAGAGCGGGAAGACGAACGGCAGCCGCTCGACCAGGTGCGGTGCGACGACGCTCATCAGATAGCGGCGCTCCTGATGCGCCTCGCGGACGAGCCGCACGTCGCCCATCTGCAGATAGCGCAGGCCGCCGTGCACGAGCTTCGACGAGGCGCTCGAAGTCGCGCCCGCGAAGTCGCCGCGTTCGACGAGCGCCACGTCGAGACCGTGCGCGGTCGCGGCCTCCGCGATGCCGGCGCCGATGATCCCGCCGCCGATCACCAGCAGGTCGAACCGGCGCGCGGCCAGCCGCTCGACAGCTTCTACGCGATCCACAGCGGGTTCGTCCAGGCCCGGTTGCCGTCTGTGTCTGCGACCTCGACGCGCCCGTAGGGCTGGCGGAAAGGCCGCTCCAGCCGGACTGCGGTGATCAGGCCGTCGTCGGTGCGTTCGAGCACCTCTGCGTTGTGCGGGATGCCGAGCCGGCCCGCGTTGACCCGAGCGCCGCGGCGGCGACCGGTGTAGAGCGTGATGCTCGCAGCGGGACTGCAGCGCACGGTGACGTCTCCATCCGTCAGTTCGACGGCGTCGATCCGCGGACCGGTCGACCCGTAGAACGCGCCCGCCCGCAGGGCGGCGAGCACTGCCGCCTGCGTCCGCTCGGCGGCGCGCACCCACGTCCAGGCGAAACCGCTGTCGAAGCCCGGGTGGTGCGAGTCGTCGGCCGCGAGCGCGAAGAAGCACCGGCCGCGTTCCAGCGCCTCGTCCCAGTGCAGCGACGCATCGCCGCGGCCGATCTCCAGCTCACAGCCGGTGTTCCAGACCTCGATCCCGAGCAGTCCCTCGCAGGTTTCCCACTGGTCGACCCGGAGGCCGCTCCAGTAGGTGTGGGCGAGAAAGGGCACGCCGCCGTTTTCGACCACCCAGTCGACCACCTCCTGCAGCGGCCCGAATTCGGTCTCGGGCACGACCGGGTCGATCGCGACGCCCAGAGCCAAGACGTGGGCGTCGTCGTCGCGGGTCGGGGCGATCGCATTCAGCTCCGCCGAGGGGATGACGAGCAGGCCGGAAGTGGACGGTTCGTCGGTGCGCACCCAGTGGTCCGTGATCGCCAGCACGTCATAGCCCGCCCAGTCGTAGTGCCGGATCAGCAACTCGGGGGCGAGATCACCGTCCGAGTTGGTGGTATGGGCATGGAAGGCGCACCGGAGCCACTCTCCGGGCTCGTCGAATGGAGTCACGCAAACGAGCCTACTCCCTCGAACTGGGCGGGAGACCCGGTGACGATTTCATGACAGTTTGGTGAAATAGCGCATGGTGCCTATTGAAATTGACCCGCTCTTCGTGATCTTCTACTGACACAACAACCTTGAGGGGGAAAGCATGGAGGACTACGAGGCCCAAGAAGTCGAGTTCTGGGCCAAGCTCGAAGAGGAAGGTCATCAGCCGGTCGTCGATGCTGCGGCGCAGCGCCGCGGCGGCATTCGGGCTAACGGTGCTCGGCAGTGCCAGCACGGCGCTCGGAGCAACCCGCGCCGGCCTCGCTCCGCCGCACGAAGGAGACCGCAGCCGGTCTCGCCGCGCTCGTCAAGGCGGCGAAGAAGGAAGGGCACCTGAACACGATCGCCCTGCCGCCCGACTGGGCGAACTACGGCGAGCTGATGTCGACGTTCTCGAAGAAGTACGGCATCAAGATCACGAACGACAACCCCAACGGCAGCTCGGCGCAGGAGAACCAGGCGATCGTCTCGCTCAAGGGCGACTCGCGCGCTCCGGACGCTGTCGACGTCGGCGTCTCCTTCGCGATCTCCGGCGCGAACAGCGGCCTGTATCGCGAAGTACTTCAGCACGAACTACAAGACGATTCCGCGCGCCATGAAGGACACGCGCGGTTACTGGATGGGCGACTACTGGGGCGCTATCTCGATCGGCTACAACAAGTCGCTCGTCAGCAACTCCGCCGAAGACGTGGAAGGACCTGACTGAAGTCGGAGTACAAGGGCAAGGTCGCCATGAACGGCAGCCCGCTCACCTCGAACTCGGCGGTGTCGGGCGTCATCGCGGCCGCGCTCGCGCAACGGCGGCTCGCTCTCGGACGTCGGCCCGGGCATCGACTTCTTCGCAGCAGCTGAAGAAGTCCGGGAACTACATCCCGGTGCAGACGACCCCGCAGACGGTCGCCTCGGGTCAGACGCCGATCTCGATCGACTGGGACTACAACAACCTTGCCTACATCAAGGAGTTCCCCGCCGCGAACTGGGCAGTCGCGATCCCGAGCGACGGCGTCTACGGCGGCTACTACGCGCAGGCCGTCAACGCGACCGCTCCGCATCCGTACGCAGCCCGTCTCTGGCAGGAGTTCATCTACTCCGACCAGGGGCAGATCCTCTACCTGAAGGGCTTCGCGCATCCGGCCCGGTTCAACGACCTGGCTCAGCGGAAGGCGCTTCCGAAGGCCCTGCTCTCGGCACTTCCGGCGCCCGCCCTCTACGCCAAGGCGCAGTTCGCGAGCATCGGTCAGCAGACGAAGGCGAAGACTGCGATCGCCACGCAGTGGCCGACGAAGGTCGGGTAGCCCGATCTCCACGGTGCACGCAGCACCTGAGGCACTCCGGCCGGACACCGTGTCCGGCCGGAGGCGCCCCTCTCTCGCATGGATCGGCACGCTGCCGTTCTTCGCGTACACGATCCTGTTTCTCTTCCTGCCGGCGGCCTCGGTGCTCACCGGTGCTTTCCAGGGCGCGACGGGTGGCTGGACGCTCTCGAACATCCGGCTGCTCTTCGATCACCCGTACAGCGATGCGTTCAAGACCAGCATCGAGATCAGTCTCGTCACCGCCTTGCTCGGAGGCATCGCCGGTCTCTTCGTCGCTTACGCCGCGATTCGTGACGGGACCCCGAAGTTCGTTCGCTCCGGGCTGACGACCTTCTCGGGCGTCGCCGCGAACTTCGGCGGCATTCCGCTTGCGTTCGCGTTCATCGCGACCCTAGGCCCGCTCGGGATTGTCACCGTCTTCTTGCGCAACCACGGCTACGACCCGACCGAGCACGGCTTCAGCCTCTTCTCGAAGACCGGCGTCGAGCTGGCGTACATGTACTTCCAGCTGCCGCTGATGATCCTGGTGATCTCGCCCGCGATCGACGGGCTGCGGCAGGAATGGCGCGAGGCCGCTTCCAACCTCGGCGCGAATCAGTGGCAGTTCTGGCGCTACGTCGGCCTGCCGGTGCTCATGCCCTCGCTCCTCGGCGCGATGATCCTGCTCTTCGGCAACGCCTTCGCGGCATACGCGACCGCCTACAGCCTCACCTCCGGCTCGGTGAACATCGTCCCGATCCTGATCGGTGCGTACTACACCGGCAACGTGCTCAACAACCCGCACCTCGCGCAGGCGATGGCCTTCGGCATGTTCTGCGTGCTGGCGGGGATGATGCTCATCTACATCCCGCTCCAGCGGCGTTCGGCGCGGTGGGCGAAGTGAGGTCGCGCCGGTTCATCGCGCCGTCGGCGGTGATCTGGCTGCTGCTCGCGGCGGCCTACTTCCTACTTCCCCTGTTCTCCACTCTGGTCTTCAGCCTCCGCTCGAACCAGACGGGCAAGTGCTGCACGCTCCACAACTTCGGGTGGGTGCTGCACAACGGCGACTTCTGGAAGACGATCAAGATCTCGTTCGTTCTCGCGCTCGAGACGATCGTGATCAGTCTCGCGCTCTTCGTCCCGACGATCTACCTGGTGCACCTGAAGGTGCCGAGGTTGCGGCCCGTGATCGCCTTCCTGGCGCTGATCCCGTTCGTGATTCCGCCGATCGTGATGGTCGTCGGGCTCCTGAAGGTGTTCAAGGGAACGCCGGACTGGTTCTACCAGCAGCCCTGGGGGTTCCTGGCAGCTGCCTACGTGATCCTTGCGTTCCCCTACATGTTCTTCTCGCTCGACGCCGGTTTTCGCTCGATCGACGTGCACACACTGACCGAGGCGTCGCAGAGCCTCGGCGCGCGCTGGGGGACGACGCTCTTCCGCGTGATCCTGCCGAACATCCGCGCTGCGGCCCTGGCTGGGTCGTTCCTGACGCTCGCAATCGTGATGGGCGAGTTCACGATCGCGAATCTCGCCGCCTTCCACACCTTCCCGATCTTCATCCAGTACGTGAACGAGTCGCAGGGGTATCCGGCCGGAGCACTCACCCTGATGAGCTTCGGCATCACGTGGGCGGCGATGCTCTCGCTGCTCGCAGTGGTCGGGCGGAGCCGCAGCCAGTCCCGGGTTGTGGCGGGTGCCAGATGACCTACCTCCAACTCGAGAACCTGCACCGTGACTTCGGCACGGTGAAGGCCCTGAACGGGATCAACATCACGCTCGGCGAGGGCGAGTTCCTCTCGCTGCTCGGGCCGTCGGGCTGCGGGAAGACGACCGCGTTGCGCCTGGTTGCGGGCTTCGACCGGCCCAACCAGGGCCGCATCGTCGTCGACGGCAGGGACGTGACGAATGTCGCTCCCAACAAGCGCGACATGGGGATGGTCTTCCAGGCGTACTCACTGTTCCCGAACATGACCGCCCGCCAGAACGTCGAGTTCGGGCTGAAGATCCGCGGCAAGCACAAGCACGACCGTGGAAAGCGTGTCGACGAGTTGCTCCAGCTCGTCGGTCTCGGGCACGCGTCGACCCGCTACCCGCATCAGCTCTCCGGCGGCATGCAGCAGAGAGTTGCGCTTGCCCGCGCGCTCGCGATCGAACCGCGTGTGCTGCTCCTCGACGAGCCGCTGTCGGCCCTGGATGCGAAGGTGCGCGTGCAGCTGCGTGAGGAGATTCGCCGCATCCAGCTCGAGCTCGGCATCACGACGCTGTACGTCACACACGACCAGGAAGAGGCGCTTGCCGTCTCGGACCACGTGGCGGTGATGTACGGCGGCGTGATCGAGCAGATGGGCACGCCCGCGGAGATGTACACGGCGCCGGCGACCCCGTTCGTGGCGGAGTTCATCGGGACGATGAACCGCCTGGAAGCGGTCGTGATCGACGGCGCGGCCGGAGAGGTGGAGCACGCAGGGATTCGGCTCATCGTGGACGCTGCGCGGGGCAGGACCAACGGCGAGCGAGTGCTCGTGCTGATCCGGCCCGAGTCGCTCGAGCTGGAAGCCCACACGAACGGCTCAGCGCCGAACTCGTTCTCGGGCGAGGTGCTGACCCAGACGTTCCTCGGCCCGGTGACACGGTTGAAGGTGACGGGCAGTGGGACGAGCCTGATCGCCGACATGTCGACGGCCCGTGCAGCCGCCCTTCCGGTCGGTGCTCAGGTCGTCGCGCGGATCCCGTCGGAGGGCGCGAAGCTGATCAGCCTGCCGGACGACGGCCCAGGACTGCCAGTGCTCGATCCGGACGATCAGTGAAGACACCGGTGACTCCGAGCCGGCCGAGCTCGGCGATTCGCGCCTCGTCGTTGACTGTGTAGACCGTTGTTTCGAGGCCGTGCCGGCGCGCGGTCTCGAGCCCACGCCGGGTCAGGCGATCGTCACGGAAGCCGACCGCCCAGCCGCCTGCCGCCCGGCGGATCGACACACCGAGCCCGACGTGCTGCACCGTGCGCACCTCCGGGCGCCTGGCGCGTGCCTCCTCGATCGCCCGCCGCTGGAAGCAGACGAGCACATCGTCGTCGCGCATCAGGTCGAGGGCGCGGAGGACGGTATCGCCGCGCGGCCGCTTCAACTCGACCATCACGCCGATGCGACCATGACAGAGGTCGAGCACCTCGGCGAGCGAGGGATAGCTGACGCCGCGTCGGGGCGCGTCGTGGGTGACGCTGAGGTCGTTGTGCACGTCGAGCTCGACGAAGTCCGCGCCCAGGTCGATCGCCCTCTCGAACGCGGACAGCGTGTTCTCCGGAAGGTCGTGCGAAGCGCCGCGGTGCGCGATCACGTACATCAGCCCAGGAGGCGCCGCATGACGCCGACGTCGATGCGGTCGATCAGCTCGTCTGCGTCACGGAGGCGATGCGGGTCGAGTGTTCCGGTCATCGCGAGCACGCGCCCGATGCCGGCCGCCCGCGCCGATGCGATCCCGGCTTCGGTGTCCTCGAAGACGACCGTCTCCGCCGCGTCGACGTTGAGCAGCGCCAGCGCTTCGAGGTAGCCCTCCGGGTCTGGTTTGCCATCGGCGACGTCGTCGGACGAGACGATGCCGAGGATGAGCGGCGCGAGCCCGGCGGCCTCGACGACCGGCTCGATCTCCGCGCGTACCGCGCCCGAGCAGATCGCGAGCGGCACGCGCTGCGCGGCGTAGCGGACGGCCTCGCGCGTGTGCTCGTGCACCGACGAGCCGTCTGCGACCGCCGCCCGGTAACGCGTCACCCGCTCCGCGATCACGGTGTCGACGTCGGGATGGTCGCGTCCGAGCCACGAGCGGACGATCTCCGGGTCGGAGAGGCCGGCGAGCTCGTCGAAGTACTTCTGGGCCGAGAGCGGCTTGCCGTGCTCCGCGAAGAGGTGGATGAAGATCTCGCAGAGGATGGGCTCGTCGTCCGAGAGCGTGCCATTGAAGTCGAAGATCAGAGCACGCGTCGCCACCGGGTCAAGATCGTAGTGTTGGCGGATGACGACGACGGCGTTGCTGCTGGCGCTCACCGCCGCGGTCGTGCACGCAGTGTGGAACGTGTTGCTCGCGCGGGCACGCGATCCGCAGGCTGCGACAGCGGTCGCGCTCCTGACGGCCGAGGTCGTCTTCGCGGTCCCGGCGCTGCTCGTCTGGCAGATGGGCCCGGGCGTCTGGCCGTACATCGTCGCGAGCGGCGCGCTGCAGCTCCTGTACTTCGCTCTCCTCGTCACCGCGTACCGCCTCCTGCCGCTCTCGGTTGTCTATCCGGTGTCGCGCGGCGTCGCTCCCGTGCTCGTGCTCGTGATCGGGATCGCCGTGCTCGGTCACGCCACCTCGGTGGGCCAGGTGCTCGGGGTCTGCCTCGTCGGCGCGGGGATCCTGCTCGTACGCGGCCTCAAGCCGACCGCGACAGCCGGGGTGGCCTTCGGGCTCGTGATCGCGTGCGTGATCGCCACGTACACGCTGGTCGACAAGCGTGGGGTAGCCCACGCCGCAGCACTCTCCTACCTCGAAGTCTCGATGCTCCTGCCGGCGCTCCTCTACGCGTCGTATGTCGGGGGCACGAAGGGGCTCCGCGCGTTGCGAGCCGAGGTCACCCCCGCGACCCTGGTCGCCGGTGTCGCCACGTTCGGCGCCTACTGTCTGGTGCTGCTCGCGCTGCAGCGGGCAGCCGCGGCGCCCGTCGCTGCGGTCCGCGAGACGAGCGTCGTCGTGACGGCGCTCCTCGCAGGACGCTTCCTCGCCGAGCCGGTCGGACGGACGCGTGTCGCAGGAGCCGTGGTCGTCGCCTGCGGGATCGCGCTCGTCTCGCTCGCCTAGCGAGGGGCTCACTGGTGTCTGACACCACGGTGTCAGACACCTCTTCGAGCCGGCTTCGCGAGTCAGTCGTCGCGTTGCACGTCCGCGAGCAGCTGCTCGAACTCCGGCCCCTCGAACTCCGTCACGGCGCGGTCGTACTTCTCCATCGCCCAGCTCCAGAAATCGAAGTCGAGATCCGAGATCCCGTCCTGGATCGAGCCCCAGAGCGTCCAGCCGTACTTCGACATGAGTCCCCAGAGGCGCGCGCGGGCGACCTTGTTGCGGAGCAGCCGGCCGTAGTAGTGCTCGACCAGCTGCTCGAGCTGGGTGAGCGACAGATTCGACTCGCTCCAGATGTTCCCGAGCTCGAACGCCGGCTCGTTGTTGCCCGAGTACTCGTAGTCGATCAGCCGCATGACGCCGTCGACCTCGATGAAGTTCTCGGCGAGCAGGTCGTTGTTGCACGGGAGGGCTCGGTTCGGCGCGCACGCGCATTGCCCGCTCGAGCTCACGCACTTCAGGCTCGAACTCGGCATATCGGTCGGGGAGGCGGAAGCCATGCTCTTGGACGACGCGCACGTACCCGCGCTGGATGTCGAACATGTCGAAGTCGTGGAAGAACCGGCGTCCGCTGTGGAGGCGGCGGCAGGCGGTCGCGATCGACTCGAGGCGGTCGCCCCGGCGCAGCTTCTCCGCGTCCATCACCTCGCCGTCGAGGAACTCGAAGACGAGCGCGTCGTGCTCGGGCAGGACAGCCACGACCTGTGCGCCGACACCGGTCTCCGCGGCGGCGACCGTGTTGTGTGCCTCGTTCTCGCGGTCGATCGCCAGCAGCCCCGTGTCCTTGCCCGAGATGCGAACGACGTAGCGGCCGCCCGGCGCGGTGATCTTGAAGTTCGTGTTCGTGAGGCCGCCGGCGAGCCTCTCGACCTCTCTCGCGCCCCGGAGCTCGGGCACTGCCTCCAGGACGTCCTCGAGCGCCATCGGGCGATCCTAAGCTGCTTTACTCGGGCGCGTGATCCCGGAGCGCGCGCGGGCGGTGGTGGTCGGAGGCGGCGTGATCGGCTGCTCGATCCTGTACCACCTGGCGAAGCTCGGCTGGACGGACTCCGTGCTCGTGGAGCAGTACCAGCTCACGCACGGCTCGACCTGGCACTCGGCCGGCCTCGTCGGCCAGCTTCGCTCGTCGATCTCGCTGACCCGGATGATGCAGTACTCCGTCGGCCTCTACACCGAGCTGCGCGAGCTGACCGGCAACGACCCCGGCTGGCACCAGCTCGGCGGCCTTCGCCTCGCCTCGTCCCAGCCGCGGCTCGAGGAGATCCGCCGCCAGGCGGCCTGGGCGAAGACCTTCGGCCTGCCGATGGAGATCGTCTCGGCCGAGGAGGCGCAGGAGCGCTTCCCGCCGATGAGCACCGACGGCGTGCTCGCCGCGGCCTTCATCCGGATGACGGTTACCTCGATCCGTCTCAGCTCACCTTCTCGCTCGCCGACGCAGCGCGCCGTCTCGGCGCTCGGATCGAGACACGCGTGCGTGTCACCGGGATCGAGACGAAGGCCGGACGAGTCACGGCCGTCACCACCGATGCGGGACGCATCGAGTGCGACGTCGTCGTGAACGCGGCCGGGATGTACGCGCCCGAGCTCGCACGGCTGGTCGGCGTCGACCTGCCGATCATCCCCTACGGCCACCAGTACCTGATCACCGAGCCGTTCGAGCCCGCGCTCGAGCCGCTGCCGACGCTGCGCGACCCCGACAACCTCGTCTACTTCCGCACGGAGGTCGGCGGCCTGGTCATGGGCGGGTACGAGCGCAAGCCCGCGCCGTGGGCGCTGGACGGGATCCCCGCAGAATTCGAGGCGAAGCTCCTGCCGCAGGAATGGGACCGGATGGAGGAGCTCTTCGCAAACGCGATCACGCGCGTGCCGGCGATGGAGAACGCCGAGGTGAAGATGTTCTTCAACGGGCCGGAGGCGTTCACGCCCGACGCCGACTTCCTGCTCGGCGAGACGGACGTGCCGGGCTTCTGGGTCGCTGCGGGCGGCTGCGCGCACGGGCTCGCCGGCGCCGGCGGCATCGGCAAGGTCATGGGGGAGTGGATCGTCGACGGCCGTCCGGAGTGGGACGTCTGGCCGCTCGACCTCCGCCGCTTCGGGCGCCAGTACGCGAGCCAGGCGTACACCCTCGCGCGGTCCTACGAGGCGCTGTCGCAGTACTACGACATCAAGTATCCGGGCGAGGAGAAGGCTGCCGGGCGGCCGTTGCGCGTCTCGCCCGTCTACGCGAGACACCGTGAGCTCGGGGCGGCCTTCGGTGAAAAGGGCGGCTGGGAGCGCGTGAACTGGTACGAGTCGAACGCGGCGGGCGGCGACGAGTCGCTGCGTCCACGCGGCTGGGCAGGCGAGAACTGGTCGCCCGCGATCGAGGTCGAGGCGCGGGCGGCCCGCGAATCAGCCGCGCTCTTCGACCAGTCGTCGTTCTCGAAGCTCGAGGTGCTCGGGCCCGGTGCGCTCGCCTTCCTCGAGCGGCTGTGCGCCAACCGGATCGACCGGCCGGTCGGCACGATCGTCTACACGCAGCTGCTGAACGCGCGCGGCGGGATCGAGGCCGATCTCTCGGTGACACGTCATGCCGAGGATCGCTTCCTGCTCGTCACCGGCACGGCGTTTGGCAGCCACGACCGAGCCTGGCTCGACCGGAACGCGCCGCGCGACGGTTCCGTCTACGTCGACGACGTGACGTCGGCGTACGCATGCCTCTGCCTGTGGGGGCCGCGTGCGCGTGACATCCTGCAGCCGCTGACGAAGACGCCGCTCGACTTCGCCTACATGAGCTCGCGTCAGATCTCCGTGGGGAACGTCCCGGTGACAGCGTCGCGCGTCACGTACGTCGGGGAGCTCGGGTGGGAGCTGTACTGCCCGGCCGAGTACGGCTTGCAGCTGTGGGACACGCTCGTCGCCGCCGGCGGCGTGACTCCGGGCGGCTACCGCGCAATCGACGCGCTGCGGCTCGAGAAGGGCTATCGCGCGTGGGCGAGCGACCTGAACGCCGAGACGACGCCCGACGAGGCCGGGCTCTCGTTCGCCGTGAAGCGGGACAAAGGCGAGTTCATCGGTCGTGACGCGGTCCGCGAGCAGCAGCAGAAGCTCGTCTGCCTCGTGCTCGACGATCCGCGCGCGATCGCGCTCGGCTCCGAGCCGGTGCGCACAGCCGGCGGGGAGATCGTCGGCCGCGTGACGAGCGGCGGCTTCGGCTACGCGGTCGGGGCGAGCATCGCCCTGGCATACGTCCCACTTGCGTATGGAGAGCCCGGCACGCCGCTGGCGGTCGACATCTTCGGCGACTGGGTGAACGCCGAGGTGCGGGCGGAGCCGCTCTACGACCCCAAGGGAGAGCGAATCCGCGCGTGAAGCACGCGGCTGCGGGAGTCGGTGTGAGCACCGTCGTCATCGGCGGCGGGATCGCCGGCGTCAGCTGCGCGTACCACCTCGCGAAGGCGGGGTGAAGGACGTCGTGCTGGTCGAGAAGGGCGAGTTGACGAGCGGCTCGACGCACCACGCGGCGGGGCTCGTGACGCAGTTCAATCCTTCGCCGACGATGATGCGGTTCCGCCGCTACAGCGTCGAGCTCTACCGGGAACTCGGCGTCTTCGAGACCGTCGGTTCGTGCGGATCGCGTCGAGCCCGGAAAGCTTGCGCGAGCTGCGCCGCGGCGTCAGCCGCGCTCACGGCATCGGCCTCGACGCCGAGCTCGTCGGGCCCAGAGAGGTGCGGCGCCTGTGCCCGCAGCAACGCCGAATCCCTCTACGGCGCGGTCTGGATGGCGGACGACGGATACGTCGACCCGCACATCGCGACGTATGCGGTCGCCGGCGCCGCGCGCGAGCTCGGGGCCGATGTCCGCATGCCACACGCGCGTCACCGGGATCGAGCTCGGGTTCGCGACGCGAGGTGCGCGCGGTCGCTGACCGAACGGGCGGATCGAGACGGACACGTCGTCAACGCCGCCGGGATGTGGGCGCCGCAGATCGCGGCGATGGCGGGCACGTTCGTCTGCTCGATCCCGGTCGACCACCAGCACATCGCGCTGCACGCGGTCGCGGGCGACGAGCTCGCCGCGTGACACGCCCTGCTTCCGTGACACCGACAATCTCGTCTACGGGAAGGCCGAGAGCGGCGGTGTTCTGTTCGGCGGCTACGAGCCGAACCCCGTCTCGCGCTGGCACGACGGCGTGCCGTGGGAGCACGGCTCGCGGATGCTGCCGACCCGATCACGCGCGGTTCCGGCAGCTGATGGAGGGGGCGACGCGGCGGTTCCCGTTCCTCGACGGGGCCGGCGTGACCGCGCTCGTCTGCCATCCGGACGCCATGACGCCCGACGGGAACCCACTCCTCGGCCCGATGCCCGGTGTACCGGGCTTCTGGGTCGCGGCGGGGCTCTCGCTGAACGGCTTCGGGGGCGCCGGCGGCCTCGGCCGGGCGCTCGCCGAGCTCGTGACGACGGCGGCCGCCGAGGTCGACGTCCAGCCCTACCGGCCGTGGCGCTTCGGCGGGCCCTATCGCGACCCGATTTCGCCGCCGCCGGCGCGCGGAGGTCTACAAGTACTACTACCGGCAGCGCTACCCCTACGACGTCTCGGAGGCGGGACGCCCGGCGCCTGAGCCCACTGCATGGCCGGCTCCAGGAGCTCGGCGCCGTCTTCGGGACCAAGAACGGCTGGGAGCGCGCCGACTACTTCCGGCCCGGGCGAGCCGTGGCGGCGCGCGGCGAGGACCAGCGCGCGTTCGGTTGGGCCCGACCGCCGTGCCACGACCGTGTCGCCGTCGAGCACGCGGCGATACGCGAGCGGGTCGGGATCGTCGACATGACCTCGTTCGGCAAGCTCGAGGTGTCGAGGAACCGGACGCGCTCGCGCTGCTCGAACGCGTGTGCGACAACCGGATCGACAGGCCGTCGGCGCGTCATCTACACGCAGCTGCTCGACGAGCAGCGGCGGCATCGTCGGCGACGTCACGGTGACCCGTCTCGGGGAGGATCGTTCCGCGTCGTCACCGGGGCCGGCGCCGTCGACAGCGACCGCGGCTTCCTCGAGCTCCACGCCGACGGCGACGTGAGATCGACGACGTCACCGACAGGCTACGCGGTGATCGGCATCTGGGGACCCGCGGCGCGCGAAGCGCTCGCGGCGGTGACCGATGACGACGTCTACGAACGGAGCGTTCCCGTTCCGCACGGCGAAGACGATCGAGGTCGGCGGCGCCCCGGTCCTCGCCCAGCGGATCACCTATGTCGGCGAGCTCGGCTACGAGCTCTACGGCTCGAGCGCCGATGGGCCGTGCAGGTGTGGGACGCGCTGATGCGAGCCGCGGCGCCAGAGCCGGTCGGTTACACGGCGCTCGACTCGCTGCGGATCGAGAAGGGCTACCGCTACTTCGGGGCCGACCTGACGGGCTCCGACACGCCGTTCGAGGCCGGCCTCGGCTTCTGCGTCGCGTCGGGCGAAGCGTGCGCGAGCTCGACCGCTCGCCTGCACAGCGGCTGCGCACGTCTCGTGGGCGGAGAGGAGTACCTGACGATCTACGGCGGCGAGGCGGTGCACGCGAACGGCGAGGTGATCGGGCGCGTGCGCAGCGCGGCCTACGGTTTCACCGTCGAGCGAAACGTCGCGCTGGCCAAGCTGCCGGCCGAGCTCGCGGAAGGGGCGGAGGTGCAGGTCGACGTGCTCGGCGAGCTCGTGCCTGCACGAGTCGCGCCCGATGCGCTGTACGACCCCGGGAACGAACGCGTGCGGAGCGAACGACGAGGGGCGCCGACCGGCGCCCCTCGTCGTCACGGTTCAGCGGCCGGCTACTTCCCGAGCCACTTGTTGACCTTCGCCTTGTTCTGCCGCGACCCACTTCTTCCCGGCCTTGTCCGGGTTCATGTGGTCGCCTGCGATCCACTTGGCGACGATCTCCTGATCCTTGTTCGACCACGAGAACCGCTTCAGCACCGGGTAGGCCGGCGAGCCGCTCGTGGCGAACTTCTTGCTGAACACCTTCTCGATCACGGTGTTGTCGTACGCGCACCTGTACTGCTTGGCGTTGCCGCCCGACTTCGCGTCGTCCTGGCAGCCCTTGAACCGCGGCGGCAGCTTCACCTCGCGAGAGCTGGTACTCGCGTGTTCAGGTACTGCGGGGTGTACCAGTAGAAGATGACCGCCTTGTGCTGCTTGTACAGCTGGCTCCAGCGCGCGACCTGCGCGGGCTCGGCGCCGACGCTGACGAACTTGAAGTTCAGCCCGAGCGCCTGGATCAGCTGCGCGTCCTTCTGCACGTAGGACGGGTCACCGCCGAGGAACATCCCCTGCGAGCCGGACTCGGGGCTCTTGAACAGCGACTCCTTGCCCTTCAGGCCCTTCCACGTCTTGAACTCGGGGTGCGCTTCATCAGGTAGCGTCGGGATGTACCACCCGATGTGGCCGATCACGCCGTTCGGGCCGCCGAGCGACGACCGTGTGCTGCTTGGTGACGTACTGCTTGTACTGGTCGACGTGCTGCCAGTCCTCGAGCACGGCGTCCGACTTGCCGTCGGCGAGCGCCTGGTAGACGGGGATCTCGGCGATCTGCGGTGATGTTCACCTTGCAGCCGAGGCTTCTCGAGCACGTCCTTCGCGACGTACGTGTTGGCGGTCGAGCCCGCCCACGCCTGCTCGTTGAGCGTGACCGTGCCGCAGCTTGCCTTGCTGCGGTCGCCGGCTGCGCCTGCCGACGAGTACTGCGGCTGCTCCGACGGCCACGCGACGCCGACGAGCGCAGCGAGCTTCGCGCCCCCTCGATGCGACATTGACCCTCCTTGCTGGGCTTCGATGCACTCAACTCTCGCTCCGTGCACCTGCAGCGCCTCGCCCTGCGTGACGCGGTCGAGTGCGATCCCGAGGGCGAGGATCGCGAGCGACGCGATCACGCCCTGCCCGAAAGCGTTCCGCTGCAGCCCCTGCGCGACCTCGTAACCGAGCGCGCCCGAGCCGACGAGCCCGCCGATCACGACGACGGCGAGCACCATGATGATCGCCTGGTTGACGCCGAGCATGATCGCGTCGCGCGCCAGCGGGATCTTGACCTTCAGCAGCACCTGGCGCCGGGTCGCGCCGAACGAGCGTCGCCGCCTCGACGGACTCGGGCGAAACGTCCTGGATGCCGCGCTGGACGAGCCGGATCATCACCGGGGTCGCGTAGAGCACCGAAGCCACGACTCCTGGGACTCTCGAGACGGGCATCAGATAGATGAACGGAATGATGTAGACGAGCTGCGGCAGGGTCTGGAGCACGTCGTTCATCGGCCGGAGATGCGCGCCACCGTCCTGTTCTCGGCGGCGAGGACGCCGATCACGAGGCCGATGATCACGGTCAGCGTGGTCGCGACGAGCACCTGCGAGAAGGTGTCCATCGCGTTCGGCCACTCGCCGACGAAGCCGACGATGAAGAGCATCAGCGCCGGCAATCGCCGCGCGGCGTAGGCCGCTGAGCAGGAATGCGATCGGCGACGAGCCCGACGAGCATCACCGGCCACGGCGTCTCGATGAAGAACGTCCGCAGCGGCTGGATCCCGTGCTGCACGAGGAAGTTGCCGGTCGGGTTCGTCACGTCGCGGAACAGGAACGTGTTCGGGTTCTGGATGTAGTCGAGCCCGTTCTGCACGTAGTTGCGAAGCCAGTCCTGCGCGGTCCACCGCGACTAGACGGTCGCCGGCGTTGAACACGTGGCCGAGCACGGCGGTCAGCCCGACGCCGACGGCGCAGAACGCGGTATACGCGCGCAGGACGTGCGCCTTGTGTGCGGTCAGGTGTCGCTTCGCCGGGTCGGTGCGATTGGCCATCGCCTCGGTCGAACGGTCGAGCGCGATCGCCATGATCACGATCGCGCGCCGGCGAAGATCGCGAAGACGGGATTCGTGTAGAGCCCGTTCGTGACCGCGTCGCCGAGGCCGGCGCCGCCGATCAGCCCGGCGATCACGACCATCGAGAGCGCGAAGAGGATCGTCTGGTTGACCGAGAGCAGCATCATCCGGCGCGCGAGCGGGATCTGCACCTTCGACAGCACCTGCCATCGCGTCGCGCCGAGTGCCGTGGCGGCCTCGACCGTGTTCGGGGAGGACACCGCGGATGCCGAGCGCGGTGATCCGGATCGCGGGCGGGACGGCGTAGATCATCGTCGTCACGACCGCGGCGCCCGGGCCGACCGAGAAGAGGATCACGACCGGGATCAGGTATGCGAACGCCGGGATGATCTGCATCGCATCGAGAAACGGGCGTGATCGCGCGGTTGAACCTTGCCGATCGCCCGGCGATGACGCCGAGCGGCATGCCGACAGCGAGTGAGAGCCCGACCGCCGCGAACATCAGGGCGAAGGTCTGGACGGCCTCGTCCCAGAGGCCGAGCACCGCGAAGCTCACGAACGCCGCGAACGTCCCGATCGCCGCCTTCACGCCGCCGAAGCGCAGCACGATCAACGTCCCGAGCGCCGCCGTGCCCGGCCAGCTTCAGGAAGTAGAAGAACCGGGTCAGCCACGAGACGAGATCGTCGAGGAAGCTCGCGAAGCCGTTGAAGATCCGGAAGGCGATGTTCGGATGCGGGAGGTTCCGGTTGTTCGAGAGCCACGCCTGGAAGCGGTCGAGATGCGGCGAGAGCGAGTTCCACTCGAGCGACGCCGGCCACGCCCACCGGCTCTTCCAGCCGAGGTAGGCGATGATCATCGCCACGACGACGAGCACCGCGGCGCCCGCCTTGCCGCGCCACCACGGGGCGGGCAGCGCTCTCGGCACGCTGTGCCGGGCCGCCTCAGCGACCGCCATCAGTCCCCTTCGCCTTCGCCCGCGATCGCGACCAGGACGGCTTCCTTGTCGACCACGCCGACGACGCGCCCGTTCTCGACCGCGCAGATCGGGCGCTCACTGGCGGCGATCACCGGAACAGCTTTGCGCACCGTCGTCGCGACGTCCAGCGTCGGTCCGTCGGCCTCGCCGGGAGCAGGCTCGCGCATGATCCAGCGCAGCGTCAGCACGTGGCTGCGCGGGATGTCGCGCACGAAGTTCGAGACGTACTCGTCGGCCGGCGAGCCGACGAGGTCCTCCGGCGTCCCGAGCTGCACGACGCGACCGTCGCGCATGATCGCGATGCGGTCGCCGAGCCGGAGTGCCTCCGGCAGGTCGTGGGTGATGAAGACCATCGTCTTGCCCGTCTCGTGCTGCAGGCGGATCACCTCGTCCTGCATGTCCCGCCGGATCAGCGGATCGAGTGCGCTGAACGGCTCGTCGTAGAGCATCACCTTCGGATCGACGGCGAAGGCACGAGCAAGGCCGACGCGCTGCTGCATGCCGCCGGAGAGCTCGTTCGGGAACTGGTTGGCGGCATCCTCGAGCCCCACCAGCTTCAGCACTTCGCCGGCGCGCGCAAGGCGCTCCGCCTTCGACTTGCCCTGCACCTCGAGCCCGAATGCGACGTTGTCGATCACGCTGCGGTGCGCAAGCAGCCCGAAGTGCTGGAAGACCATCGACGAGGTGTGGCGCCTCAGTTGCAGCAGCTCGTCACGGCTGGCGGCGGTGACGTCGCGCCCGTCGATCTCGACTCGTCCCGCGGTCGGCTCGATCAGACGGATCAGCGTGCGCACGAGCGTGGACTTGCCCGACCCGGAGAGGCCCATGACCACGAACACCTCGCCGGGCCAGACTTCGAAGGAGACGTCTCGGACGGCTGCGACACACCCGGTCTTCTCGCGCAGTTCGGCGCGGGAGAGGTCTGCGTCGGTCGTGCCGATCACCTTGCCCGCGTTCTTCCCGAAGATCTTCCAGATCCCCTCGGCGCGGATGAGAGGATCGCCGGTCTGTCCGTTAGAAGAGGCCAACCGTTTCGCCCCGCTCGTCGATGTCGACGTGGATCGCCGCCGGCGTCTTGCCGAGCCCGGGCATCGTCTGCATGTCGCCGCAGAGGGCAACGATCCAGCCCGCTCCGGTGTAGGCCCGCAGATCGCGTACTCCCACCGTGAAGCCGGTCGGCGCATTCGCGAGCAGTGGGTCGTGTGAGAGGGAGAGGTGCGTCTTCGCCATGCAGATCGGCAGGTTGTCGAGCCCGGCCTTGTTGAACGCCTTGATCTTGTTGCGCGCGGCCGGCAGCAGCGTGATCCCGTCGGCGCCGTAGACGCGCTTGGCGATCGCCTCGATCTTGGCCTCGATCGGAGCGTCGAGCGGGTAGATGAAGTCGAACTTCGAGGGCTCGTCGGCAGCGGCGACGACCGCCTCCGCAAGTGCTGCTCCACCCTCGCCACCCTGCAGGAAGCCGTCGTTGATCTCGGCCGCATAGGCGCCTTGCTCGAGCGCGATCCGCTTCACGAGCTCGACCTCCTCGATCTGGTCGCCGGGGAAGGCGTTGACGGCCACGACTGCGTTGAGCCCGAACTCGCGGATGATCCCGAGGTGACGTGCCATGTTGGCGGCGCCCGTCTCGATCGCGTCCATGCCGCCGTCGGGATCGCCTGCGTGGTGCTTGAGCGCCTTGACCGTTCCCACGAGGACGACCGCGTCCGGCCTCAGATTGCCGAGACGGCAGACGATGTCGAAGAACTTCTCCATGCCCATGTCGGAGGCGAAGCCGCTCTCGGTGACGACATAGTCGGCGAGCTTGAGCGCGACGCGGTCCGCGACGACGGAGTTGTTGCCGTGCGCGATGTTGGCGAACGGGCCGCAGTGCACGAACGCGGGCTGGCCCTCGAGCGTCTGCACGAGGTTCGGCTTGATCGTGTCTTTGAGCAGGACGGCCATCGAGCCGGCTGCTTGCAACTGCTCGGCGGTGACCGGCTCGCCCTCATAGGTGTTGCCGACGGTGATCGCGCCGAGGCGCGCGCGCAGGTCCCGGAGGTCGGACGCGACGGCCGCGATCGCCATCACCTCCGACGCCGCGGTGATGTCGAATCCGGTCTGGCGGGTGAATCCGTTCGCCTTGCCGCCGAGCCCGACGACGATGTCGCGCAACGACCGGTCGTTGATGTCCATGCAGCGGCGCCAGCTGATCGAAAGCGGGTCGATCCCGAGCACGTTTCCGTGCAGCAGGTGCGTTTCGAGCATCGCGGCGAGCAGGTTGTTCGCAGCGCCGATCGCATGGATGTCGCCGGTGAAGTGGAGATTCATGTCCTCCATCGGGACGACCTGGGTGTAGCCGCCGCCCGCCGCGCCGCCCTTGATCCCGAAGACCGGGCCGAGCGATGCCTCGCGCAGGCAGAGCGCGACGCTCTTGCCGATGTGCCCGAGGCCCTGCGTCAGCGAGACGGACGTCGTCGTCTTGCCCTCGCCCGCCTTCGTCGGGGTGATCGCGGTGACGTCGATCAGCTTCCCGTCGGGCTTCGACGCCAGCCGCTCGAGCACCGACAGGTGAACCTTGGCCTTGAAGCGGCCGTACGGGTCGATCTCCTCCGGGAGGAGCCCGGCTGCCGCCGCGATCTCGGTGATCGGGCGAAGCGTCGCCTCCTGCGCGATCTGGAGGGACGAGGGCATCGTCGTATCCAAGTTCGTCCTTTCGGTCGACACGGGGGGTCGCCGCGCAGGATACGACTAATATATCTCCGTGGCTAGGGCAGGCACCGCTCGGCTCCTTCCCTCGCCGTACGGCGAGGCCGCCTCGCTCGCCGACCAGGCCTACTTCGCGCTGCGGCAGCTGATCGTGTCGCTGGAGCTCGCGCCCGGCAGCGCAATCAAGGAGGCCGAGCTGACCGCGCGGCTCGGGATCGGCCGCACGCCGGTGCGGGAGGCGCTGCGCCGGCTCGCGCTCGAACGCCTCGTCGAGGTTTATCCGCGGCGCGGGATGTTCGTGACGACCGTCGACGTCCGCGATCTCGCGCGGCTCTGCGAGGTGCGGGCGGTGCTCGAACCGGAGGCTGCCCGGCTCGCCGCGGAGCGCGCCACGCGGCCGGACCTGGAGGAGATCAACGCGCTGCTGGAAGAGCTCGTGGTGGAGCGGCGGCGTGACGACCGCTCGCTCATCGCGCTGGACGAGCGAATCCACCGGGCGATCTACCGGTGCAGCCACAACCAGCTGCTCGAGGAGACGCTCGAGTGGTACTACACCCACGCACTGCGGATCTGGGCGCTCGCGCTCGACCGGGCGCCCGACCTGCCGGGCGCGGTGCTCGAGCATCACGCGCTGCTCGACGCGATCGCCCGGGGCAAGGGTGAGCGGGCCGCGGCCTTGATGCGCGCCCACGTCGAGCATTTCGAGGACGCGATGCGTGACGTGCTCCTCGAGGCGTGATATATCACCGCCATGACTGAGACCTCTACCTGGCCCGCGTCCGCGCGCGCGGTCGTGATCGGCGCCGGCATCGTCGGTAACAGCCTCGTCGGCCACCTCGCAGAGCTCGGCTGGACCGATCTCGTGCTGCTCGACAAGGGGCCGCTGCCGAATCCGGGCGGTTCGACCGGCCACGCATCGAACTTCATCTTCCCGGTCGACCACTCCAAGGAGATGACGCAGCTGACGCTCGACTCCGTGCGCCAGTACCGCGACGCCGGCGTCTTCACCGAGAGTGGCGGCATCGAGGTCGCGCGCACCGCGGAGCGGATGCAGGAACTGCAGCGGCGGATGTCGTCCGCGAAGGCGTGGGGGATCGACGACGTGTCGATCGTCACGCCGGCCGAGGTGAAGGAGCTCGTCCCGTTCATCGACGAGTCCGTGATCGTCGGCGGCTTCTACACCAAGTCCGTCGGCATCGTCGATTCGCTGCGCTTCGGGACGATCATGCGCGAGCGCGCGCAGGACAAGGGCGCGCTCAGCGTGTTCGCGAACACCGAGGTGCTCGGGATCGACGTCGAGCACGGCCGCGTGTCCGGGATCCGCACCTCGCGCGGCGACATCGCCACTGAGATCGTCGTTGTCTGCTGCGGCGTCTGGTCGCCGAAGATCGCGCGTATGGCGGGCGCGAGCATTCCGCTGACGCCGGCGGTGCACCAGATGATCGACGTCGGGCCGGTGCCGCACTTCAAGGACACGAAGGGAACGATCGAGTTCCCGATCGTCCGCGACATGGATACGAACATGTACGAGCGCCAGGACGGGAGCGGGCTCGAGATCGGCTCCTACGCTCACCGCCCGATCCTCCACGACCCCGAGGAGATCCCGTCGAACGAAGAGTCGGCGCTCTCGCCGACCGAGTTCCCGTTCACGGAGAAGGACTTCCAGCAGCAGATGGAGGACGCGCTGGAGCTGATCCCGGAGGTGCTGAACGACGAGTCCGTCGGCATCAAGTACGCGATCAACGGCATCCTCTCGCTCACGCCCGACGGCCTGCCGTTGCTCGGCGAGACGCCCGAGGTGAAAGGCCTGTGGTCGGCCGCGGCGGTCTGGGTGAAGGAGGGCCCCGGCGTCGGCAGGGCCGTCGCCGAGTGGATGACGAACGGCGAGTCGGAGATCGACCTCCAGTCGTCCGACATCGCGCGCTTCTACGAGTGCCAGCGCTCCAAGGAGCATGTGAAGGCGCGCGCAGCCGAAGGGTTCAACAAGACCTACGGCATCGTGCATCCGGCCGAGCAGTGGGACTCGAATCGCCGCGTGCGGCTGTCGCCGTTCTACGAGCGAGAGCGTGAGCTCGGAGCGGTCTTCTTCGAAGCCGCAGCCTGGGAGCGCCCGCACTGGTACGAGTCGAACGCGAAGCTGCTCGACGAGTTCGGCGACCGGATCAACCGCCGCGAGGCCGAGTGGGAATCGCGCTGGTGGTCGCCGATCATCAACGCGGAACATCTTGCGATGCGTGACCGCGCAGCGATGTTCGACCTGACCGCGTTCTGCATCTTCGACGTCACCGGCCCGGGCGCGCTCGAGACGGTTCAGCGGGTCTCGATGCGCCAGATGGACGTCGCGAACGGGAAGGTCGTCTACACGCCGGTGCTCTCTCCGAGCGGCACCTTCAAGAGCGACCTGACCGTCATGCGCCTCGGCGAGGAGCAGTTCCGGGTCGTGACGGGCGGCGCGCACGGCATGGCCGACCTGAAGTGGTATGCCGACCACGCGCCCGCGGACGGCAGCGCGCAGATCACCGATCTGACGTCGGCGTGGACGACCCTGGGGCTCTGGGGGCCGCGGGCGCGCGACATCCTCGCGAGCCTGACGGCCGACGACGTCTCGCACGAGGCGTTCGGATTCGCGAGCTGCCGCACGATCGAGATCGACTCCCTACGTGTGCTCGCGTCGCGCATCTCCTACGTCGGCGAGCTCGGCTGGGAGCTCTACGTGCCGATGGAGCAGGGCGCCAGGCTGTGGGATCTCGTCTGGGAGGCCGGCGAGCCGCACGGCGTCGTGCCGGCCGGGATCGGCGTCTACGGGACCACGGGCCGGCTCGAGAAGTGCTACCGCGCGTTCGGGTTCGAGCTCGACGCCGACTTCGACGTCGTCGAGGCGGGGATGGCCTGGGGCCGGGTCAAGACGCCCGACTTCCTCGGCAAAGCCGGACACGTCGAGCACCGCGAGTCGGAGCCGGTCGCGGTGCTCTGCACGCTCACGGTCGACGACCACACGTCAGCCGACGGCACGAAGCGCTACATGCTCGGCCGCGAGCCGGTGCTCTCGAAGGACGGCAAGCCGCTCGTCGATGCGCACGGCCGCCGCTCGTACGTGACGAGCGCGGGTGCCGGCCCTTCGATCGGGAAGCACATCCTGCTCTCGTACCTGCCGCCGGAGCACGCAGTCGTCGGCGAGGAACTGCTCGTCGAGTTCCTGGGCGAGCACTATCCGGTCACGGTCGCCTGCAACGACTCGACCCCGGTCTTCGATCCGGACAACGCGAGGGTCAAGGCGTGAGACTGCTTTGTCTCGTCAAGCGGGTGCCGATCACGGGCGGGAAGATGGTGCTGACGGCCGACGAGCAGGCGATCGAGACGAAGCACCTCGGCTTCACGATCTCGCCCCACGAGGAGTGCGGGGTGGAGGAGGCCGTGCGCATCGTCGAGGCGCAGGGTGGAGAGGTGGTCGTGCTGACGCTCGGGCCGCCGGAGGCCGAGGAGCAGCTGCGTGAGTGCATGGCGCTCGGCGCCGACCGCGCGATCCACCTGGTCAGCGACGAGGAGTGGGACGGGCAGGCAACGGCTGCCGCACTCGTCGATGCGATTCGCTCGGAGGAGGCTTTCGACCTGATCGTCTTCGGCAACGAGTCGGCAGACGCCGGCAACTACCAGGTCGGGATCCGCGTTGCGTACGCGCTGGGCCTGCCCGTCGTCACCGGTCTGAAGGGGTTGACGGTCGCCGACGGCCGTGCGCGCTGCGAGCAGGAGGTCGCCGCGGGGCGTGACGTCTACGACGTGCCGCTGCCCGCCGTCGTCACGGTGAAGGAAGGCCTGAACCTGCCGCGTTATCCGTCGGTGCCGGCGAAGCTGCGCGCGAACCGCAAGCCGGTCGATGTGCGCCCGGTCGAGCGGCCCCCGTCGCGGCTCGAGAAGCTCCGCCTCGTCGTGCCGGAGGGCGTCGGCAAGCAGGCCGAGGTGCTCGGACAGGGGCCGGAGGCCGCGCCGGCCGTCGTCGAGGTCCTGCGGAAGCTGGGTGTCGCATGAGCGTCTTGGTGTTTGTCGAGCGCGGAGGACGAGCTGTCGCTCCAGGCGGTCACGTTGGCGCAGTCGCTCGGAGAGGTGCGCGCGGTGAGGATCGACGGTCCGTATGCGCCGAGCGCGTGGGCCGAGGCGCTCATCGACGAGCTGCCGAGGGCGGCACGATCGTGGCCCCCGGGCTCCGACCGCGGGAACGAGGTGCTCGCGCACGTTGCGGCACGTCTCGACCTGCCGTTCGCAGCCAACGTCACCGAGGTGCGCGGCGACGAGGTCACGCGCCAGCGCTGGGGCGGCACGCTGCTCGAGGAGGCGCGCGTCCATTCGGGCCAGAAGCTCTTCACGGCGGCACCGTTCGCGTTCGAGGCAAGTAACAGTCTGTTACAAGCCGAGGTCGAGACGCTTCGTCCCGACGTCAGCGGTGCGGTTCAGGTCGTCGAGCGCGTCGTTCCGGACACGGGCGGCAAGGTGTCGCTCGCCGACGCGAAGGTGGTCGTCTCCGGCGGACGGGGCGTGGGCTCGGCCGAGGGGTTCGCGATCCTCGAGGAGCTGGCCGGGCTGCTCGACGGCGCCGTCGGCTGCTCGCGCGTCGTCACGAGTGCCGGCTGGCGCCCGCACACGGATCAGGTGGGGCAGACGGGCACGAAGGTGTCGCCCGACCTCTACATCGCTTGCGGGATCAGCGGCGCGACGCAGCACATCGCCGGCTGCAAGGGGGCGAAGAAGCTGCTCGCGATCAACGACGATCCCGAGGCGACGATCTTCACGCATGCCGACTACGCAGTGGTCGGCGACCTGCACGAGATCGTCCCCGCGATCTCCGCCGAGCTCAGGAAGGCGCGAGAATAGCCACGCTTGCCGGCGCGCTCGCACTCGCGGCGGCGCTCGCCGTCGCGGGGACGCTCTTCGCGCGGCGCGCGCTGCTGCTCGTCGGTCTCGTCCGCGCGGCGAAGCCGGTCGCACGCTACGACGACGTGCCCGGGCCGCGTGCGCAACGAAGCGGTGATCGTGCTCGGCCAGCGCAAGCTGTTCCAGCGGCTGCTGCCCGGTGCGATGCATGCCGCGATCTTCTGGGGCTTCCTCGTGCTCTTCCCGACGATCGTGATGGCGATGATCTCCGCAGTCGACCGCACCTGGTCGTTTCCGTGGCTCGGATCGCAGGGCTGGTTCATGGCGCTGGTCGACGTGTTCTCGATCGCGGTGCTGGCCGGTGTCGCAACGGCGTTCTGGATCCGCAAGGTCGTTCGTCCCGCGCGCTTCGAAGGCTCGCACAGCGGTGAGGCCGATTTCATCCTCGCGCTGATCGCGCTCGTCGTGCTGACACTGCTCGGTTGGCACGCGTCGCGAATTGCCGCCGGGCTGAACGAGTGGCCGGCGTCCGCGTCGTTCCTCTCGAACTGGATCTCGGACGCGATCCCTGATCCGAGCGTCGCCGAGCGGTTCTTCGTCTGGGCACACCTGGTGGTGGTCCTGACCTTCCTCGCCTATCTGCCGTACTCGAAGCATCTGCACATCGCCACCGCGGCGGTGAACGTCTACTTCGGCCGGACGAGCAGGCGTGGGCGGCTGGAGCCGCTGCGCTTCGACGTGCCCGACGAGGAGATGCGCTTCGGCGCCGCAACGGTCGGCGACCTGACGTGGAAGGAGATGGTCGACTCGTTCTCGTGCACCGAGTGCGGGCGTTGCCAGGACGTCTGCCCGGCCTACGCGACGGGCAAGCTCCTGTCCCCGAAGCTCCTGATCATGGGCATTCGCGACCAGCTGCTGGCCGAAGGCCCGAACCTGCTCGCCGGCGGCGAGTTGACGCCGATCGTCGGGAACGGCGTGCCGGAGGAGATGGTGTGGGATTGCGTCACGTGCGGCGCGTGCATCCACGAGTGCCCGGTGTCGATCGAGCATGTCGACCACATCGTCGACCTCCGCCGCAACCTGGTGATGATGGAGTCGAGCTTCCCGCAGGAGGCCGAGTCGATGCTGCGCGACGTCGAGCGCGATCGGCAATCCGTGGGGCAAGCCGCAGGGCGACCGCGCGGCCTGGGCCGACGGGCTCGGCGTGCGGGTCGTCGAGGAGGGCGACCCCGCGCCGGAGATCCTCTACTGGGTCGGCTGCGCGGCGGCATACGACGAGCGTGCGCGCAAGGCGGCCGAGTCGACCGTCAAGCTGTTGCAGAAGGCTGGGGTGGACTTCGCGATCCTCGGTGCGCGCGAGGCGTGCACCGGGGATCCGGCTCGCCGGATGGGGAACGAGTACGTGTTCCAGTCGTATGCCGAGCAGAACGTCACGACGTTGAACGAGGCCGGGGTGACGAAGATCGTCGCCAGCTGCCCGCACTGCCTCAACTCGCTCGGAAACGAGTACCCGGACTTCGGCGGCCGGTACGAGGTGATGCACCACACGGAGCTGCTCGCCGACCTTCTGCGAACGGGAAAGCTCCAACCGAAAGCGGGAGAGGGCGAGGTCACCTATCACGACTCCTGCTACCTCGCACGGCACAACGACGTCCGCGACGAACCACGCGAGCTCGTCGCCGCGGTCGGCAAGCCCGTCGAGATGGGTCGCAACCGTGAGCGGACGTTCTGTTGTGGAGCGGGCGGCGCGCACATGTGGATGGAGGAGCGCGGCGCGGCGATCAACGAGGAGCGTGTGCGTGAGGCCGTCGAAACGGGAGCCGAGACACTGGCGGTCGCCTGCCCGTTCTGCACGGTGATGCTCGACGACGGCGTCCGGTCGCTCGGCGAGCAGCTCAGGGTCGTCGACGTCTCGACGCTGCTCGTCGAGTCGCTGGAGCGCTGACGTGCTGGTCGGGCTCGGGCATGTCGACCTTGTCTGCCGTGACCTCGAGCGGTCGCTCGCGTTCTACGCGGCCGTCTTCGGCGACCTCGGCCTGGAACCGCCGCACGGCGTGCTGGGCGAGCGCGGCGAGACGATCTCGTATCTGCGCTTCCCGCACGCAGGCTCGGGCTCGCTCGGTTTGCGGCAGGCGCTCGAGGAACAGTCGTTCGAGCTGTACGCGCCGGGGCTCCACCATTTGGCGCTCGCCGTCGAGCACGCGGACGACGTCGATCTCGTGCACGAGAACGCGGTTGCGGCCGGGGCGGAGGTCCTGCACGCGCCGCGGCTCTGGCCCGTCTACCACCCCGCGTACTACGCCACGTTCTTCCTCGATCCGGACGGCTTCCGGATCGAAGTCGCGGCGAGCCGGGACTCGCGGCTGTAGCCCGCTAGCCGAACAGGCTCTGCAGGCTGAAGCCGCCGCGGACGAGCTCTTCGATCGGCGCCTTCCGGATCAGGCGGTCGAGGAATGGGACCACGAACGCCGGCACGTCGCCGCGACGGGCGGCTTCGGCGAGCGATCCGCGAAGGCCCGCACGCAGCGCGGTCGTGACCGACGCGGTCGTGAGGCGCGGTCCGCCGCCCGCAGAGCTGCCTGCGATCGAGAGCACGAGCGCCTCACGAGAGGTGCCGAGACTGCAGGCGGCACGATCGAGGCCGGCGAGGACGACCTCCTGCACCGCTGCGTCGAGGCCACTCGAGCTGGGCAGTGCACGTGGCAGGCACGGGTTGGCGATCCGGGGCGGATGGTCGGACCGGCCGCGCACCGCCTCGACGCCGATCAGGAGCAGCGCGGCGACGAGCAAGGCTCCCAACAGTGCGACGGCCGGGGTGATCTTCACGTGCGCGCCCGCCGGTGGACGGCCGCGGCCAGCACCAGTGCGGCCGCGGCAAGCGCCGCCGAGAACAGGAACGCCGGCCTGAAGGCACGGGTGATCGTCTGCTCGACGGCGGCGACCAGCCGGTCTCGTGTCTGCCTCAGCGTGGGATCGGATCGGGCACCGTGCTCGTCGAACGGGCCGGCGAGATCCGGGACCTGGCCGGCGCGGGCGCGGTCGAGCTCTTTGGCGACGCCGAGCGCGACCGGGACCTTGGTCGTGACCGGCACCGGCGCGTCCAGCAGGACGGCGGTCGCCCGCAACGTCGCCCGGTGGCCGGCGTCGGGAAGATCGCGTGCGAGCAGCGGCGCGATCACCGCGAGCGCGAGCACGAGCCCGAGATGCCTGATGCCGACCGTCAGCGTCCCGCTGCGAGTCGCTCCGGCGTCGAGGTCGAGCGCACTCGCCGAGAGCAGCGGCACGGCGAGCCCGAGACCGGCGCCGCAGAAGCCGAGGGCGAGCACGACATACGCGACGGTCGACGACGGCAGGAGCGCGAGCGCGACGAGCCCGAGCGCGAGGAGGGCGGCTCCGCCGCAGACCGCCACGGGCTCCGCGAGCCGACGGGAAAGAGGACGCGCGGCGAGTGTTGCCGCGGGCAGTGCGCTGACGATCGCTGCACCGCCGATCGGCGAGTAGCCCCAGACGGTGATCACGAGCAGCACCGCGAGAAACAGCACGCCGACCAGCGCTCCGAACAGCAGCCCGAGGCAGACGTTCGCGGGAACCGTTCGCGTGAGTGACGGTCGCCAGCCCTCCTCGAGCGTTCCTGGAACGCGCGCGACGAGGACTGCGCCGAGCCCCGCCGCGGCGAGCGGTGCCTGCACCGCGAAGATCGCGCGCCAGTCGAGCGCCTGGGTCACCACACCGCCGAGCGCCGGCCCGAGCGCGGCGCCGAGCGTCCCGGCGAAGGTCCAGACCGCGGCGCCTCGCGCGGGCGAGCCGGTGAGCCCGCCGAGCACCGGGAGGGCTCCGGCGAGCAGCAGCGCGGCGCCGCCACCCTGGACGCAGCGCGCTGCGATCAGGAAGGAGAGGCTGCCGGCCGCGGCACAGGCGAGCGACGCCGCGACGAAGATCACGATCCCCACCGTCAGCACTCGAGCAGCGCCGGTGCGGTGGACGACGAACACGAGCGTGAGGGCGACGACCGCGACGGCCACGTTGTAGGCGGTCACGACCCACGAGACGCCCTCGATCGTCGTCTGGAAACGTCCGTACAGCTCCGGCAGCGCGAGGACGACGACCGAGGAGTCGGCGAAGGCGATCGCCACGGCCACGGCGATCAGCCCGGTCGCGAGCGAGCTTCGTCGTCCTACGAGCTCGGCCGGCGAGGGGGTCGCTGCCACCAGCGTGAGAGGAGGAGCGTCGGAACCAGCCAGACGACGAGAAAGCCGACGAGCTCGGGCGCCGACGCGCCGTGGAGGAGCAGGGTGAGCAGCAGCGCGAGCAGGAGCACGAAGGTGAAGACGAGCCAGGCGCCCGCGAAGAGCACGAGCAACGCGCCGCGGGCCGCCGCCCGACCGAGCGTGCGAAGGTCCGGCGTCAGCGGGAGGTCGACGAGCGCGTGCCGGAGGTCGGCCCGTGAGCGCGCCGCGAGGACGCGCTCGGTGCGGAACGACAGCTCGTCCAGCGTCAGCCGTCCGTCGGCGAAGTGCTCGCGCAGAGCGGCGACGGTGCGTTCGCGGTCCCGATCTCCGGCGACCATGGCGCGATCGTAGCTGCCCGTCCGCCGGCCCTCCGGCCGTTCCGGACAGAGCTGGCCGAGACCAGTCTGGTGTCAGACATCGCGCAGTGGGCTTGCCCGTCCGTCCGGGACACGTGACTTGACAAGCGTGGAACTGATGTTCCACCATATGGGAGAGATGGCGGCCGAATCCGGGACGCAGGCGATCGACCGCGCGGCGGAGCTGCTCGTGAGCGTCGTCGAGTCGAGCCGCCCGCTCGGGGTCGGCGAGCTCGCCGCGAGCTCCGGTCTGCCCAAGTCGACCACGTCGCGCCTCGTCGGCGCACTCGAGCGCCGCGGGCTCGTCCAGCGCGCCGGCGACCGTCGCGTCGCGCCCGGTCCCGTCCTGCTCCGCTTCGCGCACCAGGACCGTTCGGTGAGCCTCGTCGAGCTGGCGCTTCCTGCGTTGCGCACACTCGCCGAGCTCTCGGGCGAGACGATCAACCTCGGAGTTCCGACGCCGCTCGGCGTCGAGCACCTCGCGCAGGAGGACTCCCGCCACTTCATGGGCGGGACGAACTGGGTCGGCCGTCGCGTCCCCTTCGACACGACCGCGAACGGCAAGGTGCTGAAGGCGTTCGACTCGCACACTGCCGAAGGCAGTGCGATCCGCGAGCGGGGCTACGCCTCGGCCGTCGACGAGCTCGAACAGGGGCTCGCCGCGATCGCCGCTCCGATCTTCGGCCCCGACGGCGACGTGGTCGCGGCGCTTTCCATCTCCGGGCCGACCATTCGCCTCACACGCGCGCGCATGCTCGAGCTCGCGCCGCATCTGATCACGCAGGCCGCTCAGGTCTCTGAGCGACTGGGACACCACGACAAGCGAGGTGCCGCATGACGCACGAAGAGATCCTGAAGGCGCTCTACGACGAGACGCTCGTCGGGAACGCGCCGGAGGTGAAGGACCTCGTCAACAAGGGGCTCGAGGAAGGACTCGGCTGCGAGTCGATGCTCTACGACGCTCTGATCCCGTCGCTCGAGGAAGTCGGAGCGCGCTTCGAGCGCGGCGACTACTTCGTGCCGGAGATGCTGATCGCCGCCCGCGCGATGCAGGGCGCGCTCGACATCCTCCGGCCGCTGCTCGCCGAGACCGGCGCCAAGCCGATCGGCACCTACGTGATGGGCACCGTCAAGGGCGACGTCCACGACATCGGCAAGAACCTGGTGAACATCATGCTCGAGGGCGCCGGCTTCACCGTCTACGACCTCGGCGTCAACGTCGCGCCCGAGACGTTCGTGCAGCAGATCCAGGAGCACAGGCCGGACGTCGTCGGCTTCTCCGCGTTTCTGACGACCACGATGCCGATGTTCAAGGCGAACATCAACGCGCTCCAGAAGGCGGGCATCCGCGACGACGTGATCGTGATGGTCGGCGGCGCGCCGGTGACGCAGGAGTATGCCGACGCCGTCGGCGCAGACGGCTATGCAGCCGACGCCTCGACCGCCGTCCGTCTGGCGAAGGATCTGATCGAGAAGCGCCGGGCGTCCGTCCCCGCTTGATGATGAAGCCGCTCGCCCTCGTCGAGGCCGCGATCAAGAAGCCCGTCTTCGGCTGTCGGATGTGCGGCCAGTGCGTGTTGCACTCGACGGGGATGACGTGCCCGATGAACTGCCCGAAGACCCTGCGCAACGGCCCCTGCGGCGGCGTGCGGGCCGACGGTCACTGCGAGGTGAAGCCCGAGATGCGCTGCGTCTGGGTGAAGGCGGTCGAGCGAGCGCCGAAGACGCCATGGGCGCACGAGATCCACGACATCCGCAAGCCCGTCGACAATCGCCTGTGGAACACGTCATCGTGGGCGAACTACGTGACGAAGCGCGACCGTGTCGCGCCGAAGGGTTGGCGTGTCGAGGCTTGAAGCGGCGATTGCGTCGGGCCGGTTCGTCGTCACGGCCGAGTTGCTGACCGTCAACGGCGGCGGCGTGGCTGCCGTTCAGCGGCATCTTGCACCGTACGAGGAGTACGTCGACGCCGTCAACGCGACCGACAACACGGCCGCGCACGCGCACGCATCGCCGCTCGCGGTCGCGATCGCCCTCCGTCAGCTCGGGATGGAGCCTGTCATGCAGCTCGTCTGCCGCGACCGCAACCGGCTCGCGCTCCAGGCGGAGATCGCGGGCGCGGCTCTGCACGGGATCGAGAACATCTGCTGCCTCACCGGCGACGACGTGACCGCCGGCGACGAGCCCGAGGCCCGTCGCGTCTTCGACCTCGACTCGATCCAGCTGCTCGCGACCGCCGAGGCGATGCGGAACGGACGCTATCTCTCCGGGCGCAAGCTCGACCCCGCGCCGCACCTCTATCTCGGCGCGGTCGAGAATCCGGCTGCGCCGCCCATCGACTACCGCGTCGAGCGGGCGCGCAAGAAGGTGCGCGCGGGTGCGCGCTTCCTCCAGCTGCAGGTGGCATTCGACCTCGCGCCGCTCGAGCGCTTCATGGTGGAGGCGGTCTCGACCCGGCTCGCGCACGACGCCGCGATCCTCCCGTCGATCTGCCTCGTGCGCTCGCCCACCGCACTGCGGTTCATGGACGAGCAGGTGCCGGGCATCTCCGTGCCCCACGAGGTGATCGAGCGCTGCGAGCGCGCCGCCGATCCCGAGGCGGAGTGCTTCGAGGTGGCATGCGAGCTCGCCCACGCCGCCCGTGCGCTGCCGGGCGTGCGCGGCCTGCACCTGATCAGTTTCCGCAAGGAGGCGGGCATCGCACGCCTGTGCGACCGCCTCGGCATCCCAACACGAGCAGAAAGGGAACTGCGTGCAGACAGTCCTCGAGTCGCCGTCTAAGACCGTCGTGATCGGGCCCGACCGCGCGTTCTGTGTGATCGGCGAGCGAATCAACCCCACCGGCCGCAAGAGGTTCCAGGCCGAGCTGCAGAACGGCGACCTCTCGCGCATCGAGGTGGACGTCGCACAACAGGTCGCCGGCGGCGCCGACATGCTCGACGTCAACGTCGGTGATCCGCTGGCCGACGAGATCGAGCTCATGCGCTCTGCGATCCCACTCGTGCAAGGCCTCACCGACCTGCCGCTCTGCATCGACTCGTCGGTGATCGAGGCGCTCGAAGCCGGGCTCGGTGCCTACCAGGGCAAGGCGCTCGTCAATTCCGTCACCGGCGAGGACGGACGGCTCGAGGCGATCCTGCCGATCGTCGCCAAGCACGGCGCAGCTGTGATCGGGCTCGCGAACGACGACGAGATCCCGATGGAGCCGCAGCGCCGTCTCGAGGTCGCGCGCAAGATCGTCTCGGCCGCCGGCGACCACGGCATCCCGCCCGAGGACGTCCTGATCGACCCGCTGGCGATGCCGGTCGGCGCCGAGCCGCGTGCGGTGACGCTGTTCCTCGAGACCGTCAGGCTGATCCGCGAGGACCTCGGCGTGAACATGACCTGCGGCGCTTCGAACACCTCGTTCGGCCTGCCCGGGCGCGAGACGCTCGGTGCGGCGTTTCTCGCGGTCGCCGCAAGCCACGGACTGACGAGCGCGATCATGGACGCGCGCTCGCGGGAGATCGTCGAAGGCGTCCGCGCGACCGACTTCCTGCTCGGCCACGACGAGTGGGGCGCCGCGTGGATCGCCGCGTACCGCAAGAAGCAGGCGGCGCTCGCTTCGTGAGCGTGGCAGAGCCTGTGATCGACGAGATCCATCCGGACCGGGTTCGGCTGGTCTTCCAACAGGCGGACGGCGCGACCAAGGAGGCGCGTGTCCCCGCCGGCACGACGCTGTTCGACTGCGCCAGCTGGAACGGCGTTGCGATCGACTCGACCTGCGGCGGTCACGGCACCTGCAAGAAGTGCAAGGTACGGGTCGCATCCGGCCGGCAGGAGCTGTCCTCGGTCGACCCGCGCGCCTTTTCCCCCGACGAGCTGAAGGCCGGCTGGCGGCTCGCCTGCCGCGCACAGGCCGAGGAGGATCTCGTGGTCGAGGTGCCCCTGCTCCAGACGCGGCCGAAGGCGGCGCTCGCAGGCGTCGGGCGGCATGTGATTCTCAGGCCGGCGGTGCAGAAGCGCCATCTCGAGCTGTCCGAGCCGACACTCGAGGACCAGGTCTCGGATCTCGAGCGCGTCACGAACGCGATGGACGACCTCGAGCTTCGCGTGCCGCTCGAGCTCGTGCGCGGTCTCGGCAACACGCTGCGCGACGCGAACTGGGATGTGACCGCGGTCGTCGTCGACGACCTGCTGCTCGATGTCGAGCCGGGCGACACGACGGCGCGGCGCCACGCGATCGCCTACGACCTCGGCACGACCACGTGCGTCGCGACGCTGCTCGACCTGGAGACCGGCCAGCCGGCTGCCGTGCGCTCGATCCTCAACGCCCAGCAGCCGTTCGGCGCGGACGTCATCTCGCGGATCAGCGCGACGATGCTCGACCCCGGCGCGCTCGACGTGCTGCGCGCAAAGGCGCACGAGACGCTCGCGACCCTGACCGCGGAGGTGTGTGAGGAGGCGGGTGTCGGCCCGGCCGAGGTCTACGAGATCGTCGTCGCCGGCAACGTCACGATGATCCAGCTCGCACTCGGCATCGACCCCGAGCCGCTCTCGATGGCGCCGTTCACGATCGCCGCTCGTCAGCTCCCCGCCGCGACCGCCGCCGACCTCGGCGTGCGTGTGCACGAGCGCGCGCCCGCCGTGCTCTTCCCGGCGCTCGGCGCCTACGTCGGCCCCGACATCGTCGCAGGCATCCTCGCCACGGGCCTGACGCTCGACAAGCGCCTGCGGCTCTTCATCGACGTCGGGACGAACTCGGAGATCGTGCTCGGATCATCGGCGCGGGCACTCGCGACGGCGGCGCCCGCCGGGCCTGCGTTCGAGGCGGCGCAGATCCGCTGCGGCATGCGGGCCGCGGACGGCGCGATCGAAGGGGTGAAGATCGTCGACGGCGACGTCGAGCTGACGGTGATCGGCGACGTCGAGCCGGTCGGCCTCTGCGGGTCGGGCCTCGTCGACGCGGTCGCAGAGCTCGTCGGCGCGGGCATTCTCGATCACTCCGGGCGCTTCGTGCTCGGCTCGTCGGAGCAGCTCGGCAAGATCGGCGAGGAGAACGTGTTCTATCTGTCCGACGACATCTTCCTCTCGCAGCGAGACGTGCGCGAGCTGCAGTTTGCGAAAGCCTCGATCGCGACCGGCTGGCAGATCCTGTGCAACGACATGGGCGTCGACCCGACCGAGATCTCCCAGGTGCTGCTCGGCGGCTCGTTCGGCTCGTATCTGACCGCTGCGAGTGCCGTGAAGATCGGGCTCGTACCGAAGCTCGCGCTGGCACGCATCGTCTCGGCGGGGAACGTCGCGGGCGAGGGCGCGAAGATCGCGGCGCTCTCCGTGACGGAGCGAGCGGCCGCGAGCGCGGTGCTCGACGAGGTCGACTACGTCGAGCTCTCCGGCCGCACGGACTTCAACGATCTCTTCATCGACCAGCTCAGGTTCCCCGAGTGAGCACCGGCGTAGGCTCGACGGAGCAGAAAAAGAGCGCAGGTGCCGGCTTGGCCGGCGCCGGAGCGAGGAAAACTCAGGTCGTCGTCGCCTGCGGCGCGCTCGCGCTCCATCTCGACCAGATCGCGAAGCGCCGCGGCTGGGACATCGAGGTGCGGCCGCTGCCGCCCGAGCTGCACAACCGGCCCGAGAGGATCCGCGCCGCCGTCGACGCGGCGCAGGGAGATGTCGTCGCCTACGCGGATTGCGGAACACGCGGCGCGCTCGACGACCTGCCGCGTCTGCCGGGCGCCGACTGTTACCAGCTCTTCGGCGGGATGGAGCACGAGACCGGCACGTACTACCTGACCGATTTCCTCGTGCGCTCATTCGACCGGGTGGTCTGGCGGGGGCTCGGGCTCGATCGCAATCCGGAGCTGCGCGACGATTACTTCCGCCACTATGAGCGCGTGGTCTGGCTCGCCCAGGCGCCGACGCCGGAGCTGCAAGAAAAGGCGGAGGCAGCCGCCCGCAAGCTCGGCCTGCCGCTCGAGCTTCGCGAGACCGGCGACACCGGGCTCGAACTTGCCCTCGAACGTCTACTTCAGGAGGTTCCCTGAGTGCTCATCAACGAGCTCCCGCGCTACGAGATCCTCGACGAGCACTCGATGCAGGAGCTCGAGCGCGGCTGGCGCCGCATCGTCTCCGAGCTCGGTGTCGACTTCGGGACGTCCGAGCCTCACGAGGAGACGGTCGCCGTGCTCGAGGCGGCAGGCCAGAAGGTCGAGGGCCAGCTCGTCAAGCTCGACCCGGACTGGATCCTCGAGCAGGTGGCGAAGGCGCCCCGGGAGTTCGACCTGCAGGCGCGCAACCCCGCCAACAACATCCATATCGGCGGCAGGCACATGGCATTCGGCGCGGTGTACGGGTGCCCGTTCGTGCGGGAGGGGATCGAGCGCCGCGAGGCGACCTACGCCGACTTCGAGAATCTCGTGCGGCTGTCGCAGGCGTTCCCGCAGCTCGACACGCCCGGCGGGACGATCTGTGAGCCGAACGACAAGCCGCTCGACTCCCGTCACCTCGACATGGTCTATGCGCTGCTGACGCTCTCGGACAAGCCGTTCATGGGCTCGGTCACCTCGGGCCCGAACGCGGAGGACACGATCGCCATGGCTGAGATGGTGTTCGGGCGCGAGTCGCTCGAGCAGACGCCGGCGATCATCAGCCTGATCAACGTCAACTCGCCGCTTCGCTACGACGAGCGGATGTTGGCGGCCCTGCACGCCTATGCGAACGCGAACCAGGCGCTCGTGATCACACCCTTCTTGCTGATGGGGGCGATGTCGCCGGTCTCGGTCGCCTCGACGCTCGCCCAGCAGGTGGCGGAGGCGCTGGCCGGCATCGCACTCGTCCAGACGATCCGGCCGGGCTGCCCGGTCGTGTTCGGGTCGTTCCTCTCGAACACGGACATGCAGTCGGGCTCGCCGAGCTTCGGCACTCCGGAGTCTGCGGTCGGCCTGCTCTGCACCGGTCAGATCGCGCGCCACTATGGTCTTCCCTTCCGCGGGGGCGGCGCGCTGACGTCATCCCAGACGGTGGACGCGCAGGCCGCATACGAGGCCGCGATGACGCTGTGGCCCACGTTCCTCGCCGGCACAAACTTCGTCATGCACTCCGCCGGCTGGCTCGAGTCGGGGCTCGTGTCCTGTTACGAGAAGTTCGTCGTCGACGTCGAGCTGCTGCGGATGCTGCACCACGTGTTCCAGCCGCTGCAGATCAACGAGGAGACGCTCGCCTACAGCGCTCACGAGGAAGTGGGGCAGGGAGGCCATTTCCTCGGTGCCGTGCACACGCTCGAGCGGTTCCGCGAATGCTTCTACCGTCCGCTGCTGTCGTCGACCGAGAACTACGAGCGCTGGTCGCGCCTCGGGGGCAAGGACGCGGCTGCGCGGGCGTCGGACGTGTGGCAGAAGACGCTCGAGGAGTACGAGGAGCCGGTTCTGGAGCAGGGGCTCAAGGACGAGCTGAAGGCCTACGTCGACCGGCGAAGGACCGAGCTTGGCGACTAGGGCCGAGATGTTCATCGACGGCGGCTGGACGGCTGCGCTGGCCGGTGCCACGTTCGGCGCAGCCTCCCCGGCGACCGGTGAGCCGATCGCCGAGATCCCGCAAGGTGGGCGCGAAGACGCGCAGCGCGCGATCGATGCCGCGAACGGTGCAGCCGACGCCTGGTCGCGGACGACGGTGTTCGAGCGCGCCGCGTTCATGCATCGCATCGCCGACGAGGTCGAGCAGCGGCGCGAGACGCTCGCGCACACGTTGACGCTCGACCAGGGGAAGGCGCTGCACGAGTCGCACGACGAGGTCGAGGAGCTGGTGCAGTACTGGCGCAACGCGGCGGAGGACGGCAAGCGGCTCGAAGGACGGCTGGCGAACTCGTTCACGCCGGGAAAGCGCGTCCTGCTCGTGCGCCGGCCGCGCGGTGTGATCGGCGTGATCACGCCGTGGAACTGGCCCTACACGATGCCGGCCGAGCTGATCGCGCCCGCCCTCGCCTCCGGCAACGCCGTGGTGTGGACGCCGGCGTCGTCGACGGCGGTCGCTGCAGTCGCCCTCGCCGAGTGCATCGTCGAGGCCGACCTGCCTCCTGGAGTGTTCAACCTCGTCACGGGCCCCGGGTCCGTCGTGGGTGACGAGATCGCGCGCAACCCCGGCACGCACGGTGTGGGCTTCATCGGTTCGACCGAGACCGGTCGCAAGGTCGCCGAGGCAGCCGCGGGCAAGGCAGCCGTGCTCGAGCTCGGCGGGAACGGGCCGGTGGTCGTGCTCGACGACGCGGATCTCGACCTCGCGGCGGCGGCGACCGTGACCGCGTGCTTCATGTGCGCCGGGCAAAGCTGCACTGCGGGCGAACGGCTGCTTGTGCATCGTGACGTGCGCGACGAGTTCGTCGCGCGGCTCGCACGGCTCGTCGGCGAGCGAGTCGTCCTCGGGGACCCGTTCGCCGACGGCACGACGATGGGCCCGCTGAACAACGCGGGCGTCGCGGAGAAGATGGACGAGCATGTCGGCGACGCGCTTCGCCGGGGCGCGACGGTTGTTGCGGGCGGCGAGCGTCAGGGCGGCTTCCCGACCGACCTCTACTGGCAGCCGACGGTGCTCGACGGCGTGCCGGCCGACTCGCTCGTCGCGCAGGAGGAGACGTTCGGACCGATCGCGCCGGTGGTCGAGATCGGCTCGCTCGACGAGGCGATCTGGCTCGCGAACGCGTCGCCGTACGGCCTGCTCTCGGCGATCTTCACGCGTGACCTCGCACAGGGGCTCCGCTATGCGGACGAGGTGCGCACCGGGTGGGTGAACATCAACGACTCGTCGAACTACTGGGAGTCGCACCTGCCCTTCGGAGGGCGCGCGGGCACCGCGAGCGGGATCGGCCGGGTCGGTGGCAGCGCGCCGTTGGAGTCGTTCACGGAGCTGCAGACCATCGTCGTCGCGTGAACAGTTGGGACTACCTCATTGTCGGGGGTGGCTCTGCCGGGTCGGCACTGGCCGCGCGGCTGACCGAGGACCCTGGCACGCGCGTGCTCGTCCTCGAGGCGGGCAGAACCGACTCGTGGTGGGACCTGTACATCCATATGCCGGCAGCCTTCTCGTTCCCGATCGGGAACCGCTTCTACGACTGGAAGTACGAGTCCGACCCCGAGCCGTTCATGAACGGGCGGCGGATCTATCACGCGCGCGGCAAGGTGCTCGGCGGTTCGAGCTCGATCAACGGAATGATCTTCCAGCGCGGCAACCCGCTGGACTACGAGCGCTGGGGGCTCGAGGACTGGGACTACGCGCACTGTCTGCCGTACTTCAAGCGCATGGAGACCTGCCTCGCCGGCGCCGACGAGTGGCGCGGCGGTGACGGCCCACTGCTGCTCGAGCGCGGCCCCGCCCACGGGCCGCTCTTTCGCGCGTTTTTCGCCGCCGCGCAGGAGGCCGGCTACGGGCTGACCGACGACGTGAACGGCTACCGCCAGGAGGGCTTCGCGACGTTCGACCGCAACATCCATCGAGGCCGGCGCTGGAGCGCCGCGCGCGCGTACCTCCATCCGGCGATGTCGCGGCCGAACCTCGAGGTGCGAACGCGCACGTTCGTCGAACGGATCGTCTTCGAAGGCACACGCGCCGTCGGTGTGCAGGTCGGCGGCGAGACCATTCGCGCAGCTGAGGTGATCCTCTGCGGCGGGGCGATCAACTCGCCGCAGCTGTTGCAGCTCTCCGGCGTCGGCAACGCGGCCGAGCTCGAAGCGCTCGGGATCGACGTCGTGCACGACCTCCCCGATGTGGGCGCGAACCTGCAGGATCACCTCGAGGTCTACGTGCAGTGCGCGTCGAAGCTGCCGGTGACCCTCGCGCCGGCGTTCAGGTGGTACAACCGGCCGCTCGTCGGCTTGAAGTGGCTCTTTTCCAAGTCGGGCCCCGCGGCGACGAACCACTTCGAGGCGGGAGGGTTCATCCGGTCGAACGACGAAGTCGCGTACCCGAACGTGATGTTCCACTTCCTGCCGATCGCGGTGCGGTACGACGGGACGGCGCCGCGGGGTCACGGCTACCAGCTACACGTCGGCCCGATGTACTCGGACGCCCGCGGATCGGTGAAGATCACCTCGGCCGACCCGCGCGTGCATCCGGCGCTGCGCTTCAACTACCTCTCGACCGATCAGGACCGGCGCGAATGGGTGGAGTGCGTGCGCGCGGCCCGCTCGATCCTCGGTCAGCCGGCGTTCGAGCCCTTCAACGGCGGCGAGCTCTCGCCCGGCGCCGGGGTCGAGACCGACGAGGAGATTCTCGAGTGGGTGCGCCGGGACGCCGAGACCGCGCTGCATCCTTCGTGCACCTGCGCGATGGGAGCCGTTGTCGACCCGGCGACGATGCGCGTCTACGGCGTCGACGGGTCTTCGTGTCGTCGACGCCGGCGTGTTCCCGAGCGTCCCGAACGGGAACATCTACGCACCGGTGATGATGGTGGCCGAGAAGGCCGCGGATCTGATTCGCGGCCTGACGCCGCTTGCCTCCCTCCCGAGCGGTGTTCTACCGACATGACGCTGAGCGAGCTCCGAGTCGGTGAGCTGCTCGCGGCGCTGGGCGAACGAACGCCCGCGCCCGCGAGCGGTGCTGCAACGGCGCTGACCGCGGCGCTCGCGGCGGCGCTCGTCGAACTGGCCGGGCGATTCGCAGGGGACGACGAGTCGGTTGCGCGCGCACACCTGCTCTGGTCACGGCTCTCGGAGCTCGCCGACGAGGACTCGGCGGCCTACACGGCTTTCATGGCCGACCGAACTGACGTGACACGCGCGCGGACGATCGCGGTGCCTGAGGAGATCGCTGCGTGCGCGGACGAGACGGTCCGGCTGGCCCGCCATGTTCGGGGCCAGTTGCGCTCGTCGGTCGTCGGCGATGCAGAGGCCGCCGCGGAGCTCGCCGGGGCGGCGGCGATCGTCGCGCGCCGCCTGGCTGAGCTCAACCGGTCCTAGATGGCTGATCGATGAATCGACGCCGCCGCGGCTGGGGCCTGCACGCGGCTGCTTGGTGCAGACCCTCCCGCGACAACGGCATCTACCGATCAACCATCTAGCCGGCGAGCTCGACCAGCGCGGCGGCGATCGCGTCGGGTGTCGGTGGGCAGCCGGGCACGCGGAGGTCGACCGGGAGGACGTCCTCGACCGGCCCGACGAGCTCGGCGGCGAGGCCGAGGACGCCGCAGCCGAGCGCGCAGTCGCCGAGGGCGATGACGCGACGCGGTTCCGGCATCGCGTGGTAGGCGGCGAGCAACGGGGCGTGCATGCGCCTCGTCACCGTTCCCGTGACGAGCAGCACGTCGGCATGCCGTGGGGAGGCGACGATGCCGAATCCGAATCTGGCCAGATCGTAGTGAGGGCCGGCGGCGAGTGTCAGCTCGTGCTCACAGCCGTTGCACGATCCGGCGTCCACGTGACGGACGGCGAGGCTTCGTGCGCGGTCGGGCGCCGGGAGAGCGAGCTCGCGGCGGAGGCGATGGAGGTCTTTGAGGAGCTTCAGCATCAGCGGTCCGCGCAGGCGTAACAGAGCTCGAAGCTCTTGTTGATCAACGGGAAATCGGGGAGGAGGTTGGCAGCCGCCGCGTGGGCGACGACCGGCCAGTTCGCGTACGAACCGGTGCGCAGCCGCAGCCGGCCGATGCGGCCGTTCGCGGCCTCGACGACGCATAGCGTTGCGCCGCGCGGGCTCTCGACGCACGCTGCCCCGATCGTCCGCCCGGCCCGCACCGGTTCGCACGACTCCGCCATGACGGGGCCGTTCAGCAGCGAGGCGAGCAGGTCGAAGGTCTGTTGCACCTCGAGCGCGCGTTGCTCCAGTCGTGCCTGCACGTCCCCAGCGGCACGGTGCGGGATGATCGTCGCGAAACCGTCGTAGGCGAGTTGATCGCAGGTCGCCCGCACATCCTCGGCGACACCGCTTGCCCGGGCGGCCGGCCCGACCGCTCCGAGCTCGAGCGCTTCCTCGCGCGTGACGATCCCGATCTTCGGCAGCCGGTCGCTGAACGACGCGTTGAAGAGCAGCTCCCGCCAGGCGCTCTCCGATTCGGCGCGAATCGCCGCAAGCTCGTCGCGCGCGCCGTCGACATCGAAAGAGATGTGGCTGCCGCCGACGTCGATCGAGCCGAACAGAAAGCGGTGACTCGTCAGCTGCGCGTTCAGCCGGCGTACGCGCTCCGTGAGCGCGATGAACCGCATGTTCCCGGCGGCGAGCCCCACACCGGCGCAGACCGCCCCGATGTCGTTGAGGTGGTTCCAGAGCCGTTCCAGCTCCAGGAGAATCGTGCGGGCGCGGGCGACACCGGCGGTCGGCCGCAGCCCCAGAATCTGCTCGCAGGCTTGCGCATAGGCGACCGCATTGGTGACCGCGCAGGCGGCGCAGGCGCGTCCGGCGTACGCGATGCCCTCGGCGAACGTCCGTCCCTCTGCGGCCCGCTCGAGGCCGCGGTGCTTGTAGAAGAGCCGCGCGTCGACATGCAGGATCAAGTCGCCGACGACGTGGAAGCGAAAGTGGCCGGACTCGATCACGCCCGCGTGAATCGGGCCCACCGCGACCTGGTAGGCGTCCTCGCCGTGCACCGGCACGGTCCACGAGTCGAGATCGAGATCGTGGTCGACCAGTGGACGCAGCGGTTCGTGACCGTCGAAGTGCACGCCGTGCAGGTCGGCTGCCTCACGTTCGTCCCAGTCTGCAGCCGGTGCGAGATCGACGATCGACGGCACGCGTCCTTCGGCCACCGGGACGGCTTCGAGGTTGATCGCGCCGTCGGGGGCGACGAGGGCCGTGCGGACCATGTCGCCGGTTGCATGTAGGCCGACAAAGCGCGCAGCCGCTCTCGAGCGCGGCGACGATCCTCGTGCGGTAATCGCTCACCCGGCACCTCGGACAAGTGCGTGTGCGATGGCACTGTCCGGCAGGAACACTGCGGCAGCCGTGAGCGCAAGGAGCAACACGCCTGCGACGGCGCCGAGCGCGAGCACGACTCGCAGCCCTGCGGGCCGGTGCAGCTCGGCCGGCGCCGCGCGACCTGCCGTCGTCTCGATCAGGGCGTGCACGAGGCCGAGGAACCCGAGTGCCAGCAATGCAGCGGAGGCTGCCGCCGTCCAGGGGCGCCCCGCCGCGAACCCACCTGCGACGATCAGGATCTCGCTGACGAAGAGCGGCGACGGTGGAAGACCCGCGAGTGCCGCGAGTGAGCCGCCGAGCACCGACCCGAGGCCGGCGTGGGTCCGCAGCACTCCGTGGCTTGCTCGCACGCTCCCGCGCGGGTCGAGTGAGAGCAGCGGTGTCGCGGCGTAGAAACCGGCTGCCTTGGCCACCGCGTGGCCGGTGATGTGCACTGCGACGCCTGCGAGCGCGAGCGGAGTTCCGAAGCCGATCCCGAGCGCGATCACCCCCATGTGCTCGAGGCTCGAGTAGGCGAGCAGCCTCTTCCACGGCAACGGTCGCCAGAGGAACGGTACGGCGACCGCCAGCGACAGCAGACCGAAGGCCACCAGCACACCATGTGTGGTCGACTCGCCGAGCACCGGCGCGAGGGCCTGGCTCGAACGCCATGCGACGAGCAGCACGGTCGGGAGGAGGGCCGCCGAGAGAAGCGCCGAGACAGGGGCAGGCGCCTCGGAGTGTGCGTCGGGCAGCCAGTTGTGCACGGGCGCCCACCCGATCTTCGACGCGAGGCCGGCGAGGAGCAGCAGGTATGCGACCAGCGTCGCGTGACCAGGCTGCACCGCCGAAAGCTCGCGCCACGACAGTGCGTCGAGCCCGCCGGCGGTCGATTGTGCGGCCAGCGCCACGATGCCGAGTAGCGCAAAGCCGAGCCCGAGCGACGTGAGGATCAGGTACTTCCATGCCGCCTCGAGCGCCGGTGGCCGGCCGCTGAATCCGACGAGGAGGGCCGAGGCTGCGGTCGTCGCTTCGACGAGCAACCAGGCGACCGCGAGATTCCCCATCACCGGAACGGCGGCGAGGATCGCCCAGAATGCAAACAGCAGTCCGTAGAACGCTCGCGACCGGTTCCTCGCCGGAAGCAGCGAGTCGATCGTCGACGAGAGGTAGCCGGCTGAAGCGAACACGCTCGCGACACCGACGAGGCCGATGACCGCGATCAGCAGGCCGGCTGCGGCGTCGACGACAACCCACCGCTCGACGAGTGGGCTGCCGGGCGCGGCCAGCGCGACCGCGGCGAGTGCGCCGGCCGCGAGCGCCGAGAGCACTGCTCCGGTCTTCGCGGTGGCGTCGACCAGTCGCCGGGGCACGATTGCCAGGCCGACTGCGGTGATCACCGGCGCGCCGACCGCGGCGAGTGCGAGCAGTTCGCGGCTAGTCACGCAGTGTCCTCAACCGAGCCGAGTCGCCCGCGCCGAACTCGGCGAAGATGCGCTCGTGAAAGACGGTCGCGACGAGTGCGATCAGCGTCAGATCGAAGGCCACGCCGAACTCGATTGCGACCGATGAGCCGTTCGGGAGCCGAAGGGCGGCGAGGGCGAGACCGTTCTCGGTGAGCACGATGCCCAGCACCTGGAAGAGCGTCGCGCGCCGCAGCGCGACCGTCGCCGCTCCGAACGCGACGAGTGCGAGCACGCCGCGCTCGACGTTTCTGGAGTCGAGACCGATCACCGGGACGAGCCAGGTCAGCGCGAGCGCGAGGGCGACCGCGATTCCGCCGCGCGCAAGCGGAGAGAGACCGGCGCGGACCGGCCGCGGCTCGCGCGTGCGCGAGACGACGAAGAGCAGCAGTGTGCCGAGCGCGATCGCGCGTGCCGCGAGTGCGCAGGCGGCGAAGATGTCGTTCCCGCCCGCAGTGTGCGCGGCCGCGCCCGCGAGGACGAGCGCCTGCACGGTGACCAGTCCGACGGCGATCGAGCGCCGTCGCACGATCACGACGGCCAGGCCGAGACCGACGAGCAGCCACACCAACGCTCCACTCACGAGACTTGCACCAGCCAGGAGACGATCCCGAGCAGCGCCGCGGCGGCTCCGACAGCGAGCAGGCGTGGCACCAGCAGGATGCGCATCTTCGCGGTGAGCGTCTCGAGGAGCGCAAGCCCTGCACAGAGCGCGGCGAGAACGAACGGCAGCGCCGCCAACTGCCCCCATACGGCTGTCGAGTGGGGCAGGAAGATCTGGGCCGCCAGCACGAGCACCACCCAGTGGCGGGCGGCCGCGGACCACTGCAGGAATGCCAGGTCACGCCCGGCGTACTCGAGCAGCGGGCCCTCGTGAATCATCGTCAACTCGAGGTGCGTGTCCGGGTTGTCGACGGGCTGCCGCCCGGTCTCGGCGACGATCACGAGCGCGAACGCGACGGCCGCGAGACCGAGCGCGGGGTTCGACCACGGTGCCGAGCCGGCCGTGCCCGTGATCATCGCGGACAGGTTCGTGGTGTGCGCGACGAGCGCGGCGACCGCGACTGCGAGCACGAACGTGGCATCGGTGAAGACCGCGATCATCAGGTCGCGGCTTGCGCCCATCAGCGCGAAGCCGTTCGCCGACATCCCACGACGCAGCTGCGACGGCAAAGCGACCGAGTGCGAACACCCCGAGCAGCGCGAGAGCGTCACGACCAACGCCGATCGGCGGCGCGCCGGCAGCAGCCGGAACGAGCAACACCGCCAGCACGAGGCTTGCGGCGGTGACCGAAGGCGCGAGCCTGTACACGATCCCGGCGCCTGCGACGTCGACCGAGCTCTTGCCCCAGAGGCGCCGCAGTTCCCGGTACGGCTGCACCGGCGTCGGCCCGCGGCGTCCCTGGAGCCGGGCCTTCCAGTGCTGGATGAGCCCGGGAAGGAGTGGCGCCAGCAGGATCCCGCCGACGAGCTCGACGGCGATCGACAGTGACCTCACCCGATCAGCCCGACCTTGGCCGCCACGAGCAGCACGAGCACGAGCGCGACCAGGTAGGCGCGTAGGTCCCGAGCCGGCCGGTTTGCAGGCGGCGGGCCTGCGCGGCGCCGCCCAGTGCGATCCGCACCGCGGGCTCGAGGATCTGCTCTTCGAGCAGTTGCGGCACTCGACCGCTGTAGGAGACCTCCTGAACCGTCCCGCCCGACGTGTGCACGTCGATCGTGCGCTCGGGGCGCAGCACGCCTTCGAGCACGATCCGCAGCGGCTTGGTGAAGCCGGCGCTCGTCCAACCGAGCGCGGGCTCGACGAGTTGGCCGCAGGTCCAGGTCGGCGCGAGCGCCGCGGCTCGGTGGCTCCGGAAGAGCACGAGCAAGCCGGTGACCGCGGCGAGGGTCGTTGCGATTCCGAGCGTCGGCAGGGAACCGGTGCTCGGCAGGTGCAGGCCGATGCTCGTGGGGAGGGCGGCGGGCCACGGAGCGAGGGACACGAGCGAGCCGAGGAGCAGGCCGGGCGCCACTCCCAGCACGACGCACGCGACAGCGAGCATCCCGACCGCGCCCCACATCGGGAACGGGCGCTCGGTGGCTCTTGCGACCGCGGCGCTGCGCGGAGGCCCGAGGAGCACGAGGCCGGTCACCTTGACGAAGCAGAGGACCGCGAGTGCCGCGGTGGCCGCCAGGGCAGCGAGCGCGAACGCACCGGCGAGCCCGTCGCCAAGCCTGCCGGCTGCCGGCACGTGGAGGAGTGCCTGCAGCGTCACCCATTCGGAGGAGAACCCGTTCAACGGAGGCAGGCCGGCGATCGCCAGAGCGCCGACGAGGAACGCGGCGCCGGTCCACGGCAGCCGCCGCAACAAACCTCCGAGCCGGTCGAGCGCGAGCGAGCCTGCGGCACGCTCGAACGAGCCGGCGCCGAGGAAGAGGAGTGCCTTGAACACCGCGTGATTGAGCGTGTGCAGCAATGCGGCGGCCAGGGCGATCGCCGCCCACGTGTCGGCGCCCCTGGCGCGCAGCAGCAGGCATGCGCCGAGACCGAGGACGATGATCCCCACGTTCTCGATCGAATGGAATGCCAGTAGCCGTTTGAGGTCGTGCTGGAACAGCGCATAGGTAACGCCTCCCACGGCTGACAGCGCGCCAAGGGCGAGGACGAGCACGCCGAACCAGATCGGCAGCGGCCCGAGCCAGTCGACGAGCACGCGGACGAGACCGTAGATCGCCACCTTGATCATCACGCCGCTCATCAGCGCCGAGACCGGCGCAGGTGCGATCGGGTGGGCGCGAGGGAGCCAGCTGTGCATCGGCATCACACCTGCCTTCGTGCCCATGCCGACGAGAGCGGCAATCGCGATCGCGATCTGCAGGCCCGAGCCCGGCGCGACGGCGCCGCTCGAGCCGAAGGCTCCGGCATGCGCCGCCAGCAGCACCGCGATCCACGTGCAGGCGCCGGCGAGGTGCGTGATCGCGAGATACAGAAAGACGGTGCGCCGAGCCTCTTCGTCGCTGCGCGAGACGAGGATGATCGCGGCCGGCAGCAGCGTCATGAGCTCCCAGCCGGCAAGGAACGTGATCGGGTCGCGCGCACACAGCACTTCGGCGAGGACGAGCACGAAGACGCCGGTGAGGATCGAGTTCGCACGGCCGCGCCGGGTTCCCGCGAAGTAGCGGGAGGCGAACGCGAGCGTTGGTGCGGCGACCAGGCCGAGCAGGCCGAGAAAGAACGCCGTCAATCCATCGACCCCGAAGCGCGGTGTGAACCCGTCCGTGAAGCCGGACCCGAATGTCGTGCCGGATGCGAGCGCCCAGAAGCCGAAGCAACCCAGCGCTGCGGCGGCGAGCGTCTGAAGGCGTGCGCTCACTCGGATTCGAGCTCGCGCAGAAGCGACTGCTGGTTCGCAAGCTGGCGCGTCAGGATCTCGCGCGTGACGTCGAGCAGTTCGAAGGTTCGTTCGTCGGCGACGCGATAGAAGACACTCGTTCCTTCCCGCCGCGGGGTGACGAGGCCGATCCGGCGCAACGCGGCCAGATGCTGCGACGTGCCGCCCGAGTCGAGACCGAGGTCGGTCTGCAATGAGCCCACCGAACGCTCGCCGTCCTGCAGAAGCTCGAGGATGCGGACCCGGGCGGGGTGGCCGAGGGCGCGAAAGAACGCAGCCTTGACCTCGTGGATGGGACGGGTGTTGTGCGGCATCTCTGAATCTTACAGTTCTTGAAGAAACAGAGATCGCCGACAAGGCGGCCCGGGATACGCTCCCCGGGCCGCCGCCGGCCTTTCAGGTGGAGCTCAGGCCGTGCTCTCCTGTTCGAGCTCGGCGACCTCGAGCTCGAGCTCGAGCGCTTTCACGATGTGGCCCAGCGCCGAGGCGACACGAGCTGTGCCGACGATCGGCGCAACCGCTGCGAGGACGCCGGCGACCTTGTCTGCGTCGACATCCAGGTCGCTCGCCGCGCCGAGGTTGAGGACGTAGGAGACGGGCGGTGCATCGACCGCAACGAGCGCGGCGATGCGCACGAGCATGAATGTCTCCGGATCGAGGCTCGACGCCTCGACGGAGCCCGCGGTCATGAGAGCGAGCAAGTCGAGGACGGGGGTATCTGTTGAATCTGCCATCAAGTTCTCCTTCTGTCGGTTTTTGTCAGATGCGCCTGCGGTCGCGCCTGCGCTCGCGCCTGCGTACGCCGCACACCGAGACGGGCGACAGCGGCCGGCCGAATGGGTCGATGAACAGCGTCGTGGGCCCGGCCTTGGCGGGAACGGTGCCCTCGAGGACGTCGATCGTGTACGTGAGCCCGCCGCCCTGAAGGCGCGGCTTCTTGATCACGATCACCGTGTCCTCGGGCACCGTATCCCCGGGCTCGATGAACGAGAGCACCGCGTTCGGGGGATCCGACTCGAAGCTGTTCTCTCCCTCGGCCCAGAGCTCCACGAAGTCGGAGGTCGACATGTTCCCGACGATCCGCTGTGGGCGGTCGGAGAAATACAGCGTCGAGGGGGTGACTCCCTGCAGGGTGAGCGTCCCGTTCTCGCTCGTGATGCCCTGCGCGGTCTGCACGAACATCGACTCTTCGGCTTCGAGCTCGGCGATCAATTTCTGGTCCATGAGCGACTTCACTTCCTTCCCTGATCCGAGGTCGTTCAGCCGGCCCTCTCGGCTCGCGGCTACGGCCATTGGACTGGCCGTACCCAAAGAGTGGACCCCACCGGGACGATCGGTGTCATCCGATCTGGATGAGTTTTGCCCGCTCAGCGCTGCGAGTGGCGGCGGTGGCGAAGGATCAGGTAGACCGGGATCGCGATGGGGGCGAGGCAGGTGAGGACAATGAACCAGCCGATCTTCGCCAGCACGGAGATCGAGTCGACCACCAGGAGGAAGAGCGAGACGAGCCACGCGATCGCGAGGGCCCCGAGGACGAGAATCGAGATCACGAGCCCGAAGCCCGAGGTGACTTCGTACGAACCGAGGACGGCGGCGGTCATCGTTCGATTCCAACAGCGGGCCGGTGCGCGGACTTCATCCAAGAAGGATGACCGCAAGAACTTGTCCCGCGGTCGCGGCGACCCGCGTGCGTCCCGACAGGGGGACGAGGGCCGGTCCCGCAGGACGATGCGGGGCCGACCCTCGTCTGGGCGCAGGGCAAGCTAGGACGTCTGGTCGAGCGTGTCCGCGAGGTCGCGGAGCGTCTGCTGCATCGACTTGAGCGCGTCGTTCCGACTGTTCAGCTCGGTTGCCCGCTCCGACAGTTCGGTGGTGAGCCGCGCGATCTCGAGGCCGTCGCGCTCGCGGGCCGACTCTGCCTCGACGACGATCGCGCGGAGCGACGCGAGCTGTGAGCTGAGTCCGTCGCTGAGCGTTCTCGCGACCTCGTCGAAGTCCGACGCTGACGGCTCACCCTCGTCCGCTGCAGACCCGTTCTGGGTCGTGCCGAACGAGACGGGGCTCGCGTTCCAGGGAGTGGCCGCCTGCTGCTCGACCGGTGCGTCCGGGGCGCTTTCGGCCGCGGGTTCCGCGACTTCCACGATCCCCGCGACGGTGGTGCCGGTCTCGTTCTTCACCAGGAGGTCGCTCCGCAGGCCGGCATCGATCGCCGACTTCGCGACGACGACGCAGTCGATGCGGTCGCCGAGCAGCGAGCGGAGCGCGAGGAGCCGCGCATCGGTCGGCTCGGCGAGCGCGACCACGATGGCGCCGTCCTCGTTGAACTGCATCGGAAGTGCTTCGAGCCGGGTCGCTTCCTCGTGAGAGAGCCTGCTGAGCGCGTTCCCGTCGAATGAGATCGCCGAGCGTTCGAGGTAGCGGAGGTGCCACTGCTCGGCGAGGGTCTTCGCAAGGTCTTCCTCGGTCGTCCAGCCCTCGCGGACGAGGACTTCGCCGAGCCGTTCGCCGGTGTCCGCGCCGATACGCAGAGCGTCATCGAGCTGCTGAACGTCGATCAGACCGCGCTCGATCAAGAGCGTTCCGAGCGCCGTCCTCGTTCCTGAATCGTTCGACTGGTCAATCACCGCATCGTTCATCGCCTGAGCCCCTTCTAGTCGGAATCTCGACGATTTTCGGCAGATTCGAGCGATCCCTTGAGGATCGATTTACAAAGTGCGCCGCGTTTGGCGTGGTTATGCGGATCGCGGGGCCGCGCCTGAGGACCGATCCTCGCTCAGGCGCGGCTCGCCGCGGTCGTTCTGCGTCGCTCCGACCGCTAGGTCGCGAGCGCCTTCTGCTTGAGCGAGTCGAACTCCGCCTGGGTGATCGCGCCGCTGTCGAGCAGCTTCTTACCGGACTCGATCTCCGCCGCGGCGCCGCCACTGCTGCTGCCGCCGCCCTGGTAGGCCGCCTGCTGGGCGGTCGCCCGCTCGAGGCCGCGCTCCGTCATCCCTTCGTTCTGGGAGATCAGGTACACGAAGACGCCCAGGAACGGCAGGATGATCACGAAGATCAGCCAGCCGGTCTTGCCCCAGCCTGAGATGTCGTGGCGGCGGAAAATGTCCGCGAAGACTCCGATCAGAAGCCAGAACCACAAGATCCAGACGAAGAACACGAGCATCGTCCACATCACATCGAGGAACGGGTAGTCACTTGCGAGCACCTTGCAACTCCTTTTTTGGTTTCGACGCGAGACTAAGTGCCGAACCGGTCATGAGCCTCATCCCGGCGGGATGAGGCTCTTCTGCCCGTTGGGGGGCTGAGCCCCCGGTCAGGCGGCTCTGAGCGGCCACGCCCGGTTCACGGAGAAGCCGGCGCTCCGCCCTCAGCGCTTGCGCAGCACGCGACGGAGAATCGCTTCGTACTCGTGCAGACCGTCGCGGTAGAGGCGCGCCTCGGGGCCTGCTGCGATCCCCACCCGTTCCGGGATCACGCCCCAGACCGGGACGTTTTCTCCCTTCCACCAGGCGATCGTCTCCTCGAGGTCGTTCGTGCCGAGCCGAGCGGCGGCGATGATGATCCCACGCGGCGTGCCCGCAGGGATCATCCCGAGCGTCACCACGACACGTGGGTACTCCACGCCGCCCGCCCTCGTCGGGATGACAACGGCATCGGCCGAGCTGATGGCGGACTGCACGAGACGCTCGTCCCCGGGCGGCGTGTCGACGATCGCCAGGCCGTCGTGCCGGCTCATCGCGCGTGCCAACGTTCGCTCCGACGGCGCCTCGACGACGGTGACGCCCTCGCACGGGCGTTCCTCCAGCCATTCGGCCGACGACGCCTGCCGATCGGCGTCGATCAGCACGACCGGGTCGTGCCCCTTCGAGACGGCGACCGCCGCGAGGTACACGGCCGACGTCGTCTTCCCGACCCCGCCCTTGAGATTGCTGACCACGATGTTCATCCGGCGGCCTAGTGTAGTGCCCGTCCCCGCGGCGAACGGTTGCCTTCCTCGTTCCCTCTGTCACCATCTTCCGAGGAGGAGCGCCTTGGAGATCATCGGCAGGGACGAGGAGTTGCGATCCATTCGCGCCTTCCTGGGCGAAGCGATCGGGGGACAGGCTGCGCTCCTGCTGGAGGGCGACCCGGGCATCGGAAAGTCGATGCTCTGGGCGGCGGGGCTCCAGGAGGCGGACAGGCGCGGTTTCCGCGTCCTCTCGTCGCGACCGGCCGAGGCCGAGCGGGGACTCGCCCACGTCGGACTGGGCGACCTCTTCGAGGATGTCCTCGACGACGTCCTGCCCGACCTGCCGCCGCCGCAGCGGCGCGCGCTCGAAGTGGCGCTCCTCCGAGAGCCGGGAGACGCCGTCGATCGTCGGGCGCTCGGGGTCGCGGTGCGGAGCGTTCTCCAAGCTCTCTCCGGGCGAGAACCTGTCCTGATCGCAGTCGACGATGTCCAGTGGCTGGACGCGTCCTCGTCGACCGCGCTCGCGTTCGCCTTGCGACGCCTCGATGCGAGCCCGGTGTCGCTCCTGCTGGCCCGGCGCGATGACGCCCACTCGTTCGAGCTCGGGAACGCTCTCACGGCCGAGCGCATGAGTCGGCTGCCGGTGGGGCCGCTCAGCGTCGGTGCGATCCATCAACTGTTGCGTGACCGGCTCGGTAAGCCGTTCGCCCGCCAAACGTTGCTTCGCGTCCACGAGACGTCGGGTGGGAATCCGTTCTTTGCATTGGAGCTTGCGGGTGCGCTCGGCGAGGACACCGGCCCGCTTGGTCCGATGCCGATTCCCGGGACGCTCGATGAGCTCGTCCGCGCCAGGATCTCCAGACTTCCGCGTGCCACTCGCGAGGCACTTGCACTCGCCTCGGCACTCGGAACGACGTCGCAGGTTCTCCTCGAGCGGGCGGGCGTGCCGCCGGGAGCGCTCGACCCGGCCGTCGCCGCACACGTGATCGAACGTGAGCACGGAAAGATCCGCTTCAGTCACCCGCTCCTCGCCTCTGTCCTCTACGCGGATCTGGGAGCGAGACGCCTCGATGTCCACCGACGGATCAGCGGCGTCGTCGACGACCCCCTGCTCCACGCCCGGCATCTCGCGCTTTCGCGGGAGCTGCCCGACACGGAGGTCGCCGCCGTCCTCGACGGCGCCGCCCAACTGGCAGCCGATCGAGGCGCGTCGGCCGTTGCCGCAGAGCTCGCCGAACAGGCGCTCCGCTTGACGCCCCGTGAACCGGCTCGACGAGCGAAACCGACGCGCGCTGGTCGCGGCCCGCGCGCATCACGCCGCCGGGGAGTGGACGCGCGCGCGGGCCATCGCGACCGAGCTGCTTGCCGAGGCAGACCTGGGCTCTTTGCGTGCCGAGGCACTCGTCGTGCTCGCCGACCTCGAGACCGTCGATCGCTCCGCGGTGTTGCTCGAGGAAGCTCTGCTCGAGGCGGCCTCACGACCCGCGCTCCAGTCAGTCATCCATGCCCGGCTTGCCTGGGCCAAGCGCTTCAGGCACGGGTTCGACCACGCCCGTGCCGCGCTCGAGCTCGCGGACGAAGCCCACGACGAGATCCTGAGGAGGCGGGCACGCGGCGTGGTCGCCATTCTCGGCTGGTTTGCCGGAGACGCGAGAACTCCCGACGATCTGCCGGCGCTGGCGCACGAGTTCGCAACCGCCGTCGGCGGGGAGAAGCTCGTGCAGGAAGCGACGCTCGCGGTCGCCAATTCGTTGGCGCCGCTGTCTCGCAGGGGCGAGGCTCGCCGGTTCTTCGAACGCGAGCACCGGGAATGGCGCGACCGCGATGAGCCTCGCGCCGCCTGTGCGCTGTGGGGCCTTGCCTGGGTCGAGTTCTGGGCGGGCCGGTGGGAGCTCGCGGCGGCCAACGCCACGCGGGCGCACGACATCTCGATCCAGTACGGGCTCGAGGTGCCACAGGACCACCTTCCGATCGCGCTCATCGCCGCGCACCGCGGTCAGTTCGAGCTCGCGCGAGAGCATTCGGAACGCGCGCTCGTCCTGGCCGAGGAGCAGTTTGCACTTCACCCGCCGCAGCACCTGGCGATTCTGGGACTGGTCGCCCTCTGGAGCGGCGACCGGCCCACCGCGGAGCAGTGGCTCGGCGAGGCGGACCGGCAGGCTCGGGAGCTCGGCTGGGGCGAGCCCAGCGTCCGCTGGTGGACCGCTGATCATGTCGAGCTGCTGCTCGAGGAAGGGCGGATCGAGGACGCCGCCTGCCTCGTCGACGTGTGGGAATCGGATGCAGCGCGGGTCGGACGGGATTGGGTGCACGCACACGTGACGCGGTGCCGCGGCCTCGTCGCTGCCGCCCGTGGTGACATCGGCTGCGCAGCGAGCCTGCTCGAGCAGGCGATTGCCCAGCACGAGTCCGTCGGCGACCTGTTCGGGCAGGCGCGGGCACTCCTCGCACTGGGTGTCGTCCGCAGACGCCAACGGCAGAAGCGCGCCGCGCGGGAGGCGATCGCTGCGGCGCTCGGCCGTTTCGAGGAACTCGAAGCTGCCCCTTGGATCGCGAAAGCGGGCGCCGAACTGGGAAAGATCGGCGGGCGCAGCCGGGAGGAAGGACTGACGGCGGCGGAGAGCCGCGTTGCCTCGCTCGTCGCCGACGGTCGTACGAACCGTGAGGTCGCGGCAGCGCTGTTCCTCGGAGAGCGCACAGTCGCGAGCCACCTCACTCACATCTACGCGAAGCTCGGTGTTCGTTCGCGCACCGAGCTTTCTCGCCGGCTCCGCTGACCGCGCAGCGACCGGGCAAAGTTCCGACGTTTTGACGTTTCCGAAAGCGGGCGTGCGCCGTAGCGTCGAACCGTGCCCTGCTACTTCGTCGAGACCTATCTCACTCGCGGACAGGCCGGAGAGCGCGCTGCCCGTGAGCAGCGGGCACGTTCGGCAGCGGCCGAGCTGACGCGCGAAGCAACCTGCGTCCGCTTCGAACGCTCGATCCACATACCAGAGGACGAGATCTGCTTCTTCGTCTTCGACGCACCCACGGGCTTCGACGCCGCGCTCGCCGCGGAGCGGGCCGAGCTCGATCCCATCAGGGTCGTCGCGGCGCTCTCGTCCGGACAGGAGGACAAGTGAAACGGAAGTTGCTCTGCACGGTGCTGCTGGTCGTCGTGGGTGTGGCCGCGTACGGGGGCAAGGTCCTGGCGACGCCCGGTAACGCCGGCTTCCAGGCGACGACGCTCGCACATGCGACGTTCGGCGACCTGAAGCTGGTCGCCCACGGTTCGACACCTCGGGCGTGGGACGCGTTGCTCCTGACGCACAACCAGTCGGATCTGTATGTCCAGTCGAACGTCTGGCAACCCGGCGGAAGCACCGGCTGGCACACCCACCCTGGGCCGAGCCTGATCATCGTCACCAAGGGCGTCCTGACCGAGTACGAAGGCGACGACCCGAGCTGCACGCCGCACGTGTACGACGCGTCGAACGGCCCGGTCGGCTTCGTCGACCCGGGCGGCGGGCACGCGCACATCATCCTGAACAAGGGCACCATCGAGGCGGACACGATCGCGGTGCAGCTCATTCCGGCCGGCGCAACCCGGCGAATCGACGTCACACCGGCTCCAGTCAGCTGCGGCGTGTAGCCGCCGCGAGCGGTTCGGGAGAGGCGGCGGTGGAGCTCCGCGCAGGGAATGTGCGCAGCGCTCCACCGCCGTGACCGGTTGGCGCGTTCCGCTGTTCTCCGCTAGCCCGCGTCACGAACCGGCTCCGCCGGCAACGCGGCGGGTGCGGAGGGCCTGCCGAGCCAGGTGCCGACGCCGACCAGGGCCGCGCACACCACGAGCCGGAAGCTCAGCTGTTCCCCGAGCAGGAGCACTGCGCCCGCGGCCGTGAGGACCGGGATGACCAGTTGCACGGCCCCGGCGGTGGTGCCCGAGAGCGAGCGCTGGCAGGCATACCAGGCGACGTACGCGAGGGCTGTCGTCCCGGCCCCCATCGCTGCCGCCCAGGCCAGTCCGGCGGCGGTGACGTGCAAGCCCGACAGGACTCCTGCCGTCGCCGGAAGCACCAGGACCGCCGCGAGAACGACGAAGTGGCCCGTGGTCGCCACTCGGGGATCGTTTCGCGTCCGCCCGGCGGCGGTGTAAAGACCCCACGCCATCCCGGTCAACGCCAGCAGCAGCACACCCGTCACCGTCACCGAGCGAATCGAACCGCTGGCCAACACCGCGATTCCGGCGAGAGAGATCCCCGCGCCGGCGGCTCGACGCGGCGGGATCGCATCGCCGTGAACGACGTCCCAGGCAACGAGCGTGAGCAGGACGGTCGCATAGAACACAAAGGTCCCAGCAGCCGCCCCGATGTAGCGGTAGCCGTAGGAGATACAGACCGCGTAGATCCCGAGCCACAGCGCCGGGCGCAGGTTCGCTTGGCCGACCACGATGTGCTCCCGCCGCACCGCGGCGAGTCCCACGAGAGCGATCGCGCCGGCCACAAAGCGCACGGCCGACACCAGCCCGGCATCGAGCAGGCCCCCGGCAACGACGTGGCGGGTGATGAGGGAGTTCGCCGCGAACGACACGAGCACGAACACCAACAGCAACGTGGTCCTGGGATCGCTCACCGAAGAGCGTTGCCTTCCAACACTGCCAGTCTGGGTCAGCGCCAAAGGTGCAGATGTCCTCCATCGGAGCGACAGATTCACGCGGGCAGAGAGCTCGCGGTAGAGCGGCGTGCGCGCGAAGAACTTAAGCCATTCGAGGTCGTCCGAGCGCTACGAGCTTTCGCACGTCGGGCACCTGGTACCTCGGGTCGCGGGTAGCGATCCTTCGAGCCACGTGACTCTCCATTCTGGGATGCCGAAGGTGGGAATCGAACCCACACTCCCCGAAGGGAACCGGATTTTGAGTCCGGCGCGTCTGCCAGTTCCGCCACTTCGGCCTGCCGCGCAATCGTAGCCCTCACGCTGCGATAGGACTTTTCGGCCCGACGCAGTAAAGTCGCCTGAACCTTGGCCGCAGATGCCTCCGCACCGACCCTGGCGACCCGCATCAAGCGGCCGAGCCTGATCGCGTCCTTCGGGCTCGTCTTCGTCGGGCTGCTGCTCTTCTGGCTCGCCGTCAACGCGGTGAAGGCGCCCTCGGACTTCGTGACCGTGTTCTTGATCGGCATCGCGACCGGGTGCGTCTACGCCCTCGTTGCGCTCGGGTACACGCTCGTCTACGGGATCCTCGAGCTGATCAACTTCGCGCACGGCGACGTGTTCATGCTCGGCGGCATGTTCACGATCACGATCGGGACCCACCTCTTCAACCTCCACCACGGGCAGGGCACGATCACGCTGCCGATCGCGCTCGCCACCTTGTTGTTGACGATGCTCGCGTGCGGGCTGCTCAACGCGTCGATCGAGCGCATTGCCTACAAGCCGCTGCGGAACGCACCGCGCCTGGCGCCGCTGATCACCGCTATCGGCGTCAGTTTCATCATCGAAGACGTCGGCCTGGCGTGGAAAGGACCGGAGTACATCACCGCGCCCGACATCTTCCCGCACTCGCAGATCTTCAACTTCTACGGCGTCTCATTCGAGTGGAACAAGTTGATCGTCATCGTCGTCACCATCCCGGTGTTGCTCGCGCTCACGTATCTCGTCCAGCGGACGAAGCAGGGCAAGGCGATGCGGGCCACCGCACAGGACAAGGAAGCCGCGGCGATCATGGGGATCAACGTCAATCGCACGATCTCCTTCACGTTCCTGATCGCCGGCGCGCTCGCCGGCGCGGCAGGCTTCCTCTATTCGCTCTACGCGACGACGGTGCGGTACGACCAGGGCTTTCAGCTCGGCCTGATCGCATTCACGGCCGCAGTGCTCGGCGGCATCGGCAACCTGCCGGGCGCCGTGCTCGGTGCGATCCTGATCGGCCTGATCCAGGCGTTCAACGAGGCACTCGACTGGCATGCGCCCGGCTCGGACTGGACGCAGGCGATCGTGTTCTCGATTCTGATCCTGATTCTCGTCTTCCGGCCCGAGGGCCTGCTCGGCGAACGCACACCGGAGGGCGGATGACCGAAGGCGTGACCGAGTCACGGCCCGAGGCGGTCGGCTTCCGCAACCAGATGCGCGCGCGCTGGGACGCACTACCGGTCCGCCAGCGAGTGGCGATCGCGATCGCAGGGGAACTGCTGCTCGCGGTGCTGCTCTTCTTCATCGACCACTCGCTCGGCTATGCGGTGGTCGTGATCTCCGCGCTCTACTGGATTCACCGGCTCCCGCCGCTGCCTTGGCAGCTCGTGGGAGAGGCCGTCATCGTGCTCGTGTTCCTGATCACGGGGCCGCGATCGCTGGCTGCGACGTTCGCGATCGCGTTCGGGATCTTCTGGATCCCCAAGCGCTACCGAACCTGGGCGTTGCCAACCATCGCGCTCGTTCTGGCCATCCTCTATCCCTTCTACCAAGCGAAGATGTTCACGATCCCGGTCTTCGGGGTCTGGCCGGACGTCGCGACGGGCGTCTACATGATCGTCTTCGTGATGATGGCGGTCGGCCTGAACATCGTGGTCGGCTACGCGGGTCTGCTCGATCTCGGCTACGTCGCGTTCTACGCCACCGGTGCGTACACGGCTGCCTGGTTCGCCTCGCTCCAGTTCTCGCATCACACGATCCACTTCGGCGCAGTCGGCATCGATCCGAAACTGCCCGGTATCCACATCTCGATCTGGCTGCTGCTGCCGCTCGCCGGTGCGATCACGGCGCTCTTCGGCATCCTCATCGGTCTCCCGACGCTGCGTCTGCGCGGTGACTACCTCGCGATCGTGACGCTCGGCTTCGGCGAGATCGTCTACAGCATCGCGCGCAACAGCGACAACTTCTTCAACACCGGGTTCAACCTGACCAACGGCCCGAACGGCATCACGCCGATCGACTCGATCGGTTTCGGCAATCAGCTCTCGAGCTGGACAGGAGGTTTCCTGCCGGCCAACTACCTGGCGTGTTGCAACGCGAACTACCTCGGGCACCAGATCCAGTCGACCGACGTCTTCTTCTGGACGGCGATCGTCCTGCTGCTCTTCACCGTCTTTTGCTCCTTCCGCCTGCAGTACTCCCGGCTCGGTCGAGCATGGATCGCGATTCGCGAAGACGAGACCGCTGCGGCGGCGATGGGCATCCCCCTGATGAGGACGAAGACCTGGGCGTACGCGAGCGGCGCGTTCTTCGGCGGCGTTGCGGGCGCGTTCTATGCCGTCTTCAAGAGCGCGACGTTCCCGGGCGACTTCTACTTCAACATCTCCGTGTTCATTCTCTGCATGGTCATCCTCGGCGGCATGGGGAACATCTGGGGCGTGATGGTCGGCGGCGCGTTTCTCGCCTACCTGAATATCGAAGGCCTTGCGAACACCGGCGCGTGGATCAACTCCAACGTCCACGTCGGAAGCCACCACCCGAACCTGGAAGTGCCCCTCTACGCGTCCGGCATCTACGGCCTGATCATCCTGCTCGTGATGCTCTTCCGGCCGGAAGGCCTGATCCCGTCGAAACGCGTCGCCGCCGAGCTGCACGAAGGCGTCCACGACGAGCCGCTCTACGACGTCACCGCCGACAACCGGATCGTGACCGAATGACCGAGGGCGATGTTCTCGTCGCGAGCGGTCTGCGGAAGGAGTTCGGCGGCCTGGTGGCGGTCAACAGCGTCGACTTCACCGTGCCGCGCGGCAAAGTGATCTCGCTGATCGGACCGAACGGCGCCGGCAAGACGACGTTCTTCAACATGCTCACCGGTGTCTACAAGCCGACCGCCGGGCAGGTGCAGTTCCTCGGTGAGGACGTCACCGGCAAGCCGCCGCATGCGATCACCGCGCGCGGCGTCGGTCGCACGTTCCAGAACATCCGTCTCTTCCAGAACATGACCTCGCTCGAGAACGTGATGGTCGGCATGCACGCACGCATGCACGCAAACCTCTTCAACTCGATCCTGCGGACACCCTCCGTCAGGCGCGAGGAGAAGCAGGCGCGCGAGCGCGCGCTCGAGCTGCTCGAGTTCACGGGTCTGCGCCGGCAGGCGGAGGCGACCGCCCGCAACCTCCCTTACGGCGATCAGCGCCGGCTCGAGGTCGCTCGCGCGCTCGCAACGAGCCCGCAGCTCTTGCTGCTCGACGAGCCGACGGCCGGGATGAACCCGCAGGAGTCGGCGGAGTTCACCGCGTTCGTCAGCAAGCTGCGGGAGGAGGAGGGGCTGACCGTATTGATGATCGAGCACGACATGCGGGTCGTGATGGGTGTCTCGGACCGCGTCTCCGTGCTCGACTACGGCGAGAAGATCGCCGAGGGCACGCCGCGCGAAGTGCAGCAGAACGAGCGTGTGATCGAGGCCTATCTCGGCAAGGCGGCTGTCGAGGACATGAAGCGTCAGGGGCTCTCGTGAACGCCGGCAACGGAAGGCCCACGATCCTGCAGATCCAGGACATCCACACCTACTACGGGTCGATCCACGCGTTGAAGGGCATCTCGCTGGAGGTGCGCGAAGGAGAGATCGTGACGCTCCTCGGTGCGAACGGCGCCGGCAAGTCGACGACGCTGCGCTCGATCAACGGCCTCAACCACCCACGACAGGGAAGCATCCGGTTCGAGGGCCGCGACATCACTGCGGTTGCGGCACACGAGATCGTCAAGCGCGGCATCGCACAGTCGCCGGAAGGACGGCGCTTGTTCCCGCGCATGACAGTGACCGAGAACCTCGAGATGGGCGCGTTCCAGCGCAACGACCGGCACGACATCAAGGGCGACATGGATCGCGTGTACGAGCTGTTCCCGCGCCTGCAGGAGCGACGCCAGCAGAAGGCCGGCACGCTGTCCGGCGGCGAGCAGCAGATGTGCGCGATCGGCAGGGCGCTCATGGCTCGGCCGAAGCTGTTGCTGCTCGACGAGCCGTCACTCGGACTGGCGCCGATCTTCGTCGAGCGGATCTTCGACATCATCAAGCAGATCAACGAACAGGGAACGTCGATCCTGCTGGTCGAGCAGAACGCGCTGATGGCGCTCGACCACGCCCATCGCGGCTACGTGCTCGAGACGGGGCGCATCGTCCTGCAGGACAACGCCGCTGCACTGAAGACGAACGAGCAGGTGCGCAAGACGTACCTCGGCGAGGCCTAGCTCCGCCGGGGTGCGGTCTAGGCTCGGGCGTGAGGACGCTCGCGCACGCCACGCGCACTGGTGTCTGACACCTTGAAGGTGTCAGACACCCTTTCGAACTAGGTGCGCTCAGGGTGCACTGGCGAACACTGGCGCAGGCGAGGCCGCTTATGCTCAGGTCAATGAGTTCCGACTTCGAGCAGGAAGATCAAGGCTCGCCGACGAGCTGCTTGTAGCCGGGCTCGTCCCTAATCGCGTCGAGGTCGCTGTCGCCCTTCGCCATCGAGCGGACGTCGGCATCCTCGTCCGCCAGCTCGTGCGCCCGCTGCAGGCGGGCGACGGCGTCAGCGGGGCGCCCGGCCAGGCTGTAGACGCACGCCGCGTTGTACTGGACGCCCCAGTACGGGGCGTCGTGAGCGAGCGCCACGTCCAGACGCTCGGCCGCCTGCGCGTACTCGCCCGCCTGGTACAGCGGCTGGACCGGCCCCCAGATGTCCCATCCGTGCACCTTGTACGCGTGCCCCGCCACGGCGCCGACGGCAAGGAGCGTCGTGTTCGGCTCCTCCGCGAAGGCCGTACGCTTCAGGCCAGGCTCCACGAAAACCAGCGTCCCCGCCGGCGCATCGACCGACTCGCCGTCGATTACGAAACGAGCGCGCCCCGTGTGGACGAGGTAGAGCTCCTGCTGGCCGTCGTCCGCCTCGTCGTGCTCATTGATGAGCCGGTCGCCAGGCTGCTTTCCGGTGAACGCGTTGGCGCCGAACGCCTTGATGCCGAAGTGGTGGCGAACCGGGTGCCACGGGACGCGCCCGTCGGTGATCTCCTCGATGTCGTCGATGGGTGCCGAGCGCCAGGAAGCCATGCCCCTCCTTTTAGTTCGCGGGAGAGCGTCCTACTTCTCGATGGACTCGAAGCCGAAACAACCCTCGTCATTGCTGAACGCTGGCGCAGAGGAGCGTGACCTAACCTGGGATGACGGCGACTCCGGAAGAGCAACTGTCAGCTCTGCGCGAGATCACGGGACAGCTCGGTGACCGAGCACTCGACCACTGGCTGTTTGGCGGCTGGGCCGTTGATTTCTACATAGGGCGCGTGACACGTCCGCACGGCGACATCGACCTCGCGGTCTGGGAGCATGACCGTGGCGAGATCGAAGCATCGCTCACGCGCCTTGGCTGGAGCCATGCGCCGGCGCCGGGAGAGGACGGCGGCACGGGATTTGAACGAGGCGGCGTCCGACTGGAGCTGACGTACATCCTCGAGGGTCGTTCGGGAGAAGTCCTGATCGCCTTTCGCGGAGGGCCCGCCCTCTGGACGACGTCGCCGTTCGGGAACGACGTTCGGGAACTAAGCGGCGTGACGGCGCGGGTCATCCAACTCGACGTGCTCAGGCGGAGCAAATCGAGCCCACGGCACGAGGCCGATCAAGCTGCGGTCGACCGAGCCGACTCCGACGCGCTCGCGCGCCTTACTTCGTGATCGCGGCGAGCTTCGCAAGTCCGGTACCTGGTACCTCCGGTACCAGGTACCGATCGTTCGAACCATCCGCTTCCTCAGCGGTCATTCCGGAACGCTTGCCCAGCCGACTCGCTATGCCCTCAGCCACCGGCGTAGCGCTGTGTGTCCCAGGGGTGGGCGCCACCGGGTAGCGTGCTCTCGGATGGCTGTCGTTCGGGACTTTGCCGACGAGCTCGAGGGCTATGCATACCTCCCGCGCATGTTCGACAAGGCGCGGGCGCGGCTCAGCGGCGACACCGATGCGCCGCCGTTCGGTTGCCCGCTCGACCACAGCTGCATGGCGCGCCTGCGGGTCTACCCCGAGGACGTGCTCGAGCTGGTGGGCGGGAACGGCGCTGACGACCGGGCGATCCTCGGCGGTCTACGGGAGCACGGCATTCCGCCGGCAACGGAGGCGTGGTTCGACGCGCGTGCTACCGAGGACGAGCTTCTGACGGGCGTGTACCTCAAGGTTCGCCCGCGCGAGCTGCTCGACGAGCTGCGGCCGCGGCCGGGTCAGCACCTGGTCGCTGTCGAGGAGGGCGAAGCGTTGTTCTTCCTCGGCGACCTTCAGATGCGGATCGTCCGCGCCGGTGAGGTGGTGCGCGTGCCACCGGAGCTGCCCCATCGGATCGAGAACATCGACGGTGCGCCCCTGCGGCTCGACTGGCTGACGGGCGATCCTGGCATGTCACCGGGGAGTGTGCCGTCGCAGCGACCCGCGCTCATGTGACCGCTATCGGATCCCGCCGATGAAATGTCGCCGTGAGACCGGTCACCACTGAGGTCGCACATCACAACCGAAGGAGCTCGTATGTCTCTCGTCCGGGTTCACAACTTCTCGATCTCGCTCGACGGGTTCGGCACCGGCGACGGCCTGTCTTTGGAGGCGCCGTTCGGCCACGCCGGGCAGCGGCTCCACGAGTGGATGTTCGCGACCCGATTCTGGGACGCCGCCGGCACTGCCGGCGTCGACAACGCCTTCGCCGAGCGTCACGAGCACGGGATCGGCGCGGAGATCATGGGCGCCGGCAAGTTCGGGCCTCCGGGGTGGCAGGACGACCCGGAGTGGCGCGGATGGTGGGGGCCAAATCCGCCGTTCCACACGCCGACCTACGTGCTGACCCATCGCCCGCGGCCGCGGCTGGAGATGGACGGCGGGACGACGTTCCATTTCCTCGATGTCGCGCCGGTGGATGCACTCGCCGTTGCTCGGGAGGCGGCAGACGGTCAGGACGTCCGCATCGGTGGGGGCCCGACGATGTTGCGCGAGTTCCTCGCCGCCGGGCTCGTCGACCATCTGCATGTCGTGCAGGTCCCGATCCTGCTCGGCCGCGGCGTCCGGTTGTGGGACGGTCTGGAGGCGCTTGAGGAGCAGTACAACGTGGAGGCGGTGTCGACGCCGAGCGGCGTCACCCATCTCACCTTCACTCGATGAGGTCTCGCCCGTGATCGCGGCCGTAGAACCGCCGATCGCGCACCTCCCGTCAAGTGTCACTCCCGAACGCCGGCCCAGCCGATAGCTCAGTCGCGGCGGCGCACCAAAACTCGGGCTGCGGCAACGCTGACAGCCCAGACCGGGGCCATAGTGAGGACGAACGGTCGAAGGGTGTCACTGGCTGAGTTTGAGTGGACATCGAAGGCCCGGAAGACGAGCAGGGTGCCGAGAAGGAGCAGCACTGCTCCGGCTGCGAGGGGTGCACGTCTGCCAGTCATGGCCTGAAGCTACGCTCCGCATGCAGTTCGGGTCAAGGGACATTCGCGAACACCGGCCCAGACCACCAACCCGGTACCTGGTACCTGAGGTACCAGGTACCGATCTCTGTCAATCCTCACTTCACAGCCTTCTTCACGAGCGTGCGGATCTTCGTCTCGTCGGCGGCGGTCAAGTTCTTGAGCGCAAATGCGACCGGCCACATGGTGCCTTGGTCGAGGTTCGCGCTGTCGTTGAAGCCGAACATTGCGTACCTCTCCTTGAACTTGTCCGCGTTGCGGAAGAAGCAGACGACCTTGCCGTTCTTCGCATAGGCGGGCATGCCGTACCAGGTCTTCGGCGAGAGCTCCGGTGCGCTCGCCATGATGAGCGCGTGGAGGCGCTCGCCGAGCTTCCGATCGTTTGGCGACATCGCGGCAAACGCAGCCCGCACGGCGCTTTCGCCGTCCTCGGCCGCCTTCAGCTCTCTCGCGCGGGCCCTCATCGCGGCCTTTTCCTCCGCCGTGAACCCTGCTTGCTTCTTCGTGCTCTTGACCGGCTGGCGCTTGACCTTCTTTGCTGCGGGACTCATCCTCGTCCTTTCGTTCGACCTTCTCCGTGATAACCAGTTCTCGTGGTCTCGCAACACCACTGCTGAACGCGTGCGCAGGCGAACGCAGGCTAGAGGTAGACGAAGACGGCTGAGCCGTCCGGGATGTCGTCGTACACCGTCTGGGCGATCCACATCGGGATTCGAGCACAGCCGTGAGACGCCGGGTAGGGCGGCACGTCCGGATATCCATGCACCGCGAACCCGCGCAGGAAGTAACTCGGGTAGTAGAGCACCCAGTCGAAGCCTGCGACCTTTCGGTAGACGTGCCATTCGCCAAGCGGTGTGTTCCCGGTCGCACCGGTCGAGGTCGCCACCGTGAGCGCGACTCTCCCGTCGCGGACGACGAACAGCACCTGCCGGGACTTGTCGATCTCGATGTGGTCGCCGGCGTAGCGCGCACGGGGAATCTGCGCATGCTCGAGACGCAGCCACACGGAGGCATCGACCGTGCCTGTCCTGGGAAGGCCTTGGGTCTTCTCGAACGCGTACATCGCTTCGAGGTCTTCGCTTCCGAACATGCCGTCGCGCTTGACCGCATAGTGCAGTTCGGCGAGGCGATTCTCGAGCAGGCGGACGCTGGGGCCATGATCTCCGAGCGCGAGATCGGGCACGACAACGTGAAGCTCGAGCATCGCCTGCGCCGGAGCCCAGCCGCGCGACGGAACCGATCGGGCGAGTAGATGCGCGACATGCGCAGTACGGGTGTCGACGAGCCTCGGGCTGACAACCTTGCCGGCGCTTGCCGGATGCAGGGTCGCGATCACACGCACCTGCCCGCCGACGAGCGGCGCCCCTTCGGATCTCATCGACAAGGTCGGGATCACCTGGATTTGCACAGGTGCCGCGGCCACGCCTCCGGCTGTCGCAACCAACTTCGCCGGGTTGAGCACTCGGATTCGCAGGTTCCCCTGTGCTCCGAATCTCCGGCCTCCGAGCAGCACGGGCAGCCGCGGAACCACGGTCGCGCGCAACACGACCCACCGCGCATACCGAGCCTTCTTCGGAGCCGACACCCTCAGCGAGATCGACCGTATCGCCGGGGAGGTGTCCGGTCCCAGGTCGCTCGTCAGCGTTGGCCGAAAGACGCCTGCCGGGAACACGTGTTGCACCGTCTGACCGGTCGCCCGCACCCCGTCGCCGAAGTCCCAGGTGTATGCCGTCGACGTGCAGGACGCCGTGAACTGGACGGTCAGCGGAGCACGGCCGGAGACGTTCGAAGCGGTGATTCCGCAGCCGGCCTCAGCGGAGGCGCGCGGGGCCGCGACTCCACAGAGCAACACGAGAAGAACGAGTCCGCTTCGCCGCATCCGCCGCGCCTGAATGTACAAGGCAGCGCCGACGGCAACGCTCACTCGTCGGCTCAAGGTCCGCCGGCGAGTCGGACCGGTGTCGGCTACGCGTCGACGCGGTTCGTCCACCAGCGGCCGGCCGACTGGAAGACGGCAGCCCAGAGCACCAGCACGAGCACGGCGGTGCCGGTCGACATGTAGAACTGATTGTCGATGGTGTGCCGCGGCGCGAAGTGCTCGGCCGCCGCGACGTCGATCCCCTTGCGCACGCCGCCAAGGCTGCCGATTGCCATCAGGAGGTGTGAGACGATCGCGTTCCACGCGATCAGCACGCCGACAACGACGCGCGAGCTCGTGAACGCGGCGAGCCCGACGGCGATGATCACATCGACCACCGTGGTCGCGGTCGCGTACTCGACGTACTTCGCGATGTCTGATCCCGTCGGGTCCTGAAGATCGCCTGCGAGCAAGAACGCGCCGCCGATCGCGAGGATGAATCCGATCGCCAGCAGCGGCAGGAAGACCGCGAGCGCGCCGGGAGCGCGCACGCCGAAGAGCGTCGATCGCTTGCGTCCCGTTACGACCAGGTCGCGGAAGACGCCGTTCGACACGTCCTGCGTGCCGGCAGTGGCGCCGATGATGATCGCCGCGATATTCCCGAGGCCCGCCAGCAGAAAGACGAAATGCTCCAGGTTCGACGCGCCGCCGGCGGGGCCGTGCCGGTCAGGGTTCACCGCGTGCAGGATCACCAGCACGATCTCGGCGACGAGCACGGAACCGACCGTCAGCAGCAGCGACCAGATCATGAGGCCGCGCCGGCGGACGAGTTTCAACATCTCGGCCCGGATGAGCCTCATTCGTTCCCTTCCAGCCGCGAGGTGATCGCGAGGAACTTCTCCTCGAGCGTCGCGCGGGCCGGCTCGAGCCGCGAGACGGCGATCCCGGCCTCGACGAGCGCACGGTTGAGCTCTGCGGCGGAGCGTCCGGCCGCCAGCTTCACCCGGAGGGCGCCCGCTTCTCCCTCGATCTCCAGGCCGGCAAGCACGCGGCGCGCCGCCGCCTCGTCGTCGACCTCGATCAGGAGGGTCGGGTCGCCGCTCGACGCGATCTCCTCGACGCCACCCTGCACCACGATCCGGCCCTGGTCGACGATCGCCACCTGGTCGCACGTCTTCTCGACCTCGTCGAGCAGGTGCGAGGACAGGAAGACCGTTCTGCCCTCGGCGACGAACGCGCGGATCAGATGCCGCATCTCGAGGATGCCGGCCGGGTCGAGGCCGTTCATCGGCTCGTCGAGGATCAGCAGAGCAGGATCGGCGATCAGGCAGCGTGCGATGCCGAGCCGCTGGCGCATACCGAGCGAGTAGGTCTTCACGCGGTCGTTCCCGCGGTGGGCCAGGCCCACGCGTTCGAGCGACTCGCCGATCCGAGCCGTCCGCAGCGCGGTCACGAGCGGCAGCGACGATGCTCAGATTCTCCCGCCCGGTCAGGTGAGGATGGAACTTCGGTTCCTCGACGATCGCGCCGACGCGCGCGAGCGCCTCGGTGCGCTTCGCGGGCTGCGGCAGACCGAGCAGCGACACGTCGCCGGAGGTCGGCTGCGTCAGCCCGAGCAGCGTGCGGATCATGGTCGTCTTGCCGGCGCCGTTCGGGCCGAGGAAGCCGAAGGCGACTCCTGCGGGCACCGTCAGGTCGACACCGTCGACGGCGGCCCGGTTGCCGAACCGCTTCGTCAGCGCCCGCGTCTCGATGACGGTGTCCATGATCCGCAGGCTACGGGCTTTCCGTCAGGAGCCGACCACCAGCGGGAAGAACGGCGGCGTCAACAGGTAGCCGATGCGTCGCGCGCCGCGCCCGTGCGCCATCTCGAGGGCGGCGCCGAGCCCATGCACGGGGACGAAGCCGAGCTGCCGCGCGGCAAACGCATCACGGCAGCCGGCGATCAGGACTGCGCCGAGCCGGTGCGACGCGGCGTCGCAGGCGCTCCACTCGACGAACGGCTGCAACGGATGACACGCTCGTCCGGACCGGTAGTCGTCGAGTGCATCGTGATCGCGAACCGCAGCCAGTTCGGCGTCTCGCATCGCATCGATGTGGCGTGCCGTCCGCGGGTCGTAGAAGAGGGCGCGGTACGGCGTCTGGGTGGGGCGCTGGAAGCGCCGCGGGAGCGGATGGATCAGGATCAGCGTGCCGCCCTCCGTGATCGGCGGCGCATTCCGCCAGAGCCGCAGCGCGAGCCCGAGCCCGAGATAGGCAGCGGTGATGGGATTGGGACGCTCGCGGGGGAGCCACGGCGTGGTCGGCGGGATCCCGATCACGAGCGCGTCGAGCGGCTCGTCGAGCGAGACGCCCTTCAGAACCGTCGATCGGAGCAGCGCCTCGGTGTGCGCAACCGAAGGTGTCCCGGCATAGACGGCCGCGGCGGTCAGTTCCCGGGGAAGCCGCTCGAGGACGCGCTGGCGGACCCGGCCGGGGGCGATCTGGAAGAGCCGGCGCACTCGAGAGCCGATCACGCGATCGATCGCTTCCTGGTCGTGCGGGTAGCCGGCGAACGGTCCGCCCAGCCTGGGTGCGTTCAGTGCGAGCGAGACGCCGGTGACGGGCACCTGCCGGCCGAGGCGCCGCTCGAGCTCGACGGCGAGCTTCCAGCCTTGCGACGAGCTCGTCTCGAGCAGCGACAGGGCGCCCGCAGCCCGCAGCGATTCACGGCCGCTCGCCGCGAGCAGAGCGGCCGGGCCGCCGTGGAGGACGGTCTCCGCGGCCGTGACGGTGACGACCAGGTCGGTCTCGACGAGCGTCGGGTTGACGCGCAGGGCGACGTTGCCGTCCTGACCGAGGTCGACGAGGTCGTCCGCCTCCGCGTCGTGCACGACTACGCGTCCCTTGAACCGGCGGCGAAAGTCGGGTGGGACGAGCACCCCGATCTCCCGCGGCGTCGTCCGGCGTGAGAGGCCGCCTGCAACGAGGATCGTGATCTGCTTCACGCCGAGCCGGACGAGCTCGTCGGCGACGGTGGCAGTCGCGACGTGCCGCGGCCCGGTGTTGACCGCCGGAATCGGCAGCGACGGCTGCTCGATCACGATCGTCGCCGTGCCCCCGGGTCGCACGAGCTTCTCGAGCGGTTCACCGGCGAGCGGGAACGCAAACGCGTCGAGCACCGCCCGGCCGACGTCCTCGAGCGACTCGCGCTGCCGTGGCGGCCGCAGGACCAGATCGCCCTCGTCGGTGTCTGCGACGACGAGGCGTGCGTCGTTCAGGAGCGGGATCCGGCTCACGAGACGCGGCGGGCGGTCGCCGCGGTCACCCCGAGCGCGATGAAGATTCCGCCCGAGACCCACCGCCGAAGCTTTGCGCCGGTGCCGGTGCGCCGCAGCTTGCCTGCGAGCAGGTCGGCGAGCACCGCATACAGCGCATCCGAAGTGAACGCGATCACCGCGAACAACACGCCCAGAAACGCGACCTGAGCCGGTATGGAGCCGCCGTTCGTGTCGACGAACTGCGGCAGGAAGGCGAGGAAGAACAGCGCCGTCTTCGGGTTGAGGATGTTCACGACCGCTCCCTGCGCGTACAGCCGCCTGTGCGGAGTGGGCGCGAGTTGCACCTCGGTGTCCTCCTCGCGGCTGAGGATGCGGCGGATGCCGATCACGACCAGATACACGGCGCCGACGAGCTTGACCGTGGTGAACGCGGTCGCAGATGACGCGATCAGCGCTGAAAGCCCCACCGTTGCCGCCGCGACGTGAACGAGCCCACCGGTGGCGACGCCGAGCGCCGAGACGAGACCCGCGCGGCGTCCCTTGTCGATGCTCTGCGTGACGATGTAGGTGACAGCCGGTCCGGGAACGACGGCCAGCGCGATCGACGCGAGGCAGAAGAGTGCGAGCGACGAGCCCGACGGCACTACGGGACCGCCCGGTAGAGACGGAGATACTGCGGCCGGAATCCTCGCCGCGGCCAGAAACGCGACGACAGGAGGTTGACGGAGCGCCAGTCGACCGTGATCGAACGGAAACCGTTGGCGTGTGCCCACCGGTGCGCGAACGCGGTGAGTGCGAGCCCGGCGCCACTCCCGCGCACGTCCTCTCGCGTCGCTGCGAACGCGAGGTCGATGTTGTCCTCGGGCACACGCAGGTCGCCCTCCGGCCGCCGATAGAGCCCGACCATCCCGACGACGCGACTGTCGAGCTCGGCGACGAACGGGAGGTACATGTCGTCGGCCCAGACCTCGCTCACCTCGGCTCGCAGCTTGTCGCGCGGCGGCGCGGCGAACTCCGAAAAGCTGGGCGCGGCGACCTGATGGTCGTACAGGAGCTGATCGAAGTCGACGATCGCTTCGGTGTCGTCGGGCGTCGCCGGGCGGATCGTGCCGCCGAACTCGACCGGCTCGCCGGGCTCGACCTCTCTGACCGCCCAGACGGCCTGGCAGCCGAACCCGAGGCGGAACCAGGTCTCGATCAGCTCCCGGTCGGTCGCCGGCACGGTGAGCATGAAGCGCGAGACGCCGAACTCGTTCGACTGCAGCGCGAACAGGTCTCGGAGCGCCTCCGGCTCGCGCGCCGCATGGCCTGCGAACAGCCAGCGCGCCATCTTGCTTTCCTGGTCGACGGCGCCGGCGAGGTAGGCGACTGCCTTACCGCCGCGGATCGCAGCGTGCCCGCTCTCCGGCACGTGGGCCTCGAAATCGTCGACGTCCGGCAGGAGCGGCTCCGCCGCTCGCTGCCGCGCGTAGCGCTCGGCGAGCAGGTCTGCGGCCTCGCCGCGAAGGTCGGAAAGTGGATGAATCTCGAGGCTTGCCATGGGGTCAGGACGATACCCTCGGGCTGTGCCGAAAACGCTGACCGGAGCCGAGTTGGAGCTGGACGACGCGCCCGCGCGCGAGTCCGATCTCTTCATCGTCGACGGCAACAATCTCGCCTACCGCGCGTTCTTCGCGTTGCCCGAAGAGCTCGCCACCACCGACGGGCAGCCGACGGGTGCGCTGCTCGGATTCACGAACATGCTGTTCAAGCTGCTCGCGGATTACCGCCCGAAGGGCGTCGCGGTCGCGTGGGACTCGCGCCCGGTGCACAGGGCGGCAACCGCCGAAGCAGCAGACGTGGTCTACAAGCAGGGCCGCAAACCCATGCCGGATCTGCTGCGCGAGCAGTTCGCACACTTCCGGCCGATCGTCGAGGCATTCGGCTACCGGAACCTCGAGTTCGAGGGCTGGGAGGCGGACGACGTGATCGCGACACTCGCGACCCGGGCCGACACGGCCGGGATCAAGACGTGTGTCGTGTCGACCGACCGCGACGCCTTTCAGCTCTGCAGCGACAACATCTGCCTGATGATGACTCCGCGGGGGGTTGCCGACGTCAACGTCTACACGCCGGCGCGCGTCGAGGCCCGCTACGGGGTGACGCCCGAGCAGGTGCCCGACTTCATCGGGCTGAAGGGCGACACCTCCGACAACATCCCGGGCGTGCCGGGGATCGGTGACAAGACCGCCGGCCAGCTGATCGCGCAGTACGGATCGCTCGAGTCGGTGATCGAGCATGCGCCGGAGCTCTCGCCGGCCCGCGCCCGCAACATCACCGAGAACGCCGATCTCGCCCGCACCTCCAAGGAGCTGGCGACGATGCGCCGCGACCTCGACATCGACTGCGATCCCGCGCAGCTCGTCCTCAGCCCGCCGGACCGCGCGCAGCTGAAGGAGATCTTCCGGCGCTTCGAGTTCCGCAACCTGCTGAACCGTGTCGACGAGCTCGACGCCGCAGTGCCGAGTGCGCCGATGGAGGTGACGGGCATCGAGGTGCCCTGGCGCGAGGGAGAGGTCCCTGCACCTCTTGGTGGCGTCGTCGGCTACGCGGCGATCGGCGACCGTGCCGCCGTCGCGACCGGCGACGAGGTGATCGTCGGGCAGCCGGTCACTGGATCAATTGCGAACAGCGCAATTGATCGTGCATGACGCGAAGGCGCTGCGTGTCGACGCCCGCGACGACACGCTGCTCGCCGCGTACCTGATCGATCCAGGCCGCGCCGGCTACGAGCTCGACGATCTCGCTGCCGAGTACGGCGTCGAGCTCATCCCGAAGCCCGATGCCGAGGAGGAGACGACCGCTCTCGTGCGGCGCGCCGAAGCACCGCGCCGGCTGATCGGGCAGCTGCTCGAACGGCTCGAGGAACGCGGCGTGACCGATCTGTACCGCGAGCGTCGAGCTGCCGCTGACCGGCGTGCTCGCCGCGATGGAGAGCTCGGGGGTCAAGATCGACACGTATCGCATGGGGGAGATCACCGCGCGCCTCGCCGATCGTGTCGAGGAGCTCGAATCGCAGGCGTACGAGCTCGCGGGCGAGGAGTTCATGCTCGGTTCCACGCAGCAGGTCGGAAGGATCCTGTTCGAGAAGCTCGGCCTGACCGCCGGCCGCAAGGGCAAGACCGGCTACTCCACGGATGCGAAGGTGCTCCGCTCGATCCGGCACGAGCACGCCCTCGTCGAGGTGCTGGAGGAGTGGCGCGAGCTGTCGAAGCTCCTGAACACGTACCTCGGCCCGTTGCCGTCGCTGATCTCCGAGGATGACGCGCGCCTCCACACGACGTTCAACCAGACGGTCGCCGCGACGGGGCGTCTCTCGACCTCGGACCCGAACCTGCAGGCGATCCCGGTGCGGACCGAGCTCGGTCGCGAGATCCGCAGCGCCTTCATCGCCGAGGAGGGCCATCGTCTCCTGAGCGCCGACTACTCACAGATCGAGTTGCGCATCCTCGCGCACGTCTCCGGCGAGCCGAAGCTGCGTGAGGCATTCGAGCGCGGTGAGGACATCCACACTGCGACCGCGGCCGAGGTGCTCGGCGTCGAACCGGCAGAAGTTGACCTCCGCGCAGAGGTCGATCGCGAAGATGATCAACTTCGGGATCGTCTACGGCATCTCGGCGTACGGCCTCTCGGAGAACCTCGAGATCCCCCGTGACGAGGCGCAGCGTTACATCGATGCCTACCTCGCCCGCTTCCCGCACGTACAGGACTTCATCGCCCGCACGATCGAACAGGCGGCGGCCGACGGCTACGTGACGTCCTTGCTCGGCCGGCGGCGTCCCGTGCCCGAGATCCGCGCGTCGAACCGGCAGACCCGCGGGCTTCGGCGAGCGCATCGCGGTCAACTTCGTCATGCAAGGCTCGAACGCCGACATCATCAAGGTCGCGATGATCCGCATCTCGCAGCGGTTGCGCGAGGAGGGGAGAGGTGCGCGGCTCGTCCTCCAGGTGCATGACGAGTTGCTGCTCGAGGTGCCCGAGCCGGAGGTGTCGAAGGTGCGTGAGCTCGTCCGCGCAGAGATGTGCGGTGCCTACGACCTCGACCCGCCGCTCGCTGTCGACGTGGGCGTCGGCGACAACTGGGCCGAAGCCAAGTCCTGAAACCGGCTTGCCGCCCGGGGAGGCGCTCCGGGGCAACGGCCGCCGTTTCGGCCGAGCCGCCAATCCGCGCCGTCCGGCGGTGCGTAATCCCAACGTGGCTATACTTCGCGGCCGCTTTGGCTTCCAACGATCTCATGCAGCTTGAGCCCGGCGTCTGGGTCGAAGGCCCGGACGGCGAGCTGATCCCAGACTACGACTCCACCTTCCCCGAGATCAACGAGGGGCAGGTCGTCCACGGGACGGTCGTCCGGGTCGACAAGGACGAGGTCCTCGTCGACATCGGTTACAAGTCGGAGGGCGTCATTCCGGTCTCCGAGCTCTCGATCCGCCGCTCGGTCAACCCGGCCGACGAGGTCACGCTCGGCGACGAGATCGACGCGCTCGTGCTCACGAAGGAGGACGCCGAAGGGCGTCTGATCCTCTCGAAGAAGCGTGCGCGCTTCGAGCTCGCGTGGAAGGCGATCGAGCAGGCGGCCGAGTCCGGCGAGCCGGTCAACGGCCGCGTGATCGAGGTCGTCAAGGGTGGTCTCATCCTCGACCTCGGCGTACGCGGTTTCCTGCCTGCGTCGCTCGTCGACATCCGCCGCGTGCAGGACCTGGACGAGTTCATGGGCCAGGAGCTGCGCGCGAAGGTGATCGAGCTCAACCGCTCGCGGAACAACGTCGTGCTCTCGCGCCGCGCCGTGCTCGAGGAGGAGCGCAAGGAGCAGCGGCAGCAGATCCTCGACAAGCTTCAGCCCGGCGACGTCGTCGAGGGGCAGATCTCGAACATCGTCGACTTCGGCGCGTTCGTCGACCTCGACGGCATGGACGGTCTCATCCACATCTCCGAGCTCTCGTGGTCGCACGTCAACCATCCGTCGGAGGTGCTCGACATCGGCCAGACCGTCGAGGTCAAGGTGCTCGACATCGACCGCGACCGCCAGCGCATCTCGCTCGGTCTCAAGCAGACCCAGAGCGATCCGTGGCAGCAGGTGATGGAGAGCTACCACGAGAACGACGTCGTCGAGGGGCGCGTCACGAAGGTGGTCACGTTCGGCGCGTTCGTCGAGATCCTGCCGGGTGTCGAGGGGCTCGTGCACATCTCCGAGCTCGCCCAGCACCACGTCGAGAATCCGCGCGAGGTGGTCTCGCAGGGGCAGCCCGTCAACGTGAAGATCATCGAGGTCGACGGCGAGCGCCGCCGGCTCTCGCTCTCGCTCAAGCGTGTCGAGGACACCGATCCGGTCCAGCCGCGCGCCGACGGCGCGGAGTCGGTGCACACACGGCCGGCGATCGACCTGTCGGAAGACGTCTTCGCCGACGAGGCCCCGCCGCTCGAGGTGGTCGCTGAGCCTGAGGTCGCCGAGGCAGGGGACAAGGCAGCGGCGGCCGACGAAGAGGCTCCGGAAGAGCTCCGGCCGCAGAGGCCGAAGAGCTTCCGGCCGCCGAGGCCGAAGAGCTTCCAGTCGCCGAGGCCGAGGAGGCCCCGGCGGCCGAGGCCGACGCGACCGGCGTGGGCGTCGAGCCCGCCGCGCAGCCAGAACCGGCCAGCTCCGAGGAGTGACCAAGCCCGTAGCCGTCGCGATCACCGGCGGCATCGGAGCCGGTAAGAGCGAGGCGCTGCAGGCATTCGCGCGGCACGGCGCTGCCACGGTGTCGAGCGACGAGATCGTCCACCACCTCCTACGGCGCGAGGACGTCCGACAGGCCGTCGTCGAGCGCATGGGCACCGGCGTGGTCGGGCCGGACGGGGAGATCGACCGCGGGGCGCTCGGCGACAGTCGTGTTCAACGATCGCGAGGCGCTCGGTTGGCTCGAGGAGCTGCTGCACCCGCTCGTCTCGCTGGAGTACCTGCAGTGGCGCGAGCACCTCGCCGGGCTCCCGGATGCCCCGGCGGTGTGCGTGACCGAGGTGCCGCTGCTCTACGAGACCGGCGGCGATGCCCGCTTCGACAAGGTCGTCGTGATCACTGCTCCGGAGAAGCTGCGCCGGGCCCGCTCGATCGTCGCGACGAGGACCGCGAAGGCCGGTCTGCTCCCGGACAGCGGAGAAAGTGAAGCGCGCCGATTTCGCGTTCAAGAACATCGGCTCGCTCGAGCAGCTCGACGAGTTCGTCGCGTCGGTGATGCACGAGCTCGTCGCGTGAGACGCCTCGTCTGGGTGCTCCTGCTCGCTGTCGTCGGCGTCGGCGCGTTCGCATACGTGAACGAGACCAGCCCGCCGTGGTACGAGCGCATCCGTTATCCGCTGCGCTACTCGGAGTACGTTCGCGTCCATGCGCCGGAGCACGGCCTCGATCCGTCGCTCGTCGCCGCCGTCATCTACCAGGAGTCGAAGTTCCGGAGCGACGCGAAGTCGTCCTCGGGCGCGATCGGACTGATGCAGATCACCCCGGCGACTGCGCGAGGGATCGCGATCCGCACCCACGGGAGTGCCTTTCACACGCACCGACCTCTACAACCCTGAGATCAACATCCGCTACGGCGCGTGGTACCTGGAGAACCTGTTCAAGAAGTACGGCAGCGAGGAGCTCGTGCTCGCGGCCTACAACGCCGGGTCAGGGGAACGTCGACAGGTGGCGCGCGAACGGCCAGGCGATCCAGTTTGCGGAGACGCGTGCGTACGTCAAGCGCGTCGAGCATCTGAAGACGCATCTACCGCGATGCGTGGGGCAAGGATCTCGGAGACCGGTGAACGACGAGCCGCTGATCGAGCTCGCCGAGAACGCGAACACCTACACGCCGCTCGGGGCCACGGACGACGCGGGTCGCGAACGACCGGTACGTCCTCTGGATGGGGCGCGGCGACGAGCCCGGCTGGAACGTCGCGCAGCGTTTCCGCCTGCGGCGCGGACGAGGTCGAAGACGTGCGCGCGGAGATCCACGAGCTCCTGCGGCAAGCGCGGCCGCACAGGGCTCACGTGGGAGGTCGGCACGCATGCGACGCCCGAGCGACCTGACCGAGCGGCTGCTCGACGCTCGGCCTGGTCGACGACGAGCCGACGCCGCTCGCCGTCGGCATGGTGCTCACCGAGCCGCCGGCCGCAGCGCCGCCGGACGTCGAGGTGCGCCGCGCACGGACGCCCGAGGAACGGCTTGCGTCTTCGAGGATCGCCGCGGTCGCGTTCGGGGTGCCCGTGCCGGCCGAGCCGCGCAGCCGGCCGAGGACGACGCGACAACGTCGTCTACCTCGCGTTCGTCGACGGCGAGCCGGTCGCGCGCGCGATCCGGCCTCGTTCGGCGAGCGCGCCGACTCGCTCTTCGGTGGCTCGACGCTGCCGGAGGCCCGCGGGCGCGGCGCGTACCGCGCGCTCGTCGCGGCGCGCTGGGAGGATGCGGTCGCCGCGCGGCACGCCGGTGCTCGTCACGCAGGCGAGCCCGATGTCACGACCGATCCTCGCCCGCCTCGGTTTCCGCGAGGTCTGCGAGATCCGGATCCTGCTCGACGAGTTCGCCTAGGCAGAATGGTCGCATGAGGGTCTCGGCAAAGGCGGACTACGCGATCCGGGCGGCGGTCGAGCTGGCGGCGGCGGGCGAGGGGCCGGTCAAGGGCGAGCGGCTCGCGCAGGCGCAGGAGATCCCGCCGAACTTCCTCGAGAACATCCTCTCCGACCTGCGAAACGCCGGGATCGTCGCCAGCAAGCCGCGGCGCCGAGGGCGGCTACTGGCTGGCCCGGCCGGCCGACGAGGTGAGCCTCGCCGACGTGATCCGCGCGGTCGACGGGCCGCTCGCGAACGTGCGCGGCGTCCGTTCGGAGCAGTCGTCTACCAGGGCAGCGCAGAGCGCTTGCGCGACGTCTGGGTCGCGGTGCGGGCGCAGCCTGCGGAGCGTGCTCGAGAACGTCGACGCTCGCGGACCTCGCCCGCGGCGAGCTGCCCGAGAGCGTCGCGCGCTCCTGGCGGCCGACCCCGACGCCTGGGCGCCGCACTAGCCGAGCCAGTGGTGTCTGACACCCTGGGTGTCAGACACCAGAAACGGTCTGCTTGGTCGGGTGCGCGTAGACGATCTGGCCGCGCTCGAGCTCGAGCTGCTCCGCCTGTTCGCGCGTCAGCTGCACCGAGAACTCCTCGCCGTCGTCGCGGACGAGCTCGACAGCGCACCTCGAACCCGAGGTGCACGACGCGCTCGACCTGCGCCTCGCGGGTCGAGCCGTTCGGCTCGAGCGACGAGCTCGAGGTCGTGCGGACGAACCCACGCCTCTCCGAAGCGGTTCGCCTGGCCGACGAACGACATCACGAACTCGTTCGCCGGCGCGTCGTACAGCTCGCGTCGGCGCGGCCACCTGCTCGACGCGTCCTTTGTTCATCACGACGATCGGTCGGCCACCTCCATCGCCTCCTCCTGGTCGTGCGTGACGAACACGGTCGTCGTGTGCGTCTCCTCGTGCAGACGGCGCAGCCAGAGGCGGAGCTCGGCGCGGACGCGCGCGTCGAGTGCGCCGAACGGCTCGTCGAGCAGGAGCACCTTCGGCTCCGGCGCGAGTGCGCGGGCGAGCGCCATGCGCTGGCGCTGCCCGCCCGAGAGCTGGGCCGGGAAGCGGTCGCCGAAGCCCTGGAGCTGGACGAGCGCGATCAGCCCGTCGACGCGCGCGCGCATCTCGTCCGCCGGGCGCTTGCGGATCTTCAGCCCGAACGCGATGTTGTCGCGCACCGTCATGTGCTTGAACGCGGCGTAGTGCTGGAAGACGAAGCCGACGCCGCGCTTCTGCGGCGTCAGTGCGGTCGCATCCTCGCCCGCGAGGATCACCTCGCCGGCGTCCGGCCACTCGAGCCCCGCGATGATCCGGAGCAAGGTGGACTTGCCCGAGCCGGAAGGGCCGAGCAGCGCCGTCAGCGAGCCGCCTTCGACGTCGAGCGAGACGTCGTCGAGCGCCTGGAAGTCGCCGAAGCGCTTGGAGACGTTGCGGACTTCGATCGACATCAGCGGTCCTCCTTGGGTCGCAGCAGGGTCATGGCGATCAGCACGATCACGGACATCACGGCAAGCACGAGCGAGATCCCATACGCGCCCGACACGTCGAAGTTCTCGTACAGATCCTGAACGCGCAGGGTCGCGGTTTCGGTCTGGCCTTCGATGTGGCCGGACGACGACTGCGACTGCGCCGTACTCGCCGAGGCAGCGGGCGGTCGTCAGCACGACGCCGTAGATGACTGCCCAGCGGATCGAAGGCAGGGTGATGCGCCAGAACGTCGCCCATGACCCTGCGCCGAGCGTGTGCGCTGCCTGTTCCTGCTCGTCGCCGATCTCGCGCAGGGTCGGCACCACCTCTCGGGCGACGAACGGCAGCGAGACGAAGATCGTGGCGATCACCATCGACGGGAGCGCGAAGAGGATCTGGATTCCGTGGCCGGCAAACCAGGCGCCGAACCAGCCGGTGCGCCCGTAGAGGAGGAACAGCGACATGCCGACCACGACGGGCGAGAGCGCGAGCGGCAGGTCGACGAGCGCGTTGACGATCCCGGCGCCCGGGAAGCGCTTGCGCACGATCGCGAGCGCACAGACGATCCCGAAGAGCGTGTTCAGCGGGACCGCGATCGCCGTGATGATCAGCGTGATCTTGAAGGCGTGCACCGTGTTCGGGTCGCTCAGCGAGTTCCAGAAGTGCCCGGCGCCCTTGTCGAAAGAGCGCCAGAAGACCATCGCCAGCGGCCCGAGCAGCACGACGAGCAGATAGCCCGAGGCCGGCTGCGCGGCGTGCTCGTACCTACGCACGCTCGTGCCTCGTGGCGAGGAAGCGGAGGCCGCCGATCGCGAGCAGCACGGCGAACGAGATCACCAGCATCACGACCGCGACGGCGGCCGCTCCGGTCTCGTCGCCGCTCTGGATGTGGTTGAAGACGAACACCGACGCGACCTCGGTCTTGTAGGGGAGGTTCCCGGAGATGAGGACGAGTGCGCCGATCTCGCCGACCGCGCGCGCGAAGGCGAGGGCGACGCCGGAGAGGATCCCGGGGAGGATGTTCGGCAGCACGATGCTGCGAAAGACCCGGAGCTCGCTCGCGCCGAGCGAGCGCGCCGCCTGCTCGGACTCGACATCGAGCTCGAGCAGCACCGGCTGAACGGTGCGGACGACGAACGGCAGCGTGACGAAGAGCAGCGCCAGGAAGATCGCCGTGCGCGTGAACGCAATGTTGATCCCGACCGGCGAATGCGGTCCGTAGAGCGCGAGGAGCACGAGGCCGGCGACGATCGTCGGGAGCGCGAACGGCAGGTCGATCACCGCGTTGACGAGGCTCTTGCCGCGGAAGTCGTCGCGCACGAGCACCCAGGCGGTGATCGTGCCGAGGACAGCGTTGACGAGCGACACGACGACGGCCGCGCCGAGGCTGAGCTTCAGCGCGGCGAGCGCCTCCGGCGCGGTCACGACCGCCCAGAACTGATGCAGGCCCTGCCCCTGCGAGGCCCACAGGAGGGCCGCGATGGGGAGGACGACGATCAGCGAGAGATATGCGGTCGTGAAACCGAGCGAGAGGGCCGTACCGGCCCCCTCGCTTGGACGACGTGCTGTTGCGACGGCGACGCTAGCCAGAGCTCGGTCCTCCGACCGCACGTTCGATCTGACCATCCGCCCCTTGTTCGGGTCGAACCACACCTTGTCGGCGTTGCGCCAGCCGCCGATGATACTTGTCGTCGACCTTGAAGATGCCCGGCCGCGTCGGGAACTTGTCGGCGTAGCGCTTGGCGATCTTCGCGTCGACCGGCCGGAAGCCGTACTGGGCTAGCAGATCCTGCGCGGTGTCCTGCTTGACGAAGCGGATGAAGCTGTTCGCCGCGTCCTTGTTCGAGCTCGACTTCAACACCGCGATCGGGAGCTCGATCAGCATCGACTGGCGCGGGATCACGTACTGGATGTCCTGGCCGTTCAGACGTGAGTTGATCGCCTCGCTCTCGTAGGTGAGCAGGACGTCGCCCTTGCCCGGCGAGGAACGTGTTCGTGGCGTTGCGTCCGGAGGTGTCCTGCGAGACGACGTGCTTGAACAGCTGCAGCACGTACGCGGTCGCCTGCTTGTCGGTCTTCCCGAGGCGGCGCTGCGCACCGTAGGCGGCGAGGATGTTCCACTTCGCCGAACCGGAGCTGAACGGGTTCGGCGTGACCACCTGCACGCCCGGCTTGATCAGGTCGTTCCAGCTCTTGATGTGCTTCGGGTTGCCGTTCCGCACGGCGAAGACGACGACGGTGTCGGCCGCGATCCCGTTGATAGCTCTGATGGTTCCAGTTCGGGTCGACGAGGCCGGCGTCGACGAGCAGGTTGACGTCGTCGCCCGGTCGAGAGGAAGACGAGGTCGGCTTCAGGCCGTTCGCGACGGCGCGCGCCTGGTCGGTCGAGGCGCCGTAGGACTGGCTGAACGAGACGCTCTTGCCGTCGGGCGTCTGCTGCCAGGCCTGGATGATCTTCCCCATCACGACCTTCGGGGTCGAGTAGCCGACCAGGGAGAGGTTCGTGCCGCGCGGCCGCGGCTGCGGTCACGACGAGGGCCGCGACGGCGACCGCGAGGGCGATTGTCTTCTGGGCTTTGTTCATAGGCATACTGAACAAATACCATAAGCGAAGCTGATTCGTCAAATAAGGAACCGCGTTGCCCGGCGAAGCCGGAGCCAGGTTCCTGCCGCTCGGTCGTAGAGCAAGCGCACGATCTCGGCCGGGGTCTGCGGCTCCGTGGTCACCCGCGTCGCGAGGTCGCTGAGGATCAGGTGGTTGGATCGTGCGGCGAGGCGCAGCGCGTCGAATGCGGCCTGCAGGCCGATGTGGTGTCGTGCCGCCAGCATGCCCTTGGCCTGCTCGATCACGATCCGTGATTCGAGTGCCAACTCGAGCTGCGCGACGCGCTCACGCAGTTCGGTCGTGTCCTCGCGCTCTACTTCAGCCACGGCGCCAAGAAGGTCTGGATCTCTTCGCAGCCGCGCGGCTCGATCGAGCCGGCCCTGCACCCTGGCCTCGGCGATGACGACGATCGTCGGAGTCGACGCGATGCGGAACCGTTCGATGAGCTCGGGGTGGTCCTCCTGCGCGACGAACTTGATCGTGAACGTCTCGTGATTGCGGCGTCGTTGCAGCACCTGGGCGAGGAAGCCCTCAGCCCGACGCGAGGCCGGCCGTTCGTCTTCGAGCTGAAGAAGATGAGGATCGGCTTCGACGCGACGCGCTGGCCGCGTTCCCTGCACAGGTGGCCTCCGACTCCGTGGTGCTCACTGGACGTCGGGGCCTCGCCGAAAGCCCCAGGGACTTCGGTGCAACCCGCGTTTTCGGGCGGCAGCCTGCGCACGCTCTCGCTTGCGCCGGCCGCCAGAGCGATTCTACTGCCTGTGGTAGCTTGGGCATAGCGCAACGTCCGCCGGGCTGCTCCTCTTCCGCCTCATCCCCTTACGGGCGCTCACCTTGAGAACGAGGTGGAAGAGAAGAGGACCCCATGCCGAGTTCCGGCATCGATCCAGGCAAGCACGCGAGCGCGGCGGCGAACGCGATCACGCGGCTCCACCGTGAGCACTACGGGCGTGGCGCGGTGAGCGCGCATACGGTGATCCAACGGGACTACGTGATCGTCTTCCTCGAGGACATCTACACGCCCGTCGAGCGCACACTGATCGACGCCGGTCAGCACGGAACGGTCCGCGAGACGCGCCAGGCCTTCCAGGACGCGATGACCGTTCCCTTCTCGAGGGCAATCGAAGAGGTGATGGGGCGGAAGGTGGTCGCCTTCATGTCCCAGGTGCATTTCGATCCGGACCTGGCGGCCGAGATCTTCGTCCTCGAGCCGAACGGGGCCTAGCCGACGCGATCGTGCCCTTGTCTCGAGGCTGCCGATAGGAGAATCTCCCTGGGCGGCGTTCGGTCTCGGCCGCCCGGACCGCTATCCTTGAGGGCGCAACCACTATGAGCACACAGCCGATCTCCCCACGCACGGCAGCTCGAGGCCTGGGTCTCGTTTCTCCGCTCGCACGCGGCGATCACGCGTGAGCTCTCTGCGCAACTGCAGCGCGAGCACGGCCTGACGCTGAACGACTACGAGGTGCTGTTGCACCTCTCGCACGCCGACGACGGGATGCTGCGGCGGGTCGACCTGGCCGGGCGGGTGCTGCTCACCGCGTCCGGGATCACCCGCCTGCTCGAGGGCCTCGAGTCGTCCGGTTTCGTCTCCAAGGAGACATGTGCGTCGGATGCGCGCGTCTCGTACGCGAAGCTCACCGACTCCGGCGCCGCCAAGCTGAGGCGCGCTGCCGTCACCCATCTGCGGGGCATCGACGAGCTCTTCGTCGGCCGCTACTCGGGCTCGGAGCTCGCCACTCTGGCCGACTTGCTCGCACGGCTGCCGGTCACCGGCTCGGCGTGCAAGTCGGAGCCCGAGACCTGCAGCTGACCCTCTGAGCCTTCCAGCTCCTTCGCGAGCCGCCTGAACGGCCCGTCGGCCTCGAGCAGCTCGTCGAAGCGTCCGCGTTGCGCGATGCGGCCGTGCTCCATCACGAGGATCTCGTCCGCGCGGCGCACGGTTGCCAGGCGGTGAGCGATGATGATCGAGGTGCGGCCGTGCAGCAGCCGGTCGAGCGCGCGCTCGATCAGGATCTCCGTCGGCCGGTCGATGTTCGAGGTCGCCTCGTCGAGGATCAGGATGCGCGGATCGGCGAGCAGCGCGCGTGCGATCGAGATCAGCTGGCGCTCGCCGGCCGACAGACCGGCGCCGCCCTCGCGCACCGTGTGCGCGAGCCCTGCTTCGAAGCGACGTGCGATCCGGTCGACGCCGACGGCGTGCGCGACGTCCGCGACCATCTCGTCGGTCGCCTCGGGCCGCGCGAAGCGGATGTTGTCGGCGATCGTCCCCGCGAACAGGAACGGATCCTGCAGGACGACGCCGAGCTGGCGGCGGTACGAGCGCAGCTCGAGCTCGCGCAGGTCGCGGCCGTCGACGCGGATGGCGCCGTCGTCCGGGTCGTAGAAGCGGCCGACGAGCTTCGCGGTCGTCGACTTGCCGCCGCCCGACTCGCCGACCAGCGCGAGGCAGCCGCCGGCGGGGACATGGATGTCGATCCCGTGCAGCACCGGCTCCTTGCCGTAGGCGAACGTGACGCGGTCGATGTGCAGGTCGCCCTCGATGCGGTCCGCACGCTGCGAGCCGGGCTCGTCGCGTGATCTCCGGCTGCGGTGTCGAGGACGGTCGTGATCTTCTCCATCGCCGCGCCCGCCGACTGCACCTGGCCGTAGAGGTCCGACAGCTCCTGCAGCGGCTGGAAGACGAGGTTGAGCATGAAGACCGCGGCGACGAGCGTGCCGATCTGGAGCGATCCGCTGTCGCGACCATCTGGCCGCCGACCCAGAGCACGGCCGTCATGGCGACGATGCCGAGGAACTCGATCCCCGGGAAGAAGAGCGAGTTCAGCCACTGCGCGTGGGTGTTCGTGCGCCGGTTCGCGTCGTTCGCCGGCGTCGAACTCGGCGAGGAACGCGCGCTCGCGGTTGTAGGCCTGGATCACGGCCATGCCGGAGACCGATTCCGCGATCTGCGCGGTCATCGCCGCGATCGTCTCGCGCACGCGCAGGAACGCCGCGTGCGACCGCACCTGGAACCAGCGCGTGAGGATGAGCGTCGGCGGCAGGATCACGAGCGCGACGAGCCCCAGCCGCCAGTCGAGGATGAAGAGCCCGACGATCGCCGGCGACCAGCGTGAGCGTGTTGACGACGAGCGTCGTCAGCCCCTGCGAGAGCACGTCCGAGAGCGCGTCGACGTCGGAGGTGAGCCGCGCGATGATCCAGCCGGCCTTCTGCTGCGAGAAGTAGCGCAGCGAGAGCGTGGTCAGATGGTCGAAGAGATCCTCGCGCAGGCCGAGCACGACGTCCTGGCCGACGCGCGGCGAGCCCGCGGACGAGCGTCGTCTGCAGGATCCAGGCGAGCGGCGTTGATCAGGAGGTAGAGCACGACGTCGCGGGTCAGGCGGCTGCTGTCGTGCGCCTGCATGCCGTTGTTGATCGCGTCCTGCACGACGAGCAGCGCCGCGACCGGCGCCGCTGCCGAGCAGACGCCGACCAGCGAGAGCAGCGCGACGCGCAGCCAGCGGCCGCTGAGGTAGCGGCTGAGCCGCGAGCAGGCCGATGCGCTGCTTATGCTGCGGCACTGACTCTCCTCTCCGAAGAGCGAGCGAAGGCGCCGCCGGCGGCGAGCAGCTCGGTCGGCGTGCCGACCTCGACGATCACGCCGTCGTCGAGCACGACGGCCCGGTCGGCGACCTCGACCGTCGAGAGGCGCTGCGTGGCGATCAGCACCGTGCGGCCGGCGAGCGCGGGGCGGAGGTTCTCGACGAGGTGGCGCTCGGTCTGCGTGTCGACCGCCGACATCGGGTCGTCGAGCACGACGACGCGGGCGCCGGCGACGAGCGCGCGCGCGAGCGCGACGCGCTGGCGCTGTCCGCCCGAGAGGTTGACGCCGCGCTCGCCGATCAGCGTGTCGTAGCCGTCCGGCAGATCGGCTGCGAAGTGCGCGACGCCCGCAGCCTCGCAGGCGGCGACGACCTCGTCCCACGGCGCATCCGGGCGGGCCGCGGTCAGGTTGTCGCGCAGCGGGATCGAGAACAGGACGGGCTTCTGCGTGACGATCGCGACCGCGTCGCGCAGCTCGTCGACGGTGCACGTCGCGCACGTCGACGCCGCCGACGAGCACGCGCCCGTCGGTGGGGTCGTAGAAACGCGGCAGCAGGTTGAGCAGCGACGTCTTGCCGGCGCCGGTCGGCCCGCAGACCGCGATCACCTCGCCCGGCTGCGATCGCGAGCTCGACGCCGGAGAGCACCTCGCGATCCGAGGCCGTAGGAGAAGTGCACGTCCTCGAAGCGGACGCCGAGCTCGCCGGCCGGCAGAGGTCGTCGGGTGTGTCGGCTCCGGGATCGATCTCGATCCCCTGCAGCCAGGCGAAGCTGCGCGACGCCGAGGCGGTCGCGCGCTGGGCGAGCGAGAGGATCCAGCCGAGCGCCTCGAGCGGCCAGACGAGCTGCAGGAGCAGTTGGTAGAAGAGGAAGAACTCGCCGTAGGTGAGCGTGCCGCCGATCACGTCGCGCCCGCCGAAGAGGACCACGGCTGCGATCGAGAGCGTCGGCAGGAAGAGCAGGCCGGGCAGGAACGCGGCCTCGACGCGCGCCTGGCGCAGCACGCCGTCGCGCACGAGCTCGGCCTTCTGGGCGAACCGCGCCTGGACGTCGTCCTCGCGGCCGAATGCCTGCACCATCTCGATGCCCGACGACTGCCTCGTCCGCGGCCTCGGTGACGTCGGCCTTCAGCTGCTGGACCTGGCGCGAGATCGGCATCACCTTGCGGCGCGAAGGTGAATGCGAGCACGAACACCGCCGGCATCGCGATCGAGCGCGACCGCGGCGAGCTTGACGTTGACGAAGAACAGGACGACCGCGATCCCGACGATCATCATCATCGACTGGATGCCCTGCGTCATGCCCCAGCCGATGAAGTAGCGGATCGGGATAGAGGTCGTTCGTCGCGCGCGAGACGACCTGGCCGGTCGCGTGCCGGTCGTAGAACGCCCGCGGATAGCGCAGGTAGGCCTGGTAGAGCAGCTCGCGCATCCGCGCCTCGACGCGGATGCCGGTGCGCGCAGTGGCGTAGCGCCGCGTGAAGTTGAGGGCGAAGCGGAGATGCGCCGAGCACGACGACGATCGCGAGATACGGCCACAGCGGTTCGGACTGGCCGTTGGTGGGCGCGATCGAGCTGTCGATCGCGTGCGCTGATCACGATCGGGATGGCGATCGAGAGCCCGGAGTAGACAAAGGCGCAGGTGAGGCCGATGACGACGAGCCGCTTCTGCTCGCGCCAGAGCTTCGCCAGGCCCTTCGCCGTCGGCCAGAACCCGAGATCCGGAGGATCGACTGAAAGAGAGCGCCTGGTCACCACGGCAAGCTACCAGGGGTGGTTAACCAGGCTAACCATCTGCCGCTGCGGAGATTCGCTAGCGTCGACCGGTTGCCTGTCACGCCGATTCCTGGGCTCGAGCAGCTGCCGTATGCGGAGGTGTGGTTCCACGAGCTCGACGAAGCGCGCTTCCTGGAGGCCTCGGCGGAGGCGCGCGCGCTCGGCAAGGGCGGGCTCGAGGTGTGGACGACGACGCGGACGCCCGGCGTAGTCGCGTTTCTCCGGCCGCGCGGCTACGAGGAAGTCCGCCGCTACGTGATCTCGGAGCTCGACGTGAGGCTTGCGCCGGCCCCGGAGCCGCCACGGTTCGTGCTCACCACGTTCGCCGATCGGCCGGAGCTCGCCGGTGAGCTCTTCGCTCTCGCGCAGGTTGCCTACGCCGACCAGCCGGGACGCTCCGGGTCGAGGATCGACGAGGCGTGGTACGAGTGGGGGCTACGCGCACATCCGGCCGACGCCTACTTCATCGCCGTCGATGCCGATCGAGTCCTGGGCTACGGCTACCTCGAGCTCGACGACGGTCGATGGAAGCACGGTTTCATGGCCGTGGCGCGCACTGCGCGCGGTCGGGGCGTGGCAGGCGCGATCAAGCGGGGGCAGATCGCCTGGGCGAAGGCGCACGGCGTCGAGACGCTGCGAACAGCGAACGAGGTCCGGCTCGAGTCGATGCTCGCGCTCAACGGCCGCCTCGGGTACCGCGCGCTCTACGAAGAGATCGTCCTGCGCGGGCCGGCCGCGTGACCGTCAGGTCGCCCGCGGGTCGGTGAGCTCGGCGATGCGCTCCGCCTCGCCTGCTTGCTTGCGGACGCGTGTACCGGGGGTCTCCTCGACGAGGCTCTCCACGTCGGTGATCTCGTGCCCCGGCACGACGAAGAACAGCGTGGCGTCCGAGCGAACCTCCTCGTAGCGGCGCACAGGACGACGATCGGCTCCGCGCACTGAGTGAGCCGCATTCGCGTGCATCTTCTCGTCGCTGAGCTGGGCCAGTGACCGGTTAGCTGCTCGATCTGCTCGTTGAGCTCGCGGAACACCGCCTCGTTGGAGCCGATTTGCGTGCGCGCTCGTCGCTCCAGTCACTGCCGGGAGGGTTACCGCTGTCCGTCGGCGAGCGTCTTCCAGCCGAGCACCGCAGTGAGGACCAGCGCGACACCGCCGAGTGCGAACCCTGCTCGTGGCCCCAGCGCGACCGCCGTGACACCGGCCACGATGCCGGTGATCGGGTTCATGCCCGGGATGGCCATCGTCCAGATCCCCATCACGCGTCCGCGGAAGGCGGGCGCGGTCCGGATCTGCACGAGCGTGTTCGCGAGCGCGATGAACCAGATCGAGAGCAGGCCCGCGAGAGCGAGCCCGATGAATGCGGTCGTCGCGCCGGGCGCGAGGCCGGTCAGCACGATGTCGGCGCCGGTGAGCAGCGCCAGCAGGCGAACCCGCCGGCCTGCGGGCCACGGATCGCCCCCGGCGGCCAGCAGGGCGCCGCCGACGGCGCCGACCCCGAAGATCGCGAACATCGCTCCGAAGCCCGTGGGACCGAGATGGAAGACCCGGGTGGCGAGGAGCGGCAGCGTCACACCGGCGTTGAAGACCATTCCCGACGCGACGGCCATCAGCATCGTGGCGCGGATCGCGGGCGACCTGCGCACGTATCCGAGGCCGGCCCGAACATGCCCGCGCTCCACGGGCGGCTCCGGCGCCCGCCCGGCGTCGGGCCGGTAGAGAAGGAGAGCGGTGATCGGAAAGAAACACGAGAGGGCGTTCGCCAGGAAGCACGCCGAGACCCCGCTCGTGGCGATGAGCACGCCGCCGAGCGCCGGGCCGAGCACTCGCGCCAGGTTCTGGACGACCTCGTAGAGCCCGATCGCGCTCGCGGCTCGCTCGGTCCCGACGAGGTCGAGCGGGTAGACCTGCCGGGCAGGCCCGTCGATCGCGAGCACGACGCCGCCCGCGAACGACAGGGCGTACAGGATCCAGAGCTGGGCGACTCCGGTGCGGCTGACGACGAGCAGGCAGACCGCGACGAGCAGGAACAGGAACTGCGTCGTGAGCAACAGCCGGCGCCGGTCGATGCGGTCTGCAAGACCACCGGCCCAGGCGCCGCCGAGGAGAACGGGGGCGAACGTCGCCGCCGAGACGAGTGCGAGGTCGATCGCATTGCCGCCCAACTGCAAGACAAGCCAGGCGACCCCGACGGCCTGGACGAAGACCCCGGATGTCGAGAGGACCTGGCTGAGAAACCACGCGCGGTACGACGGAACACGGAGGGCAACGCCCGCCTCGCGCAGGTCGAAAGCCGGCCGCAGGGCGTGGCCCCGCACGAACACGAACGAATGGTCCCGCATGGCGTCCACGCTATCGCCGTGCTTGCGCGCAACGATCGGTAGCTGGTACCTGGTACCGGAGGTACCAGGTACCTGTTTTGCGAGCTCGCCGGCGCCGGTATCGGCCGGCGTCCATGGAGCGTGCCGGGATCGAACCGGCGACCTCCGCCTTGCAAAGGCGGCGCTCTCCCAGCTGAGCTAACGCCCCGAAGCGTCCGCAGTGTAGCTCCCCGCACGGCTCGCAAAACATCGGTGCAACCCGTAGGTCGTCCCTTTCACGATGCGGGCTTTGCCGCAGCGGGTCACGGCGGCAGCCCCGATGCTCGTTCCCCGCAGGGCCACGACCATCAGCCCCGAATACGTGGGACCACCGAAAGGGGCAGACCGTGAAAAAACTCTCAATCCTCGCAGTTGCGTTGCTGGCTCTGGCAATCGCCTCGGCCGCCGCAACTGCCGTGCCGAAGCCGAAGCCGATCGCGTTCATCGGGAAGTACGCGGGGACCGCGACGACCCAGGCGGCGGACACCGTCGTCACCATCACCGCGACCGGTAAGGGGCTGGGCACCAAGATCGGCAGCGGCAAGGTCACCGGCAAGGGCACGGGCGACAGCTCGGTCCAGCCGTGTGTGCCGTTCACAGGCACCGGTGTGATCACCGGAGCCAAGGGCACGCTGACCTTCAAGGTCAATCCGGGCTCGTCCGGCTGCGGCGACGAGGCCGGACAGCTGTTCAGCGTTTCAGGGAAGGCAACCGTTCTCAAGGGGACGGGCCTGCTGGCCAAGCGGAAGGGGACCCTGAAGATGTCGGGCACCTTCGACCGCTCGAGCGGCGCCTTCACCGTCAAGTTCACCGGGAGCCTCGCGGCGAAGTGATTGCCGTGACTCCCACGAGTCCTCTAGGAGGAGCAATGAAGAAACTCGTGACCCTCGGCGTCGCGTTGGTTTCGTTCGCTGCGATCGCATCGGCCGCAATCGCCGCCGATCCGATCGCAGCGCCGTTCCCGGCCACGACGTCCGGACCCGTGTTCATCGCGGCGCAGACCGTTACGTCGACCGGTGCGATGCAGAACCAGTTTGCGCCCGGTTCGAGTGTCATCTTCCGCGCCTACGCGGTCGACTCGAAGACAAAAAAGATGCTCGTGGCGAAGGACGTGAAGTACTTCTACGTCACGATCCCGGGCCAGCCGAACGTCAAGCTGGCCTACAAGCCGACGGCACCCGGCGCGACGGGCCGGATGGTGTGGATCGGGACCTGGACGGTTCCGGCCGGCTATCCCCAGGGCCTCGTCAATTTCAAGGTGCTCGTCAAGGCGGAGAGCAAACGGACCGGCTCGTTCGTGCAGATGCCGGTCTCGACCTCGCAGCTGACGATCAGCGCAACCCCGCAGACGACGCCCGCCGATGGGCCGGCGGCGAAGGCAGCAGCTGCGTCCGACGTGACCGTTTCCCTCTACGTGGACACCGTCAACGGCACCCAGCCGGTCGGAGCGCCCAAGCGCACCGTCGGCTGCTCCCAGACGAACGTCTACAAGCGCGGTGAGCAGGTCGTCATCCGCGTGTGGGGCTTCGATCTCTCGACGGGAGCGACGCTCTCGACCGACAACGTCGACACCGCCACCTACTCGATCCCAGGTCAGGCGACCGCTCCGGTTACCTACGGCGCCCACGGTGCCGTCGGCAACAAGGTGTTCTTCTGGTCAGCCCCGTGGATCGTCCCGCCCACCTTCCCGCTCGGTGACGTGACGATTCTGGTCGCGTTCAAGACCGATTCCGGCAAGACGGGCACCTTCGCCTACCAGATCACCGTCATCCCGTAAGGGATCCAAAGCAGGAAGGGACCACCTACCAATGACCATCACCATCAAGCGCGTCGTCGGCATCGCTTTCGCAGCTACAGCGCTGCTCGTGCCGGCCTCCGCCTTCGCAGCACCGGGCCCGGTGGCAGCACCGGCGATCCCGGGAGTCTCGGCCCTGCCGGGACCGCTCGTCGACCCCGGCAAGCCCGCGGCGACGATGGGCACACTCACGACCTCGCCGGACATCGCTGTGGCCGGCACGAAGACAACGATCTCCGGGACCGGGCTTCCGGCGAACAAGGAGGTCACGTCTCACCTGGAGCACCGCCACCGTCGACTGGATGGTGGATGCACGCCCCGACAGCGTCGACTACCTCGGCCGCAAGACGACGAAGTTCGCCGTCGCTGCTCACCAAGGCTCAGACCGATGCAACCGGAGCGTTCAAGGTGACGATGGCCGCTCCGCACGACTTCGGCGGTCTGCACGACATCTACGCAGTCGTCGACGGCATCCAGGTCGCGAAGGGCGGTTTCCTGATCGCCCGCCACGCGACTATGACGCCCAAGAAGGGCCCGATCGGCACGCCGATCACGATCACGTACTCCGGCCTCGGCTCCTCGCTGTACGAGGGCTCGGTGTCGCTCAACTACGACAACAAGTTCGCTGGACAGTTGACCGCGAACTGGTCGCGCGGGATCGCCGTCGCGCATATCCGCGCCTCGGGCCCCGTCGGCAAGCACGTGATCTACCTCGACGACTCGGTCACGTTCGGCTATATGAACATTCCGCAGTCGCCGAATCCCTGGGCCGTGAGCAAGAAGTTCATCTTCACGGTGACCAAGGACGCGGGCCGGCCGGCCGCACGCATCGACTGGCCGATGAGCGTGACCCCGACGATGTCTCCGACGACGACCCTCAACGCAGTGAAGTCGATCGCGGGCACGACCGCCGCGACTGCGTCGTTGAGCGTCACAAGCGGTCAGATTCTCACGAAGGTGGATGTGTCGGCCGGCGGGCTCACGCCGAACGCCCCGGTCACCTTGCAGTGGGCGTCCGTCGTCGGCAATCGCGTGAACTGCACCGGCACCTGCTGGACGTTCACGACCACTCCGCTCGGCACGGCCACAGCTGCCGCCGACGGGACGCTGAAGACGAAGATCACCGTGCCCGACGGGCTCGGCGGTTGGCACGCGGTGCAGCTCGTCCAGGGCGCCAAGACGATGGCCCAGGTGTCGTTCTTCGTGAAGCGCAGCTTCGCGACCGCTCAGCCGATCTCCGACCTGACCCTTCACGCCGGCCAGCACTTCACGGTCCACCTGAAGGGGCTCGGCTGGACACAGCTCGACAACACGATCGCGGTCGACTACGACAACGCCTACATGGGCTACGGCTGTGGGTTCAACAGCCAGGGCGACACCGTGCTCGACATGGTCGCGAGCGGTGAGCCAGGCACGCACCTGATCGACATGTATCCGCTGCTCTACACGCAGCAGCCCTCGTACGCGAACACGCCTTACGGGATGATCCCGATGCTCTCGTACGCCTCCGACCTTCCCGGGCTCGCGCTCGGGTACCAGTTGCCGGCGATGCGCTTGGCGATCACGGTCGTCAAGTAGGTGGTCCCGGCACGTGAGGGGGTGGCGCTGCAGCGTCGCTCCCTCACGCCCTCTCTATGAGTCTGGTTCGCAAGTCGAACCAGGCTCACGTCTTTCTCGAGCCGGGGAGCCACCAGTTCCAGCGGCCGAGCACGGCCATCGCGGACGGAACGAGGATCGCCCGCACGATCGTCGCATCGAGGGTGACGGCGACGGCGAGCCCGACGCCGAACTGGCGCAGTCCTTCGATCCGGCCGACCGCGAAGCCCAGGAACGCGGCGACCATGATCGCCGCGGCCGCCGTGACGATTCCCCCGGTTTGCTGCAGGCCGTGCGAGACGGCCGCCGTGTCGTCCTCACCGGCGTCGTGCGCCTCGCGAATGCGCGAGACGATGAACACTTCGTAGTCCATCGACAGCCCGAACAGTGCGGCGAAGAGAAACACCGGGATCCACGCCTCGATCGGGCGGTCGAAGACGAGCGCGAGCACGCCGAAGGTCGCGGCGACCGAGAGCGTGTTGAGGACGAGCGCCTTCAGCGGGATCACCGCGGAGCGGAATGCCCGCAGCAGCACGAGGTACGTGAGCACGAGCACGCAGAGCACGAGCCACGGCACTGCCTGGTAGGTGCGTGAGATGAAGTCGACCCCCTGCGGCGGCGCGCCGCCCGCGTAGACGCGTGCGCCGGCCGGGAAGCGCGCCGACGGGATCCACCGGGAACGCAGCCGCTCGACATACCTCCGCGTCGCGGCGGCGCCCCATTCGTGACGGTTCGCCACGATCACCTGCCGGTACCGCCCACCCGCGGCGACGTAGGGCGGGTGCTTCCCGCGGGCGACGAGGAGCGTTTCCGGTTCGTTGGCGAGCTCCGCCACGAGGCGCTCGGTGGCGGCCGCCCCGCCGTCGACGATCACGACGTGGGTCGGTGTGACGAGGCCGCCGCCGAGGGCATCCCGCAGCGCGTCGTAGCCGCGGACCGATTCGGTCGACGACGGGATCCCCGTGAGCGAGCCGGGGGTGAGCTCCAGCGTCACGGCCGGCAGCGCCAGCGCGACCAGCACCAGTGAACCCGCGATGAGGAAGGTGCGCGGTCGCCTCATGATCGTCCGCGCAAAGCGGCCCCAGAAGGCGCCGCCGCGCGCAGGACCGGCGAGGCGGTGGCCGAGCAGGGAGAGGAGGGCCGGCTGTAGCGTCAGCGCGGCCGCGACCGAGACGACCGGGATCAGGAGACCGGCGATTCCCATCGAGCGGATGAACGGCACCGGCACGACGAGGAGGAGCCCGAGCCCGATGGCGACCGCGCCGCCCGAGAATGCGACCGCCCGGCCTGCGGTCGCGGCGGTGCGCACGACCGCCGCGTCTGAGGTCAGGCCGTGCCGGAGCTCCTCGCGATAGCGATGGACGACGAGCAGCGAATAGTCCACCGCGAGGCCGAGGCCGATCAGCTCGACGAGGTTCCGGACGTACGCGACCATCGACACCTCGTGGGCGACGAGGTAGAGCAGGCCGAGCGTTGCGGCGATCGTGCAGCCGGCGACGAGGAACGGAATGGCGACGGCGAGCGAGACGCCGAAGACTGCGAGCAGCACGAGCAACGTCAGCGGGACGGCGATCGCCTCGCCGCGGTGGAGATCGGCGGTGAAAATCGGGTCGAGGTCGGCCTGGACCGCCGGTTGCCCCGTGACGAGCGCCTCCGGCGTGCCCCGCAGCGACCCGCGCAACGCCTTCGTGTAACGCTTCGCGTGCTGGAGGTCGAGCGAGGTGCGCACGTCCGCGAAGACGATCCCGCCCGCCGACCGGAGCGCACCGGCGTGCCCGGTCGGAACGACCCGTGCCGCCCGGGCGACGCGGGCGGCGAGGCCCTCCTTGCTGCGCGTCCGGAAGACGACGGTGAAGGTTCCGTCGGGCCGCTCTCCGAACCGCGCTTGCAGGATCTGCCGGGCCTGCTCGGAGCCCGTGCCCGGCACCGAGAACGAGTTGGCAAGCAGCGGCGAGAGCCGTGACGAGGCGAGGATCCCGAGGACGAGCACCGCGAGCCAGGCGACGAGCACGAGGGCGCGGAAGCGCACGACACCTCGGGTCCACCGCTCCAGCACAACGGGTATTTACCGATTCCGCGGGCCTTGCGGCGTTCTACGGTGTGGCCATGAAGCTTCTGGCTCTCGTCGCCGCCGTGTTCGCCGTCGCCGCCCCGTCGAAGACGGTGCAGCTCGCGATCGTCCATACCGTGAGCGGCTGCCACATCTGGCAGGCCGCACATGCCCACGGCCCGGCGACTGTCCTGAAGCTCAAGAAAGGCGACAAGATCACGCTCCGGGTCTCGTGCCCGATGGACTTCGTGCTCGTGCAGGTGAAAGGCCCGCGCCTTGTGCTCGGCGACCCGACGCTGCACACCGGGACCCAGCGGACGATCGTGTTCGCGAAGCGCGGTGTCTATGTCCTCCGGGCGACGAACGTCCAGTCGTCCGCCGACATGGGGCTTCAGACGCTCGGCGCCGACAACGCCCTCAGGCTGACGGTCACCGTCTCCTGAGGCGCCCCCCGGCCTTCCGGGGGCGCCTCACGATGTGAGGGCGGCCGCCTCAGGCGGCGCGGGAGAGCCGCTCATCCTGGCGGGCTCTCTGGATGATCAGATCACGGTCGCCGTGCCGGAGCATGGCGCGTGCGTGGCGCTGCTCTTCCCAGAGCTGCGCGATCCGCTCCTCGAGGTCGAGATGCTCCGCCTTCAGCGTCGCGTCGTACCCCTCGGAGAGCGCGCGCATCACGTCAACCCGGCGCTCGGAGAGATGATCGATCTCCTGTCTGATGTCGCTCAGCGTTCGCATATCCCAGTAAAACGCCGGGGCCTACCTCGATATTCCTACGAGTATCCGAGCTCGTCCAGCCGGTCCTCGTCGATCCCGAAGTAGTGCGCCAGCTCGTGGAGGACAGTGATCCTGATCTCCTCTTCCAGTTCCTGCGGATCCGGAAACGTCTCCTGGAGCGGCTTGCGGAAGATGGTGATCTTGTCGGGCATGAATTCGGCCGACTCCCAGAGGCCGAAGAGGTCCGGATCGTCCGGATCCTCCTCCTCGACGACCACGGCGACGTTCTCGAGCGCCGCCTGGAGCGGCGGCGGCAGGGAGTCCAGCGCCCGCTGCACGGTCTCGACGAAGCTCATTCCGCGAGCAGGTCGCGGAGCTTGCCGAGCCCGGCGAACATCCGGCTCTTGACCGTGCCGAGCGGAACGCCGAGCCGTTCCGCGAGCTCGGACTGCGTCAGGCCGCCGTAGTAGGCGAGCTCGAGGGCCTCGCGCTGGTCGGCCGGCAGCCTCGCGAGAGCCGCCTGGACCCGGCGGCGCTCCTCGCGGACGACCGCCTGCTCGTCCGTCGTCTCCCCCGAGGCGATCGGCGCATCGTCGAGCACGTCGGTCCTGCGCCGGTCCTCGCGCCGGACGAGGTCGACGGCACGGCGGTGCACGAGCGTCATCAGCCACGTGGAGGCCGTGCCACGCGTGGAGTCGAACGCGGCGGCGGTTCGCCACGCGCCGAGGAACGCATCCTGCACGGCATCCTCGGCGAGCGCCTGGTCGCGCAGGACCTTCACCGCGAGCCCGTAGGCGATGCGGCCGAAGCGGTCGTAGAGCTCGGCGAGGGCCAGCTCGTCGCCGTCTGCCATCTGCGCCAGGAGCGCCTCGTCGGAGAGCTGTTCGAACGCGGACGTCATCGGCGGCCCGACAAGCCTAGAACCTGGAGGGCGGCAAGAAGAATCAGAACACGTGCGGGACGACCGCCAGGGCGCCGAGTGCGTACCAGGCGCCGAAGCAGAGCCCGAACGCTCCGAACGCCGGCACGACCCTGCCGAGGGCGGCCTGGGCCCGTCGCCGGCTCAAGACGTGCCCCAGCCCGGCCGAGAGCACCGCCATCGAAATCGCCGTGCAGCCGGCGAAGAGGACGAGGGCCGTGAGGGCCACCGCCTGGCTCGAGATCGCCCCGAGCAGCAGCACGCCGACACCACCGCTGCCGCCGACTCCATGCACGAGCCCGATTCCGAAGGCCTGCCACGGGGTGCGCCGCGGCGGGACCTTCAGATGCGTGTGGGCGTGGGCGAAGGCGCCGTGCCGCCAGCGCCAGAGAAGCCACAGGGCGAGCGCGACGATCACGAGCCCGATCGTCACCTCGGCTCCCTGCTCGACGGCCGCGGGCAGGTAGGCCTCCCACAGCACGATCGGCACGCCGAAGACGAGCAGCGACGAGGCGTGGCCGAGCCCCCAGGTGAGGCCGAGGCGAGTCGCGCCGCCACGGTCGTTCGTGACGAGTGTCGTCACTGCGGTGAGATGGTCGGGGTCGCTCGCGTGCCGCAGGCCGAGGAGCACGGCGACGACGAGCACGATCGCGAGGGTCGTGCCGTCCGAGAACTGCATGAGCCATTGGTCGAGGCCGAACATCGGCCCTGCTCACGCTAGATGCACGGGGTCGTTGCTACCTCGGAGTTTCCACGGATCAGCCGCCGAGCCCCTCGCGGATGCGGTCGCCGACCGACGCCATCTCGAGCGTCGCTCCCGTGACGTCCTTGAGCAGCTCGTCCGCGGTCGGGCCCTGCCCGAGTGACCAGAGCTCGCGCAGCAGGTCGCCCGCGTCGCGTTTGGCGAACCAGTCGTTGCCGAGCTCGCTCCGCAGAAACTCGCGCAGTTGCGCCTCGAAGGCCCACGACCGGAGATAGCCGGTGACGTAGAAGCTGCCGTCGATGTCGTCCAGATAGCTCTCGGGGTTGACCGGCAGCTTCAGGGCATCGCCGAGGATCTCTGCGTAACGCGGGCGCATCGTCTTGACGTCCTCCGACTGGAAGAACTCGATTTCGTAGATCAGCTTGGCGGCGTAGCGGCGGACGAAATAGAGGAGGGAGACGGCGCCGTCGTGCGCGAGCTCGGCCGGCCGCGGCACGTCGAGCCTTCGGTTCAGCCAGGCGGGCTCGGTCACGAGGTGCTGCATCAGCATCGCCCAGCCCTCGGTGACCGCCATGTCGCCAAGGCGCTTCGCCTCCACCGGCAGCGATGCGCTCGTATGGGCGTAGTGCTCGGTGTGGCCGGCTTCGTGGAAAAGCGCCTCCCAGTCGTCCTTGCCGCCGATCGGCTGGATGACGAGCATCACCTTGCCCGGGACCTCGATCGGCGCGCAGAACGCGCGCGGCGTCTTCGACGGGCGTGACTCGAGGTCGAGATGGACGTTCGCCTGCGAGCGGAGGTCGACGCCGAGGTCGGTCAGCGTCGCCTCGAGTGCCGGCAGCATCCGGTCCGGCGGATAGAGCTGGTCGAGCTCCGGAGCCCGGAAGAGGCGCGCTACGTCCCAGGGACGCGCGTCGGAGAGCCCGATGCCGAGCCGGGAGCGGAAGAGGCGCTCGCCCTCGCGCTCCCAAAGCTTCTCGGTGTCGTCCAGCAGAGCGCTGCACTCGTCGCGGAGCTCGTCGAGGCGGAAGCCGAAGCGCTTGTAGAGCTCGTAGTAGTTCTCCGAGCCGAGCGCATGCACGGCCTCGCGGTCGATCTCGATTGCGTCGAGATAGACCGGGTTCAGGTGCTCGTCGAGCAGTCGCAGGCGTGTCGCTTCGAGCCGCTCGCGCTTGTCGCGGTCGGGCTCGTTCGACATCACGACCCGCAGCATCCGATAGGGGTGGGTCGCGCCGTCGACCGTCGCTTCGAGCTCGGCCTCGACCTTCGCCATGCGCGACTGGTGCTCGCGCGTCAGGTTGCCGAGGAAGCCTTCGCAGGCGAACCGCCACAGTTCGACGGGGGCGCCTTCCATCCGCTGTGCGGTTTCGAGCCGGGTCAGCTCCTCGTACCGCTCGTAGACCTGCTCGACGTCGAGCGTGTCCTTCAGCCCGGCGAAGTGGAGGTAGTACTCCTCGTCGATGTCGGCGACGAACCGGTCCGCCCGGTCCCGGAATGCTTCGATCTCGCGGGGCTCGGGAGTCACCGGTCCCTAGGATACGGCCCCGTGCACACGCTGAGGATCGAGACCGAGCGCCACACGCAGCTGCTCGACATCACGGCCCAGGTCCGGAACGCCGTTCAAGGGGCCTCCGGTGCGGCCGTGCTCGTCTATGTCCCGCACACCACGGCGGGCCTCACGATCAACGAGCACGCCGACCCGATGGTCGCCCGCGACTTCGAGATGGCGCTCGAGCGGATCGCTCCGGAGGGTTGGGGCTGGCAGCACATCGAGGAGGGCGAGGAGAATGCTCCCTCGCACATTCGTGCAGCTCTGATGGGGCCGCAGGTCGTGATTCCGCTCCGCGACGGCGAGCTGGCGCTCGGCACCTGGCAGGGCATCTTCTTCTGCGAGCTCGACGGTCCGCGCACGCGCACCGTGCTCGTCAGCGTGCTGCAGTAGGCCGACGGTTCCCGGTTGCAGCGCTCCCCGGCAAGTGCAACGGTAGAGGTTCACAGTTCGAGCTAGGGGAGGTGGCTCCAGTGACACCAACAGCAGTGCGCCGTAGGCGCTTCGTGCGCACGGCCGTCCTCGCGGCGGTCGCGGCGGCCGTCATCGTGATCCTCGCATTGCCGGGCTCCGCGGTCGGCTTGATCCGCGACGCCGTGGCCCCGCCGCCGGCCAACCCGACGAGCGCCGATCAGATCCAGAACATCGACCAGGTGAAGACGGCGATCAAAGGGTACTACGGCGACATGATCGATCCGAGTCGCGTCAATCCGATCGACAGCTCGGCGATCCACACGTTCTCGCCGACCGGCGCGTACGCCAACGAGGTGGGTGGCATCGTCGACGGCGCCGAGAACTATCTGCAGAGGCCGATCTTCACTCGTGGCAACCTCAATCTGAACACGAAGGCGGTTGTGTTCGACATCGACGACACGACTCTGAACACATACAGCTACGAGATCTACAGCGGCTTCGTCTACAACCCGGCCACGAACGCGGTGTTCGTGAACAGCGGTGTGTTCCATGCCGTGCCGCACATGGTGGACCTCGAGCACTTCGCGGAGTCGCGTGGCTACAGGGTCTTCTTCCTGACCGGTCGCCCAGAGACTCAACGGGCAGGCACGATCGCGAACCTCACCAACGAGGGCTACGACGTGCAGAGCAGCAAGGTGTATCTGAAGGACTACACGGTCGACACGTGGCTCAGCCCGTGCGCGCCGTCGTGCACGACGATCCAGTACAAGTCGCTGACCCGGGCTCACATCGAGTCGCTGGGCTACGACCTCGTCGCCAACTTCGGCGACCAGTTCAGCGACCTGACCGGCGGGTTTGCGGATCAGACGTTCAAGCTGCCGAACCCGATGTACTACCTGCCGTGACGCGTCTCGGCTGACCCCTTCGCTCCCCGGGCTCGGCGCCGTTGCGTGTCGAGCCCGGGAGCGGTCTTGGATAGTGTCGTGCGAATGGATGTGCCTTGTCGCTTCATGGTGGTGCAGGACGAGACCGAGGGTGAGGAGATCTGTGAGCGGCTCCGCGCCGGCGGCATCAAGTGCGCGCTCGAGACGCTCCCGGACGTGAACACCACGACGGCGATCTGGGGCGGCCAGGCCCCGGACGTCCTCGTCGTCCTCGTGAACGAAGCCGAGGTGGAGCAGGCCCGCGCCGTGCTCGCGGTACCTGGTACCTGAGGTACCAGGTACCTGTCTTGCGAAGCTCGCGAGCGCTCGTGCACGGGCGCCGAGCTAGAAGTGCGCCAGGACACGGTCGAGTGGTCGCGGGACGCGCTCGAGGTCGAGTGCCTCCACCAAGAGCACGGCGTACTTCTGTTTGCGGTTCCACATGAAGCCGTGCAGCTGTTCCTCGAGCGGCCGGGCGCGGTGCGCGGGCTGCTTCTGGTAGGTCCGGAACGCGCGCAGCTCGCCCTGCTCCACGAACACGCGCTCCATTCGCTCCGGCCCCAGCGCCCGCGTCAGCTCGTCCTCGAGGTCGCGCTCGCAGGCGTAGAACCCGACGCGCTCGAGCTCGCCACGGTCGTCGCACCCCAACGCACGCAGGAAATGCCGCTCCTCGCCGATGTCATAGAGCCCCGCCAGTCGGACGTCGCGGTACTGCCCGAGGAGGCGTGGGAGGTTGCCGTAGCCGCCCATCGGCACGACGGCGACGCCCTCGGACTCGAGGTCGCGGCCACGACGACGCGCAAGCGTCTCGACGGCGCGGCGGTCGCTCGTGCCCTCGACGAGCACTACTCCGCGCAGCTGCATCACTGCATCAGATCAGGTCGACGACGCGCCTGAGATCACACGGGAGCCTGGTTCGGCCGTCGAAACGAACCAGGCTCCCGGAGCTCGAGACTCCTTACGCGTACCCGCCCATCGTCAGGGCCATCAGGGCCTTGGCGGTGTGCATGCGGTTCTCCGCCTCGTCCCAGACGATCGAGTGCGGGCCGTCGATCACGGCGTCCGTCACTTCGCGGCCGCGGTCGGCCGGCAGGCAGTGCATGTACAGGACTTCCGGACTTGCGAGCGCGAGCTTGCGCTCGTCGCAGATCCAGTCGGCATGGTCGGCCGACTCGGCGAGCGCGGTCGAGCCTTCGCCGAATGCATCGAGCCGTCCCCATGACTTCGGGTAGACGACGTCGGCACCCTCGAAGGCCTCCTCCATGCTCGGCGCGAAGGTGACCGAGCCGCCGCCCGCGGCGGCTGCCGCCTGTGCGGCCTCGAGCACCTCGGGCATCAACTCGAACCCCGGCGGATGTGCGAGCACGACATCCATCCCGAAGCGTGGGAAGAGCGTCGCGACGCCCTGCGGCACCGAGAGCGGGCGGGCGTACGACGGGGCGAACGCCCAGGTCATCGCGACCTTCAGCCCCCGGAGGTCGCCGCCGCGCTGCTCCCGCAGCGTCATCAGGTCGGCGATCGTCTGCGTCGGGTGGTCGACGTCGCACTGCATGTTGATCAGCGGGATCGTCGCGTGCTTTGCGACCTCGCGCATCCAGAGGTTGCCTTCGTACGGCGCGAGGTCGTGCCGGATCGCTATCCCCTCACCGAAGCGCGAGAGCGTGTTCGCCGTGTCCTGGGGTGTCTCGCCGTGCGAGACCTGTGTCTTGTCGGCGTCGAGGAAGATCGCATGCCCTCCGAGCTGCGTCATGCCGGTCTCGAACGCGTTCCGCGTGCGGGTCGACTTGTCGAGGAAGAGCAAGTAGATGGTCTTGTCGACCAGGAGGCGGGTCGGCTTCCCGTTGCGCCGGGCTTCCTTGAGCTCTGCCGCGACCGCGATCGCCTCGTCGAGCTCGTCGACGCTCCAGTCGAGCGTCTCGATGTAGTCGCGACCGATGAGCGAGCGCCGGTCGATCCGTGCTGGTGTGGCGGTTTCCATTACTCCAGTCCTTTCATCAGCTCTTGCTGTCCGAGTTCGAGACCTGCGTATTCGGGGATCGGCTGCTGTCCGGGCACTTCTGGCACGACGGCGCGGGGTCGCTTCGAGCCGGCGCGCAGCCCGAGGAGGTCGTCCGGCCGCACCGGCAGCCGGTTCAACGGACGCCCGGTCGCATGCCGTAGCGCTGCGACGATCGCCGGTGCCGCGACCACAGTGGGCAGCTCTCCGATGCCCTTCACGCCGTACGGCGCTCCGGGCTCCGGGTGCTCGATGAACTCCACCACGATCGGCGGGACATCCAGGGCGGTCGGCACCAGGTAGTCGGTGAACGAGGCGTTCCTGATCAGCCCGTCCTCGACCTGGATCTCCTCCATCAACGCGAAGCCGATCCCCTGCGCGGTGCCCCCTTCGACCTGCCCTTCGGCGCCGAGCGGGTTGATCGTGTGGCCGACGTCCTGGGCTGCTGCGATCTGGACGACCCGCACGAGGCCGAGCTCGGTGTCGACGTCGACCACGGCGCGCTGCGCCGTGAAGGCGAAGCTCACATGGATGTCGCCCTGACCCTCGGCGTCGAACCGGTCGGTGGGCCGATGGTGAAACTCGCGCGTGCAGCTGATCGCTCCGCCGGCCAGGTCGCCGCCGCGTTCGGCGAGCTCTGCGCGCACCGCCCGGCACGCCTCGAGCACGGCGCCGCCGGTCATCGTCGTCTGCCGTGAAGCGGACGTCGACCCGGCAGAGCCCGTCTCCGTCGATGCCGGGTGGACGATCACGTCGTCGACCCCGAGCTCGGTGCGCACGATCTGCGCCAGCACCGTGTAGAGGCCCTGGCCGTAGTCGACCGCTGCCGTCTTGACCGCCGCGACCGGGCCGCCCGGACCGTCGGAGAGGATCACGGTCGCCTCGGCCGCGTCATCGAATCCTTCGCTGTAGGCGACGTTCTTGAATCCGACCGCGAAGCCGACTCCGCGCCGGATGTGCTCGCCGCGGTTCACGCTGACCGGCGCCGCCCGGGTAGTCGAACGCGTCGCGTCCGTGCGGCTGTTCACGTGGCGGCAGCGGGATCGCGCGGCAGCGTTCGATCACCTCGCGCACCGGTGCACTTCCGGTCAGCACCTGACCCGTCGGGAGCACGGAGCCGTGGGAGACCACGTTGCGGAGCCGCAGTTCGAGCGGGCTCAGCCTGAGCGCGTCGGCGAGCTGGTCCATCGCCGACTCGTGCGCGAAGCAGACCTGCGGCGCGCCGAAGCCGCGCATGGCGCCGCAGGGCGGGTTGTTGGTGTAGACGACGGTGCCCTCGATGCGCACGTTCGGGACCTCGTACGGGCCGGCGGCGAAGGTGGACGCGTTCGCGAGCACCGCCGGCGACGAGGACGCGTAGGCGCCGCCGTCGAGCAGCAGGCGCACGTCCGCGGCGACGAGCTTGCCGTCGCGGTTCGCGCCGTAGCGGATCCAGATGCGCGACGGATGGCGGTGGACGTGCCCGTGGAAGGACTCCTCGCGCCCGTAGGTCATCTTGACCGGCAGCCCGGTGCGCAGCGCGAGCAGGCAAGCGTGAATCTGGACGCTGACGTCCTCGCGCGCGCCGAAGGCGCCGCCGACACCGGCGAGCGTCACCCGCACGAGCTCCTCCGGCAGGTCGAGGCACGGCGCGATCTGCTGGCGGTCGACGTGCAGCCACTGGGTCGCGACGAAGAGATCGATCCCGCCGTCGCCGGCCGGAACTGCCAGCCCGCCCTCGGTGCCGAGCGGCGCCTGATCCTGCATCCCAGTCTCGTAGAAACCGCTGACCCACACGTCCGCCTCCGCTGCCTCGACGTCGCCGCGAGCGATGTGGACGTGCCGTAGCACGTTGCCGAACTCGTGCAGCCGGCGCATCTGCGGGTCGAGGGCGAGCTCCATGTCCGCGAGCGGCTCGAGCAATTCGTAGTCGACGCGGATCAGACGCAGGGCAGCACGGGCGCGATCGACGCGGTCGGCGGCAACCAGCGCGACCGCCTCGCCTTCGTACCGGACCTCGTCGCCAGCGAGCACGGGCTGGTCAGCGATCTCGAGGCCGAAGGTCGGCCGCCCCGGGACGTCGGCTGCGGTGAGGACGGCGTGGACGCCCGGGGCGGTGAGCGCCGCAGAGACGTCGATGCTCCGGATCCGCGCCGCGGCGTGGGGGCTCCGCAGCGTGACACCCCAGAGCATTCCGGGCGCCGAGAGGTCGCCGGCGTAGACGTACTCGCCGGTGGTCTTCGGCGCGCCGTCGATTCTGCGCGCACTCTCACCGACGCGGCCGGGCTGACGCGTGACGGCGGTCACGAGCGCCGCCCTTCTGCGAGCCGTACCGCGTCGAAGATCTTCCGGTAGCCGGTGCACCGGCAGACGTTGCCGGAGAGCGCTTCGCGCAACGCGTGCTCGGACGGATGTGGGTCGCGCTCGAGCAGGTCGGCGACCGTGACGACGAAACCGGGGATGCAGTACCCGCACTGGACCGCGCCGGCATCGAGGAATGCCTCCTGCAGCGGGTCGAGGGCGCCGTTGGCCAAGGACGCGGCTGTGCGAACGGACGCACCGTCGAGCTGCGCCGCGGGAACGAGGCAGGCACAGACGAGCTCGTTGTCGAGCCACACCGTGCAGGAGCCGCACTCGCCCTGTTCGCAGCCGTTCTTGACCGAGATCACACCAAGCTCGTCACGAAGGAGGGTGGACAGGCTGAGCGAGGGATCGACGTCTGCGATGCGCGGCGATCCGTCGACGGTGAGGCGGACGATCATGCCGCGACCCGCGTCCTGGCGGCGAGCGTCCACGAGAGCGCGCGCCGGACGAGCACCTCGACGGCCTGCCGCCGGTAGGCGGCAGAGCCGCGTAGATCGTCGATCGGGTGTGCGTCCGCCGCCGCAAGTGCGCCCGCCTCCCGCAGCGCGTGCTCGCCGGGATCGTCCCAGTCGAGCTGCGTGAAGAGCTGCTCCGCCCGGGTGGCGCGGAGCACCGTCGGCCCGACGGAGCCGAGCGCGATGCGGACGTCGTGGGCCGGCTCGTCGAGCTGGACACAGACGCTCGCGACCGCGATCACCATCGCGCTCCGCGGCCCGATCTTTGCGAAGGTGCCGGGGCCTTCGATCGGCTCCCACTCGGCTGCGACGACGAGCTCGTCAGCCGCCAGCGCGGTCTGCTTCGGGCCGAGGAAGAACTGCTCCCACGGAACGCGTCGGTCGCTCTCCCCGTGACGTGCCACGACGATCGACGCGTCGTAGGCGGCGAGCGCTGCGATGCCGTCGCCTGCCGGCGACGCCGTCACGATGTTCCCTCCGAGCGTTGCGCGGTTCCTGATCTGCGGCGATCCGACCGTCCCGGCCGCCTCGGACAGCGCGGTCAGGTCGTCGAGCTCGTCGGTGATCCGCGCGAATGTCACACCCGCGCCGATCGAGATGCTGCTCTCGTCGCGGGCCCAGGCCGTCAGCTCGTCGATCCGTGACAGATCGAGCAGGCACGACGGTTCCGCGCGGCCGAAGTTGACGCCGACCATCAGATCGGTCCCGCCCGCCACGACGGTCGCCTCGGGGTGCGCCGAGCGCAGGGCCAGCGCCTCGCCGAGTGTCCGCGGCTGCAGTGCTTCGGTCACGCGTGCACCGCCGCGAATGCCTCGATCATCGCTTCGACGTCGTCGCCGAGCGGATAGAGCACAGGGCATGTGCAGCCGGCGTCGATGTATTCGTCCACCTTGGCGCGACATTCTTCCGCCGTCCCCGAGGCGGTGATCAGCTGGACGACCTCGTCGGGAACGAGCCCCATCGCGCGCTCGATCTGCTCGTGCGTCGCGGGCCAGGTGAGGATCGCGCCGATCTCCTCGAGCAGCTCGGGCGCCACGCCGCTCGCCTTCATGATGTGCGGCTGCTGCCCGAGATACTGCGTCACGAGCTCGCGGGCGCGGTCGAGCGCAAGCGAACGGTCGTCGTCGAGAGAGCAGACGATCAGCTGCGGCCGGTCGACCTCGTCGAGGCTGCGTCCGGCGCGTTCGGCGCCGATCGCGAGATGCTCCATCGCGTCGGTGTTGTAGGCCGGGCCGACCAGATAGTTGAGCACGACACCGTCGGCGATCTCACCGGCGAGCTCCATCATCTTCATGGCGGTCGCCCCGATGTAGATCGGCACCTGCTTCGGCGACCGGTCGCCGTGCACGATGTCGATCTCGACGTCGTCGAGATCGACGAACTCGCCGTGGTAGGTGACACGTTCGAGCGCCAGCAGCCTGCGCACCGCCTCGACCGTCTCGCGCATCGCGGTCAACGGCTTGCGGCGCGTGATACCGACCTTGGCCGCGAGCGGATCCCACCACGCGCCGATCCCGAGCTTGATGCGCCCCGGTGCCAGGTCGTCGAGCGTCGAGAAGGTGGCCGCGAGGAGACCGACGTTGCGCGTCCAGTTGTTGACGACGCCGGAGCCGAGCTGGATGCGCTCGGTGACCGCCGCATAGGCTGCCATCGGCACGGTGGCTTCCCGGACGAGGCGGCTCTCCGCCTGCCACACCGCTTCGAATCCGCACGTCTCGGCGACCTGCGCGTAGTGCATGCCGTCGCGGATCGGATGCTTGTCCTGCAGATAGAGGGCTATGCGGCCGTGGTCTGCCACCGACGGCCTCCTTTCGGCTCGAAGGTGTGGGGGCCCAACTCGTCGAGGCGCCGCCAGAGCCGCTCCGCCTCGCGGCGGGCGTCGTGCGCGAGCTGCGGCGCATCGGTGTGCACCAGCTTCCGGTCGAGGACGACCCAGTCGCCGGCGACCATCACGTCGCGCACGAAGCGCGCGCCCAGCCCGAACGCCCAGTGACCGGCGAAGCTCTGCGCGTCGAGCGGGGTGGGAGCGTCGTAGTCGAGGACGACGAGGTCGGCGGGCGCACCGGGCGCCAGCGTTCCGAGCTGCGAGTCGCCGAAGATCTGGCCCGCGAGTCGCGCCCCGTCGGCCAGGCGCGCGAGGGGCCACGACGCGGACGCTCCTCCATCGTCCTCGCGCAGCCGGAAGTACGCAGCGTGCGACTCCTCGAACATGTCGGAGCCGATCCCGTCGGTTCCCAGCGGCAGTCGGCCGTCGTAGTCCGCGACGTGAGCCCGCCCGACGGAGTTGTTCATGTTCGAGCGCGCGTTGTGCGCGAGCCAGGCGTTCGATCCGGTGACGAGCGCCGTCTCGTGCTCGTCGAGATGGACGCCGTGCGCGAGCAGCGTGCGCTCGTCGAGACCGTGCGCGGCCGCAAGCCTCTCCACTGCGTGCACGTCGATCGCGTCCTCTGCGGCATGGACATGAAGGCCGACACCGAAGTCGGCTGCGATCTCGACGCAGGCGGCGAGCGTCTCGTCGGAGAGGGTGAAAGACGCATGCGCGCCGACGAGGCCGCGGGCGAGCGGCAGTTCGCCCTGGTCGAGCCGGGCGAGGAACCTGCGGTTCTCGGCGAGCCCGGCGAGCGTGACGTCCGGCCCGTCCCGGTCCGACGTCTCGTAGCACAGCACGCTGCGCAGCCCGAGACCGCCGAGGGCGTCGGCGATCACGTCCAGTGACCCGTCGACGGCGTTCGGCGAAGCGTGGTGGTCGATCACGGTGGTCGTCCCGGCGAGCAGCGCCTCCGCGCCGCCCACGAGCGCAGACGCGCGCACGCCGTCCAGGTCGAGCGCCCGATCGAGGCGCCACCAGATCCGCTGGAGCACCTGGAGGAAGTCCTCGGGGGGCGCGAGCCGGTACGGCATGCCCCGCGCGAGCGCCGAATACAGATGCGTGTGGGCGCAAACGTTGCCCGGGACGATCACGCAGCCGGAGCAGTCGCGCGTGCCGCGCGAGCGCGGCGCGTCGGCTGTGATCCGTCCGTCGTCAACCCCGAGCGGCCGGCGGGAGACCGACACCGGGTCGAGCGACTCGACGATGGTCGCCCCGGCGAGCGTGACCGTCATGTCGTCACCTGCTCGCGGCGAGGAACGAGGTGGGGGACCGCGGCGCGCGCCGCCGGGGAATCCTTCATCGGCAGTTCTCTGCGGTGGATCCCGTCGAATGCGTACAGGGCTGCCGCCGTCGCGGCGGCGGTCGGGACGAGCGCGGCCTCGCCGACGCCTTTCGCGCCGAACGGCCCTTCGGGCTGCGGCTCCTCGATCATCACGACCTCGACGTCCGGCATGCCGGTGGGCGGGATGATGTGGAGCGACTTGAGCGTCTGCGTGACGGGGAAGCCGTCCGCGACCACGTATTCCTCGGAGAGGGCCTGGCCGAGCCCCATGTGCACCGCGCCCTCGATCTGACCCTCGAGGAGGGTCGGGTTGATCGCGCGGCCGACGTCGTGCGCAGCGATCACCTTCTCGATCCGGCCCTCGGGGTCGAGCAGCACGACCTGCGTCGCCCAGCCGTAGGCCAGGTGGGTGATCGGCTCGGCGGCGTCGTTCGGGGTCGTCCAGTCGATCAGGATCTCGCCGAGGAACTCCTTCCCTGCAAGCTCCGCGACGGTGTGCTCCTCGAGGGCCGTACGCAGCTTGCGTGCGGCATCGAGGACGGCGTTGCCGCCGAGCACGGTCGCGCGGGAGGCAGTCGTCTGACCGGTCTCGAGTTCGCGCTCGGTGTCGACGAGCACGCGGATCCGGTCGGCGGGCACGCCGAGCTCCTCGCAGGCGATCTGGCGCAGGACGGTGTGCACGCCCTGGCCCATCTCGGTCCAG
>CAWGLA010000011.1:0-354964 GCA_963823265.1 uncultured Thermoleophilia bacterium
ACGCGATGAAGATGCCGACCGTCAGACCGGCGAGGCCGATCGCCGCGGCCGCCTGCCCCATCGTTCCTGCGGTGAGGCCCTTCACGAATGCGGCAGCGATCGCCGCAACACCGAAGACCATCATCGCGATGTACCCGATGAACACCACTCTGTACGAGCGCCGTAGGTAGGCGGTCGTGCGCGCGAGCGTCTGGACGTCGTCCTGCAGGATCGACGCCGCGAGCTCGCGCAATTCGGCCGTCGTTTGTTGGGGATCCCCGTGCCGCGGGCGGGGCAGCCGCATCGTCATGGCATGCCCTCCTTCGTCCACCAGCGTTTGAGCCGCGAGCCTACTAGGTGCCGAAGAGCGGCAGCAAGCCTTCGAGGCCGACCAGGTCGACCGGAACCGGCGAGCTGAAACGCTCACGGGAGAGCTCGAGGTTGTCGTGTTCGACCGGAATGCCGCGGGGGCTCACCGTTGCGACGCCGGTGTGCTCGTAGGCGAACTTGCGAGAAACGCCGAGTGACTGCCGGTTCCCCTCGATCGCGCCGGAGCGGGCTCGTACCGCGCCGAGCCCGGCGAATGCGAGCGTCAGCACGGCGGCTCGCATCTCAGTGCCGAGGCCCTGGCCCTGGAATGCCCGGCCGAGCCACGAGCCCGTCGACACCGACCGGTCGCTCGTGAACGACTTCGCCGCCAGCGCCTGCACACCGACCGGGCGGCTGTCGTGGAAGGCCACCAGGCCGAGCTCCCAGTTCTCGGGACTGAATCCCCCGAGCTGCGCGGCGTGGTAGGCGAGGAAGTCCGGCTCGTTCAGGCCGTCGGTCCAGGCGGTCTCGAACGGCATGAACTCCGGGTCGTGGATGCCTCCCTCCGCCACCTGGTACAGCTGTCGCAGCTCGAAGACCGTCGCCAGCCGCAGCTCGAGCCGCGGCGTGCGCAGACGCAGGCGGGTCAGTGGATGCGGGAACCTCGTCAGGAAGTCGCGCTGGTCGACCGCGTCGAAGCCGAGCTTGACGTAGAGCTGCCGCGGCCAGTCGTCCGCGAGCGCCTCGAGGAAGACCACGTCGTGTGCGCGGCGGGCCTCGTCGAGCGCGTGCTGCACGATCGCGCGACCGAGGCCGCGGCCGCGGTACTCGGTCACGGCTTCGACGTCTTCGATCTGCGCAGTGTGTCCGTCGCTCCGGACTTCGCAGTATGCGGCGACCCGATCGTCGACGATGGCTGCGAAGAAGCGCGTCGAGACTGCGCGCATGATCAGCCGCTTCGCGTCGTTCAACTGGACTGCGATCTCCTCGTCGCCCCACGGTTCCGCAATCGTCGTCGCAGTCCGGACCGGCACGAGCCGGTCGAACTCGACCTCCCGCACCATCGACGTGTCGACTCGCCGGTCCGGCTCGCGGTTGTGTGCGAACACGAGGTGCGTCGAGAGCACGTACCCGTGCCCGGCCAGTGCCGCCGCCAGCGCGTCATCGCCCCGCTCGAGGATCACGCGGCGATGGTGGAAGCGCTCCATCACCCCATTCGTCTCCGCGACAAGCTCCTCCGTGTCGACGCGCGAATCCTCGATCGACAGGTAGTTCGCGTCGTAGACGCTCGGTGCGGAGTCCGCGAAGAGGCCGATCCCGTGCGCCGTCGGCACGCGCCGCTCGGCTGCCGCACGCTCCAGGCTGCGGCGAAAGTCCCTGATGCGCTCGAGGCTCACCGCCGTATCTTGGCGGCTTCTAGAGCGTTGCGAGCTTCCGTTCGAGGAATCTCCGCTCGTGCTCAGCGTGCGCGAGCTCGAGCGCCCGCGTATAGGCGAGGCGCGCCTCCTGGGGACGGTCGAGCCGCCGCAGCAGCTCGGCCCGGGCGGCGTGCAGGTAGTGGTAGTTGTCGAGCTCGAGCCGGTCGATGATCTCCAGGCCGGCGAGCGGTCCGTCGGCCTCCGCGACGGCGACCGCCCGGTTCAGCTCGACGACGGGCGACTCCGTGAGGCGGAAGAGCTCGCCGTAGAGCGCGGCGATCTGAGGCCAGTCGACCGGGTCGTCGGCATGCAGCGCGGCGATCGCAGCCTGAACGACATACGGACCGCGGCCCTGAAGGGCGAGCGCACGGTCGAGAGTGACGCGGCCCTCCTCGATCTGGTCGCGATTCCACAGTGCCCGGTCCTGGTCTCGCAGCAGCACGAGCTCGCCGTCCCGCAGCCGCGCATCTCGGCGCGCGTCGTGGAGGAGCATGAGCGCGAGCAGCCCCCGTGCCTCGGGCTCGTCCGGCATCAGCTCGGCCAGCGCGCGGCCGAGCCTGATCGCTTCGGCTGCGAGATCGCCGCGACCTCCGTAGCCCTCGTTGAAGATGAGGTACACGACGGCCAGAACGGCGGCGAGGCGCTCGGGCAGCAGGTGCGCCGGTGGAACGCGGAACGGGATCCTTGCCGCGGTGATCTTTCGCTTCGCCCGAACGAGCCGTTGCGCCATCGTCGGCTCCGGCACCAGAAAGGCTCGCGCGATCTCGTCGGTCGTGAGCCCACCGAGCGTGCGCAGGGTCAGCGCCACCTGGGCGTCGATCGCGAGCGCGGGGTGACAGCACGTGAAGATCAGCTCGAGGCGCTCGTCGGCGAAGGTCGTCTCCTCCATGTCGTCGTCAACCAGTTCCGGCACGTCGAGCAGTTGGGTCTTCACGGCGAGGGTGCGGTCGCGCCTGATCCGGTCGATCGCGCGGTTGCGCGCCGTCGTCTGCAGCCAGGCGCCCGGATTGTCCGGGATGCCGTCGCGCGGCCAGCGCTCGGCAGCGATCGCGAACGCCTCCTGCGCGGCTTCCTCGGCGAGATCGAAGTCGCCGAGGAAGCCGATCAGCGAGGCGAGCACGCGCCCCCACTCGTCGCGGAAGACCTGCTCGAGCAGTGTCAGCGCTCCACGAGCGGCCGGACTTCGACACTGCCGCCCAGGCGGGCGGCAGGCACGCGCGCGGCGATCTCGAGCGCCGTATCCAGATCATCCGCTTCGATCAGATAGAAGCCGCCGAGCGCTTCCTTCGTCTCGGCGAACGGCCCGTCGGTCGTCAGCGTGTTCCCGCCGTCCACCCGCACGGTGGTCGCGGTCGTGGCCGGCTGAAGCTGCGCGCCGTGGAAGGTCGCAGGCAGCTCCGAGATCGCGAAGTACTCGCCCATGATCGCGTTCTGCTCGGCTTCGGAGAGCTCTGCGTAGGCATCGGGCGCCTCTTCCGAGTAGATCAGCAGTGCATATTTCACGTTCGCCTCCTTCGGTGTGATCGCTTCTACGACGAACGGGATGCGAGGAAATCGACAACGGCGTCGTGCACGAGCCCGGGGCGCTCGAGCCAGGGAAAGTGGCCGATTCCATCGAGGACACGGAGCTCGGCGGCGGGCAGCAGAGCCGCGGTCGCCTGGAGCGGTTCGAGCGGGATGTGATCGAAGGTGCCGTGCAGGATGAGGACGGGCCGGTCGAAACCGCGGAGCGCCGGCGCCAGTTCGTCGCCGTGCGCCTGCACCCACGCATGGATCGCGGCAAGCACCTCGGGATCCGTCTGCCAGCCGGGGTAGGGCGGCGCGAGCTCGCGGCGGGAGAAATAGCCCGGCCAGACGATGGCGAGGCCGTCGCCGGGCGCGGCTACCTCGAGCTGCGATCGCTCCTCGTCCGTGAGCCGCGAGACGAGACGCGGCCCGGCCGCCTCCCAGCCGCCGTCGCCGACCGCGCCCAGCGAGCCGATCAGGACGAGACCGAGCGGTCGCTCGGGTGCGGCCGCCGCCACCTGCAGCGCCAGGTAGCCGCCCCACGAATGGCCGACGATCCAGGACGGGTCACGCAGGTGCGCGACCGCCTCGTCGACAAATGCCGGAACGTCGAAGTGCCGCCCCTGCGTGTAGCGGTCGAGCTCGAACGGGGGCGCGAGCTCCTCCGGCAGCGGATCGAGATAGTCGGGGAGGCCGGGGCCGCCGTGCAGGAGGAGAGCGCGGGGCACCGGCTCAGCGCAGCCGCTCGAGGAATGTGAGCGCGCCGTGCTTGTCGAGCATGTCGTTGAGGTTGCCGCACTTGGGGCTCTGCACACAAGACGGGCAGCCGTCGTGGCAGGGGCAGCCTCTGATCAGCGCGGCGGTGTCGCGCGCCCAGCCCTCGAACTGCTCGAAGCCCCGTTCGGTGATCCCGATCCCGCCCGGATGACCGTCGTAGACGAAGACCGTCGGCCGTCCGGTCTGTGGATGGATGTTGGTCGAGAGCCCGCCGATGTCCCAGCGGTCGCACATCGCCCAGAGCGGCAGCAACGCGATCAACGCGTGCTCGGCGGCGTGCAGCGTGCCGAGGAGCTTCGGCATCTCGTCGAGCCCGGCGAGTTGCCGCGGCTCGGGCAGGAACCAGACCGCCTCGGTCGAGAACGTGGTCGGGGGCAGGTCGAGCGCGACCAGCTCGATCCGCTCCTGGCCGGAGATCGTCTTGCGCTCGTACCCGACGACCTGCTCCGTCACGTCGATCTCTCCGAACGCGAGCTCGAGGCCGAGCCGCCACTCGATGCGGCGCGGCTCGACGATCTGGGTCGTCGTCTCCTTCTTCGCCTGCGTGTACCAGTTGCCCGCGAACGGCTCGACCACGGCGTGCAGCGTGGTCAGGTCGAGCTCGCGAACGAGGAACGACTCTCCGCGGTGGAGGTAGACGGCGCCTTCGTGGACGGTGGTGTAGGCGCGGCTGCGCTCGACGAGACCCAGCACCGAGCCGGTCGCGCCGTCGACGACCGTGAATGCGTCGGGATCGGTCGAGCGGAGAGGGACACGGGAGGCCGGATGGTCCTTGCCCGCCCAGACGATCCCGGCGGGTGTCTCCTTCAGCGCCGGATCGGCGCGGGCGGCCCGGAGCGCCTCGGGGCCGAGCGTCAGCGCGTCGGCGTCGGTGAGCGGAGCCTCGTACGCCGCGGCTCGCACGTGCCCGGCGAGGACGCGAGGGTTCGCGTGGTCCAGGATCGCGGCCTCGACCCGCCGGCCGAGCAGCTTCTCGGGCTCGCGCATGAAGAACTGGTCGAGTGCGTCCTCGGTCGCGACGAGCACCGCGAGCCCGTTGCCGCGACGCCCCGCACGGCCCCACTGCTGGCGCAGGGAGGCGATCGTCCCGGGGAAGCCGACGGAGATCACTGCGTCGAGCAGCCCGATGTCGATGCCGAGCTCGAGTGCGTTCGTCGCGGAGACACCGAGCAGCTCGCCGGCCGCGAGGCGCCGCTCGATCTCTCGGCGCTCGCCTGCCGTGTAGCCCGCGCGATAGGGCGAGAGGAAGCTGTCGTCGCCGAGCCGCTCGGCGGTGAAGCGATGGATCAGCTCGGCGGCCTTGCGGCTCTTCGCGAACGTCAGCGTGCGCAGGCCCCGATCGACGAACATCGCCTGCAGGCGCGCCGCTTCGGCGAGCGGTGAAGCCCGCAGGCCGAGCTCGTCGTCATGGAGCGGCGGGTTCCAGAGCACGATCGTGCGCTCGGTGCGGGGCGCCGCGTCGTCACCGATCACGGTCACGGGCTCGCCGAGCAGCGCCGCGCCGAGCTCGCCCGGGTTCGAGATGGTCGCCGACGCAAGCACGAATTGTGGTTCGGCGCCGTAGACACGCGCGAGCCGCCGCAGGCGGCGCAGAACGTTCGCGACGTGCGAACCGAAGACGCCACGGTAGACGTGCGCCTCGTCGACGATCACGTAGCGGAGGTTCGAGAGCACGTCGCCCCAGCGGTCGTGATTCGGAAGGAGCCCGACGTGGACCAGATCCGGATTGGTGAGGATCACGTTCGCCCACTTGCGGATCTGCCGGCGCTGCTCGGCCGGTGTGTCGCCGTCGTAGATCGCGGGTCGAAGCCCGGGGACACGGAGCGCGGACAGTGAGCGGAACTGGTCCTGTGCGAGAGCCTTGGTCGGGTAGAGATAGAGCGCGCGGCTCTTCGGCTGCCGTGCCAGCTCGTCGAGCACCGGCAGGTTGAAGGCGAGCGTCTTCCCCGACGCGGTGCCCGTCGTCACCAGCACGTGCTCGCCGCGATGCGACGCATCCCACACTGCGCGCTGATGCTCGTAGAGCCGTGGCACCCCGACCGCCGTCCGAGCGCGTGCATCGAGCTCGTCCGGAAGTTCGGCGAATCGCGCCGCGCGCTCCGGCTCGGTGACGAGGTGCGCCACCTCCTCACCTTCGAGCAGCCCCTCCCAGCGCAGGACGTCGACACTCACCTCGCCGATGCTAGCCTCGGGCGACCGGGGTGCCCCGAGTGGGGCTGAGAACACACCCGTTGAACCTGATCCGGTTAGGACCGGCGAAGGGAGGATGGTGGTCACAAGAGCATTGACGATCGCCGGCTCGGACAGCGGCGGCGGCGCAGGCATCCAGGCCGACCTGAAGGCGTTCGCCGCCGCAGGCGCGCACGGCATGTCCGTGATCGTCGCGCTGACCGCCCAGAACACGACCGGTGTGTCGGCCGTGCACGAGGTGCCCGCGACGTTCGTCGTCGCGCAGCTCGAGGCGGTGTACTCGGACATCGGCGTCGACGCCGCGAAGACGGGGATGCTCCATTCGCGGCGCGTGATCGAGGTCGTTGCCGCGTTCCTCGCCGACCGCCCTGGTCCCCTCGTCGTCGATCCGGTGCTGGTCGCCTCCTCGGGCGCCACGCTGCTCGAGGACGACGCGGTGGCGGCGCTCGTTGCGTTGCTCTTTCCGCTCTCCACGGTGGTGACGCCGAACCTGCTCGAGGCGCGTGCTCTCGTGGGCGACGGCACCCGGGCGGAGCTCGCGGAGCGGCTCGTGGCGCTCGGCGCGCCTGCCGCGCTCGTCACCGGCGGTCACGGCGATGACGCCGTCGATCATCTCTTCGACGGACGAGCCCACCTCGCGATCCCGGTGGAACGGCTCGCCGTCGCGGCGACACACGGGGCCGGCTGCACGCATTCCGCGACGCTGGCCGCGCTTCTCGGCCGTGGCCTGCCGCTCGCCGACGCCGCGCGCGCGGCCGCTTCCGTGGCGACGGAAGCCGTTCGCAACGGCCTGGCAGAGCTCGGTGCCGGCGACGGCCCCGTCGACGTCCTCAACGTGAAAGGAATGCATGCAAACGGGTGACTCCCTGCGGCGGCTGCGCGAGACGAAGCCGCTCGTCCACCAGATCACGAACTACGTCGTGATGAACGAGACCGCGAACGCGACGCTGGCGCTGGGCGCCTTGCCGGTGATGGCGCACGCGCGCGAAGAGGTCGAGGAGATGGTCGCGCTCGCGGGCGCGCTGGTCCTGAACATCGGCACGCTCTCGCCCAGCTGGGTGGAGGCGATGGTGCTTGCCGGACGCGCAGCCAACGAGCAGGGAGTGCCGGTCGTCCTCGACCCGGTGGGGGCGGGGGCGACGACGTACCGCACCGCTACCGCCCAGCAGCTGCTCGAGGAGGTGCAAGTGACCGTGCTGCGCGGGAATGCCGGTGAAGTCGCGACCCTGGTCGGGGTCGCAGCAGAGGTGCGCGGCGTCGAGTCCATGGCTGCGGGCGATGACGCAGCCGAGCTCGCGCGGGCGGCCGGGGCGCAGCTTGGCCTGGTCGCCTCGGTCACCGGGCCGGTCGATCATGTCTCCGACGGAGAGACCGTGGTGTCGATCGCGAACGGCGATCCGTTGCTGGCAGCGATCACCGGTACCGGCTGCATGTCCTCCGCGATCACCGGCTGCTTCCTCGCGGTCAATCGTGACCGCCCGCTCGAGGCGGCCGCCGAGGCGCTCGTCGCCTTCGGTGTTGCGGGCGAGGATGCGGCGCGCCGGGCGAGCGGGCCGGGCTCGTTCCATGTGGCGCTCTACGACGCGCTCGCCGCGCTCGATCCGGCAACCGTCGACGCGAGGGCACGCAGCTCGTGAAGGTGCACGCGCTCGTGACCGACCTCGAGACTGCACGGCGGGCAGTCGTGGCCGGGGCAACCGTCGTGCAGCTGCGCGTCAAGGGATCGACGGCCGACATCGTCGCCCGCGGCGCGGGCTTCGCCGCTCTCGGTGTCACCTTCGTCGTCAACGACGACGTTGCCGCGGCGGTCGCGCTCGGCGCGGACGGCGTTCACCTCGGCCAGGACGATCCGGGCGCGGAGGAAGCGCGTTCCCACGGGCTCTTGCTCGGCCGGTCGGTCGGCGCACCCGACGAGGCCGTTGCTGTGGACGCCGATTATCTCGGTGCCGGCCCGGTGTGGGCGACACCGTCGAAGACGGACGCCGCACCGCCGATCGGCGTCGGCGGGCTCCGGTCGATCTGCGCGGTGGCGCGTGTTCCGGTGGTCGCCATCGGAGGCATCGACGCTCTGAACGCGGGCGACTGCATCGCCGCGGGCGCTGTCGGTGTGGCGACGATTCGCGCAGCCCTCGATCCGAACGTGAGGAGGGCGGTTGACGCGGCTCTCGGACAGCGGTGAGCTCGGGCTGCTCGCGGAGCTCGAGCGCCGCGGGCTCATCGTCGGCGTCGAGCACGACGCGGCGCTGCTCGGCGAGGATCTCGTGGTCACGCAGGACGCGCTCGTCGAGGGTGTGCACTTCCGCCTCGACTGGATCGGCTGGCGGGAGCTCGGGTTCCGCGCGGCCGCGGTCAACCTGAGCGACCTCGCAGCCTCCGGCGCCTCGCCCGAGGCTCTGCTCGTGACCCTGGCAGTGCCCGCGCGAACCGCGACCGCCGATGTGGTCGCGCTGTACGAGGGGATCGCCGAGGCGGGCGTCCCGGTCGTCGGCGGCGACACGACGGCAGCGGGCACGGTGATCATCTCCGTGACGGCGCTCGGGCGCAGCGAGCGTGTCCCGGGACGGGCCGGCGCCCGCCCGGGAGACCTGCTGGTCGTGACAGGGCCGCTCGGCGGCGCCGGGGCGGCGTTTCGCGCCGGCTCCTACGTGCGCCCTCCGCTACGCGTCGGCGAAGGCCGCCTCCTCGCCCGCCGCGCGCATGCGTTGCTCGACATCTCCGACGGGCTTGCGGTCGACGCCGGGCACATCGCGCACCGGTCGGGAGTCCGGGTCGAGATCGAGCTCGACGACGTTCCGCTCGCGACCGGCGCGATCATTGCCGACCTCGGCTTCGGCGAGGACTTCGAGCTCCTGGCGGCCGTCGTCGACGCGCAGGGGCTGCCGGTGATCGGGAGCGTCCTGCCCGGCGCAGGCGTCGGTCTGCTCCACGCGGGCGAGCCGTACGAGCTCTCCGGCTGGGAGCACTTCCTGGATCAGAAGTAGGGCTCGAACTTCTTCTGGAAGTGCTTCTTCGACCGCGCGCCGTACACCGTCTCGCGGGCCTCACCGCCCTGGAAGAGCATCACCGTCGGCAGAGACAGGACGCCGAAGCGATCGGCCGTGCGGCGGTTCTGGTCGATGTCGAGCTTCACGAACTCCACGCCGCCGTTCGCGGCGGCCAGCTCGTCGAGTGACGGCTCGATTGCCTTGCAGGGGCCGCACCACGGCGCCCAGAAGTCGACGACGACCGGCTTCGCCGCACTCAGGACCTCTGCGTCGAACGTCTCGTCGGTGACGCTGCGCACACGGCCCAGGCTACCCACGCAGCCGCAGGAGCGGCACGGCCCAGACGGCCTCCAGCACGATCGCCTTGCTCATCTTCGAGTGGCCCGCGGTGCGGTCGTTGAAGGTGATCGGGATCTCGACCACCCGGAAGCCGGCCTGCTTGACCCGGTAGGTGGTCTCGATCTGGAACGCATAGCCGCGCGGCGTGATCGCGTCGAGGTCCAGCTCCTCCAGCACGTGCCGGCGGAAGCACTTGAACCCACCGGTGGGGTCATGCACGCCCATCTGCAGGAAGAGCGCGGTGTACAGGGACGCGCCCCGTGAGATCACGCGCCGCAGAATCCCCCAGTTGCCGACGTGCCCACCCCGGACGTAGCGGGAGCCGAGCACGAGGTCGGCGCCTTTCTCGGCCGCGGCGATCAGGCGGCGGACGTCCTGCGGGTTGTGCGAGAAGTCGCAGTCCATCTCCAGGATCAGCTCGGCGCCGTCCGCCAGTGCGCGGCGGAAGCCCGCGAGGTATGCCGGCCCCAGGCCCTCCTTGCGCCCGCGGTGCAGGACGTCGACGAATTCGAGCTCCGCGGCGAGGCGGTCGGCGATTTCGCCGGTGCCGTCGGGTGAGCTGTCGTCGATCACGAGCACGCGGTCGCCCTCACGCAGGACGTCGCGCAGCGCCAGCAGCATCGGCTCGAGATTCGCCCGTTCGTTGTAGGTCGGAAGGCAGACGGTCGCGCGCATCGGCGCGCCTATGATCGCTGCGTGGCCGAACTTCCGCGGAATGAACTGCTGGCAGAGCAGTTCGATTTGCTCGCCGACCTGATGGAGCTCGAAGGCGCGGACGGGTTCCGGATCGGTGCCTATCGGAGGGCGGCGGCGCGCATCCGCGAGACGCCGTCGTCGGTCGCGCAGCTCGCGCTCGACGGCAAGGCGAAACAGCTCCAAGGGATCGGGACGACGATCGAGGGCAAGATCGTCCAGGTGGTCGAGGACGGCGAGATCCACGCGCTGACGAAGAAGAAGGCGGAGGTGCCGGCGGAGGTCGCCGTCTTCATGCGGCTGCCCGGCCTCGGCCCCAAGACCGCGCGGCGAATCTGGCAAGAGCTCGGCATCACGACCGTCGCCGGCTTGCAAGCTGCCGCCGAGGCGCACGAGCTGCGCGGTCACGCCGGCATCGGCCCCGGGACGGAGGAGAAGATCGTGACGGCGCTCGCGCAGCCGAAGGCGGCCGAGGGACCGCGCCGGGCACTGCTCGGCACGACGCTGCCGAAGCTGCGTGCGGTCGTCGAGGTGCTGCGCGAGCATCCGGCCTGCGTCGAGGTCTCGCTCGCCGGCTCGGCGCGCCGGATGCGCGAGACCGTGCGCGACCTCGACATCATCGCAACCGCCACCGATCCGGTCGTGCTCGTCGACTACTTCTGTTCGCTCCGCTGGGTCGTCGACGTTGCGGCCAGGGGCTCGACGAAAGCGACGGTCGTGTCGCACGACGGCCTGCGGTTCGACCTTCGTGTCGTGCCGCCGGAGAGCTACGGCAACCTGCTGCAGCACTTCACCGGCTCCAAGAACCACAACGTCGCGCTACGCGAGGACGCGGTGCGACGCGGCTACTCGGTCTCCGAGTACTCCGTCACCGAGGCTGAGTCCGGCGAGGAGCATCGCTTTGCGCACGAGGAGGATGTCTACCGCTTCCTCGGCTACGACTGGATCCCACCGGAGCTGCGCGAGGACGGCGGGGAGCTCGCGGCGGCGCGCGCCGGCGAGTTGCCGCAGCTCATCGAGCTGTCGGATCTCCGCGGCGATCTCCACACGCACACCACGTGGTCCGATGGCAAGGACACGCTCGAGGACATGGTCGCGGCGGCGCAGGCACGCGGCTACACCTACTACGCGATCTGCGACCACGCGCAACGTCTGCGCGGCGACCTGCTGCAGCGCCAGTCGGAGGCGATCGACGCGCTCAACGAGCTGGTCGCTCCGTTCCGCATTCTGAAGGGAATCGAGGTCAACATTCGGCCCGACGGGTCACTCGACGTCGACGACGCTGAGCTTGCGACCCGCGACTGGGTGGTCGCCTCGTCGCATTCGCGGTTCGACCACAACCCGACCGAGCGGATCCTCGCGGCGATGGAGAGCCCGTACGTCGACTGCATCGGCCACCCGACCGGTCGCAAGATCGGCAAGCGCCCGCCGTCGCCGATCGATCTCGAGCGGGTGATCGAGAAGGCGCTCGAGACAGGGACGTTCATCGAGCTGAACTCGCAGCCCGACCGGCTCGACCTCAGCGACGTCCATGCGCGGGCCGCCCGCGAGGCCGGCTTGAAGGTCGTGATCGATTCCGACGGCCACCAGGTGCCGCCCTCGACTACGTCGAGCTCGGCGTCGGCCAGGCGCGCCGCGCGTGGCTGACGAAGGACGACGTGCTGAACACGCGGACTTGGAAGCAGATCGAAAAGCTGCGCAAGAAACGATGACGTTCCGCGACGATCTCGACCAGGCCGCCGACTGGGTCGACGCGTACCTGAAGCGCGTGGGCGAGCTGCCGGTCGCCGCCGAGCTCGAACCGGGCGCGGTGCGCGCCCGGTTGCCGGAGTCGCCCCCGGAACAGGGCGAGCCATTCGAAGCGCTGCTGCGCGATCTCGACGAGGTGATCCTCCCGGGCCTGACGCACTGGAACCATCCGCGCTTCTTCGCGTGGTTCGCGAACACGGGGTCGGAACCGGGCATCCTCGCCGAGCTCCTGATCGCCGCGCTGAACGTGAACAACATGACGTGGCTCGCGTCGCCCGCGGGGACGGAGCTCGAGGTGACCGTTCTCGACTGGCTCGCGCAGCTGCTCGGACTGCCGCGCGGCTGGCACGGCCACATCGAGGACACCGCGTCGACCGCGACCATCGCTGCGCTGGCCGCCGCACGCACCCGGAAGCCGGGCGGGGTGGTCTATGCGTCGGAGCACGCGAACATCAGCGTGGAGAAGGCTGCACGGCTCGTCGGGCTCGAGTTCTGCACGGTCGCGGTGGACGACGAGTTCCGCATGCGCCCGGACTTCGAGCTCGACGGGGCAACGGCCGTGGTCGCGACCGTCGGGACGACCGGGACGACTGCCGTCGATCCCGTTCCCGAGCTCGCCCGCCGCTGCGAGGAGGCGGGCGTGTGGCTCCATGTCGACGCTGCGTACGCCGGCTCGGCAGCGATCTGCCCCGAGTTCCGGTGGTGCCTGGAGGGCGTCGACCACGCCGACTCCGTCGTCGTGAACCCTCACAAGTGGCTCTTCACGCCGATGGACTGCTCGACGCTCTGGACGCGCCGGCCCGAGGCGTTCTACGAGGCGTTCGCACTCGTGCCGCACTACCTCGCAGCGACCGAGGACGCCATCGACCTGAAGGACTACGGACCGGCGCTCGGTCGCAGGTTTCGTGCGCTCAAGCTCTGGGCCGTGCTGCGGTGGTACGGCGCCGACGGGCTGCGCACGCTGATCCGCGAGCATGTGCGGCTCGCACAGCTCTTCGCGTCGCTCGTCGAAGCGGAGCCCGGCTGGGAGGTGGTCGCGCCGCACCCGTTTTCGACCGTGTGCTTCCGTCACGTCGAAGTCGACAACTTCGAGCTCGCGCGTGCGGCGACCGCGACGGGTGAGGTCTTCGTCGCTGCGGCCAGCCTGCGTGGGCAGGACCTGATCCGCCTGGCGATCGGGAACGTGCAGACCACCGAAGCCGACATTCGCCGCTCCTGGGAGGTGCTGCGCACATGCGTCACGACCGCGTAGGCTCGACGGAGCCGTCAGCGGAGTATCGGGCCGTGATCTTCGATCTCTGGGAGACGCTGATCGACTGGGACCGCGACGCGGCAGAGGCACTGGGCAACGAGGTCGCCGCGATCGTCGGCGGCGACTTCGGCGAGCGTTGGAGTCACTCGACGACGCGCTACAACGCTCCGATCCGGATCGCGCTCGCCGAGGCCGGCGTGCCGGCCGACCTGCACGACGAGATCTGCGCGCTGCGGCTGCGCCACCACCGCCGCTCGCTCGTGCCGCGCGCAGGCGCGATCGAGACGCTGCACCGGCTACGTGAGGGCGGGTATCTCCTCGGACTGATCACGGTGTGCAGCGAGGACATCGAGACGCTCTGGCCGGAGTCGGAGTTCGCGGGGCTCTTCGACGCCGAGGTGTTCTCGTCACGCGTCGGGATGTCGAAGCCCGACCCGGAGATCTATCTCCACTGCTGCGCCCTGCTCGGGGTCGAACCGCGCGAAGCGGTGTTCGTTGGTGACGGGGCCAACGACGAGCTCGCCGGCGCGCGCCGCGTCGGCATGGACGCGATCCTCATCCACCGCGCCGGCGAAGGCCCGTTGTGGCCGGAGCTCGACGACTGGGACGGCCCGCGCGTCACGTCGATCCCGGGCGTGCTCGACGTGCTCGCGTGACCGTCTCGATTCACCCCTCGGGCCGCGACGAGGCCGAGACGCACCTCGCCCTGCAGCGGGCCGCGTCGCTGGCCGGTGTGGCTCACGTGTTCCCGCCGGAGCTCTACCCGTTCCCGGACGACGCGATCCGAGCGCGGTGGCGCGAGTTCACCGGCTCGACGCTGGTTGCGGAGCGAGGCGGACGGCCGATCGGGCTGGCGGCGTTCGAAGCATGCTGGTTGCACGGGCTCTATGTCGTGCCGGAGGAGTGGGGCAGCGGGGTCGCGGCCGAGTTGCACGACGCGGCGGTCGCGGCGATGCCGGACTGCCCCGAGCTGCGGCTGTGGACGCTGGAAGCGAACCACCGCGCGCGGCGGTTCTACGAGCGGCGCGGCTGGCGGCCGAACGGCGAGACACGAGTCGTCCCCTACCCGCCGAACCCGCTCGACGTCGGCTATCTGCTCGTGCGAGAAGAGCCCTGAAAGCGCTGCAAAATGCATCAACCGGCTCAGAGCCGGCTCAGAGGAGGCTCAGAGGAAGCTCAGACGTCGTGGCCCGCCCCCAGGGCCTCGAGGGCCGCGTCGTGCAGCGCGACTCGGTAGCGCCAGAGCGCGTGGCCCGTCTCGAGCAGCCGCTCCCGCAGTGGACCTGCGAGCTCGTCGAGCGTGCCCCAGCGCGCGTCCGCGATCTCGACTGCGTCACGCGGCGCGAGCACGGTGTCACGCGTGCGTGCGAGGAAGACGTGCGTCGACCAGGCAACAGTCTGCCCCGCGTGCACGAAGGAGGCGCGTGTCGCCACGAGATAGCGCTCGAGCGACACCGCGAGGCCGGTCTCCTCGAGCGCCTCGCGCTCCGCGCCGAGCACGAAGTCCTCCGCCGGCTTGATGCCACCGCCGGGCGGCCGCCAGATTCCCGCGGCGAAATGCGGCTTGCGAATCAGCGCGATCCGGTCGTCCGGATCGAGGATGAAGAGCGTCACGTCGTGCCTGCGGCCCGGGCTGTAGGTCGCGAGCGCGTGCTCCCGCTCGGTGATCTTGCCCTGCCACTCCAGGTCGATCGGCGTCCCGTACCGGGCCCGCAGCGGCGCGAGGACTTCGTCGTCGACGTGCACAATCCGGATCATGCCCCGCGTGCGCAGGCCCAGGCGCCAGGCGCCGGTGCTCGAACTGCTCGAAGCGACCCTGCCCGAGCTTCGTCGCGGCTTGACCGAATCGGCCGCTCGCACCCTCGCCTACGAGCTCTTCGAGAAGCTCGGCTTCGGCGCGGTCGCGGTCACGGACACCCACGAGGTGCTTGCGTTCGTCGGCGCGGGCGCCGACCACCATGGCGCCGGCGACCAGCCGATCCGTCCGGTCTACGAGGCGCTCGCCCAGAGCCGGCCCCTGCTCGCGCCGCTCGGGATCCGCACGGAGTGCCTGCACCCGGCGTGCCCCCTCGGCGCGGCCGCGGTCATCCCCCTTCAGCTGACCGACGGCCCCGCAGGCGCCGTCGTCGCCTATGCCACGGCCGGTTCGCCGCTCGGGGAGACGGCGGTCGAGACGCTCGACCTGCTCGGGACCCAGCTCTCCGCGCAGCTGCAGCTGTCGGAGCTCCACTCCGCGACGACGACCGCCCTGCAGGCGCAGATGGAGCCGCACTTCGTCTTCAACGCCCTGAACACGATCGCGTCGTTCATCCGGACCGAGCCGGAGCGAGCGCGGCGCCTCGTGCTCGCGTTCGCCGACCACTGCGGAGCCGCTCGCGCGTCCCGGTGAGTTCATCACCCTCGAGGAGGAGCTGCGGCATGTGCGCAGTTACCTCGAGCTCGAGCAGGCGCGCTTCGGCGCACAGCTCGAGGTGACGCTCGACGCCGCCCCGGACGCGCTCGTCGTGCGGCTGCCGCCTCTCCTCGTGCAGCCGCTGGTCGAGAACGCGATCAAGCACGGCAAGACCGACCGGCCGTTGAACCTGCTCGTCCGCGCCCGGGTCCGGCGTGACCGGCTGCGGGTCACGGTGCGCGACGACGGCCGCGGCATCGCCCGCGAGGTGATCGACCGCGTGCTCGAGCCCGGGGTGGGCCTGGGCGACGGCACGGGCCTCGGTCTCGCGAACGTCAACCAGCGGCTGATTGCGCACTACGGCGAGAGTGTGCGGCTGCGCTCGTTCCCGTTCGGGACGGTCGTCAGGCTGGAGGTGCCCATCGAGGCGGGGCGAGGCGCGACGTGATTCGTGCGCTGCTCGTCGACGACGAGGCGCCGGCACGGTCTGAGCTGCGCTTCCTGCTCGCCGAGCACGCCGGCGTGCACGTGGTCGGCGAGGCGGGCTCGGCGCGTGAAGCGATCGAGCTCGCGCGCGACCTGGTCCCGGACGTCGTCTTCCTCGACGTCGAGATGCCCGGTCTGAGCGGAGTTGCGGCAGCTCCCCTCGTGCGCGAGCGCACCGACCCGCCCGCCGTCGTGTTCGTGACGGCGCACGAGCGCTACGCCGTCGATGCGTTCGCGGTCGAGGCATTCGACTATCTGTTGAAGCCGGTCGACCCGGACCGGCTCTCACGGGTCGTTGAGCGCCTGCAGGATCGCTCGGTGGAGAACGTGCTGCCCGTCGAGAAGGTGCCCGTCGTCTCGGGGGCCGGCACGGAGCTGCTCGACTACGACCAGGTGCACTACGCGCAGGCCGACGGCGACTACAGCCGCGTGCACACCTACGACCGCTCGTATCTCTGCACGGCATCGCTCGGCGAGCTCGAGGAGCGGCTGCCGTCGAGCCGCTTTGCGCGAATCCATCGCTCGTATCTCGTCAACCTGAGCAAGGTCGCGGGAGTGCACCGCGCCTCGCCGGAGCGACTCCGCCTGCAGCTCGCCGATCTGCAGAAGACCGAGCTCGACGTCGCCCGCCGTCAGGCGCGGCAGCTGCGTGAGCGGCTCGGCTTTTAGCCCTACAGCTGCTTCAAGAGCTCGAGGAACGCATCGGTCGAGCCGACGATCAGGTCGGCGCGCTCGCCGAGCGCCGACGGCCCCTCGGCCGAGACGACGGCGACGCGCACGGCGGCCTCCAGCCCGTCGAGAGCCGCGAAGCCGTCGAGATCGGTGGTGTCGTCACCGGCGTAGAGCGCGCGTTCCAGTCCGCTCTCCGCCAGCAGGTGGCGCACCGCGGTTCCCTTCGTCGCATCCACCGGCGGCAGCACCTCGAGCACCATTCGCCCCCAGCGCGGCCGCAGTCCCGCGGCGAGCGCCGCCGCTGCGACGTCCTCCAGCTCGGTCCGGGCGGCGGTCTCGTCCGGCGCGAGCCGGTAGTGGTAGGCGGCGGTCAGCGGTTTGATCTCCCGCCAGGCCCACGGCCACTCGCGCGCGAAAGCGTGCACGCGGTCGGCCCACGCCGCAGCGCTCGGCTCGAGTTCCAGGCCGTGCTGACCGGCGTAGCGCAGACCGCCGACGCCGACGATCGTGCGCGCGACTTCGGCTGTTCTTCCCGTGATGCAGGCGACGAGGGCGTAACGATCCCCCAGCCGTTCCAGCTCACGGCGGGTCGCGGGCGGGACCGAAGAGTCCTCCGGCCGCGGCACGATCGGAGCCAGCACTCCGTCGACGTCGAGGAAGAGCGCGGCACGTTCCGGCTCGGAGGTGAGCAGGGTGAGCGGATCCACCCGCGTAGAGTACGAGACGTGCTGAAGCTGCTTGCGATCGGCCTCGTCGCAGGCTTCTTCGGCGCGATCTTCGGCGTCGGCGGTGGGATCGTGATCGTTCCGCTGCTCGGCCTGCTGCTGGCGTTCGACCCGCGTCGCGCGGCCGGCACGTCGCTAGCGGCGATCCTCGTCTCGGCGGTCGCGGGCGCGATCACCTACGGGCTGCACGGCGAGGTCAAGGTCGGGGCGGCCGCGCTCGTCGGGATTCCGGCGATGTTCGGCGTGATCCTCGGGACGACGCTCCAGCAGCGCATTCCCGTGCAGCGGCTCTCGTACGGCTTCGCGGTGCTGTTGGCCGCCGTCGGAGTGCGGCTGCTCGTATGACGATCCTGCTCGTCGTCCTCATCGGTGCGCTCGGCGGCGTCCTCGCAGGCCTCTTCGGCGTCGGGGGAGGCATTCTCTTCGTGCCGACGCTCGCGCTGGTCCTTGGTCTGACGCAACTGCATGCGGAAGCCTCGTCCTTGCTGGCGATCCTCCCGACGGCGATCGTCGGGACCTGGCGCCAGCGGCGCTACGGCAACGTCGACATGCGCGCAGCTGCGCTGATCGGCGTCGCCTCGATCGTCGGCGTCCAGGGTGGGGTGATCGTCGCGGAATCCCTGGCCGACGGCACGCTGCGCCGGCTCTTCGGCCTCCTGCTCCTGGCCACCTCCGGGCACCTCGTCTGGCGGCTGCGCCGCGGATCGTGAACACTTCCCGCGATGAGCGAGCACGACCCCATCTGGATCCCGCTCGTCGACGAGCCGATCGGCTCGATCGTCGCGCAACTCCAGGCGGAGCATCCCGAGATCGACGCGCTCGTGGCCGGGCCGCACAAGATCCTCGCCTTCCGGACGTTCGCCTACATCCGCGTCGGCCTGGTGCTCGGGCAGCTGCTCGTCGAGCACGACGTGCCCGAGTACGACGGCACGGAGACGTGGATCGAGGCGCTCCTCCGCGATCCGGCGCACAAGGAAGCGGTCGTGCGCGAACTGCGCGCGGTCGCAGAGGAGGTCGCGGCCGACCCGCGCTACGCGGACGAGGAGCCGATCGGACCGGACGACGAGGCTCGCGAGCGCTTCCGCGAGTTCGCGCGGAGGCAGCTCGGCCAGCCCGGCCGCTGAGGAATTCTCGATCCCTGGCAGAATCAGGGATGGTGCGCCGCCGCTTCGCACTGCTTCTGCCCCTCGCGCTGCTCGCCTTCGGGTCGGCCGGCGCTGAGGGGCCCGCGCACGCCCCAGGCGCAGCCGCCACTGCCTGGGCGATCAAGGTCTCGACGCCGGGCGCTGACGCTGTGACCACTCCGGCCGTCGTCTCGCCTCCGAACGCCACGCCTGCCGCGGGCGGCCCCTTCGCGTACCCCGCCGACGGCTCGATCGTCTCGGCGCAGTCGACGACGGCCGGCGCCACCACTGCCGTCGTGACGAACGCGGCCGCCGACTCCCAGAGCGTCGTTACGGCACTGTCGCTCTTCAAGGGTGAGATCACGGCCGACGCGGTCACTGCCCACGCCTCAGCCGGCACGGGCTACTCGGGCGCCGGCGGCAACGCGAACGGGAGCACCGTCATGAACCTGAAGGTCGAGGGCCAGCCGGTCACGGCCGACGTGTCGAAGGTCGCACTCGGCGACTGGGGACAGCTGACGATCGGGGCCGAGGCGATCGACCGCCGCGCGCCCGACGGCACTCGGGGCTACCGAGGCTTCGTGACGGAGCTCGACGTGCGCCTGACTGCCGACCACGACGGCCTGCCCGCCGCGAGCGAGATCCAGATCGGCTATGCGGAGGCGGCCGTCCAGACCGCGCCGCCCGTGACCGCGACCATCACGACCACGACGACCGAAACCGTTCCGGCGACCGCCGACGATCCGACCGCCGGTGACGCGCCCCGGCTGCGTCCGCGGGGAGGCGCCGGGTCGAATTCCACTCCGCTCAAGTTGCATCCGAAGCTCACAGCGGGCCACTATGTCTTCCCGGTCTACGGAGCGACCTCGTACATCGACACGTTCGGCGCCGCTCGCTCCGACGTGACCTACCACCACGGCGACGACATCTTCGGCCAGCTCGGTCAGCCGCTCGTCGCCGTCGCCGACGGAACGGTCTTCTCGGTCGGCTGGAACAAGGTCGGCGGCAACCGCCTCTGGATCCTCGACCAGCAGGGGAACCAGTTCTACTACGCGCACCTCTCCGCGTTCTCGACGGCGGCGACGAACGGCGCGCACGTGAAGGCCGGCCAGGTCGTCGGCTTCATGGGGAACACCGGTGACGCCGAAGGGACGCCGGTCCACCTGCACTTCGAGGTGCACCCGGTATCGCTGCTCTACCTCGGCTACGACGGCGCCGTCGACCCGACGCCCTACCTCGACGCGTGGAAGCACCAGCAGGACCTGCCGTTCCCGATCGCAGCCGGCTGGGCGCCGGCGGTCCCCGGCGGCGCGGCTGCGCCCGAGCCGGGGGCGATCCTGCTCGGAATGAACGACATCTCCACCGCCGACGGCCTCGATCCGGCGTCGCTCGAACGCGCGCTCACGCCACTGAAGGCGTCAGCGCTGATGCAGACGCTTGTTCCGACCGTGCCCGCGCCGACGACCGATCTCGGTCGCGGGTAGCCGGAACGCGCGCTCCTTTCTAGGTCGGGTTGCTGCCGGTCGTCGCGCCGCCGTTCGAAGACGGGAAGTCGCCGCCGAACTCGTCCTCCCCACCGCCGAGCATGTCCTTGACCCACCTGCGCGTCTCGGGCCCGGTGACGGGATTGAAGAGGAGGCCGAGCGCGATCCCGGCGATCAGGAGGGTGGTGTTCCGGCCGCTGTGCGACTTCTTGCCCTGGAGCCGGTCGGCTGCGTTCCTCAGATCGTCGACCGCGGCCCGCAGCTTCTCGCGGATCTCGTCGTCGGTGGCGACGCGTGTGGCGAGAGTGACCGCGCCGCGTGCGGCCGACCAACTCCGTGTAGAGATCCTTCGCCGTCGCGAACGCGCTCATCACGTCCTGCGCGGAGCTTCTCGTCGTTCATCGCACGTTCGACGTAGGGTTTGACGTTCTCCGCTGCGTCGTAGACCTTGTCTTTTGTCTTGACCATGCTTGCTGGATCCTTTCGCCTCGATACCTCGCGCCTGTTACCCCGGGTCTCCGGCGCAAACAGACGCTCCTTGTGGCAGTGCTCATCCTCGCAGGCTGCGGCGGTTCGGGCGAGCCGAAGGCGCAAACCCAGCTCGTCGAGGGCCGTGGCTTCCGCTTCTCGGCGCCTGCCGGCTGGCAGGTCGAGCGGTCGGTTCGGGGCGCTGCCGCCTCGCACGACTCGGAGCTCGTGCAGGTTTCGACCTTCCCGCTCGTCCGCCGCTACACGGACTCGCTCTTCGATCGCGTGGCCCACGAGCTCACGCTGCGAATGACGACGATCGCCCGCGAGACGGGCGGGACGCTGACCGGTACGAAGACGGTGACCGCGGGCGGTGTGAAGTCGCACCGCTACGACGTGGAGGTCGACGGGCACGTCGACCAGTACACCTTCGTCCTTGTCGGGAAGCGCGAGTACCAGCTGCTGTGCCGCGTCCGCACGGGGTCGAGCGACGCGGTCTGCTCCGATCTGCTCACGAGCTTTCGGCCGGCATAGCCGCCTGGCGCTCGATCGCCTGGGCCGCACGGGGGCGGGCGCGGCGCTTGCCGTCGAACGCCGCCGCGAAGACGTCCTCGATCGTGTCCGCCGGGATGAACTCGATCGCGGCGCGGGCCTCGGGCGGGAGATCATCGAGATCCGGTTCGTTCTCGCGGGGGAAGATCACGCGCTTGAGCCCGGCCCGCTGCGCCGCGAGCGACTTCTCGCGCAGGCCGCCGATCGGCAGCACCTGGCCGGTCAGCGTGATCTCGCCGGTCATGCCGACGTCGTCCGCCACGGGCTCGCCGCGCACGAGCGACGCGATCGCCGTCGCCATCGTCACGCCGGCGGACGGGCCGTCCTTCGGCACGGCGCCGGCCGGGACGTGGATGTGGAGGTCGTGGGTCGAGAACCAGTCGTCGGCGAGGCCCATCTCGGCGGTGTGCGAGCGCACCCACGAGAGCGCGGCCTGCGCCGACTCCTGCATCACCTCGCCGAGCTGGCCGGTGATCGTCAGCTTGCCCTTGCCCGGGATACGCCGTCGCCTCGATGAAGAGCACGTCGCCGCCGACCGCCGTGTAGGCGAGGCCGGTCGCGACGCCCGGGTCGGAGGTGCGCTTGCGCACCTCGCCGGAGAAGCGGCGCGGGCCGAGCCACTCGCGCAGCCGCGGCGTCGTCGACGCGGATCTTCTGCGCCCGCCCCTTCGCAACCTGCGGTCGCCGCCTTGCGGCAGATGTCGGCGAGCCGCCGTTCGAGGTTGCGGACGCCCGCCTCGCGCGTGTACTCGCGGATGACCGAGCGCAGCATCTGTGTCCGACAGAGTCAGCTGCGAGCGCTGCAGGCCGTGTAGCCGCAGCTGCTTCGGCAGGAGGTAGCGCTTCGCGATCCCGAGCTTCTCGTCCTCGGTGTAGCCCGACAGCTGGATCACGTCCATCCGGTCGAGCAGCGGCCCGGGGATCGTGTCGAGCGTGTTCGCGGTGCAGATGAACAGCACCTTCGACAGGTCGAACGGCAGGTCGAGGTAGTGGTCGCGGAACGTCCGGTTCTGCTCCGGGTCGAGCACCTCGAGCATGGCGCTCGCGGGGTCGCCCCGCCAGTCGTTGCCCATCTTGTCGATCTCGTCGATCAGGACCAGCGGGTTCGCCGACTCCGCATCGCGGAGCGAGCGGATGATCGAGCCCGGCATCGAGCCGATGTACGTGCGCCGGTGGCCGCGGATCTCCGACTCGTCGCGGACGCCGCCGACCGAGAGCCGCACGAACTTGCGCCCCAGCGCGTTCGCGATCGAGTGGCCGAGCGACGTCTTGCCGACGCCCGGCGGCCCGGCGAAGCAGAGGATCTGGCCCGAGACCTCGTTGCGCAGCTTCGCGACTGCGAGGTACTCGATGATCCGGTCCTTGACCTTCTCCAGGTCGAAGTGGTCGGCGTCGAGCACGTTCCGCGCGTGCTCGAGGTCGAGGTTGTCCTCCGTGTACGTCGACCACGGGACGGTGAGGATCCACTCGAGGTACGTGCGGATGACGCCGTACTCGGCCGCGGCCGACGGGAGCTTCTCGAGCCGCTGCAGCTCGCGGTCGGCGGCCTTGCGCACTTCCTCTGGCAGCTCGCCGAGGGCAGCGAGGCGCTCGCGCAGCTCGGCGACCTCGGCCTGCTCTGGGTCGTCCTCGCCGAGCTCCTGCTGGATCGCCTTCAGCTGCTGGCGGAGGAAGTACTCGCGCTGGCCCTTCTCCATCTCCGACTGGACCTGCGACTGGATCTTCGACCCAGCTCGAACACCTCGAGCTCGCGGCTCAGGATCGCCGAGACCGTGCGCAGTCGCTGCTCCACGTTCACCTGCTCGAGGATCTCCTGGCGCTCCTCGGTCCTGATCGTGCGGAGCGTGGAGGCGACGAGATGGCAGAGCGCGCTCGGGTCGTCGACGTTCGCCGCCGCGAGCTGCAGCTCCTCGGGCAGGTACGGCGCGAGGCCGATGATCCGTGCGAACAGCCCCTGCACGTTGCGCGTCAGGGCTTCGAGCTCGGGTGTCTCCTCGAGCACGTCGGGAAGCGCGGTGAACTCGCCGAGCAGATAGGGGTCGACGTCGAGACGGTGCTCGAGCTGCACCCGCTCGATGCCCTGGACGAGGATGCGCAGCGTCCCGTCGGGGACCTTGATCATCTTGTGGACGAGGGCGATCGTGCCGATCTCGTAGATGTCGTCCCAGCCGGGCGCCTCGACCGAACCGTCCTTGGTGGTGATGAGCGCGAGCAGGCGGTCGCCCGCGACGACGTCGTCGATCAGCCGAACCGAACGCTCTTGCCCGATCGCGAGCGGGGACATCGACTGCGGGAACACGACTGTTTCCTTCAGCGGCAGCACCGGCAGCGCCGCCGGGAACTCGAGCTGATGCTCCTCCGGCTCCGGCAGCGTCGAATCCGATCGTCGCGTCATACCGCTCCACCGTGATCCGGTAGCGGCCGGGGGGCGGCGACTGCTCGACCACGGGCAGTTCGATCGTGAGCACGCCGTGCTCGAAGCGAGCCTGCGCGCGCTCGGGATCGACGTCCTCGACCAGCCGGACCTGCCGCTGGAACGGGCCGTATTCGATCTCCACCTGCTGGTAGACGCGACCGGGCACCTGCGGGCGCTTTCGCTCCCCTGCGATCACGAGCAGGCGCTCACCGGCTACGACGCGCACGGATTGCGCCTCGACGCCGGGCAGCTCCACGACCACGGTCAGGGCGTGCGGCTCGTCGGTGTGGAAGCAGTCGACGTTGGGTCGAAAGCCGTGGCGGAGCCCGGAGAAGCGCGGCACCTGCCACAGGTCCGCGAACAGCTCCTCGATCTCCTCCTGCAGCTTGTCGACGTCTCGACGGGTCATCCAGCCCGAACCGTACCCCGTTCGGGGCGTCCGAAGCCTCCGCGTGTCCGTCCGATGCCCGGCAGACGATGCGCGTGTGGAGGTCGTGCATCCGCGCTGGTCGGCCTGGAGCTTTCTCGTCTACGCGGGCGGGCTCACGGTGCTCGTCGCGGCCGGCAGCTGGCTCACCTATTTCAACGCGAAATCGGGTGACGCCGGCTATGCCGGTTGGACGCTGCTCGTGCTGGCGCTCCTCGCTGCGGTGGCGATCGGCTTCCGCCGCACCGCTCATCCGGTCGCGGCCGGTGTCTTCGCGTTCGCTGCCGTGATCGCATTCGTGGCGTTCGTCAGCGCGGTCTGGACGTGGTTCGGGTGGGACTCGGCGTCCTCGACGTCGAGCTTCCACGGCTTTCACCTCGCGCAGTTGCTGCTCGAACTGCTCTGGCTCGTGGCGGCCCTCATCGCGGTCCTCCTGTTTCGCTTTCCGCTGCTCGCGGCGCAGGCCGTCCTCGCAGGCTGGATCGTCGTCACCGACCTGATCTCGAACGGCGGCGGCTGGTCTGCCGTCGTGACGCTCTTCGTCGGGCTCGTGTACCTCTTCGTCGCACTCGCGGTCGACGGCGGCCCGGGCCGGCCGTACGGTTTCTGGCTGCACGTGGGCTCCGGCCTGCTGATCGGGGGCGGCCTGCTGTGGTTCTGGCACGGCGGGAACGTCGAGTGGACGCTGATCGCCATCGCCTCCGTCGTCTACGTGCTCTTCTCGCAAGTCGTCGGCCGCTCGAGCTGGGCGGTGCTCGGCGCGGTCGGGCTCGTGCTCGCCTCGGTCCACTTCGCACTCGAGTGGTCGCACGTCCAGGTGATCTTCTTCTCCGGGGGCAGCGGCGCGGAACGCCCGTGGGTCGCTCCGCTCGTCTTCACCTGTCTCGGCTCCGTCCTGGTGGCGCTCGGCGTCGTGATCAGTCGCCGGAGCGCGAGCGTCACCACCGTCGCCTAGGTGGAGCTCCTCTCGCGGCGATGAGCCACACCGTCGAAACCGTCCGCGGCCCGGTCGAGCTCACCGTCTCGGGCCGACGCTGATGCACGAGCACGTGTTCGTGCTCGATCCCGAGGCGATCAGAACTTCGGCCACGTCTGGGGCGCGCCGCTACTGGGACGAGGAGGTGCGGGTGGCCGACGCGATCGTGAAGCTGCGAGGCTGCGCGACAGCGGCATCCAGACGCTCGTCGACCCGACCGCGCTCGGCCTCGGGCGGTACATTCCGCGCCTCCAGCGGATCAACGCCGAGGTCGATCTCAACATCGTCGTCGCAACCGGCGTCTACGCCTTCCTCGAGCTGCCGAGCTTCCTCGCCTACCGGTCGGACGACGCGATCGTCGAGCTGTTCGTCCGGGAGATCCGCGAGGGGATCGACGACACGGGCGTCAAGGCCGCGTTCCTCAAGTGCGCGGTCGAGAAGCACGGACTGGTCGGCGACGTTCCGCGCATCCTCGCCGCGATCGCGGCGGCGAGCGTCGAGACCGGTGCTCCGGTGATGGTGCACACGAACGCGCCGGCGAAGACCGGGCTGCCGGCGCTCGACGACGTTGACGAAGGCCGGGGTCGATCCGACGCGGATCGTGATCGCCCACGCCGGCGACAGCAACGATCTCGACTACCTGCGCGCGATCGCAGACACGGCGCGGCCTCGGCTGCGACCGCTTCAACATCGAGCACTTCAACCCCGACGAGAGCGGATCGAGACGCTCGTGGCGCTGGTCGAGCGAGGGCTACACCGACCGCGTGCACCTCGGCCACGACGCCGCGTGCTTCATACGACTTCATGGTCGGCAACCCGTCTTCGCGGACGAGCAGCCCGACTACCTCCACATCTCGACGAAGATCTTCCCCGCGCTCCTCGCGGCCGGGGTGACGCAGGCGCAGATCGACCAGATGCTCGTCGCGAACCCGCAGCGCTACTTCGCACGGGCAGGGGAGGCCGAGGAAAGCTAGCGTCGATCGACGACGCGCACCGCCTTGCCTTCGCTGCGGGGCACCTCGCCGCTCGCCAGGACGTCAGCCCGTATCCGGATGCCGAGCTGCCCATGGAGGACTCGCTCGACGGCCGCGCGCAGGCTCGCGGGGTCGATGTTCGAGGTGGCGGGCTCGCACTGAACGGTGAGCTCGTCCATCGCCCCGATTCGCTCCACGATGAGCTGGTAGTGCGGGGCGGCGTCGGGAACGGAGAGGAGAGCATGCTCGACGTTGGACGGATACACGTTGACGCCTCGCACGATGATCATGTCGTCGCGCCGGCCGCGCAGGCCCCGGATCCTGGCCGTCGTCCGGCCGCACGCGCACGGCTCGAAGGTGACCGAAGCGATGTCGCCGGTGCGGTAGCGCAGCAGCGGCATCGCCTCCTTGAGCAGGGTGGTGAAGACAAGCTCGCCTTCGACCGCCCTCGTCGAGCGGCGCACCGGACTCCGGATCGACGACCTCGACGATGAAATGGTCCTCGTGCACGTGCAGGCCGTCCCGCACCTCGAGGCACTCGGCCGCGACGCCCGGACCGCACATCTCGGAGAGCCCGTAGAAGTTGACCGCCCTGAGCCCGGGCAGATCGCGCTCGATCTCTTCGCGCAGGCCCTCGGTCCAGGGCTCGCCGCCGAACAGGCCGAGCTGGAGCTGCAGCGTCGCCGGATCGATGTCCGCGTCGTGCACTGCTTGCGCGATCACGAGGGCGTACGAAGGCGTCGAGACGAGCACCTGCGCGCCGAGGTCGTGGAGGAGCATCGCCTGCCGCGCCGTGAAGCCGCCCGAGACCGGGACGCACCGGGGCGCCGATCCGCTCCGCTCCCTGCTGGAAGCCGTGACCGCCGGTGAACAGGCCGTACGTGTTCGCGTTGTGCACGAGCATCCCGCGCCGAACGCCGGCCAGCGTCATGCAGCGCGCCATCAGCTCGGTCCAGGCATCGAGGTCGGCGGCCGTGTAGCCGACCACGGTCGGCTTGCCGTGCGTGCCGCTCGATGCGTGCAGGCGCGCGAGCGCCGCGACCGGCACCCGCAGCAGCCCGAAGGGGTAGGCCTCGCGGAGCGCGGACTTGCCGGTGAACGGCAGGTCGGCAACCTGCTCGAGCGAGTCGAGCTCGACCCCGAAGGTCGGCCCGCAGGCGCTCGAGCTGCAGCGTCGCGAAGCTCCGCCCGCGGCAGCTGCTCAGCGGGGCTCCAGATCACGGGCTCAGAGGCGGCGCTCGTGGGCGTTCCAGTGCTGTTCGAGGTTGCGCACGAGCGCGGGGCTGAAGTGGCAGTAGGCCTGCTCGCGGCAGAACGTGGCCATGTACTGCCGGAAGACGTCGAGCGGCTCCGCCCCGACCCGCAGCGCGCGCCGGTTGCCCGCCGCGTTCACGAGCCCGGAGCTCGTCAGCGCCTCGACGCGCCGGCGATCGCGGCGTCCATCTCGTCGGACGACTCGACGACCTCGTCGCAGAGGAGATCGCCGTGCGGCGTCCCGGCCTCGAACTCGAGCCCCGAGAGGATCGCCTGCCGCGCCAGCCGGTCTCCGACCGAGCGGGCGAGCCGCAGGTTGGACGCGCCCGGGGAGGATCCCCTCCTTCCGCGCGGGGAGGTAGAGCCGCGCGCCCCGCGTCGCGATCACGTGGTCGACCGTGTGCAGGATCTGGCAGGCGCCGCCGATCGCGAACGTCTCGACCGCGGCCACCCAGAGCTTCTCGGTCGTCTCCTCGGGCTCGCCGGGCCGATGCTCCTCGCGGCTCAGCCCGCGGAAGAGCTTGTTCACGTAGCCGAGGTCGCGCGTGACGAAGAAGAGATAGTCGATGCGGCCGTGGTAGAGGTGGGTGAGGTTGAGGCCCGCGCCGAAGATGCGTCGGCCCGCGTAGCGCGGGTGGCTGACGACCGCGCCCCGGATGACGCCGACCTCGACCTCCGGGTCGAGCAGCGCCAGGTCGACCGCGACCTCGGTGGTCGGCAGCGTGTCGCAGTCCTCCGCGTTCAGGTGGCGGTCGTTCCGGATCTCGAGATACGCGGCCCGCCCGCGGCGCTCGAGGTACGTGCCGCCGAGATCGGCGACGCCGGTCGCCCGGAACTCGTCGAGACGCGCGAGCGCCGCCTCGGTCGGGCGCAGCATCGACCAGACGAGGTGCGCGCCGCAGCGGGGCGACGCGAGCACGAACGAGAGGAAGAGACCCTGCGCGATCTCGACGCCCTCCTTGTCGGGCAGCGCGCTCGCCCGCTCGGCTGCCAGCTGCGCGCGCGTCGGCACGAGCCCGGGAAGCGGTCGGCGGCGGCGTAGACGAGCTCCTCGTCGCGAACCGCCCGGCGCAGGTCGTCGGTCAGCGCGGCGTAGACGGCATCCGCATGAGTGCGCAGGAACCGCGCGCGCGCGGCGTCGAGCTGCCCGTGCAGGAGGGCCGCCGCTGCGGCCTCTGCCTCGTTCGGTCGCGGGCGGAACGGCAGGCGCGCCAGCAGCTCCTCGCCTGAGGTGAGATAGGCGCAGGTGGCCGCGCTCGCCGGCTCGAAGTCGTCGCCGCCGTCGGCTCGGTCGCGCGCCAGGCGTCGACCTCGGCCGTCGGTAGGCCTGCTGCCTCGAGGACAGCGCCGAGCTCAGGCATCGGCGAGCAAGAACTCCGCGGCGCGCTCGCCGATCATGATCGACGGAGCGTTCGTGTTCCCGGTCGTCACCGCCGGCATGATCGATGCGTCGGCGACCCGCAGCCCCTCGACGCCGTGCACGCGAAGCCGAGGGTCGACGACGGCGGCCTCGTCGGTGCCCATCTTGCACGTGCCGACCTGGTGGTGATAGGTGATCGCGGTGTCGCGCACATAGGTGCGCACGGCGTCCGGCGCGTCGACCGACGGGCCTGGGTACCGCTCGACGGCGCCCCACTCTCGCAGTGCGTTGCGGCGCCGATCCGCCGGCACAGATCGACGGCGGCGACGAGGCTCTCGACGTCGGCCTCACACGCGAGGACGTTCGGGTCGAGCGCGACCGGGTCCTCCGGCGCCGGCCCGGTGAGACGCAGCGAGCCGCGGCTTGCGGGCCGGACCATTCCACCCAGCAGCGTGAAGCCGTTCTCGGGCCCTTCCATCCACGGCTCGTACATCGGGACCATGAAGTGGATCGGCTGGATGTCGGGCACGGGCAAACCGGGCCGCGAGCGCCAGAAGAGGTGGGTCTGGCAGGCGGGCAGGCCGGTGGACGGAGGCCCGACCTCGCGCTCGGCGCTGAAGATGACCGGTGAGAGCAGGTGGTCGTGCAGGTTCTCGCCGACTCCGGGCAGGTCTGCGACGACGTCGATCCCGAGCGAGCGCAGGTGATCCGCAGGCCCCACCCCCGAGAGCAGGAGCAGCTGCGCAGACCCGATCGTCCCGCCGCACACGACGGTCTGCTGCGGCGCGCACGCGCTCGATGCGGCCGTCTTGCGACCACTCCACCCCGACGCATCGCGTGCCGTCGAACAGCAAACGCCGTGCGGTCGCGCCGATGACCACCTCGAGGTTCGGATCGGCCTCGACGGGGCGGATGTAGGCCGCAGCGGTGCTGTGCCGCACGCCGTCCTCGATGCTGTACTGCATGAACGACACGCCGTCCTGCGACGCTCCGTTGTAGTCGGCGTTCAGGGGGATCCCGCACTCCTGAGCAGCTGCGGCGATCGAGACGTGGATCGCATCGGGCTCGAACGACGTGAGGAGGCTCACCGTGCCGGGCCCGCCGGGCTCACGCTGCTCGATGCCCTCGTAGACCGGTCGGACGTCCTCCCACGACCAGCCGTCGGCGCCCAGATACGCCCAGGTGTCGAAGTCCTGCCGGCGCGCCGCGCACCCAGATCATCGCGTTGAGACAGCTCGAGCCGCCGAGAACCCTGCCGCGGGGCCACGCGAGGCGGCGGCCGGCCGCATGCGCCTGCGGCACGGTCTCGTACGCCCAGTCGACCTCGGAGAGCCAGAGCTCGTGGAGCCGGCCTGGATCGTGGATCGCAGGGTTCTCGTCGCGCCCGCCGGCCTCCAGCAGGAGGACGCGGGCAGCGCCGCCGTCCACCAGCCGGCGTGCCACGACGGCGCCCGCCGAGCCGGCTCCGACGACGACGACGTCTGCGCTGCGCTCGCTCATGAGCCGTCGGGTCGGTTCGACATCGGCGGAGACTCCACTGCGGACGGGAGACGCGCGAGGACGGCCGCGGCCATCCGCCGGTTCGCCTCGTCGACCATCTCGCCGTCGAGGCTGGCCACGCCGGCGCTGCCGAGGATCCGGCGGGCACGCTCGAGCTCGACGGGCGTCGGGGTGTAGACGTCGTTGCAGATCTCGATCTGGGCCGGGTGGATGCACCACTTGCCGTCGTAGCCGAAGGCCCGCGAGCGGAGCGCGGAGGCGCGCAGGCCGGCCTCGTCCCCGAGCACGACGAACGGCCCGTCGACCGCGGCGATCCCGAACGCACGCGCAGCGACCACGATGCGCGCGAGCGCGTAGTCGACGTGCGCTCCTGCCCCGATCGTCAGCTCCGGGACCCCGAGGGACGCCGCGAGATCGCCGGGGCCGAGCACGAGCGCCTCGAGACCGGCCGCGGCGGCGATCCGCTCGCACTCGACGAGGCCGCGCGCCGTCTCGATCTGCGCTTCCGCCGGGACGGGCAGGCCGGCGAGCTCGTCGGCCGACTCGACCTTCGGCAACACGACGACGTCCGGGCGCGCAGCGCGCACGAGCTCGAGGTCTGCCGGCGCGCCGCGATTCACGCGCACGGCCACCGTCGCCGTCCGCCAGTCGTGGTCGCGGAGCGCGCGGGCCACCGACTCCCGCGCCAGATCCTTCCGGTCGACGGCGACGGCGTCCTCCAGGTCGAGGATCACCTCGTCGACGTCGAGCGCGGCCGCCTTGGCGAGCTTCCCCTCGTCGTCACCCGGGACGGTCAGGCACGACCGGCGGCGGCGCATCGGCATGTGTCGAAGCTAACGAATTCCGAACCGTCACGACACGGAAGCCGCACGGCCTCGGCCGAGCATGAGGGCATGCGTTACCTCGCAGCCTCGCTGGGGCTCCTCACGACGCTCGTCCTGATCGCGCCCTTCCACTAACGTCCGACGGTGCACGCGGCTCCCGTCCTGCGTGGCGGGTGTGCCGCGCGTGCGGTCTGGCTCGTCACCGGCCTCTTTCTCTGCGCCTGCGGCATCGTCGCGTTCCTCGAGTCACGCCTGGGCCTCCCGCCGTGGGACGTGCTGCACCAGGGGATCGCGAACCACACACCGCTCTCGTTCGGGCTCGCGAACGAGCTGGTCGCCGTGGCCGTGCTCTTCATCGCCTGGTCGCTCGGCTCGAAACCCGGTTTCGGGACGGTCGCGAATGCCGCCTTGATCGGGCTCTTCATCGTCCTCGTCCAGCCGCTCGACGTCGTCCAGCAGCTCGCGGACTGGCCGCTCGGCGCGCGCGCCGGGCTGCTCGCAGCCGGCCTCGTTCTCTTCGGCGTGGGCTCGGCGCTCTACATCGGGGCCGCTTTCGGTGCCGGGCCGCGTGACTCGCTCATGCTCGTCGGCTCGTTCCGTACGCACGTGCGCATCGGCGTGGTGCGCGCCGTGCTCGAAGGGACCGTGCTTCTGGCCGGGTTTGCATTGGGCGGCCGCGTGGGCATCGGTACGTTGGCGTTCGCACTGCTGATCGGCCCGTCGGTCGAGGGGTCGTTTTGGCTGATCTCGCGCACCCGACTCGTGACATGACGCTCTTCGCCCGACTCTTCCGTCTCGTGTGGGGCGGCGACGTCGACCGCGCTCTGCGGCCGGTGCTCGCCGTCAGCCTCGTCGGCTCGATCGCCGGTGCGTCGGCGTACCCGTTTCTCGGCATCTGGGCGATCAAGGAGCTCCACGCCCCGCAGTCGACGCTGGCGGTCGCGTATCTCGCCGGTGCGGTGCTCGCCGGCGGGAGCGGCTACATCGGCGGTCACCTCTCGGACCGCGTCGGCCGGCGTCCGCTCATCCTCCTGGGCTGGGGCTTTCAGGCGCTCGTGCCGCTCTTCCTGCTCTCGGTCGGTGACCACGTCTACTGGGGCCTCACGCTCCTCGCACTGCTGCCCGTATTCGGATCGCTGGGGGGCGCCGCGGACCAGGCGATGGTCGCCGACCTCGTCGCGCCCGAACGCCACGAGGCGGCGTATGCGTCCGTCCGCGTCGCGGCGAATCTCGGGGTGACGATCGGCCCCGTGATCGGCGGGCTGCTGCTGGTCGGCGGCCACTGGTCGCACCTCTGGCTGGGGACGCTCGTGCTGTCGGCGGCCGGCTTCGTGATCGCGTTCCGCTACATCCCGCGCGGAGGCGCCTATGCACCGGCCGGCCCGCCTCAGCGTGGCTCGTTCGGCGTGATCATCCGTGACACGCCGTTCCTGCTCTTCATGCTCTCGTCCGTCTTCGCGACGATGACCTACGTCGCCACCGAGACACTGCTGCCGATCTCCGTGACGACGAGCCACCACCTCGCTCCGGCCGCGTGGGGCTTCCTGATGATCGCCAACCCGCTGCTCGTCACCGTGTTCCAGCTGCGGCTGACGCGGTGGACGGCGTCCGTTCCCTCGTCGCTCAAGCTGGGGATCGCGATGCCGATGATGGGCGCGCCGTTCCTGCTCCTCAACGTGAACGGCTCGGCCGTGGTGATCGCGATCGTGATCGTGATCTTCGTGTTCGGCGAGATGCTCTGGGTGCCGACCTCGCAAGCGGTGGTCGCGGCGCTGGCACCGGCCGACATCAGGGGCGCGTACATGGGCGCCTTCAGCGGCACGTGGTCGGTGGGATGGGCGGCGACGCCGTTCCTCGGCCTGCAGGTGCGGAGCGCCTACGGCGATGCGACGATGTGGGTGTGCGTCGCCGTCGTCGGCGGGATCGCGGGCCTGACCGGGTTCGTCGCCGCCCGCGGCCATGACACGGAGTCTGCTGCCGTAGGATCGCCCGCATGAAGGGCCTCATCTGCGCCGGTGGGACCGCGACCCGGCTCGAGGAGCTGACGCGGGTCACGAACAAGCACCTGCTGCCGGTCGGCCGCTGGCCGATGGTCTACTACCCACTGCAGCTTCTGCAGCGGCTCGGCGTCCGCGAGGTGCTGCTCGTCACCGGCCAGCAGCACGCGGGCCAGTTCATCGACCTGCTCGGCAACGGCCACGTTCGTTCACGCTCGGGGGACGAGCCGCTCTTCGACCTCGACCTCTCGTACAAGGTTCAGGTCGAGGCGGGCGGGATCGCGCAGGTTGTCGGCATGGCTCGCGACTTCGCCGCCGGCGACCAGCTCGTGGTCTGCCTGGGCGACAACATCTTCGAGCACGCGCATGCCGGCGCCGTCGGCTCGTGGCACGAAGGCGCGCTGGTCTTCGTGAAGGAGGTTCCCGACCCCGAGAACTTCGGTGTCGTCGCCTACGACGATGCGGGGAACGTCACGGACATCGTCGAGAAGGCCGGACGCGTCGACCTGCGCTACGACGCGCCGCCGTCGGACGATGCCGTTGTGGGTCTCTACTGCTACCCGCCCGACGTGTTCGAGATCATCGACGGGCTTGCGCCGTCCAGTCGCGGTGAGCTGGAGATCACCGACGTCAACCGCGTCTACGCTCAGCGCGGCGACCTCCAGGTTCGTCCTGTCGAAGGCTGGTGGCACGACGGCGGGAAGCACTGGGCCGACCTCGCCGAGCTGGGCCGCCTGATCGAGCAGACGGGAGCGAACAAGTAGTGGTCACGCGCATCCCACTGGAGAGGCACGAGGACGACCGGGGCTGGTTCCAGGAGCTGATGCGGGCGAGCATGCTGCCGAAGCCGGTGCGGCAGGCGAATCTCGCGCGCTCGCGACGCGGGGTGATCCGGGCGCTGCACTACCACGAGCGCGGCCAGGACGACCTCTTCGTCTGCCTCCAGGGGATGGTGCGCGTGGTCGTCCTGGACCGCGAGACGGGCGAGACGTTCACCGAGGACATCGGCGACGACAACCCGGTCGCGATCTACGTCGAGGGACGGAACGCACACGGGTATGAAGCGCTGACCGACTGCCTCTTCTGTTACTTCGTCACCGAGGAGTACGACCCCACGAGCCCCGACGAGCACGGAGTCCCGTGGAACGATCCGCGCGTCGCGCACCTGTGGAGCACCCGATCGCCGATCCTGTCGGAGCGGGACCAGCGCGCCGCGCCGTGATCACCGGGGCGGGCGGCCAGCTCGGCCACGCGCTCGCGGAGACGTTCCCGGAGGCCCTCGCGCTCACGCGCGCAGACTGGGACGTCACCTATCCGCCGCCTCCCGGCCTCGACGCCGACCTCGTGCTGCACGCGGCCGCGTGGACCGACGTCGACGGTGCCGAAGACGACCCACAGGAGGCCGCAGCAGTGAACGTCGGCGGGGTCCAGCACGCGGCGGAGCTCGGCGCACCGCTCGTCGTCTGGTCCTCCGATTACGTCTTCGACGGTTCGAAACGCGAGCCGTACGTCGAGTCCGACGCTCCGGCGCCCCTCGGCGTCTACGGGCGCACGAAGCTGCACGGTGAGGCGGCGGCAGGGGAACGCGCCTGGATCGTGCGCTCCTCCTGGCTGTTCGGCCCGACCTCGAAGAACTTCGTCCGCACCATGCTGCGGCTCGGTGCGGAGCGCGACGAAGTCGCGGTCGTCGACGACCAGCGCGGTGCTCCCACCTACGTCGGTCATCTCGCGGAGGCGACGAAGGAGGTGCTCCGGCTGCCGTTCGGCGTCTATCACGTGGCGGCTGCCGGCGACTGCACATGGGCCGGCTTCGCCGAGGCGATCTTCGCAGAGGCGGGGCTGCGCACACGGGTGCGGAGGATCACGAGCGGCGAGCTCGGCCTGCGCGCGCATCGCCCTCCCTATTCCGTCCTGCGCAGCGAGCGCGGCGCGCCCGAGCTCCCGCACTGGCGCGACGGCCTGCGCGAATGCCTCGCACGGCTGTGAGTACCCTGTAGCGATGCGCGTCCTCGTCACCGGTGGCGCCGGCTTCATCGGCTCGCACTTCGCCCGGCGCCTGGCCGGTCGCGGCGAGCACGTCGTCGTCCTCGACAAGCTCACCTACGCGGGCAACCGCGCCAACCTGGAAGGCGTCGAGCACGAGTTCCACCACGGCGACATCGCCGACCCGGATGCCGTCGCGCGGGCAGCGCAAGGCTGCGATGCGATCGTCAACTTCGCCGCCGAGACCCACGTCGACCGCTCGATCCTCGGTCCCGCGGAGTTCATCCTCACCGACGTGCTCGGCACACAAGTGCTGCTCGATCACGTCCGCCACGCTCAGTTGCGCCTCGTGCACGTCTCGACCGACGAGGTGTACGGCGACGTCCCGCTCGACGCGCCGGCGTGCACCGAAGACGCGCCGCTGCGCACGTCGAGCCCGTACTCCGCCTCGAAGGCCGGCGGCGAGCTTCAGGTGTTCGCGTACGTGCGCACCTTCGGCGTCGATGCGCTCGTCACCCGCGGGGCGAACACCTACGGCCCGCGCCAGTATCCCGAGAAGTTCCTCCCGCTCTTCATCACCAACGCGCTCGAGGGCGAGCACCTGCCGGTGTACGGCGACGGCAGGCAGCGCCGCGAATGGCTCCACGTCGACGATCACTGCGACGGCATCGAGCGGGCGTTGCGCCACGGCGTCGCCGGCGAGGCCTACAACATCAGTGGTCAGGAGCGCGAGAACATGGAGGTAGTCAAGCGCATCCTCGAGCTCACCGGTGCGAGCCCGGAGCTCGTCAGGCACGTCGCCGACCGCCCAGGCCACGATCGCCGCTATGCGGTCGACTCGTCCAAGCTCCGCAGTCTCGGCTGGGCGCCGGCGCGCTCGTTCGACGCGGGTGGCCTGGAGGAGACGGTCGAGTGGTACCGCGGGAACCGCGAGTGGTGGGAGCCGATCAAGTCCGGCGAGTACCGCCGCTACTACGACGCGCAGTACGCCGCCCGGCTCGCCTGATCAGCGGCGGCCCTCGCGGCAGGCATGCCTCGGCAGGCAACGAAAGAAGTCGCCGTAGAGCGGCTTCTTGCCGCTCGCTGCGCTATGGAAACGTTCGGTAAAGCCTCGCCAGGCCCAGCTTCGACCTCGGCTACCGTGACCCCCGTGGGTCGCTCCGCCCTCCGGCTCGCCGCTGCGTCGCTGCTCCTGATCGGCGGCTTCGTGCTCTCGGTGCTCGCCGCGGGGCCCGCATTCGGGCTGGGCTCGACCACGTCCTCGACCCCGGTCGCGACCACGACGATCGTGACGACGAGCCCGGCGCAGACGGTGCTCGTCCTCGACGGGCACGGATGGGGGCACGGTCTCGGACTGGGCCAGTGGGGCGCATACGGCTATGCGAAACACGGCTGGAGCTACGACCGCATCCTCGCCCACTACTACCCGGGCACCTCCCTCGGGGCGGCCAAGCTCGCGGCCGTCCGGGTACAGCTCGTCTCGGCGAAGAAGGCGACGTTGAGCTCGACCGTGCCGTGGTCGGTGACCGACGCCGCTGGGCTGCGTGCACAGCTCGCCCCGGGCGCTCTCGTCCTCAAGGGCACGGCGGCGCTCGCAGCCCAGCCGACGCTGCAGCCGCCGTACACCTTCGCAGCGACGCGGCCGATCTCGGTCGACGGGACGGCCGTTCGCGGCAAGCTCGTCGTCTCCGGCGACGGGAAGCTCGTCCAGGTGATCGACACGCTCGGGCTCGAGCAGTACCTCAAGGGCGTCGTGCCGGCGGAGGTGCCGTCGAACTGGCCGCCCGAGGTGCTGAAGGCACAGGCTGTCGCAGCCCGTTCCTACGCGCTCGCCAACCTCGCCAAGAATCGTCCATTCGACCTCTACGGCGACACGCGCAGCCAGGTGTACGGCGGCGTCCGCGTCGAGTCGCCGGCGACGAGCGCCGCGGTCGACGCAACCAGGGGCGAGGTCCTGCTCTACCGCGGCAAGGTCGCAGACACCCTGTTCTTCTCGACCTCGGGCGGGCGCACGGTGTCCGCGCTCGAGGCAACGGGGACCGCCGTGCCGTACCTCGTGGCGGTCGCCGATCCCTACGACACGCTTTCGCCCTACCACGACTGGGGCCCGGTGGTCCTGGATGCGGCGAAGGTCGCGAAGGTCATGAAGCTCTCGGCGCCGATCACCGACGTGCACGTGTCGGCCGGGCCCTCCGGCGGCCGCGTACGGTCCGTGGCCGTCGTCTCCGCGGACGACTCGCAGGTGACGTTGACAGGCAGTCAGGTGCGGGCCGCGCTCGGGCTTCGCTCGACCTGGTTCACGACCGCCCTCCTCGGTCTCTCCCCTGCTGCAAAGACGATGACCTACGGCGGCGCCGTCTCGCTCACAGGGATGGCGCACGGCGCCGACACCGTGTCGCTGGAGACGAAAGCGGCGGATCTTCCTGACTGGGTGCCCGCAGGCACCCTCACGGTGGCGCCCGGCGGCTCGTTCTCGACCATCGTCCGTCCCCAGGTGACGACCCAGTTCCGGCTCGCCTGGGGACCTGTTCGTGCCGGGCTCGCGAAGATCGCGGTCGCGCCGAGGGTCGACGCAGTCGTGGGTCCTGCCGCCGTGACCGGATCGGTTCGGCCTGCGCTCGCGGCAGCGCCGGTTCAGCTCCAGCGCCAGTCCGGACCGGCCTGGACGACGGTCTCGTCCACGGTCACCGATGCAGCCGGCGCCTGGAGCTTCGCGGGGGTGGAGTCGGCCGGCACCTATCGCGTCCGCTGCGCGCCGGGCCAGGGCCTGGCGGCAGGCGTCTCCGCGTCGCTGCTGGTGCAGTGAGACGGCACGCCGTGCTCGCGGTTGCGATCGCCGCACTCGGGCTGCCCGCGGTTGCGGCGGCGTTCGACAACCCCGAGCCGCTCGCGGCTCATCAGTGGTACCTGGCCGGCGATCGTGCCTGGACGTACTGGCCGGTCCAGCCCGAGCTCTTCCCGATCAGCGTCGCGGTGATCGACTCGGGCATCGACGGGACGCATCCGGAGTTCAAGGGGCGCGTCGTGGCGGCGAAGTCGTTCGTCGGGGGATCGCCATACCGTGACGATCAGGGCCACGGGACCTTCGTCGCCGGGGAGATCGCCGCCAACCCGTCCAACGGCCAGGGCGTCGCCGGCATGGCGTTCAACGCAAGGCTGATGGTCGCGAAGGTCGTCGAGCCGGACGGTTCCGTGTCGCTCAAGGGCGAGGTCGCTGCGATCCGCTGGGCGGTCGCCAACGGCGCCCGTGTGATCAATCTCAGCTTGGGTGGCGTCCGCGACCCGCTCGACCCGAGCCTCGACACCTACTCGCCGCTCGAACAGGCCGCCGTCGAGTATGCGTACTCGAAGGGGGTCGTCGTCGTCGCGGCGGTGGGCAACGGGCCACAGTCCCCGGCCACCCCGTGGGGCTTCGCCCACTACCCGGCGTCGCTCCCGCACGTGATCGGGGTCAGCGCGGTGCGACAGGACGGCTCGGTGCCTGCCTACTCGAATCGCGATGTCGTCTACAACGATCTGGCGGCGCCGGGCGACGCGATCTTCTCGACCATCCCGACGAACCTCGTCGAGGCGACGACGGGCTGCGCCGACCAGCCGTATTCCGACTGCGGGCCGTTCGAGTTTCGCGACGCGATCGGCACGTCGTTTGCTGCTCCGCAAGTGTCCGCGGCGGCAGCGTTGCTGCTCGGCCAGGATCCTGCGTTGCGCCCTGAGCAGGTCGCGTGGCTGCTCGAGCGCAGCGCCGACGACGCCGATGCCTCGACCGGGTGCTCGATGTGCCCGGCCGGCCGTGACTCGTTCACCGGCTGGGGGACACTCGACGTCCAGAACGCCCTCGACCTCCTGGCGCGAGGGCCGCTTCCGCCGGTCGACCACTTCGAACCGAATGACAACGCCGGCCCGTGGGCCCACGCGCTCCCGCCGCTCCCGCATACGATCGAGGCGACGCTCGACTACTGGGACGACAATCTCGACGTCTATCGCGTCTACCTGCAGAAGGGCCACACGCTGTTCGCACGCGCCACGCCCGTCCGAGGCGGCAGTGTGCGGATGAGCATGAGCGTCTGGGCGCCCGGCACGCTGCGCGTCGACGGGCTCGACGCGCAGCGGTCACTCGTCGCGCAGTCGCGGCTCGTCGGAATGCAGTCGAGGGTCGCCTACCGGGCAACTCGCACCGGCACCTACTACCTCGAGCTCAGGCTCGGCCGCCCGACGCGCAATCCCCTCGCCTACCGCCTGGCCCTCGCGCACAGCTAGCGGCGGCGCGTATCTTCTGCCGTATGCCGGCGACCCTTCTCCGTCCGCGGGCCGAGCAGCCTTCCCGGCAGCCGCCGCGCCGAGAGGGCGTCGTGGCGGCGGAGTCGAAGCGCCCCCCACAGCGCGGGCCTCTCGAGGCGCCGCTCGGTACCGCGCAGTCCCGAGCCGGCGGAGGGCGGTTGCTCGTCGTCGACGACGAGCCGACGATCCGGCTTCTTTGCAGTGTCAATCTCGGGTTGGCGGGCTTCGAGGTGGTCGAGGCGGAGAACGGCCGGACCGCGCTCGACCTTGCCCGCTCCCAGCCGTTCGATCTCGTGCTCCTCGACGTGATGCTGCCGGATATCGGAGGGCACGACGTGCTGCGCACGCTCTCTGCGGAGCGTGCGCTCCCCGTGGCGTTCTTCTCCGCGCGAGCCGGCCGCGACGACGTGCGCGCCGGGCTGGAGCTCGGCGCGGTCGACTACATCGTCAAGCCGTTCGATCCGGTCGGTCTCGCCGGCCGCGTCGCCGAGATTCTCGAACGGGTCGCCCGGGGCGAGAGCGACGACTTTCGGCGGGCACGGATCATGGAACTCGGCGAGTAAGGCCCATGGCGCGGGGCTGGCGGCGCGACCCTGCTCTGGCGGCCCGCAGCAGAACGCGTGTGGCCCTTGCGACGATGCTGCTTCTGCTGGTGCTGCTCGGGGCTGCGGCGATCTTCGCCACCGATCGTCTCTACCGCACGAGCCAGAACCGCTATCTCGACGAGGCGTTTCCGTTGCGGGAACGAGCCCGCGACCTCGTGCTCCAGATGCTGAACGAGGAGACCGGCGTGCGGGGGTACGTGATCACCGCCGACCGCCGCAGCCTCCAGCCGTACACGGCATCCCGCCCTGCGGTTCGATCCGACCTGCGGGCGCTGGCGAGACTCACCGCGCGCCGTCCTGAGATCGCCGGTGATGTGCGCGACCTCCGGTCGGCGATCGGTGCGCTCGACCAGTATTTCGCCGCGCAGATCGCGCTGGTCAGGCAGGGGACTTCGGACCAGCTCCGTGCGCAACTCGACGTGCCCGCCGGCCAGCGGCGCTTCGACAGGTTCCGGGCCAGTGCGAACGGGCTGCTCACGCGCTCGGACGCGATCCTGGCAGCCGCGGAACAGAGTCAACGTCGCACCTTTCGACGGACGCTGGCCTTCGTCGTCGCCGTCGGCCTCGTGATCGCGGGGATCGGGCTCGTGCTGCTGATCTCTCTGCCCGAGCACCTGAAGCTGCTCTACGACCGCGAGCGGCAGGCGCGTCGCCTGGCCGAGCGCGGAGACCGTGCTTCCCGCGCGCTGACGCACGTCGCCGACGCCGTCGTCCTGATCGACGGAGACGAGCTGGTCCGCTACTGGAACCCGGCCGTCGCGAGGCTCACCGGCCTGCCGGAGGAGGCGGCACTCAATCGCCCGGCTCGCGAGGTGCTGCCGAACCTGGCGGCGATCGACGCGGCGCTCGCGGGTACCGACGGCGCCGTCGTGCCGCTCCGCGACGGCGAACAGGAGACCTGGCTCGCCGCCCGCGAGGTGCGGTTCGCCGAGGGCCGCGTGCTCGTGCTTCGCGACGTGACGGCCGAGCACCAGCTCGAGCGCGCCCGCAGTGAGTTCCTCGCGACGGCCTCGCACGAGCTGCGAACACCGCTCGCCGCCGTCTACGGCGCTGCGCGGACGCTCAGGCGGCCGGACCGGCCCGACGACCCCGAGCTGTCGGCTCGACTGCTGCTCGTGATCGAGGAGGAGGCCGAACGGCTCGCTGCGATCGTCGAGCAGATCCTCGTCTCGGCTCAGCTCGACCGGGACGAGGTGCGCCTGAACAGGCGGGTCTCGGACGTGAGCGAGCTGTGCACCAGCGTCGTTGCGTCGGCGAGGCTGCGCACGCCGAGCGTGACCGCGATCGAGCTCGACGCACCCGACGGCGTGCTCGTCGATTGCGATCCGGATCGGCTTCGGCAGGTGCTCGTCAACCTGATCGACAATGCCGTCAAGTACTCGCCGGCGGGCGGTCAGGTCCGCGTCCGACTGGCAGAGCGCAACGGTCTCGTCCGGATCGAGGTCGCCGACGAGGGCCTCGGCATCGCCCGCGACGCCCAGGGGCGCATCTTCGAGAAGTTCTACCGCGCCGATCCCGACATGCTGGCCGGCGTCGGGGGGAGCGGTCTCGGGCTCTACATCAGCCGCGAGTTGATTCGCCGCATGGACGGCACGATCGCAGTGCACTCCAACCTCGGGTCGGGCTCGACGTTCGTCGTCGAGCTGCCCCGCCCCGACGACTCGGGTTAACCGCCGTTCTCGCGCAACTCGGCGGGATCGACGTCGCGCAGGATGCGCGCGGGCGAGCCGACGACGACCTTGCGCGGCGGCACGTCCTTCGTCACGACCGCACCCGCGCCGACGAATGCCTCTTCGCCGATCTCGACCGCCGGACAGAGAATTGCGCCGCCGCCGATCCGGGCGCCGCGCCTGATCGTCGGGCCTTTCATCAGCTCCTTGCGCCGGTCGGTGCGGCCCATGAAGTTGTCGTTGGTGGTCACGACGCACGGGGCGATGAAGACATCCTCCTCGAGCGTCGAATAGGCGGTCACGTAGGCCTCGGCCTGGATCCGCGTGCCTGCGCCGACGGTCGTGTCGTTCTCGATCAGCGAACCGCGGCCGAGAATGCAGTCGTCCGCCATCTGAACGCGTTCGCGGATGCAGGACTGGTCGCCGACGATGCAGTTGGCGCCGACGATCGACCCGGCGAACACGACGGCGCCGGTCGAGACGATCGTCCCCTCGCCGATTGCGGTCGGCGGCAGCGGCTCGCGTTTCGCGGTCGACGAGGCACCGAGCGACGGCTGCTTGCCGACCACGGCGTTCTCGAGCACGCGCACGCCCTCGCCGAGCACGGTGCCGGGATAGACGATCGCGGAGGGGTGAACCTCAGCCATCGAGCGAGTTCGTGAGCATCTCGAGCGCGCGGACGACGCGTGCGCCGTCCCGGGCGACCTTGCCGCGATCGTGCTGTCCGTCGACCAGTTCGAGGAAGTAGGTGCACTCGAGGCGCAGCGGCTCGGCGGTCGAGATCTTCGGGATCGAGATGTCCCCCGAGCGCGTCTGCCACTCGCCGTAGGTCTCCGCGCGCTTCCACGGCGACTTCTCGTAGATCGTCACCTTGCGCTCGAGCTCCATGTCGTCGAACACCACCATCTTCTCGCGACCGACCACGGTCATCCTGCGCATCTTGTGGGGGTCGAGCCAGGAGAGGTGCATGTGCGCGATCTTGCCGCTCGGGAAGCGGAGGTAACAGAACACGACGTCCTCGACGCCCGGCGTCAGGAAGTCGCGGCCCTGGGCAACGGCGATCTCGGGGTCCTCGTCGAGCAGGTGGAGAATCACCGACAGGTCGTGCACGCCGAGCGACCAGAGCGCGTTCTCGTTCGTGCGCACGATGCCGAGGTTCTGGCGGTTGCCGTAGACGCAGAGCACCTCACCGAGCTCGCCTGCGTCGATCAGGTCCTTCAGCTTCAGCACACCTGGGTGGTAGAGCAGCAGGTGGCCCGGCATCAGCACGCGATCGCGTTCCGCGGCCAGCGAGACGAGCTCGTCCATCTCCACGGCGTGCATCGCCGGCGGCTTCTCCACCAGCACGTGCTTTCCCGCCTCGAGCGCGCGCTTCGCGAGTGCGTAGTGCGTCGGCACCGGGGTGGCGACGACGACGGCGTCGAGGGACTCGTCGGCGAGTGCCTCGTCGAGCTCGCCGGTGACGCGTGCGCTCGGATAACGCGCTCCGAAGCGCTCTCGCAGCTCCGGGTCGACGTCGACGAGCCAGGCGAGCTCGGCGAGATCGTCGAAGTTGCGGACGAGGTTCGGTCCCCAGTAGCCGAGGCCGGCCACCGCGACTCTCGTCACAGCTTCCAGACCTTGCCGTCGACCTCGTGGCCCTTGGTGGCGTTCCGGAAGTCGACGATGACCTTGCCGCGGCGCACGAGGTCGCCGTAGTCGATCTCGGAGTGGTTGGTCACGATCGCGACGCAGTCGTAGGCTTCGGGCTTCAGCGCGACCGACGTCATGCCGGCGAACTCGGGGACGAACGGATCGTGGTAGGCGACGTCGGCGCCGGCCGTTCGCAGCAGTTGGATCAGTTTCTCGGCCGGTGTCTCGCGCCAGTCGCCGATGTCGGGCTTGTAGGCGACGCCGATGACCAGGATCTTCGAGCCGCTGACCGACCGGTTCGCGCCGTGGTTCAGTGCCTGGGAGATCAGCGACCGGCAGAAGTACGGCATGTTGTTGTTCACTTCGCCTGCCAGCTCGATGAAGCGCGTCGAGAAGTCGAATTCGCGCGCCTTCCACGTGAGGTAGAAGGGGTCGATCGGGATGCAGTGGCCGCCGAGGCCCGGGCCGGGCTTGAACGAGGCGAACCCGAACGGCTTGGTCGCCGCGGCGTCGATCACCTCCCACACGTCGATCTCCATCCGGTCGCACAGCTGTGCGAGCTCGTTGACGAGCGCGATGTTGACGGCGCGATAGATGTTCTCGAGCAGCTTCGTCAGTTCGGCGGCATCCGGCGTCGACACCTCGTGCACCGTGTCGAGCGCTGCGCGGTACACGTCCGCAGCCGCCTTCGTGCATTCGGGTGTGATCCCGCCGACGACCTTCGGTGTCGTCTTCGTCGTCCAGTCCTCACGCCCCGGGTCCACCCGTTCGGGCGACATCGCGAGGTGGAAGTCGACGCCCGCTTTCAGTCCGGAGCCGGTTTCGAGGATCGGCTGGAGGATCTCGCGCGTCGTGCCGGGCCAGGTGGTCGACTCGAGCACGACGACCTGGCCGCGCTGGAGAACCGGCGCGAGGCTGTGTGCGGCGCGCTCGATGTACGAAAGGTCCGGCTCACGCTGGCGTGAGAGCGGAGTCGGCAGTGCGATCAAGACGGCGTGCGCGTGCTTCACCTGCTCGTAGTCCGCGCTCGCAACGACGAGACCCTGCTCGACGAGCGCCGCAAGCCGCTCGGAGGTGACGTCTTCGATGTGGCTCGTCCCAGCGTTCAGTGCGTCGACGACTCTCGACTGCACGTCGATGACGAGGACGCGTCCGCCCTCTTCGGCGAACGTGACGGCGAGTGGCAGACCGACGTAGCCCGCGCCGATGACGGCGACGTCGTAGAGGGTCGGCTCGGTCACGGCGCTCAAGCGTACAGGGCTGCCGCGATGCGTTCGGAGGCATGCCCGTCGCCGTACAGCGGTGGTGCATCGTCGGGGAAGACGGCGCCGGCGAGCGCGGCGGCAAGGCGCGCGGGCTCGGCGAGCCGGTTCGCTCCGGCGGCCACCGTATCGACCCACTCGGTGGTTGTCCGCAGCGTCACGCAGGGCACGCGCAGCCAGTACGCCTCCTTCTGCAGGCCGCCCGAGTCGGTGACGACAGCCTCTGCGGCGGCGACGAGCGCGAGCAGCTCGAGGTAGCCGAGCGGTTCGACCGTCTCGACGTGGGCTGCGAGGCGGAGACCCTGGTCGTCGAGCGCGTGGCGGGTCCGCGGGTGGACGGGGAAGACGAACCGGTGGTCCACCGCGTCGACGGCGTCGACGATCGCCCGGAGGCGATCGGGCCTGGTGTTCGCCTCGCGGTGGATCGTGAGCACCGTGTACGGCGGCTCGTAGGGGAGCTCGAGGCGTCGCGCCGCGGGCTCGAACAACCGCGTCGCGTCGCCCATCACGTCGCCGACGACCTCGCGCCGGCCGGGGACACGCTCCGACTCGAGTTGCGCCGCCGAGCGCTCGTCGGGGCAGAAGAGCAGCGCCGCCAATCGGTCGACCTCGATCCGGTTCCGTTCCTCGGGCATCGACAGGTCGAAGCTGCGCAGCCCGGCCTCCACGTGCGCGACGGGCACCTCCTCGCCGGCGGCGTGCGCACCGGCCAGGGTCGAGTTCGTATCGCCGAAGACGAGCACCCAGTCCGGCCGCTCCGCCTCGATCACCTCCCGGATCGGCGGTGTCATGGCCATGACGTCGGGCGTGCGCAGGTCGAGCCGGTGCGCGGGCTCGGGGAGGCCGAGCTCGTCGAAGAAGATCTGCGACATCTCGGGGTCCCAGTGCTGGCCCGTGTGGAGCATCACCTCGTCGATCCCGGCAGTCGCGGAGGGCGACCGAGAGCGGCGCCGACTTGATGAACTGCGGCCGGTTTCCGACGATGGAAAGGACTTTCGCCACCGTCGCTACGATACGCGGCGCTTCCAGGGCCGTTAGCTCAGCTGGTAGAGCAGGGGACTCTTAATCCCAAGGTCGTAGGTTCGATCCCTACACGGCCCATGTTCTCTCGTCGTAGGTCGTGCTCCACCGGGCTGTCGGCCGTGTCCGGGCGGCATCTTCAGCTCCAGCCGCCTGCCTCGTCCGGACAGTCGCAGGGCCGCCCTCTCCCAAGCGGCCCCGCTGACTGCCCCAGAGGATGGCTGCAAGTCCGGTCGAGCCGTCCGCGCCACCCAACGGTTCCACCCCACTGGAACCCCCTGCGCACTAGACGGGGCGGCTGCCGGAAATCTTCCCCTGCCCGAGCGGGCGAATGCTGCGAGACTCGCTAGCGCCGCAAGACGGCGACCTCGAACAAGGAGACTCTCACCGTGTATGCCACCGTTCGCACGTATTCAGCCAGCCCCGAGCTAGCCGACGCGCTCGTCGGGAAGGCGGCCGAGGTGAAGCGCCTGATCAGCGAGATCGCCGGGTTCAAGGCGTATTACCTCGTCCGCACGGCCGACGGCGCCGTCTCGATCAGCGTCTACGAAGACGAAGCGGGCACCGAGGAATCGACGAAGGCAGCGGCCACATTCATCCGCGAGAACCTGCCCGAGCTCGGCGGCACGGCCCCGCAGGTCTCGGCCGGCGAAGTCGTGCTCGACGCCTGAGAGGACATTCGCCCTGGCCCGCGGTCGGCGGGGCAGGGGCGAGCGTCATCGTGTTCGAGGGCGACGAGCCGGTTGCCCTCGCCTGGCTCTGTTCCGACCGTCAGGGGCGGCGCGCGGAGGCCTTGATGGCCGCGACGCGGCGAGACCGACGAGGCCGAGGCCTCGCCACGCTTGCGAAGATCGAGCCGGCCCGCCGTGCGGCCGCCCTCGGAATCACGCGAATCGTCACCAGCAACGATCTCGAGAACGCACCGATGCTGGCCGTCAATCGCAGGCTGGGGTTCACCGAGACGGCAGTCGTCGAGTCGTTCGTCAAGCGCGCTGCGGTTCGCGACCGACGCAGCCCGCCGGCGCCATAGACTCGGCGCATGAACGGCTCGTTCCGGATGCTACTGCGGGTGCTCGGCATCAGCGCGCTCATCGCGGGCGGGCTTGCGATCGCGATCGCGGTCTTCCTCGTGGTCGTCCTGGTCGGGCCGCTCATCTTCTGGCTCGCGTGGAACGTGCTCGACTTCGCTGCTGCAGTGGGCCTGCCGGAGCTCGGCTTCTGGGGGATCGTCCTCGCGACGCTGTTCCTGGTGGCCGGCTGGGGCGGCAAGGTCCTGATCGCCGGCATCGTCTTCCTCGTCGATCCTTCGTGGTTCGAGGGCTCCGCCGAGGTGCGTTGGCCCGAGCCGACGTTCCGCAACTTCGTGGCGGTCGTCCTGCTCGCGCTGCTCGCGTCGCGGCCCCACACGCGGGCGCGGGAACGCACACGCAGCTAGGGCGCGGACTGTGCCGCTGCAGAACCGCGTCACCCCGCTCGGCGACCTGATCGCCGACCCTGCGCGCGGCCTCGTCTACGGCAACCGAGGATGTCTGCACGATGCGCACCGGAACATCGTGCGGCGGTTCCAGGTCAAGCGCTGGATCTCCTGCCGGCTCGAGTTCAAGGGCCGCCGCCGCGTCGAGAAGCAGCAGCCGGGGCGTTACACGGAGCTGTTCTTCCTCGACGAGGCGACCGCGTTCGCGGCGGGCCACCGGCCGTGCGCCGAGTGCCGCCGCGACGACTACAACCGCTTCCTGGAGATCGTCGGCGAGACAAGTGCGACCAGCCTCGACGAGCGCTTGCACGCCGAGCGGCTCGGGCCGTGTCGCGAGGGGCGCGTCCGAGAGCTTCCCGACGGCGCCTTCGTGCTCCACGAGGGCGAGCCCTGGCTCGTCCACGGCGCCGAGCTCCTGCTCTGGACACCTGCCGGCTACACCGAGCGCTGCCTACGCTCGTCGGGCAGCGCGCCGGTCGTAACGGCTCCGACACTCGTCGGGGTGCTCCGTGCGGGCTGGGCCGGCTCGGTGCCGTTCCTGCACCCGTCCGCGGGCTGAGCCGCGGACGGGTCATCCGGTCCGCCTAGAAGTTCGAGACCCGGCCGCGCTTGTCCCACGCGACGCGGATCAGGTCGGCCGCTTCCTCGACGAGCCCGAGGTCCGGGCGTGGATCGCCCGAGGAACGCTTGCGGTTCAGGCGCCGTGGCGCCGTCGTGTCCCAAGAGAGACGGTTCATGCGTGCACCCCCTGTGCGGTGTCGGAGGGCGCCGAGGCCCTCGTGATCCTGATGTCGCCGCTGACGGTCTTGGCGCGGATCTCGACGAGCGGGCCGTCGCCTGGCGGCACGTCACCCGAGAGCTCGAGGTCCGAATGTGTGTCGCCGCTCACGGTGTTGCAGTCGAGGAAGACCTTGGAGCCGCGACGGACTGCGATCGAGACGTCACCGGAGACGGTGTGCGCGGAGACGGTGCCCCGCATGACCGCGCCGTGGTCCTGGTCGCCGCTGACGGTGTTGACGTTGACGTTGTCGTATGCCTGGCCGATCGTCACGTCGCCCGAGGCTGAGTTGACGTTGATCGGGCCGCGCACGATCTCGATCTCGACGTCGCCGGACGCGCTCTGCACGTTCACGCCGTCGCCGGCCTCGCGGAGCGTCAGATCGCCGCTCGCGCTCTTGACGTTGACCCCGCCCGTCACGCGGTCGACGTCGACGTCGCCGGACGCGGTCTGCACGTGGAGACCGCCGAGGACACCGTGTGCGACCAGGTCGGCCGATTTCGTCTTCGCGCTCAGGCCCGACTCTTGCGGGCAGCGAACGCGGCAGGTGATCCCCTGGCGGCTGAACATCTGCCCGAGGTTGAAGCCGCGCTTGCCGGGCACGTCGACGATCACCAGCGGGCGGCCGGTCTGCTCGCGCAGCTCCACCGTGGCCTCGTCGATCAGGCGCTGCGACTCCTCGTCGTGCGCGATCAGCTCGACCTCGACCCGGTCCTCGCTCCCTGCGTCGACCGTGATGTCTCCGGAGGCGAGCCGGATCTCCAGCTCGACCGGTCCCGCAACCTCGAATGTCTTCTGCATGTCGCTCCTTCCTAGCTCTGGGCGTAGCCCGACAGGCGCTTGCCGCTGACCTGGACCGGGCGCGACTCGGCTGCGCGCGCGATCGCACGCACGAGCCACGCGTTCGTCGAGACGCCCTCGCGGTCGGCCGCCTTCTCGACGGCTCCCTTGAGCGACTCGGGGAGGCGCAGGCTGATCCGTGCCGAGAGCTCTTCGCCCGCCATGCCCGCGGCCTCGCCGGGCACATCGACGAACACGAGCTCGGGCTCCTGGCCGGCGAGGCGAACCTCGATGTGGCCGGAGGGCAGCTTCGAAGACAGCTCCACGGCCGCCTGCGAGAACAGGTCGAGTAGCTTCAGCCGCAGGTTGGAGCCGAGTGCCTCGGTCAGGCGCTGCGCCACCTGCGCAGACCGCTCGTCGCCGAGCTCGCCGAGGTTCTGGAGATCCTGTTGGAGGCCTTCGAGCACGATGGTCAAGTTCATGATGATGTCACTATGACATCACTCACGACATCTGTCAAGTGTCAGATAGATGTGGGAACGCTGCGGATCTGACACGAGACGCGCATTTTCCGCCCAGCGAGTACCCTGCACGGGTTCGTGGGGCAAACCGTGGAGCAGTCTGCGTCGGCCCTCGCGGCCTCCCGCGAGCTCTTCGAGACGGTCCTGCGCCACCTGCCCGAGGGCGTGATCGTGGCGGACGCCGGGGGCCGGCGCATCTATGCGAACGAGCAGGCGGCCCTCCTCACCGGCTACGCCTCGGTCGAGGAGCTGCTCGCTGCGCCGGGCGAGGAACCACGCGGGCGGTTCGAGCTCTTCGACGAGCACGGGGCTCCCCTCGACCACGAGTTGCTGCCCGCTCGCCGGGCCGTTGCAGGCGACCGGCCCGAACCGATGCTGGTCGGGTTCCGGCGGCTGCCGGACGGCATCCTGCAGTTCTCGGAGGTGACGGCCGTCGCGGTACGCGACGAGCACGGTGCGCTGCGGCACGTGATCTCGTTCTTCCGTGAGGTGACCGCACAGCGCGAGCTGATCGAAGAGCAGCAGACGCTCTACGAGGAGGCACAACGGACGACGGCGCTCCTCGACGCGCTCTACGGGAGCGCGCCGGTCGGCCTCGGCTTCTGGGACCGCGAGCTCCGCTACGTCCGGGTCAACGACGCGCTCGCGGCGATCAACGAGCTCGCACCGGAAGCCCATGTCGGGAAGACCTTCGCCGACGTCGTCCCGCAGATCGCCCAGGTGATCGAACCGGTGGCGAGACGCGTGCTCGAACAGCGGGAGCCGGTGATCGGGCTCGAGCACATCTCGGGCACCCCGGGACGGCCCGACGAGGTGCGTCACTGGCTCGCCAGCTACTACCCGGTGCTCGCACCGGACGGACGGGCGATCGGCGTCGGCTCCGTCGTCGAGGAGATCACCGACCGGCGCCGTGCCGAGCAACGGACCGACCTGCAGCACACGGTGACGAGCGTCCTCGGCCAGGCGGAGGCGGTCGAGGAGGCGGTGCCGTGCCTGCTCGACGCGATCGTCGAGACCCTCGGCTGGGACGTCGCGTGCTTCTGGCCGATCGAGCCCGACGCGCCGCGGGTCGTCTCCGTCCGACCCGGGCTTCAGCTCGACGGCTTCCTCGCGATGACAGAGCGTCTGACGCTCTCGCCCGCGATGCTTCCGGGCCGCGTGGCGGGGACGGGTGCGCCGGAGTGGCTCGACGAGCTCGATCCCGGCCGCTTTCCGCGTGCATCCGTCGCGGCCGCCGAGGGGCTTCGCTCCGGGGTCGCCTTCCCGGTTCTGATCGAGACCGAGGTGATCGGCGTCCTCGAGATCTTCAGCACGGCACGGCGGCCGCACGACCCGCAGCTCGAGCGCACGCTGAGCGCGATCGGTGCCCAGCTGGGTCAATTCGTCCGGCGCAAGCGTGCGGAGGAGGAGCGAACGCAGCTCCTCCAGCGCGAACGGCAGGCGCGGGCGACCGCGGAAGCGGCGGCGGCGACCCTGCGGAAGCTCGGGCGGGTCTCCGAGGCCGCGCTCGAGCACCTCTCGCTGAGCGATCTCCTGCACGCTCTGCTGGAACGGATCGTGGAGGTGCTGCAGGCGGATACCGGTGCGATCCTGCTCGTCGGCGCCGACGAGCACCTGCACGTGCGCGCGACGGTCGGGATCGAGCAGGAGATCGTGCGGGCGATCCCCGTCCCGCTCGGCGTCGGCATGGCGGGCCGCGTCGCGGCGAGCCGGGCGCCGCTGCTGATCCCCGACCTGTCGGAGATCGAGCTCGTGAGCCCGGTGCTCCGGGAACGCGGCATCAACTCGGTCGTCGCGATCCCGCTGATCGTCGAGGAGCGGGTGATCGGCGTCGTCCATGCGGGCTCGGAGGCGTTTGCGCAGTTCGTCGAGGAGGACGCGCGCCTCCTCGAGCTGATCGCCGACCGGATCGCGCTCGCGATCAACCAGGCCTCTCTCCACGAAGCCGAACGTGCTGCGCGGCAGCGGCTCCAGTTCCTCGCCGAGGCGAGCGCGCTGCTCGGGGCGTCGCTCGACATCGACCGGACGCTGGCGGAGCTCAGCCGGCTGGTCGCCGGCCGCTACGCCGACTGGTGCGCCATCCACGTCGTCTCCGACGTGGGGGAGCTGCGACTCGCCGGCGCGGCCCACGCCGAGCCAGGCCGGCGTGGCTTTCCCACGGACGTCGATTTCGGCGTCGACGCAGTGATCCACAGCGGCAGCCCCGAGCTGCCGGGCGAGCTCTCGGAGGAGCTGCTCGCCGCAGGGATCCGCTCGCGCGTCGTCGTCCCGCTGCAGGCGCGGGGGCGGACCTGCGGCGCGATGACCTTCGCCTGGGCGGAGACGGCGAGGAGCTACGACGAGCACGACGTGGAGTTCGCCCTCGATGTCGCCGGCCGCGCCGCCGTGGCGGTCGACAACGCGCAGCTCTACCGTGCCGCAGAGGAGCAGGCGCAGGCAGCGCGCGTTCTGGCGTCGGTGGGTGACGGTGTGTTCCTCGTCGACCGGCGAGGGAACGTGCGCACGTGGAACCGCGCGGCGTCGGCCGCCACCGGACTGCAGGCGGCGGAGGTCATCGATCGCCGTGCCGTCGACGCGATCCCGGGCTGGAGCGCGATCGCGCCGCGCGTCCCGATCGTCGCGGCGGGCAGCGGGCCACCGCGCGCCGAGTCGCTGCCACTCGATCTCGGCGATCGCGAGCTCTGGCTCTCACTCCACGGCGTCGTCGTGCCCGACGGGATCGTCTACGCATTCCGCGACCTCACCGAGGAGCGTGCGCTCGAGACGATGCGAACAGAATTCGTCTCGACCGTGTCGCACGAGCTGCGCACACCGCTGGCCGCGATCTACGGCGCGGCGATGACACTGCGCCGAAGCGACGTCGTGCTCGACGAGGGGCAACGGGCGATTCTCCTCGACGTCGTCTCGGGCGAGGCCGACCGCCTGGCCCGAACCGTCAACGACATCCTGTGGGCGAGCCGTCTCGACGCCGACTCGCTCCACGTGACGATTCAGGACTGCGACTCCGTTGCGCTCGCGACGGACATCGTCCAGGCACAGCTCGCGCATCTCGACCGCCGGCACGAGCTCGTGCTGACGGCGGACGCCGGTCTGCCGCACCTGTCCGGCGATCCCGACAAGGTTGGGCGCATCCTGATCAACCTCGTCGACAACGCTGTCAAGTACTCACCCGACGGCGGGCCGGTCGAGCTCGTCGTGTGCGCCGTCGGCTCGCACGTGCGGTTCTCCGTCTTCGACCAGGGAATCGGTGTCCCACGCGCCGAACAGCGCCGCATCTTCGAGAAGTTCTACCGTCTCGACCCGAACATGACGCGCGGGGTCGGCGGCACCGGGCTCGGCCTCTACATCTGCCGGGAGCTCGTGCGCCGGATGGACGGTCGGATCTGGGTCGAGTCCGAGGGCCTCGGCCGTGGCTCGAGCTTCCACGTCGAGCTGCCTGCGGCGGGGTCCTACTAGCGAGACGGCGACCTGGAAGCCGCCGTCTCGCGCGAAGGGCTCGCTCGGGCTTCCTAGTATCCGGGCGGCGGGGCGTCCTCGACGTAGGTCGTCGTACGCCGCCGGGCGCCGCCGGCGCCGCCCCAGCTGGACCAGAGCATGAGTGACAGCACGAGGCCGACGGCCCCGACCACCATGAGGATGACGCCGATCGCATTGATGTCCACTCCGGACACGGTCGCGTTGACCGCCCAGGTCAGGATCGCCCCTGCCGCGATCAGGATCAGGCTGACTCCGATGCCCATACCAAGACCTCCTCGTTCGTGTGTTCGGCGTCGGTTGATTTCGCGTCGATGGAACGGTGGAGCGCGCAATACGGTTACGCCTCACCGTGGGCCTCGTTGGACTAGGCTTCGCGCGGGTGCGCAGGGGATCGATCATTCAGCTCACCGCGATCGGGCTGGTCGCAGGTGCGATCTGCACCGCGGTCGCGCTGGCGATCCCCTGGCTGCCCGTGGCCGGTGGCGAGGAGGCGGGTCGCATCCACTTCGTCTACTGGTTCACGACGGTCATCTGCATCTGCGTCTTCTCGGTCGTCGCAGCTGTGCTCATCTACTCGGTCTGGAAGTTCCGGGTCGGCCCCGACGACGAATCCGACGGGCCGCCGACCCACGGCCACACCCAGCTCGAGATCGTCTGGACGGCGATCCCGGCCGTGCTCGTCACTGCGATCTCGATCGTCAGCGCGATCGTGTTGGCGCAGAACGGCCATGCCGGCACGAATCCCCTCGTCATCAAGGTCGAGGCACGCCAGTTCGCCTGGAAGTTCACCTACCCGAACGGCAAGAGCTACGGCTCTCTGACCCTCCCCCAGGGCCGTCACGTCAAGCTCGACATCACGGCCGATGACGTCATCCATTCCTTCTGGGTGCCGCAGCTCTCGCAGAAGCAGGACGCCGTTCCCGGCCAGCACAACTACCTCGTCATCACGCCGACCCACATCGCGACCTATCCCGTGATCTGCACAGAGCTCTGTGGGCTCGGCCACTCGCTGATGCGCAGTCACGTCGACATCCTCTCGACGGCCGACTATGCGACGTGGGTGAAAGCGGGCGGCCGGGCGAGCTCCGGTCCGCCCGGGCTCGCGGTCTTCCAGCAGAGCGGCTGCGCGGGCTGTCACACCTTCAAGCCCGCGGCTGCGACCGGAAAGGTCGGGCCGGACCTGGACAACCTGGCGCAGGAAGCACAGCAGGCCCACCGCGGCGCCCTGGACGCGTTCATCGAGGAGTCGATCGTCAAGCCGGAGGCCTACATCGCTCCAGGCTTCACAGATGCGATGCCGCACACCTTCGCCACTCAGATCCCGCCGGACAAGCTGAAGCAGCTCGTTCAGTATCTGGCGCAGGGCCCCTAGAGCCGTGACCGACGTCGCACACGCCCACGATCTCCACGCAGCGCCGCCCGCGCCGACGGGCTGGCATCGCCTGACCGCCCCGGGGTGGCTGCGCGTCCTCTGGGTGACGCCGCTCTTCTTCGGGCTCGGAATCGCGATCCCGCTGCTCCTCCGCTGGGCGGCCGGGTGGGAGCCGTTCTGGAAGAGCTCGGTGATCGTCACCGTGGAGCTCGTCACGACGCCGCTCGGGTTCCTCGTCGGGCTCGGCGGATTCGACTACTGGGCCTACTACGCCTCCGGACGCCCCACCCGGCCCGAAGACCACTCGGGCCACGGCGCACGCTCATGGCGCGACTACTTCCGCGTCAACACCGACCACAAGGTGATCGGGATCCAGTACGTGGTCACCACGATCATCTTCTTCTGCATCGGCGGCCTGCTCGCGATGCTCTTCCGCGCCGAGCTCGCCCAGCCGGGCGACCAGTACTTCAACCCGCAGACGTTCAACGTCCTCATCTCGAACCACGCGGCGCTGATGATCTTCCTCTTCATCATCCCGGCGTTCGCCGGGCTCGGGAACTACGTGATCCCGTTGATGATCGGCGCAGCCGACATGGCGTTCCCGCGTCTGAACGCGCTGTCCTTCTGGCTGCTGCCGATTGCGGGGACGATGCTCCTGGTCGGCATGATCACGCCGGGCGGCGGCCCGTCGGCGGGCTGGACCTGTTACGCGCCGCTCTGCTCACACCAGCCGTTCGGTCAGGTGTTCTTCAACATGGGCGTCCAGTGGGCGGGCGCGAGCTCGATCATGACCGCGCTCAACTTCCTGGTCACGATCATCACGATGCGCGCGCCGGGAATGACCTTCTGGCGCATGCCGCTGCTCGTCTGGGCGAACTTCACCACGAGCCTGCTGGTCGTGATCGCGACGCCGTTCATCGCCGGCTCTCAGTTCTTCGTCATGTTCGACCGCGTGCTGCACATGAACTTCTTCGAGCCGGCGGGCGGTGGGTACGTGCTCGGTTACCAGCACATCTTCTGGTTCTACTCGCACCCGGCCGTCTACATCATGATGCTGCCCGGCTTCGGCATCATCAGCGAGGTGATCGCGGTGATGAGCCGCAAGCCGATCTTCGGCTACCGCCTGATGGCGCTGAGCCTGATGGCGATCCTCGTCCTCGGCTTTTCGGTGTGGGCGCACCACATGTTCGTCGCGGGCATGGCGGGGTGGCTGCGCGTGCCGATGATGGTCACCTCGATGGTGATCGCCGTGCCGACCGGGATCAAGATCTTCTCGTGGCTCGCGACGATGTGGAACGGCCGCATCCACTTCAGAACGCCGATGCTGTTCGCCCTGGGCTTCCTGTCGATGTTCGTGATCGGCGGGCTCTCCGGCATCTACCTCGCCTCGGTCCCGATCGACATCCACGCGTCCGACACCTACTTCATCGTCGCGCACATCCACTACGTGCTCTTCGGCGGCTCGGTGTTCACGATCTTTGCCGGCATCTACTACTGGTTCCCGAAGATGACCGGCCGGATGTACGACGAGCGGCTCGGCCAGTTGCACTTCTGGCTGACGTTCATCGGCTTCAACCTGACGTTCTTCCCGATGCACTACATCGGGCTGCAGGGGATGCCGCGCCGCGTCGCCGACTACGCCCCTCGCTTCGCCGACATCAACCTCTTCGTCTCGATCGCATCCTTCGGGCTCGGCGCGTCGACGCTCGTCTTCCTCTACAACATGGTCAACTCATGGGCGCACGGGCCTGTTGCCGAAGCGAATCCGTGGCGCGCGCTGACGCTGGAGTGGCAGGTCAGCTCGCCACCGCCGATCTTCAATTTCGACGAGATCCCCCAGGTCGTCGGCAATCCGTACGAGTACGGCGTCCCGGGCGCGAAGCACGCGATCCTCGGTGCGCCGCGGCCGGTCCCAGCCGAGCCCATCGGAGCCGACTGATGGCTCACATCCTGGTGATCGCGAACGAGACCGTCGCATCCAAGACGCTCCTCGACGCGGTGCGTGCCGAGGCGGGCGGTGGCGAGGACCGCGTCACGGTGATCGCCCCGGTGAACGAGCCGAGCCAGGGGTATGTCGTCTACGAGGACACGCGCCGGGCTTCGGCCGGCCGGCGGCTCGAGAAGACACTGAAGGCGCTCCGTGAGGCTGGATTGGCGGCGCAGGGGTTCGTCGTCGAGACAGGTCCGGTCCAGGCCGTGAAGGATGCACTCGCGCAGCTCGAGCCGAAGGTCGACGAGATCGTCGTTGCGACGCACGGTGTGGAGCGCTCCGGCTGGATGCGCCGCGACGTCGTCGACGACATCGAGCGGATCGCCGGCGTGCCCGTCAAGCACGTCGTCGTCGAGGTGACCGACGACGGCGAGACCAACGTGCTCGTGATCGCGAACCAGACCGTGGTCTCGGAGGAGCTGCTCGATCGGATCCGCAAGCGGGCGGCCAAGAGCCAGGCGAGCTTCCTGATCGTCGCGCCCCAGAGCGACGAGGACGAGCATCACGATGCAGACAAGCGCCTGCGTCGCGCCCTCACCGAGCTGCGCGGCGCAGGCATCGATGCGCACGGACAGGTCGTGCATCCCGACCCGTACACCGCCGCGAGACAGGTGGTGAACGACGAACGTGTGGACGAGATCATCGTCTCGACGTTCCCGGGCGAGCGCAGCGGGTGGCTTCGCCGCGACCTCGTCCAGCGGCTGCGCAAGGACACCGGCCTGCCCGTGGAGCACGTGATCTCACCGACATGACCGCCGCCGCCGAAGCTCACGAACAGCACGGGCCGCCGCCGGTCCACTACAGCTCGCGGGTCTCCCCGTCGGTGCTCGGCATGTTCCTCTTCATCGCGTCGGAGATCATGCTGTTCGGCTCGTTCTTCACCGTCTATTTCTTCGACCGCGTGGTCAACAACGGCGTGGACGGCGTTTGGCCTCCAGACGGGTACCAGCGTCCGGCGTTCGTCGCAGGCGTCAACACGATCATCCTCGTCACGTCGAGCTTCACGATGCACTGGGCCGACACGTCGATCAAGAAGGGGAACCGCAAGGGCCTGTGCGCCGGAATGGTCCTGACGTTCCTGCTCGGCCTGACGTTCCTGCTCACACAGCTGATCGAATACAGCCGGATCGGGTTCAACACGAGCGACACGTCGTTCGCCGCCACGTTCTTCGGGCTCACGGGCCTGCACGGCGCGCACGTGTTCATCGGGCTGACGATCCTCGGCGTCATGACCGTCCGGTCGTTCCGCGGGCATTTCACGCCCGAGCACCACCACGGCATCGAGATCGGCGGCATCTACTGGCACTTCGTCGACGTCATGTGGATCGTGGTCTATGTGACCGTGTACCTCCTCTAGCGCAGTGCGGAACCCCATCCGGAGCGAAAAGGACGCGTTCCGGTTCGTTCTTGTGACGATCGGCTATTTCGGCCTGATCGTGATCGGGTCGTTGATCGACTCGTGGGTCGGGCTGGCCGTGTTCCTCGTTTTGACCGGCGTTGCGCTCTGGGCGGTCTTCCGCCGCCGCGAACCGGAGGCACCGCAGCGACAGGCGCCTGCCGAGAGCCCGCCGGGCGAGCATCGCATCCTCGTGGTCGCGAACGAGACGGTGGGCGGCCCCGAGCTCCTCTCCGAGATCAGGTCACGGTCGGCTCAAGGACGAGCGCGGGTCCTCGTCGTCTGTCCGGCACTGAACTCGCCGCTGCGCCATTGGATCTCCGACGAGGACGAGGCGCGCGCTGCCGCGAGCGACCGGCTCGACCAGAGCCTCGCCGCGATGCGCGCGGCCGGCCTCGACGCCACCGGGGAGATCGGTGACGGCGATCCGATCCAGGCGATCGAGGACGCGCTCCGCACGTTTCGCCCGGACGAGCTGATCATCTCGACCCACCCGCAGGGGCGCTCGCATTGGCTGGAGCGCGGGGTGGTCCAGAAAGCGCGCGAGCGGTTCGCGCTGCCCGTGACCCACGTCGTCGTCGATCTCGATGCTTGACGCGCCGGCGCTGACCGTCGAGCAGGTCGATCCGCTGCCGCTACGAGCCGAGCTACGGGATGTGCACCGCGCTGCCCTCGGCGCCGGTGCGCTCTCCGACGATTGGGTGGAGCACCGTCTGCCGGCGCACGTGCAGCGCGACGACTTCGTGTTCCTGGTCGCTCGGGGCCCGACCGAGCTCGCCGGCTTCGCGTACGGGTACACGGGCGCCTACCAGCAGTGGTGGACCGACCATGTCGCCCGGGCGCTGACCGCAGCCCAGCGCGAACAGTGGCTCGATCCGGCCCACTACGAGATCGTCGAGCTGCATGTCCGGCCGTCCTGGCAGCGGCGCGGCGCCGGCAGCGCACTGCTCGCGCAGCTCTTGAGCCGGCAGCCTCACGACCGGGCGCTGCTCTCCACACAGACCGGGTCGAGGAAGGCGCGCAGCTTCTACGCCAAGAACGGCTGGACCGAGCTGGCCGGTGTCGACTTCGGCCGGAACTACCCGCCCTATCTCGTGCTGGGGAAGCGGCTTGGCGCGGCGAAGGCGTTCCTTTCCGACCGCCGGACGACGTCCGGCGGGCTGTCCTATTTTCCCGAGACGCTCGAGACGTAGGCCGCCACGGCCGCGATCTGCGCTGGGCTCAGTTGCCCCTTGAAGGACGGCATCGCGCCGCCTCCGACCTCGACCTGGTGCGCGACCTGCGCCGCCGACGGCTCGAGCTGGTCGAGGTTCGGGCCGACGTTGCCGGTTGCGCCTGCGTCCTTGAGCGTGTGGCAGCCGCCGCAGCCGGCCGAGGCGAAGACCTGCTTGCCGACCGCGGTCGGCGAACCGCCGCCGCCGGACGTGGTCGTCGGCGTGGTCGTCGTCGCGGGGGTCGTGCTCGCGGCCGTCACACCGCACGCCGGCTGTGCGGCGCACTTCGCGACGTAGACCGCGACGTCGTCGGCGTCGGAGCCCTCTACGAGGTTCGCCGGCATCGGGGCCTCGGGGTAGGAGATCTGGCCGCGCACCACGTCCGCCATCGTCTGCTGTGAGAACCCCTGTGCCTTGTCCGACGCGAATGCATCGTCGAGATTCGGCCCGGTCGTGCCCGTCGCCTGCGCGTTCGCGAGCGTGTGACACGAGGCGCACTTGGACTGAAAGAGCGCCTTGCCCTGGCTCGGGTCGCCCGAGGTGACCCGCTTGACCGCACCGCATCCCGACGCGACGACCGCGACGAGCAGAACCGCAGCTGGAGCGAGGAGTCGGCGCGCGTTCAGGGTCAGCTCGTTGTCAGGTCGGCTCGGGGTCAGGACGTGGGCTGGGAGACGCCGTCGAGCTTCGAGATCGCCTCTGCGCGCGTCGCGTGGATTGCGAAGACGCGATCGAGGCCCGTGATCTCGAAGATCTTCGTGATGTTGCGGTCGCTGCAGACGAGTGAGAGTTGGCCGTCGTTCGTCCGCAACCGCTTGACGCCTCCGACGAGCACGCCGAGAGTGGTCGAGTCGATGAAGGTGGTCGACGAGAAATCGACGATCACCTGCCTGCCGCCCTGCCCGATCACCTCGAGGAGCTGCTGCTTGAACTCCGGCGCCGTGTAGAGGTCGACCTCGCCCGTGAGGGAGATCACGTAGGCGTCGTCGGAAAGCTGCTCGGTCTTGATGTCGAAGTTCATCTGTCTCCCCCGGAAGCGTCGGTGGCGGGGCGCTGCGGCGTGAGTCTAACCGGAGGTCGCGCCCAGGGCGCCGGCAGCCGCCTGGGCCTTGAGCAACTTCAGGGCCTGCTTCACCTGAGGCGCGAGCGGATCGGTCGGGGCCAGCTTGAGGAACGCCGTGAACGCCCTGATCGCGGTCGCCGAGTCCTGAGCGGCCTGCGCCGCCTGGCCGAGCTGGATCTGCGAGGTCGCATCGTTCGGGTTCAGGCCGACGAGCCGCTGATAGGCGCTCTCGGCGTTGCGCTGAGCGCTCTGGTAGCCCGAGAGTGCGGTCTGCTGCTTCGCGGCGGCCAGCGTGGCGACCGCGGCGGAGATCGGGTCTTTCAGCCCCGTCGAGCTGGCGAAGGCCCGGCCGAACGGCGTCGTCGAGGGCGGGCCGAAGGCGGAGGCCGGTGACTCCTGCTCCGCCATCGACTGCTGGGCGGCGGCATAGTCGTTCGAGTAGTTCGTCGCGAGCGTTCCGTACTGGGACGCGAGCTCGGCGAGAGCGCCCTGGTCCCTGGGACGCAGCGTCGTGTAGCGCTCGAGCGCGTTGACCGCGTCCTGCGTGCGCTGCTTCTGCTCGAGCGCGGTGGCGAGGTCACGCCACGCTGTCGGATCGTTCGGGTGCTTGTCGGTCTTGCTCTGGAGCTTCGAGATCGACGAGCCGCCCTTGTTGCCGAAGTTGAAGGCGTTCTGGAGCGCGTCGCTGATCCCGGTCGAGCCCGAGCCGACACCGAAGAACACGAATCCGAGCGCGAAGACGACGGCCAGCAGCACGAAGGCCCACTTCGCGTGCACGCGAAGGCGCTGGAAGAAGAGCTCCTCCTGCCATTGCGGCGGCTTCTGCTTGTGCGGAGCCGCCGCTACGGACGACGTACGAGCATTCTGCGCCGGGCGGCGCTTGCGGTGCTGCGTACCTCTTGCCACTGGTGTTCCTCTTCTTCCTTCCGGTAGCGGGTCTCGCCGTCCACGATCGTTTCGAGCACTCGTTCCGGTGAGCCGCCGAAGACGACTGCCGCGGCGGGGTCCTCGACCGGCTGGTAGAGGCTGCCCGCGAGCGACACGACCGTCAGGTCGGCGTGCTTGCCGGGCGTCAGGGTACCCACCTGGTCGTCGATTCGCAGAGCGCGCGCCGAACCGCCGGTCGCCAGGCGCAGCGCATCCCCGGCCAGCAGCGCCTCCGGGCGCCGTTCGCGCGCCCGCGTGGCGTAGACGGCTGCCCGCATCTCCGCGAAGACGTCGAACGAGGGTGTCGAGGCGGGCGAGTCCGTACCGAGGCCGACGACGACGCCCGCCGCCCGCATGGCGGTGACCGGCGCGATGCCGCAGCCGAGGAGCGCGTTCGAGCGCGGGCAATGCGCCACGGGGACGCTGCGCTCGGCGAGCAGCGCGATCTCGTCCTCCGACACGTCGACGCAGTGGGCGCAGAGGAGGTCCGGGCCGAGCACCGGCTCCAGCGAAGCGACAGCCCGGCGGCCGGTCGGCGGGACGAGGATCGGAATGCCCCGCGAGCGCACCCGTTCCGTGCTCGAGCCACTCGTTCTCGCTCGCGCTCTCCGCGAGGTGCGTGCCGACGGGGATCCCGAGCGACAGGCACCACCGATACGTCTCGACCGAGCAGGTGTAGGGCGCGTGCGGTGAGACGCCGATCGCGACCAGCGGTGTCTCGTCGACGAGCGCCCGTTTCTCCTCGAACTGGCGGCGTGCGGCCTCCGGATCGTCCGCGAAGACCTCGAGGTAGACCGTCGCGCGCAGACCGAGCTCGGCCGCCGCGAGCGCGCTCGCGCCCGAGAAGCTGTAGTCCGCCGTCGTCGTGACCCCGGTCCGGAGCGAGTCGACGACGCCGCAGCGGGCGATCGCGACCATGTCCTCGGGCCGGAGGCGGCTCTTGCGCTCCACATGCGTCTTGAGCCACACCCCGAACGGCGCACCGTCGCCGAAGCCTGCGTAGACGGCGTATTCGAGATGGGAGTGCGCGTTGACGAAGCCCGGCAGGATCACCGAGTCGCTGTAGTGGCGCTCCGCACGTCCGGCGTCGACGGCGACGATCCTGCCGTCCTCCCAGCGCACGCGCCCGCCTTCGATCGGCGGCCCGTCGCCGGGCAGCACCCAGTCGGCGGAAACTTCGGTCACGTGATGCCGGCGGCGGCAGTGGCGCGTGCGGAGCGCCGGTCGAGCAGGACGGAGAGCCAGATCGACAGCTCGTAGAGCAGGATGAGCGGGATCGTCTCGAAGAACGTCGTCACCGGGTCGACGCCCGGCAAGGCGACGCCGATGCAGGCGACGATGAAATAGCCGATCCGCCGGTTCCGGCGCAGCTTCGAGGTGCTGACGATGCCGAGGCGGGTGAGCCCGATCACGAACAACGGCAGCTCGAACACGATCGCCATCGCGACGAGCACCTTCGTGGCGAACGTGATGTACGGCCTCGCCTGGATCTTGACGTCGTAGAGCGACGAGTCGAAGTTCGTCAGGAACTTGGCCGCTGCAGGGAGGGCGACGTAGTAGCCGAAGAGGACGCCGGCGATCATCAGGACGGTCGCGAGGAAGACGAACGCCTTCAGCATCCGTTCGTGCGCTGTTTCCACCGCGGGGATGAAGAACGCCCAGGCTTGCCACAGCACGATCGGGATCGCGAGCAGGAAACCGAGATAGAGGCTCACCCACACCGACGTCATGAACGGCTCGCCGATGCCGAGCGTCAGCAGCTGGCGGTGCTGTGGCGGCAGTTGATCCGTCAGGGCGCGGATGACGCGGTCGTGGACGATGAACGCCGCGATCCATCCGACCACGACTGCGCCGATGCAGACGAACAGCCGCTGGCGCAGCTCATCGAGATGCTCGACGAGGGTCGCCTCCTCGCCGTGGGCGAGACGGCGCGGCGGGCGCCAGAACCGCACCCGCATGTTCGGCTAGTGAACGGTTTCGTTCTCGCGCGGCGGCGCAGGCGTGCCGGCGTCCTGCGTCCCTACCGGCAGCTGTGTCGTCTGAACCGGCTCGGGCTTGTCGTGCCCCGTCACCGAGTCCTTGAACTCTCGCATCCCGCTGCCGAGGGAGCGTCCGATCTCCGGCAGCCGCTTGGCGCCGAAGAGGAGGAGGGCGAGCAGGAGCAAGCCTGCGATCTCGAGCGGACCAATGTTGGACATGGGGCCAGCGTATCAGCGTTTACGGCCGATCCAGGTGGGAGAACCAAGTATTAACCTCGGCCTTCGGAGGCCGCTGGGCTACGATGATCGGTGCACGGGAACGGGCCATGCGCCTCGTTCCGGAAGCCCTCAAGGACTCGGAGACCATGGCCAAGCTCGAGCTGAAGCAGTTGCACGTCGCACTGGAGGACGGGACGGAGATCGTCAAGGGTGTCGATCTCACGGTCGCCTCCGGCGAGGTGCACGCGATCATGGGCCCGAACGGGTCGGGCAAGTCGACGCTGGCCTACGCGATCGCCGGCCACCCGGCGTACGAGATCACCCAGGGGCAGATCCTGCTCGACGGCAAGGACATCACCGAGGCCGGCGCCGACGAGCGCGCCCAGGCCGGGCTGTTCCTCGCCTTCCAGTACCCGCACGCGATCCCGGGCGTCACCGTGACGAACTTCCTGCGGCAGGCGATGAACGCCGTGCGCAAGGCCCGGAACGGCGGCGTCGACGACCCGATGCCGGTGCCCGAGTTTCGCAAGCTCTTCCTCGGCAAGATGGACGACCTGAAGGTCAGCCGCGAGCTCGCGTCGCGCTATCTCAACGACGGGTTCTCCGGCGGCGAGAAGAAGCGCGTGGAGATCTTGCAGATGGCGATGCTGCAGCCGAAGATCGCCGTGCTCGACGAGACCGACTCGGGCCTCGACATCGACGCACTGAAGGTCGTCGCGGAAGGCGTGCACAAGCTCGTCGGCCCCGACATGGGGGCGCTCGTGATCACGCACTACAACCGCATCCTGAAGTACATCACGCCCGATTTCGTGCACGTGTTCGTCGACGGCAAGATCGTCGAGGAGGGCGGCCCCGAGCTCGCAGAGAAGCTCGAGGTCTCCGGGTACGTCCAGTGGGAGAAACCGAAGGAAGAGGCAGCCTGATGGCACAGACCGAATCCGAGATCGTCCAGGAGATCGGTGCCGACTACGGCACCAAGTACGGCTTCTCGAACCCGGACGAGGCAAAGGACTACTTCTTCAAGAGCGGACGGGGGCTCTCGCACGACCTGGTCGACGCGATCTCGGCGCACAAGGGTGAGCCTGAGTGGATGAACAAGTTCCGGCACAAGTCGCTCGACTACTTCCTCGCGCGGCCGATGCCCACGTGGGGCGGGATGCCGTCGCTGGCCGAGATCGACTTCGAGAACATCTACTACTACATCAAGCCGACCGAGAACCAGGCCGACTCGTGGGAGGACCTGCCCGCGGACATCAAGGACACCTGGGACAAGCTCGGCATCCCCGAGGCCGAGAAGAACTATCTCGCCGGCGTCGGAGCCCAGTACGAGAGCGAGGTCGTGTACCACAAGCTGCAGGAGCACCTCACGGCACAGGGCGTGATCTTCCTCGACACCGACACCGCGCTTCGCGAGCACGAGGACCTGTTCAAGCAGTACTTCGGCACGATCATCCCGCAGAACGACAACAAGTTCGCGGCGCTGAACAGCGCCGTCTGGTCGGGCGGCTCGTTCATCTACGTGCCGAAGGGTGTGAGGATCGACCTGCCGCTGCAGGCCTACTTCCGGATCAACGCGGAGAACATGGGCCAGTTCGAGCGCACGCTGATCCTCGTGGACGAGGACGCATACGTGCACTACGTCGAGGGCTGCACCGCGCCGATCTACTCGACCGACTCGCTGCACAGCGCCGTGGTCGAGATCGTGGTCAAGAAGGGCGGCCGCTGCCGCTACACGACGATCCAGAACTGGTCGAACAACGTCTACAACCTCGTCACCAAGCGCGCGGTCGCCGAGGAGAACGCGACCATGGAATGGGTCGACGGGAACCTGGGCTCGAAGCTGACGATGAAGTATCCGGCGATCTGGCTCACCGGCAAGGCCGCGCACGGCGAGGTGCTGTCGATCGCGTTCGCCGGCAAGGGCCAGCATCAGGACGCGGGTGGCAAGTGCGTCCACATCGCCCCGAAGACGACTAGCGTGATCACATCGAAGTCGATCTCGAAGAACGGCGGCCGCGCCGGCTACCGTGGGCTGCTCGAGGTCGCGAAGGGAGCGAGCGGCGCGCGGTCGAAGGTCGTCTGCGACGCGCTGATCCTCGACGATGAATCGCGTTCCGACACGTATCCGTACATCCGCATCGACGAGAACGACGTCGACATCGGCCACGAGGCGACCGTGTCGAAGATCGGCGAGGAGCAGCTCTTCTATCTCATGTCGCGCGGGCTCTCCGAGTCGGACGCATCGGCGATGGTGGTCAGCGGCTTCGTCGAGCCGATCACCAAGGAGCTGCCGCTCGAGTACGCCGTCGAGATGAACCGCCTGATCCAGCTGCAGATGGAGGGGTCGGTAGGTTGATCGTCGAGCGCACGGACTTCATCTCGCTGCCCGTCACCGACATGGAGCGGTCGAAGAAGTTCTACGGCGAGACTCTCGGTCTCGAGCCGGTCGCTCATCGCGAAGAGCAGGGTTTCCCGGAGTACCAGCTCGGTGAGAACGTCAGCCTCTACCTCCTCGACATGAAGAACATCGGCTCCGAGTTCACCGCCCCCCACACCGCGTCGATCGCGCTGCGCGTGTCCGACGTCGAGGAGGCGCGCCGCGAGCTCGAGCGGAAGGGCGTCGTCTTCGACGGTGAGACGTTCGACTCGTCGGTGTGCCACATGGCGTTCTTCCGCGATCCGGACGGGAACGCGATCATGCTGCACCGCCGTTACGCGCCGCCGTCATGACGACGCTGACACGCGAGCAGGCCGCGAAGCGGTTCGCAGAGCTGCCCCTGCCGTCCACCAAGGACGAGCACTGGCGCTTCACCGATCTGCGCGGCTTCGATCCGCAAGAGGTGTCAGACACCGTTTCGGTGTCCGACACCAGCCCTGCGCTCGACTTGGACGTCGCCGCGCGCGCGGTCGTGACCGAGAGCGGGATCGAGATCCTCTCGGCGCCCGAGGGTGTCCGGTTCGAGCTCCTGCCGCACGATTACGCGGCGACACTGATCCCCGACGACGACCGCTTCGCGGCCGAGAACCTGGCCCGCTGGGAGCACGGTCTGCTCGTCCATGTCGCGAAAGGCGTCGAGCTCGAGCAGCCGCTCTACGTCCAGGTGACTTCGAGCGGTGGCACGCTCTTCTGGCGCATGGTCGTGATCGCCGAGGAAGGCGCGCGCTTCTCCCTGATCGAGGACCTGTCGTCGGCGACGCCCGAGACGGAGGCCTACACGAACGCCGTCGTCGAGCTGTTCGTCCATCCGGCCGCCAAGATCGAGTACGTCTCCCTGCAGAACCTCTCGCGCGAGACCTGGCACTTCGGCCGCTACAAGGCGTGGCTCGAGCGCGACTCCGAGCTCGACTGGGTGATCGGCGGCTTCGGCTCCAAACGCGGCAAGGTGTGGATCGAGAACGATCTCGCGGGGCCTGGTGCGACCTCGCGCGTCACCGGCGCGTACTTCGCCGACGGCGACCAGCATCTCGACTACGACACGTTCCAGGAGCACATCGCTCCGAACACCGAGAGCGACTTCGCGTTCAAGGGTGCGCTGCGGGAGAACGCGAGTGCCGTGTGGCGCGGGATGATCCGGGTCGAGGAGCAGGCGCAGAAGACGAACGCCTACCAGGAGAACCGCAACCTGCTGCTCTCCGACAAGGCTCACGCCGACTCGATCCCTGGCCTCGAGATCATGGCCAACGACGTGCGCTGCACCCACGGCGCGACCCTCGGCAGGATCAACCGCGAGGAGCTCTTCTATCTGATGGCGCGCGGTCTCAGTCGTGCCGAGGCAGAACGCCTGATCGTGCGTGGATTCTTCCAGGACGTGCTCGACCGCATCGAGCTCGAGCCCGTGCGCGCTGCGCTCGGCGCCGCACTCGAAGCGCGGATCCCCCAGGCGTAGGTCCTCGCACTGGCGCCCGCCCGGGCGATCTGCCAGCATTCGGTGTTCCACGAGCAAAGGAGCAGCACATGCTCGGTCGCAGGGTCGCTTTCGCCGTCGCTTTCATCGCTGCCGTCGCATTCAGCGGTGGGGCCGCAGTCGCGGCGACGCACGGCAGCTCACACAAGCTCCAGCCCCCGAAGCTCCGGCCCATGAAGCAGCCGGCGGCGACGAACAACCACCTCACGCGCCACTACTGTCACGAGGACGGCGCGATCTCGGCATCGCTCTAGCCCCGGTAGGACCTCCCGACGCACCCGCTCTCGTTCTGCGGGTTCTCACGGCTCGATCAGTAGCTGCGGCGGAGGCGGTAGGCCGGCCCGGCCGCGACGCTGGCAGCGTGAGGACGATCGGGCAGCGCCGCTGGCTCTGGGTGGTCGGGCCCGGTCTGATGGTGATGCTGGCCGACACCGACGCCGGCAGCGTCGTGACGGCTGCTCAGTCGGGCGCGGTCTGGGGCTACCGCCTGTTGTTCCTCCAGGTGCTGCTCGTCCCGGTGCTCTACCTCGTGATGGAGCTCACCGTTCGCATCGGGATCGCGACCGGCAAGGGGCACGCACAGCTGATCAGGTAGCAGTTCGGCCGCCGCTGGGTGATCGTCTCGGTGGGCACGCTCGTGGTGGCCGCCGTCGGCGCGCTCGTGACCGAGTTCGCCGGCATCGCAGGCGTCGCCGCGCTCTTCGGGATCCTCGGCTGGGCTGCGATCCTTCCCGCCGGCGTCTTCCTCATCTGGCTCGTCCTCGCGGGGACCTATCGCCGGGTGGAGGTCGTCGGGATCGTCCTCGGCCTCGCCGAGCTGGCGTTCGTCGTCGCGGCGATCGTCGCCCATCCACAACTGCCGGATCTCGCGCATGGCCTCTCGCCCCTGCAGCCGCTCGGCCACACCGGCTACCTGGCGCTGGTCGCGGCGAACATCGGTGCCGTCGTGATGCCGTGGATGGTCTTCTACCAGCAGGGCGCAGTGATCGACAAAGGCCTCGGCCCGCGGGATCTTCGCGCGGCCCGTGTGAACACCGCGATCGGCGCCTGCGCGACTCAGGTCGTGATGGCCTCGGTGCTGATCGCGGCCGCCGTCGGGCTGCACGGCCGGACCGGGTCGCTGCGCAGTGTCGGGGGCCTCGCCGTAGCGCTCTCGCCGGTGCTCGGCTCGAACGCCGCTCGGCTCGTGCTCACCGCCGGGATCCTGGGAGCGTCGCTCGTCGCGGCGATCGTCGTCTCGGTCGCGCTCGCCTGGGCGATCGCGGAGGCATGTGAGCGCCCGCGCAGCCTCGACGACTCGCCTCGCCGGGCTCCGCTCTTCTATGCGATCTACACGGCCGCCGTCGCGCTCGGGGCGGGGCTCGTGCTCGGCAGCACCTCGCTCGTGCGGCTCGCGGTCCATGTCGAGATCCTCAACGCGGCGCTGTTGCCGCTCGTGCTCGGCTTCCTCGTCCTGCTCGCGTTCAGGGTGCTGCCGCGGCCCGATGCGCCCGCGCTGCGCGAGCGGGTCGCGCTGGCAGGCACCGTCGCCGCGGTGGTCGCGATCGGACTGCTCTCGATCGGGCTCTCCTTCGGCCTCTAGGAAGGCTCAGTCGAGCAGGCCGCGCTCGCCGAGCCGGCGCTCGAGCTCGAGCAGCCGGGACTCGACTCGGCCCAGGCGCTGCTCGATCGTCGTCGGCTCACCTTCCGGCACCGGCACCGGCGCCGCCGCCGGCGGCTCTGACGCCAGCAGGTGCGTCCAGCGCTCCTCACGCCGGCCGGCCTGCCTCGGCAGCAGGTGGACGAGCTCCTTCACGTCGAGTCGCCCGAGCGTGGCCGTGACCTCGTCGGTCGATGCGAAGTGGTGCAGACGTTCGGTGCGCGTCTTCAGCTCGGCAACCGTCTGCGGGCCGCGCAGCATCAGCACCGCCAGGACCGAGACCTCCGAAGGCAGCAGGTCGAGGGCCTCCGAGAAGAGCTGCCGGTATTTCGCCGTGCGCGAGCCCGGCCCGGTCGCGAGCCGGGCCCAGCCGAGTGTGCCGAGGCTCTGCGCCGCGCCACGCACCTCCGACTCGTCGAGCGCCAACACGGGGTCGCGGTTCGTCGCCTGGTTGCAGGCGAGGCGCAGGGCGTTCAGCGTCAGCGGATACTGCTCTGGGGTCGTCCGCTGTTTCTCGATCAGGCAGCCCAGCACGCGCAGCTGGACCGGATCGAGACGATGGACCACCACGTCTAGGCGCGAACGAGGGGCTTGTACTTGATCCGGTGCGGCTCGAGCGCCTCGGGGCCGCGCGTCTCACGCACCCAGTCCGCATACTCGGCCCAGTCGCCCTCGAACCACGTCACCTCACTGTTTCCCTCGAACGCGAGGATGTGCGTCGCGACGCGATCGAGGAACCAGCGATCATGCGTGATCACGACGGCGCAGCCGGCAAAGTCGAGCAGCGCGTCCTCGAGCGCGCGCAGCGTGTCGACGTCGAGATCGTTGGTCGGCTCGTCGAGGAGCAGGACGTTGCCGCCGCTCTTCAGCATCTTCGCGAGATGCACGCGGTTGCGCTCGCCGCCCGACAGCTTGCCCACCGGCTTCTGCTGGTCGCCGCCGCGAAAGTTGAACCACGAGGTGTACTGCCGCGAGTTGATCTCCTTCTTGCCGAGCAGCACGATGTCCTGACCGCCTGAGATCTCCTTCCACACGGTGCTCTTCGGATCGAGGCTCGCCCGGGACTGGTCGACGTAGCCGAGCTGCACGGTGTCGCCGATCCGCAGCTCGCCCGCGTCGGGTGTCTCCTCACCGGCGATCATCCGAAAGAGCGTCGTCTTGCCGGCGCCGTTCGGGCCGATCACGCCGACGATGCCGGCCGGGGGCAGCGAGAACTCCAGGTCTTCGAAGAGGAGCCGGTCACCGAAGCCCTTGGCGACGCCCTTCGCCTCGATCACGACGTCGCCGAGCCGCGGGCCGGGCGGAATGTGGATCTCGACCCGGTCGAGGCGCACGGCGTCCTCCTCGGCGAGCAACTTCTCGTATGCGCCGAGACGCGCCTTCGACTTGGCGTGTCGCGCCTTCGGAGCAAGACGCACCCATTCGAGCTCGCGCGCGAGGGTCCGCTGTCGCGCCGAGGACTGCTTCTCCTCGATCTGCAGCCGCGCCTGCTTCTGCTCGAGCCAGCCCGAGTAGTTGCCCTCGTACGGGATGCCGCGCCCGCGGTCGAGCTCGAGGATCCAGCCGGCGACGTTGTCGAGGAAGTACCGGTCGTGGGTGACGGCGACGACGGTTCCCTTGTACTCGGCGAGGAAGCGCTCGAGCCAGAACACCGACTCGGCGTCGAGATGGTTCGTCGGCTCGTCGAGGAGCAGGAGATCCGGCGCGCTGAGCAGCAGCCGGCACAGGGCAACGCGCCGGCGCTCCCCGCCCGAGAGTGAGGTGACGTCGCGATCGCCCTCCGGCAGGCGCAGCGCGTCCATGGCGTGGTCGAGGTGCTCCTCGAGCTGCCAGGCGCCGCGGCGGTCGACCTGGTCTTGCACCTTCGCCTGCTCGGCCAGCAGCGCGTCGAAGTCGGCATCGGGCTCGGAGAACTGCGCGGAGATCTGGTTGAAGCGGTCGAGCAGGTCGCGCAGCTCGCGCACGCCGTCCTCGACGTTCTCGCGCACGGTCTTCGCGGCGTCGAGCTCGGGCTCCTGTTCCAGCAGCCCCACGGTCGCGTTGGGCGCCAATTCGGCGACCCCGGAGGAGGGCTCTTCCTGGCCGGCCATGATCCGTAGGACCGTCGACTTGCCCGCTCCGTTCGGCCCCAGCACGCCGATCTTGGCCCCGGGGAAGAACGACAGCGAGATGTTCGCCAGCACCTGACGGTCGGCGCCGTAGAACTTGTCGACCTTGTACATCGTGTAGATGTATTCAGCACTCACCGTTCGGCCAAGATACCCACGGCCGTCGGCGGTTCGCCGCCCAAACCCGCCTCGCTACTCTTCCCAGGTGGCCGTGACCACCCCAAAGCTCGACGCGCAGAAGCTGCGTGCCGACTTCGCCGTCTTCGAGGAGCTGACCAACGGGAAGCCGGTCGCCTACCTCGACTCCGCCTCGTCGACCCAGAAGCCGCGCCAGGTGCTCGACGCCATGCGCGAGTTCTACGAGCACTCGTACGCCAACGTGCACCGGGGCGTGTACACGCTGGCCGAGCGTGCGACGGCCGGCTACGAGGGCGCGCGCGAGAAGGTGCGGGCCTACATCAACGCCCCGTCGAATCGCGAAGTGATCTTCACGCGCAGCTCCACCGAGGCGTTGAATCTGATCGCCTACGCGTGGGGGCTGGAGAATCTAGGCCCCGGCGACGTCGTCGTGATCACGGAGCTGGAGCATCACGCGAACTTCGTGCCCTGGCAGTTCATGGCGAAGAAGACCGGCGCGCAGTTCGCGCACATCCCGATCGACGACCACGGCGAGCTCCAGCTCGACGCGCTCGACGAGATCGCGGGCCGCGGCAACGTGAAGGTGGTCGCGAACAACCTCGTCTCGAACACGCTCGGCACGGTCAACCCGGTCGAGAAGCTGGCGGCCTGGGCGCACGAGCAGGGCGCGATCATGGTCGTCGACGCGGCACAGGCCGCGCCGCACAAGCACATCGACGTGCAGGCGCTCGGCTGCGACTTCCTCGTCTTCTCGTCGCACAAGCTGTGTGGCCCGTCGGGTGCCGGCGCCCTGTGGGGCCGGCGCGAGCTGCTCGAGGAGATGCAGCCGTTCAACTTCGGCGGCGAGATGATCCGCTCGGTCGCGCTCGACCGCACGAGCTGGAACGAGCTGCCGTACAAGTTCGAGGCGGGCACGCCCGCGATCGCGGAGGCCTACGGCTTCGGCGTCGCGCTCGACTACGTCTCCGAGATCGGTCTCCCGGCGATCGAGGCGCACGAGCACGACCTCGTCGTCACCGCGATGGAGCGGCTCGTCGAGATTCCCGGGCTGCGCATCTTCGGGCCTCCTGCCGACCGGCGCACAGGGATCGTCAGCTTCGAGCTCGAGAACGTGCACCCGCACGACGTGGCGCAGATCCTCAACTGGGAAGGCGTCGCTGTGCGCGCCGGCCACCACTGCACGCAGCCGCTGATGACGCGGCTCGGTGTGGCCGCGACGACGCGCGCGAGCTTCTACCTCTACTCGATCGAAGAGGACGTCGACCGCCTGATCGCCGGCCTGCTCAAGGTCAAGGACACGTTCTCGTGAGCGAGCGTCGGCGTAGGCTCGCCGGAGCCGAGCAGGAGTCGACTTCATGAGCGAGCTCGAGCAGATGTACCGGGAAGTCATTCTGGATCACTACAAGTCGCCGCGTGGCCATGGGCTCATCGAGCATCCGGACGCGCAGGCCGAGGGGCAGAACCCGCTCTGCGGCGACGAGGTGACGATCTCGGTCCGGTTCGGCGAGGACGGCGAGACGATCGAGGCCGTCGGCTTCGACGGCCGTGGCTGCGCGATCTCGCAGGCCGCCACGTCGATGCTCACCGAGCTCGTCAAGGGCCGGACGGCCACCGACGTCGCGGCACTGCCGAAGGAGGAGCTGCTCGAGGAGATCGGCATCCCGCTGACGCCGATCCGTCTCAAGTGCGCGATCCTCGGTCTCGGGGTGCTCAAGGTCGCCCTGCACAAGGCGAAGGGGACGCCGCTGCCCGCGGAGTGGCAGAACCTGGGCGACGACTTGCAGTTCGACTAGTGGCGAAGATCGACGTTGCGCCGCTCGGGGAGTTCGGACCGGGCTCCGCCAAGATCGTGACGCTCGGCTGGACGTCGATCGGCGTCTACAACTGCAACGGCAAGCTCTACGCGCTCGAGGATCGCTGCTCGCACGACGACGGCCCGCTCTGCGAGGGCGAATGGGACCCGGATCTCTGCCGCGTCATCTGCCCTCGGCACGGCTCCGCTTTCGACCTCGAGACGGGCTCGCCGCTGTCGCTGCCCGCCTACGAGCCGGTCGAGACGTACCCCGTGGTCGTCGAGGACGGCGTCGTCAAGGTGGAAGTCGCATAGAACGCTGCTGGGAAACCACCGACGAGCGGTACAACGCCTACCACGACGAGGAGTGGGGGCGGCCCGTTCGAGATCGAGCGCGGTCTCTACGAGCGGCTCTGCCTGGAGGGGTTCCAGTCGGGCCTTTCCTGGCTGACGATCCTGCGCAAGCGGGAGGGTTTCCGGGCGGCATTCGAGGGCTTCGAGCCCGACCGGATCGCCGCCTTCGGCGAGCCCGACGTGATCCGGCTGCTGGCCGACGCCTCGATCGTCCGCCACCGGGGCAAGATCGAGGCGACGATCGCCAACGCGCGGGCGACGGTCGCGTTGCGCGAGACGGAGCCGCTCCACGACTTGTTCTGGTCGTATGCGCCCGAACGGCACGACGTTCCCGGGAGCCACACGGACTGGGCGGCCTCGACCCCGGAGTCGGCGGCCCTCTCCAAGCGGCTGAAGCAGGCCGGCTTCCGGTTCGTCGGGCCGACGACGGTCTACGCGGCGATGCAGGCCTGTGGCGTCGTCAACGACCATCTGGCCGGCTGCTGGGTCCGGGAGGCCGTCGAGGCCGAGCGATCCCGACGTCTGTCCTGACCGATCCGGTAGATTTCCGGCTAACCGCGGAAAGGAGGTGGTCCGGCGTTGGAGACTTCAAGTACGGGCAGTGGAGGTACCAGCTCGTAGAGGTGTGTCCCCGGGACCTGACGGGGAATCGCCTAGCCAGCGTGGGGGACTCGCGTGAACGCGCCGCCTTGACCGGCCGGAAGCGCCTCTACGAAGTCCAAGCTGGTATTCGGACGGAAGGGCCCCTACGGGGGCCCTTCGTCTTTTCCGGGGCCGGCTTGCTAAGGCCGTGCAAAGGAGCCGCAAAGGACGTCTCCGTAGCCTGGACCGCGAGATGGCGATCGACCGGAGCAGTCCGACCGAGAGCGGCGTCCCGCCCCGTAGCTTGGGAGCGGAGTAGCCGTGCAGACCCGTGTGGTCGAGCTCAAACACGGCTTGAGGCTGCTCGTCAGGCCGCTCCGCCGAGGTGACGTCGAGACGGTCGTCGCGGTCTTCGATCGGCTTGGCGAGCAGTCGAGGCGCCGGCGCTTTCACGGAAGCAAGCGCCACCTCGACGAGCAGGAGCTACGGTCGCTCACCGCGTCGGACGCACGCCACCATGCACTCGTCGCCTATGTCGACGGGGACAGGCAGCCGGTCGCGATCGCACGTCTCGTGCGGACCGGGCAGAGCGCTGAGATCGCGATCGAGGTCGCGGACGAGCACCAGCAGCGCGGCATCGGCTCGGCCCTCACCCGTGAATTGATCGCCGACGCTCGCGCGGCCGGCGTCAGCGAGATCACTGCGCTCGTGTCGGGCGACAATCGTGCCGCCGTCGCCGTGCTCCGCCGGGTGATGGGCGCGCTGGAGATCCGCTTCGAGGGACCGGTGCTCTCGATCCGCGGCCGACTGCCGAAATCCAGTAGGCGCACTCTGAGCGAAGTGCTGTGAATGGGCCTGTGCTCCATCGACGTCGGCATCCCTGATGAGTAACAGACAGCCGCTCCAGGAGCGGGCGCGCACGGGCGCCCGCGTCGCCCTGGGGCTCGTAGCCGTCGCCCTCCCCCTGGTCGGGCTCGCGTCGCTACTGCTGCGCTCGCAGCTCGATCCCCACATCGAAAACTATCCGCTCCACTTCGTGGTCTTCGGAGTGGTGGGCGCCCTCGCATTCGGCCTCGGCTACGCAGCAGGCGAGGCAGCCAACCGGCGCGGGGATGCCCGCGTCCTGCTCCTGTCGCTCGCCTTCATGGCGACCGGCGGGTTCCTGTGGTTGCACGCGCTCGGGACTCCCACCATCCTCTTCTCGCAGGAGCACGCCGGCTTTCAGGTTGCGATTCCGGTCGGGCTCCTGGTGGGCGCAGTCTTTGCGACCGGCTCGGCGTTCGTCGACATCCGTCCCGGGCTTGCGGCCGTGCTCATTCGCCGGCGGACGCGCCTGCGACTGGCCGTGCTGGCGTCGATGGGGGTGTGGTTCGCCTGGACCGTCGCGAGTCTGCCACCGGTGGGCGGGCCCGACAGTGAAGCCGCCACAAGCCGTTTTCTCACCGTGATCGCGGTCCTCGGGGCGATTGCGTACGCGGTCAGCGCCGCCCGGTACTGGAGGATCTTCCGTCACGGTCGCAACCTGCTCCCTGCAGCGGTCGTCGCCTGCTTCGTGTTGCTGTCCGAGGCGACGATCGGCGTTGCGGTCACCGGGGAGCGCAGGTGGCACGCCAGCTGGTGGGAATGGCACGGCCTGATCGTCACGGCCTACCTGATCGTCGGGCTGGCGGCGCGTCGTGAATGGCGCGATGAGCGGTTCCGGCGGCTCTATCTGCCGACGACGCGGGAGCGCCACCAGGATGTCAGCGTCCTCTTCGCCGATCTTGCCGGGTTCACGGGCTTCGCCGAGCGTTCAGCACCGGCCAAGGCTGCAGCCGTGCTCGACGCGTACTGGGGCATCGCGGCGCCACTGATCACCCGTCGGTTCGGCGGCGAGGTGGAGAAGTTCATCGGAGACGGCATCATGGCCGTGTTCAACAACAGAGGAGACCAGCCTGATCACGCGCAGCGAGCGTCGTCCGCAGCTCTGGCGCTGCAGCGTCGGGCCGCCCGCTTGGCCGAGCAACATCCGGACTGGCCCCGCATGCGCATCGGCGTGAACAGCGGCGGGGTGGTGGTCCGCGAGATCGGAGGCGACGGCCACGTCGCCTACCCCTCTGTGGGAGATGCTGTCAATACGGGCGCTCGCCTCGAGCGTCTGGCTCCTGTCGGCGGAGTGCTGATCGGCAGCGAGACCTACCTGCAACTGCCGCCCGGAGCCGTGGTCGAACAGTGGGCCGGCCTGCGCGTCCGGGGCAAGGACGGGGTGGTCGATGCCTACGTCTTGCACGCACTGCCCGCCTGAAGATCGGCGACGAGCAGCAGCGAGAGTCGGCGCTCAGGCGGAGCGGCGGATCTGCTCGTCGAGTGGGACGAGTGTGAGCCGGAACGTGTCGGCGGCATCCGTGTTCGACACGATGTTGTCTGCGCCCTGGAGCATCGTCACCTGATCGACGGACAGCGGGGCACGGGGGAGCCACTGCGTCAGCTGCGCGCCGGTGCGGGCAACGCCGATCGGGACGTGCACGAGCCTGCGGCGCTTCCCGAGGACCTTGGCGATCGTCCGGTAGAGACCGTTCCAGTCGACGATGTCGGGACCGCCGAGCTCGAAGATCCTGTTGGCGGCGTCCGGAGCGTCGATCGCGCGGGCGAAGTGCTCGGCGACGTCGTCGACCCAGATCGGCTGCGAGCGCTGCAGCCCGGCTCCGATCACGGTGACGACGGGCGAGTAGCGCACTTGCTTCAGGAACGTCGGCAGCGCACCGCCGTCGCGCCCGAAGACGAAGCTCGGCCGGAAGATCACGTGCTCGAGCCCGGAGTCGATCACCGCCTGCTCCTCCGCCCACTTTGCCGCGTAGTACGGGACGGTGCCCTCCGAAGCCTCGCTCGTCCCGAGCGCGCTCATCAGGACGAACCGCTCGACACCCGCCTCCTGCGCCGCTGCGACGAGATCACGTGTGCCCTGCGTCATCACGCGGCGGAAGTCCTCGGGGCTGCCCTGGATGATCGCGACGAGATGGACCACGTGCGTGCAGCCCGCGACGGCGGCGCGCAGGCTTGCCGGGTCGGTGATGTCGCCCGCCGCGAGCTCGACGCCGAGCGAGCGCAGGTGCGCCGCCTGCTCGGGCCTCCGCACGAGCGCACGGACGTCACGCCCCTGCGCGCGCAGCGCATGCACGATCCTCGGTCCGACGAACCCGGTCGCCCCCGTCACCAAGACCTTCACTGGGAGAAGTTCTGCCAGTAGCGGGAAGGCGTCGGGCCGCGCTGGCCCTGGTACTTCGAGCCGAGCGACGAGCTGCCGTACGGCGAAGCCGCCGGCTCGGTCAGCTGCATGAAGGAGATCTGGCCGATCTTCATCGCGTGGTAGATCGTGATCGGGAGGTTCGCGACGTTGGACAGCTCGAGCGTCACGTGGCCGTCCCAGCCCGGGTCGATGAACCCTGCGGTCGAGTGGATCAGCAGGCCCAGCCGGCCGAGCGACGAGTTGTGGGTCGGCACGTAGGAACGGGTGACGAGGAACTGGCCGCTTGGCGACGAGACCTCGATGCAGCGCACCGGCACGCTTGCGACCGGCCGGACGTCGACGACGGCCCGAAAGCGGTGGAACCGTCCTTCGAGCTTCTGCCGGATCGCCTTTCTGATCACTCGAAAGACCGGTTCGTTCGCCATGAACTGGACCTCGAACTTCGGGCCGCAGTCGACCCCGTTGAGCACCGCGCGCTTCCGCGCAAGCGTTGGCCTGAAGCCGAGGCTCGAGACGAGCTCCATGTATTGGAGCGCGAGTGGCTCCAGAATCGTGGTGAGATCGCAGCGTCCGAGCTTGTCGACGTAGCCGTCGGTGTCCATGAGGCCCTCGAGGAGCGCCAGGCGCTGGTTGACGGATGAGCGCAGGTAGATCTCCGGAATGTGCTTGTGCCCGGCGAGGCCGTTTGCTCGCAGCGTGCTGGACAGAGAATCGTTTGCCTCGTAACGCCCTGTTCCGGGATTGCGCGTATGCCCGGTACCACCGATTCGATACTGAAACCGCTGCGTACGAGCTTTCGTGACCGCGTAGCCGGCCATCTCGATCTCTTCGAGGATCTCGCGATCGGCGCAAGTGATCTCGGCCTTCGTCGAGGTTCCGTCGCCGAGCCACGCACCAAGGACATAGGGAGCGATCGGCAGGTCGCGTTTTGGATATTGCACGGCGTTCGTCAGGGCGATCTGGTGATTCCGCTCTCCTCGAACTCGAAGTGTGCCGGCGAGCTCTGCGGCGGTCCGAACGCGTGGAACGTGCTTGCCGTGCTCGCGGTCAGGCTTGGCGACCGTGACCCACTGGTGGCTCTCATCGCAGACGATCGCGGTGCCCTCTGACAGGAGAACCTCGACGCAGGGGCGTCGAAGCATCGGAGCAGTCGCGGCCACGACGACCGTCGGCTCGCCGAGCTCGTTGAACACCAGGTCTCCGACCTCGACGTCGCGCATCGTCTTCCAGCCGGCTGGTGTCGGGACCTCCGTGTCCAGAGCCAGGGCCTTCCCTTCCAGACGTGCCACGAGGTCGTCCGGCAGCGCGACCCGCTCGAGCGTCGAGCCGAGGACGAACTCGCCCGGGTGCAGGATGAACGGCTCGTCGTCTCCGATCTCGACGGCCTCGGTCAGCGCCTCCTGCGGCTGCTTCACGTCGATGAACGGATACCGCGCGTTGTGGAAGACCCGAAAGTAACGGTCGACGCGCACGTCGACGCTCGAAGGCTGCAGGAGCGACGGCTCATACGGATCGATCTTGATCCGGCCTTCGCCGATGAGCCTTTCGATGGTGCGATCGGAGAGGACCACGACCTGATTCTTCCATCAGCGCGTCGCCGAGGGCGCTTAGTCCCTTCAGGAACGCCGCCTGCTCGTCGGCGTCGAGCTTCGCGAGCGCCTGCTCGAGCGGCTTGCTGCGCCGCTCGAGCCAGCTCCGCACTGCGCTCGTCGTCTCCGCGTGCAGACGAACGACGGTGCGGCGGCGGTCGGCCGGGTCCTCGCGGCGTTCGATCAGTCGGTGCTCCTCGAGCTCCCGGGTCAGCTTGCTCACCGCCGGCAGGGAGAGGCCGAGCGCGGCGGCGAGCTCGGACACGGTCTGCTCCCCTTCGGTGCCGATGTGCGCGAGCAGGGCCACGTGCCGCCGTCCGAGGGGCGGGTCGCCGTGGACGAGCGCGAGCAGCTCGCCGGTCGGGCGCCGGCGGCCCCAGAGGCCGCGCATCACACGCCGGAGCGAAGCGCGGAGCTCGGCCAGTTGCTGCTCTTTTGTTATCATCGGATAACTATTATCGAAAGATAAGAGAGGAGGTGAGCGTACATGTGTGGAGGACACCATCATCGTCGCGGCCGTCGCGGCTACCCGAACCGGGAGCAGTGGGTCGAGCGGCTTCAGTCCTACCGCGACCATCTCGAGGGCGAGCTCAAGAACGTCCAGGAGCTGATCGAGCGGCTTGGATCGCCGGCGGACGACACGCCCCAGCCGACGCAGTCGGCGTAGCAGCCGAGCCCGGCTACCTGTCGGCGCGCGTCTGCGATGCCGGCAGGTAGTACCGCTCGGTGTATTCGATCACGGCGCGTTGCATCGAGAACCGCGGGGCCAGGCGGGCGATCGAGCACTTCATCAGCTCGATCCAGGCGGCGCGATCCTCGAAGCGCGGCACGACGTCCTCCTCCAGGAGGTGGTAGAGCTCGGCGGCGTCACTCTCGTCGGAGTCGCCTGCGAGCGCCCAGCCGACCGACGGGTCGTATGCCTCGGCCCACCAGCCGTCGAGCACCGACAAGTTGGGGACGCCGTTGACGGCAGCCTTCATGCCGCTCGTTCCCGAGGCCTCGTGAGGCCTGCGCGGAGTGTTCAGCCAGATGTCGCAGCCGGGGATGATCGCCTGCGCGAGCTCGATGTTGTAGTTCTCGAGGAACACGACGTGCCCGGCGACGGCCGGGTCGCGAGAGAGCTCGACGATGTGCTGCATGACGTCCTTGCCCGGCCCATCCTGCGGATGCGCCTTGCCGGCGACGACCATCTGCACCGGCAGCGCGAGCAGCCGCTCGAGGTCGGAGTAGACGAGGCCCGCGCGCTTGTACGTGGCGAAGCGCCGTGCGAACCCGATCGTGAGGCGGCCCGGGTCGATGCCGGCCAGATCCGCGAGCCGCTCCTTCAGCAGGGCATGCACCGACCACAGCGCGTCGGGGTCGAGATCGTGGACGGCCTCCCAGCCACCGTCCGCGGGCGGCGCCTCGGGGCGCACGCCGATCGAGCGCAGCAGCCCGGCGAGCTCCGGTGCGAGCCAGGTGCCGAGATGAACACCGTTCGTGACGTGGCCGATCGGGATCTCCGCTCCCGGCCAGAGCCCCGCCCACATCTCACGTGCGACCTTCCCGTGCAGCTCCGACACGCCGTTGGCGTAGGCCGACAGGCGAAGCGCGAGCGGCGTCAGGCCGAAGCCGTCCGTCTCGTCGCTGCGCCCGAGTGCGAGCAGGGCCGTCGGTGGAGAGCCCGGCCTCGGTCGCGAGGCCGCCGGCATAGCGGAGGACCAGCTTGTCCCCGAACACCTCGTTCCCCGCGGGGACCGGGGTGTGCGTCGTGAACACCGTCGAGCGCCGGATGTGGTCGAGCGCGGCGCTGCTCGTCATCCCCTGGGCGACGAGGATGCGCGCGCGCTCGAGCGCGAGGAACGCCGAATGTCCCTCGTTGACGTGGAAGACCGTCGGGTCGAGGCCGAGCGCGGCGAGGGCGCGCACACCGCCGACGCCGAGGAGCAGCTCCTGGCGAATCCGGTGCTCCCGGTCGCCCGAGTAGAGCGCGTCGGTGAGCAGATCGACGTCGAGCAGGTAGAGCGGCACGGTGGTCGCCGAGCCCGTGCCGACGTCGTAGCGCCACACGTCGGCCGTGACGGTCTCGCCGGCCAGGTCGACCTCGACGGTGACGGGCTCGCGGTGCAGGCCGAGTGCCTCCGGGTCGATCGCGGTGTACGTCTCCGTTTGGCGGCCCTCGTCGCTCAGCCCCTGGGTGAAGTAGCCACCCCGATAGAGCAGCCCGACGCCGACCAGCGGCAGCCCGAGCTCGGCCGCGGCCTTCAGGTGATCCCCTGCGAGGATGCCGAGGCCGCCCGAGTAGATCGGCAGGCGAACATCGACGCCGAACTCCATGCTGAAGTAGGCGACCAACAGGTCGCTGCCGTCCCGGGCCTGCGACCACCAGGTCGCGGCGGTGTCCGTCGTCTGTTCCATCGTGTTCAAGACCGCGACGAGGCTAGCGAAACTCGGCTCACCCGTTCGCCACGAACGTCGCGACACTCGAGACGGACACGCTCCCGTCGAGTGCCCGTGCCACGGCGACCGCGTCGAGCTGCTCGTGTTTTTGGTAACGGGCCGGGTCGACGAACGCGCGGTAAGGAGCAGAATCGTCGATCGCCAGGCGCTGCCAGGTCCCGCCCTTGCGGCGCAGCGCGAAGGTGACGCTCACCGGCTCCCCGGGCACCGTCGCCGCGAGCAGGTCGTAGGAGGTGAGCGGGTCGGGCGACTCCTTCAGCTTCGGCGCCGCCGGTGCCGTCTGCGGGACGGCCGCTGCGGGCGCAGCCACGAGCGCGGACACGGGCGGGATCGTCAGCGAGAGGCTCGTGCCCGTCTCTCCGGCGGTGCCGCTGCCGAACGCGAGCTGCCACGTGGTGTTCGGCGTTGCGACCGGGACTGTCACATGCGCGGCTGTGGTGCCGTTGTTGAACGCGGTCACCACTTCATGGCCGGTCGCGAAGTCGACCCGCGAGACGACGAGCACGGCGTCGGTCGCGCGCCGCACGATCGATGCGCCGGTGGAAAGAGTGGGGAACGCATCGCGAACGGCGGAGAGTTGCATCAGCTGCGCTTCGATCGGGTTGTCGGTGACGTCGAACGACGAGCCTTTGCCGATCGGCGGCGAGCCGACCCGCGGCTCTGTCTGCCAGCTGCCCACGTGGGTCGGGAACATGTCCTCGCGCGCCGCCTGGTCGCCGCCAGACCCGATCATCCCCACCTCGTCGCCGTACAGGAGGGACGGGGCGCCGCGCAGGAGATAGAGCAGGTCGTACCCGAGCAGCACGTGCTGGACGAGCGCGCTCCCGGTGAGCCCCGGCGCCTGCGAGAGGATCTGCTGAGCTCCCCGGCCCATGTCGTGGTTGCCGAGGAACGTCGTGAAGGCGGGGTCGATGCCGTTCGGGAGGCGGAAGTAGTCATCGTCCTGGAGCCGGAAACCGACACCCTTGGCGCCCGTCGCGCCCGCTGCATAGGCGGTCACGACCTGCTGGAACGGGAAGTCGAGGACCTGGGGCAGCCCGCGGTCGCGAACGAAGGCCGCGAGGTCGACGGCGTCGTTCAGCGTCACCTCGCCGAAGATCGGGAAGTCTGAGCTGCCGGCCGCGCGGGCGGCCGCGCGGATCTTCGGTACCCAGAGCTCGAAGAACGCCGCGTTGACATGCTTCGCGGTGTCGACACGAAAGCCGTCGACGTGGAAGCGCGTGATCCACGACGAGTAGATCTGCGCGAGGCCGGTCACCACGTTCGGGCTTCTCGGTGAACAGGTCGTCGAGCCCGAAGAAGTCACCCTGTTCGAAGCACTGATGGCTGCACGAGCCGAAGTCGATGTTGCCGCGGTCGTGGTAGTTGAGGGGGTTGTTCAGCCATTCCGGCTTCTTCAGCGTGGCTGTCCGCCTTCAGGAGCAGCGGCGTCTCGCGGCATGGTCGACGCCTTGAGGCACGGGAAGCGCTTCGAGGCGACGTGGTTCGCCGGGTTGAACCGCTTGCCGTGGCAGTCGCGGTACGGCATGTCGCTGTAGGACGAGCCGTTCGTCAACTGGACGACGTCGGCGGTGTGGTTGACGACGACGTCGAGGTAGACCTTGAGGCCGAGGCCGTGTGCGGCGCCCACGAAGCCGGTGAAGTCCTGGTCGGTGCCGAGGTGGGGATCGACCGTCGTGAAGTCGAGGCCCCAGTAGCCGTGGTAGGCGGCGGTCCCGTTCTCGACCGGGTCCTGTTTGAGCACCGGCGTCACCCAGATCGCGGTGAAGCCGAGATCCTTGATCCGCTGCAGGTGCGCAGGTGAGGCCCTGCAGGTCGCCGCCGTGGTAGTAGCCGGTGCTCGACGGGTCGAATCCGGTCTACGCCCGTCGGCCCGCTCAGCCCACCGGTGTCGTTCTCCGTGTCGCCGTTCGCGTACCGGTCCGGCATGACGAAGTAGATCCGCTGCGAGGCCAGGGAGCTCTGCGTCGGCGGCTGCGAGAGCGCTGTGAGAACGGCGCCGGTGGGCGGGCCCGAGGCGCTGGTGGCGCCCGCTGCGGTCACGAGCGCAATCGCGACGGCGATTGCGCTAGCGAAGCGGAGCGCCGGACGCTTCATCGAAGAAGTGGAGGTTCCGCGTGTCGACGGCGATCGGCACCTCGTCGCGGAGCCGCAGGTGCACGTGCGGCGGGAACGACGCGACGAGGTTCGGGCGCGAGCCGACGACGACGTCTCGGCGCGTCGCCCGCGGCGAGGACGTCCTCCTCCTCGGCGGCCTCGCTCTTGATGTGCCGTGCGTCGACCTGGAAGTACGCCATCGACTCGCCGCCGAGCGACTCGACGATCTCGACCGTGGCGTGGATCTGCGGCAGGTCGTCCCGGCCCTGCGCGGGGTGGAGGTCGCCGGCGCGCAGGCCGACGATCACGGGCGGCCGGCGTACTCGCGCAGGCGCGGGTACTGCTGGAGCGCCTCGGGCGCGATCGGGAGCACGTTCCCGCCGAGGTTGACGGAGACGTCGCCGTTCGACGATCGCGGTCGCCTCGAGCAGGTTCATCGGCGGCGTGCCGATGAAGCCTGCGACGAACAGGTTCTCCGGCCGGTCGTACAGCCGCTGCGGCGCGTCGACCTGTTGCAGGACGCCGTTGCTCATCACCGCGACGCGGTCGCCCATCGTCATCGCCTCGACCTGGTCGTGGGTGACGTAGACGGTCGTCGATCTGCAGCTCCTTCTGGAGCTGCGCGATGTCGGCGCGCATCTGCACGCGCAGCTTCGCGTCGAGGTTCGAGAGCGGCTCGTCCATCAGGAAGACCTGGGGCTTGCGCACGATCGCGCGCCCCATCGCGACGCGCTGCCGCTGGCCGCCCGAGAGCTCTTTCGGCTTGCGGTCGAGGTACGGGGTCAGGTCGAGCAACTTCGCCGCCCAGGCGACGCGTTCGTTGATCATGCCTTCGCCGGTCCTTCCGCAGCCGCAGGCCGAAGGCGATGTTCTCGCCGACGCTCAGGTGCGGGTAGAGCGCGTAGTTCTGGAAGACCATCGCGATGTCGCGATCCTTCGGCGAGACGTCGTTGACGACCCGTCCGCCGATCGACACGGTGCCCTCGGAGATGTCCTCGAGGCCTGCGACCATGCGCAGTGCGGTCGTCTTGCCGCAGCCGGACGGGCCGACGAGGACCAGGAACTCGGCGTCGTGGATGTCGAGTGTCAGGCCGAAGACCGCCTGCACGCCGTTGTCGTAGATCTTGTCCACTTCGTTGAACGTGACGTCAGCCATGAGTGACTTCCTTTCGATCGGCAGAAGAGTTCGCCCGGAAGGGAGTCACCTACAAACCCTCCAGATGTGGAACGCGGGACCGTCGGCAGGCAGGACGCCGTTCGAGGCGTCTTCGCCGTACAGGGTTTCGAGGTCGTGGAACGGAGTCGTCGATCGGCTCGTGCGTCGCGCGTGACGGCGAGCACGAGCAGCTGCTCGTCGCGGGTCTCGCGCAGGAAGGCGATTGCGTCGGCCGACACGTGCACGTAGCGGATGCCGCCGCGCGCGAGCGCACTGCTCGAGCGGCGCAGGCGCGACGAGCGCGCGAATCTGCTCGAGGAAGGCGGTGTCCCACGACTCGTCGGCGCCCCACGGCATCGTGCGGCGCGCGTCCTCGCCCCAGGCGCCTTCGAGCCCGAGCTCGTCGCCTGCGAAGAGCATCGGCACGCCGGGCAGCGACATCTGCAGGCCGACGCCGACGAGGTGGCGGTCCGCCGGTGCCGGCGATCGTGCGGAAGCGGGCCGTGTCGTGGCTGTCGAGCAGGTTCCAGGAGTGGAGCACGGACTCCCAGGGCACGCCGGCGCGGAACCGCTGCAGCGCGGCGACGGACTGCTCGCCGTCGAGCTGCGGGACGCCGACGCCGGTATGCCCCAGAACTGCTCCTGCTGCTCGGGCTCGGGATCGTCGCGCAGCAGCCACGTCCAGAGCGGGCGCAGGAAGCCGGAGTAGTTCATGACGCCGTGCCAGCCGCGCGCGGCGAGGTCGGGCCGGAAGTCGTGCCCGTGCTCGGCGATCAGGAGGCCGTCTCCGACCTGCTCGCGCGTCCACTTCGACACGTCGCGGTTCAGATCGAGGTCGCGGTAGCGGCCCGACCATGTTCGGCGACGTCGATCCGCCAGCCGTCGAGGCCGAGCTCGAGGTAGCGGCGCAGCACCGCGCCGAACCGCTCGTGCAGCTCCGGGCTCTGCCAGTCGAGCTTCGGCAGCGTACGGATGGCCGAGCCACGACTCGTAGCCGCTGGGGAGGGACTCGTCGAAGTAGTAGAACGCGCGCTCGGGCGCGTTCGGGCCGGCCTGCGCGGCCAGGAACCACTCGTGCTCGTAGCCGGTGTGGTTGAGCGTGATGATCGCCGAGCAGCCGGATGCCGCGGGCGTGCGCGGCCGCGCGCGAGCGAGACTCGAGAGCGGCGTCGCCGCCGAGCAGCGGGTCGACGTGGGCGAAGCTCGTCGCGTCGTAGCGGTGCGTCGAGCTGGCCGGGAAGAACGGCGTCAGGTAGATGAGGTTCGCCCCGAGCGACTCGATGTGGTCGAGGTGCTGCTCGACGCCCGCGCAGGTCGCCGCCGTAGAGCTCGAACGGCGTCGGGCGGCCGCGGCCGGTCGGCAGCTCGTCCCAGCTGCGTCGGCACGGCCCAGTCGGGCAGGTCGGTCGCGAGGCCCGGCGGCGGCGAAGCGGTCGGGGAAGATCTCGTAGACGACCGAGTCGAGGTGCCAGGCGGGGCCCCAGGTCGCCCGACGGTGATCACGAAGTCGTCCGAGTCCGCCACCTCGTGGCCGCACGTGCCGAGCGCGTTCACCCACGCGTAGCCGGCGCTCCCGCCCGAGAGCAGCCAGCGGTAGCGCGTGACCGGGTTCGCGAGCGGGAACTCGGCGCGCCACCAGACGTCGGTCTCGGTCTCCTCGTCGACGTCGCCTCGACGCCGCGCGGCTCGCCGTCGCGCTCGTAGCGCAGGAGCGACGCGGTCGGCGCTGGTCGCCCGCGGCAGACGCGCAGGCGGACGACCGCCTCGCCGCCGAGCTCGTCGGGCCGCTCGAGCGACGTGCAGATCCGAGCCGTCGTGATGCGGCTGGTCGAGCAGGAGTGCACCGACCTCGTGGACGCGCTCATCCCTTGACCGCGCCGGCGGTCAGGCCGCTCACGATCCACTTCTGCAGGAACAGGAAGAGGACGACGACCGGGACGACCGCCATCAGCGACGCCGGCGGCGAACGGCCCCCAGCGCTGGCCGTACTGCTGGCTGATGAAGCCCTGCATCCCGACCGGCAAGCGTGAAGTGGCTCGTTCGTCTGCAAGAGCGCCGAGGCGAGGACGAACTCGTTCAGCGTGAAGACGAACGAGATCAGCGCGACGACCGACGAGCACCGGCGCGGCGAGCGGCAGGATCACGCCCCAGAAGATCTGCGCGGCGGTCGCGCCGTCGACGCGCGCCGACTCGTCGAGCTCCTTCGGGATCGTGTCGAAGAAGCCCTTCATGCAGCCACGTCTGCACGCCCATCGCGCCGCCGAGGTAGACGATGATCACCGCGAGCCTGCTTGTTGAGCCCGATCGGGTGGGAAGATCTCGCCGACGTTCAGCATCGAGCAGGTAGATCGCGGCGACCGCGACGGACTGCGGGAACATCTGGATCAGGAGCAGGCCGACCATGCCCCATGCGCCGCCCTCTGAAGCGGAAGCGGCTGAACGCGTACGCGGCGAGCGCGCCGAGCATCGTCGCGAACGAGCGCCGTCGCGCCGGCGATGATCATCGAGTTGAGCACCCAGCTGAGGATAGGGCGCGTCTGCTTTGCCGCCGCCGCTCGTCTTGACGTTGTTGTGCAGCAGGTTCGCCGAAGTTGTGCAGCGTCACGTGCGTGGGGATCACCTGCGCGCTCTGCAGCGGCTGTTGTCGCGGTTGAACGCCGACGAGACGATGAAGACGACGGGGAAGAGCGGCGATCGCAGACCGCGAACAGCGCCGACGAGATGCCGCCACCAGTTGCCCTTGAAGCTTCAACCGCGGCCGCGGCCCGCGTTGCGCGCACGCGTCGACCTTCGCGACTGCGGTGGGCTGTGAGCTCTGATCGCTCGGTCGTGTCATGCCAGGTTCTCCAATGATTTCGGTCGGTAGAAGAGATCGCCGAGATGCCGTGCCGACGATGAAGAAGATGATGATCGCGACCGCACTTGCCAGAGCGCGAAGTCCTGGCCCCTTTCCCGTGGCGATCGCGAGCTTGTAGGTGTAGCTGATCAGGATGTCGGTGTGCCCGCGACCGAGGAGTCGCCCGTGTACGGGCCGCCGCCGGTCAGGAGATAGATGTTGCCGAAGTTGTTGAAGTTGAACGCGAACGAGGCGATCATCAGCGGCGCGACGGCGACGAGGAGCAGCGGCAGCGTGACGCGGCGGAAGACTGCCCAGGCGCCGCCGCCGTCGACGCGTGCGGCCTCGGTGAGCTCCTGCGGGATCGACTGCAGGGCAGCCCAGTCGAGACGAGGAAGAAATAGGGCGTCGTCAGCCAGACGCTGACGAGGATGACCGCGATGCGCGGCCAGCTATGAACGGCGCCAGAGAGGTTGCCGCCGAACAGCCACGGCACGTGGATGCCGAACAGCCGGTTGACGACCCCGAAGTCGTCGTTCAGGAGGCCCGCCCAGACGAGCAGGCAGAGGAAGCCGGGCATCGCCCACGGGAGATCAGAGCACGGAGCGGTAGAAGCCGCTGGAAGCGCAGCCCCTGCTTGTCGAGTGCGATCGCGAGGAAGAGACCGACGGCGAAGGAGACGAAGACGGTCGACGCTCGCGAAGACGAACGTCCAGAGGAGGATCGTCAGAAACGGCTTCCGGTACAGCGGGTCGTGGACGATCTGGCCGAAGTTGCGGAAGCCGACATGCGTCTTCCAGCCCGGCTCGAGCTCGTCCGTGCCGTTGACGAACGAGCCGCGGCCCGTTGTCGTGGAACACCGCGCCGTCGGTGATCCGCACGAACACGTTGTGCTTCGAGTCGTAGCGCAGCGTCGGCTGCAGCTCGACGGCCTGATCGCGGCGCCCTGCGCCTGGATCGCCGCGTCGCCGTGCGTCGGGATCGTAGTCGCCGCAGCTGCTGGTCGAGCGAGAAGAGCTCGGCGCCCTTGATCAGCGTGTAGCCCTTGGCGGCGGTCGGCTGGACGTGTCGGGCGCGATCGTGACGTCGCTCTTCGCGAGCTCGGTCAGCCCCTTCGTCGTGCCGACGTAGACCGCCGCCCGGGCGTCGTCGCGGAGCAGCAGGACGAGGTTGCCCGACGAGTCGCGTGCGGGCGCGGCCTCGTACTGCTTGCCGTTCGCGGGCGGCTCGAGCGAGTTGATCTTGATCGCCTCGATCGCCGGCGCCTTGTCGATGACGTGGCCGGTCGAGTAGTTCGAGAAGGCGATCTCGATCGTGAAGAGGACCGGGACGATCTGGAACCCGATCAGGAAGACCGTGCCCGGGATCAGGAACTTCAACGGCAGCGTCTTGCGCCGCGGCGTCGAGGTAGACCGGGTCGATCGCGAGGGTCGCCGACGACGAGCATCGGCAACGCGCCGGCCAGTGGCTGTGGCGAGACAGGACGTAGGCGGCCCAGACGCGAGCGCGTTCGTGAGCGAGAGCAGCGACGATCTTGATCACGAAGCCCACGCTGCCCGAGAAGAAGGCGACCCCGCGCGAGATCCGTCCCGGCCGGAACGGCGCGCTCGGCAGGCGGGGGTCGGGGCGGTTGTCGGCGCTCACGGAATGCTCGAGGGGAGAAGACGGAGCGGGCGCCCGCAGGCGCCCGCTCCGGAGCTTGATCGTTCGGACTAGCCGATCTTGTGCGGAGATGCTGCGCGCCGCGCCCTTGAAGGAGCTGCGCGGCCGGCATCGCGCCTGCGCCCTTCGTCGAGCGGACCCACGCCTGGCCGAGATCGCTCCAGACCAGCTCATCTGGGGGATGTTCGGCATCGGGACGCCGCCCTTGCGACGCGTTGCCGAACTGGGCCAGCATCGGCGTCGATCGACCTTCGCCTTGATGTTCGCCGGGGGCGCGGCCGTCCGCAGCAGCGAGCTGCGTCTGTGCGCAGGGCGTCGCGAAGAAGTTCATGACGAGGTCCTTGGCCGCCGAGTCGACGCCGTGCGTCGCCGCGAACTTGGTGACCATCATGCCGTTGACGCCGAGGAACGGCACCGAGGCCTTGGCGATCGGCGGCACCTGGACCGCCTTGAACGACACGCCCGCCTTCTGGATGTCGGAGACGGCCCACGGGCCGGTGACCCAGAACGGCGGTCTGCGCCTTCGTGAACGCGTCTGTCGCAGTCGGAGTCGTCCGTCTTCGCGTTGATCAGGCCTTCCTTGTTCCACTTGTCGATCAGGTGTCGAGTTCTTGAGTGAACGTCGGATTTGCGACGCCGACGTCCTTCGGGTTCGAGGTTTCCGGCCTTGTTGGTGCCGAAGACGTAGCCGCCGAGACCCGAGAAGAACGGGTACATGTGGTACGCGTCTCCGCCCGAGCCCTGCTGGACGCAGATGCCGAAGGACAGGTGCGTCGCTTCTTCTTGGCGGCGAGCGCCTCGGTCTCGAGCTGCGCGAAGGTCGTCGGGACCTTGGCGAGCTTGGTGTTCACGAGGAGGGCGATGTTCTCGACCTGCACCGGGATGCCGTACAGCTTCTTGACGGCGGTGCCGTACGAGAACGCGTCCAGCGTGTACTGACGGGAACTGCGCTGCGACGGCCTTGCTCGGGAAGAGCGGCACCACGAGGCCGTTCGCGGCCAGCTGGCCGGTCCAGTCATGTGCGGCCACGACGACGTCCGGGGCGTCCGCCGCAGCGACGGTGCCGAGATTGTCGCGATGTCGCCGAAGTTCTTCGTCACGACCTGGATCGTCGCGCCGTTGGAGGCGGCCCAGGTCGTTCGCGACCTTGGTGACGGAGGCAGCGCGATTCGCATCGGTCCAGATGACGATCGTCGGCCCCGCCTTGTGCGCACGCAACGTGCTGACGTTGCGGCCACGGCGCCGATCGCCGCGACCACGCCAAGCAGCGCCCACATGCGCTTGAGCGAGTTCTGCATCAGAGATTTGCCCTTCTATTCTTGGGGAGAGCTATGACAGGGGCCGGCTGGGGGCAGGCACCTGGCGGAAGTGTAGAGCGCCTTTGCCTCGCACTGGCCGAAATTGAGCCAGCTGGGTCATCCGGATGGCCTCGAGGCTGAAGCCCGACTATTCAGCCATGCAGGAGCTGACCCGTCCGCTACGCTCGGCCCATGGCCACGACCCGCGCGATCGAGCTGAAGACCGAGATCCCCGGCCCCCGCTCGCGCGAGGTGCTCGACCGCCTGGAGGCCAGCGTCGCCTCGCCGCTCGCGATCACCTTCCCGCTCGTCGCCGCCGAGGCGCGCGGCGCGGCGATCACCGACCTCGACGGGAACACCTTCATCGACTTCACGGGCGGCGTCGGCTGCCTGAACGTCGGCCACTCCCATCCGCACGTCGTCGCAGGCCGCGCAGGAGCAGCTCGAGCACTTCATCCACACCGACTTCACGGTCGTGCCCGTACGAGAACTACGCGACCCTCGCCGAGCGCCTGCTCGCTCGCGCGCCGATCAGCGGGCCCGCCAAGGCGGCGTTCTTCAACGCCGGCACCGAGGCGGTCGAGAATGCCGTCAAGTTCGCGCGCGCCTTCACCGGGCGCCACGCGGTGATCGGGTTCGAGGGCGCCTTCCACGGCCGGACGCTATCTGTCGCTCGCGCTGACCTCGAAGACGCATCCCGTACAAGGCAGGGGCTCGGCCCGTTCGCGCCCGAGGTCTACCGCGTGCCCTTCCCGAACGCGTTCCGCGGCCCGTCGGCCGACGAGGCGCTCGCTGCGCTGCGCCGTGCGTTCTCGACGCTCGTCGCCGCCGAGGACGTCGCCGCGATCGTCTTCGAGCCGGTCCAGGGCGAAGGCGGGTTCATCCCGGCGACGCTCGAGTTCGTGCGAGGGCCTGCGTGAGATCTGCGACGAGCACGGCATCGTCCTCGTCTGCGACGAGGTGCAGAGCGGCTTCGCGCGCACCGGCCGCTTCTTCGCGATCGAGCACTTCGGCGTCGAGCCCGACCTGATCACGGTCGCCAAGTCGATCGCGATGGGCATGCCGCTCTCCGGCGTCCTCGGACAGGGCGGAGATCATGGACGCGCCCGCGGAGGGCGGCGTCGGCGGCACCTATGTCGGCAACCCGGTCGCCCAGGCGGCCGCGCTCGCCGTGCTCGACGTGATCGAGGAGGAGGGGCTCGTCGAGCCGCTCGGCCGCGCTCGGCGAGACGATGCGGGCGCGCCTCGAGTCGTGGCAGGCGCGCTGGCCGCAGGTCGGCGACGTGCGCGGTCTCGGGCGCGATGCTGGCGATCGAGCTCGTCGAGGACGGCGGGAAGGTTCCCGGCGACCGAGCTCGCCTCGCGGGTCGTCGACGAGGCGCTCGCGCGCGGGCTGCTGCTGCTCAAGGCCGGAGTGGCGGGCAACTGCATTCGGGTGCTCGTGCCGCTCGTCATCTCGGACGCCGAGCTCGACGAGGCGCTCGACGTCTGGGAAACGCTCTGGCAGCCGCGCTTTAGAGCAGACGAGCCGGGGGTAGGCTCACCGCCGCATGGTCGGCGAGGTGTTGTCTGACCGCTACGAGCTCGAGGAGCTCGTCGGCACCGGAGGCATGTCGAGCGTCTTTCGGGCGCACGACCGGCTGCTCGACCGCAAGGTCGCGCTGAAGGTCCTGCACCAGCAGTACACCGACGACGCGGAGTACGTCGAGCGGCTTTCGCCACGAGGCGCGGGCGGTCGCGGCGCTCTCGCATCCGAACATCGTCACCGTGATCGATCGTGGCGAGCACGACGGGCGCCAGTTCATCGTCTTCGAGTACGTCGACGGCGAGAACCTCAAGCAGCTGATCCAGCGCCGCGGCCCCGCGCCGGTCGCGACCGCGCTCGAGCTCGGCGATCCAGATGTCGCGCGGCGCTCTCGTTCGCCCATCAGCAGGGCCTCGTCCATCGCGACGTGAAGCCGCAGAACGTGCTCCTGAACGGGGACGGGCGAGGCGAAGGTGACCGACTTCGGGATCGCGCGCTCGCTCGACGTGCAGCACGGGATGACGCAGACGGGCACGGTCCTCGGCACGTCCGACTACATCGCGCCCGAGCAGGCGCAGGGGCAGCGGGTCGACGAGCAGACCGACGTCTACTCGCTCGGCGTCGTTCTCTACGAGTTGCTGACGAGCGAGGTGCCGTTCCCGGGCGAGAACTTCGTCGACCATCGCGATGCGTCACATCAACGAGCCGCCGCCGTCGATTCGCGACCGGCGCCCCGATGTCTCGCCGCGGCTCGAGGCGGCGGTGCAGCGTGCGATGGCGAAGGATGCGGCCGACCGGTTCCAGACGATGGCCGACTTCTGCCGAGAGCTCGAGGCGTGCCTCGCCGAGGAGCAGGGCGCCACGCAGGTGCGCCGCCGGCCGCCGGCCTGAGCGCCCGCGGCCGCGCAGGCGCGGCGTCTCTCCCTGGCCGCTGGTGCTCGTGCTGCGGCGCTGATCGCGATCGGCGCGGTCGTCGCCGCTCTCGTCTGGGACAACGGCACCGGCGTCTTCTCGATCCACCGCTCCTCGTCCGGCAACGCGGGCGGCGGCGCGCCCGTCCAGCTCACCGCCGTCACCGCCTACGACCCGTACGGCTCACCGCCGCGGCCAGGAGCACAACGCCGCCGCTCACATTGCGACCGACAACGACGTCGGGACGTACTGGGAGACCGAGCGGTACCACGCCAGCTTCGCGGAGATCGGCAAACAGGGGGTCGGGCTCGTCCTCGACGCGAAGCAACCCGTGGAGCTGCACCGGCTCGGGATCGCCACCGCGACGCCCGGCTTCACTGCGGTCATCCGGGCGGGCGAATCGGAGAGCGTGTTCCCGGACACCGTCTCCTCTTCGCAGACCGTCTCGAGCGGGACGCAGTTCACGATCACCGGCGGGAAGCACCGCTACTACCTGATCTGGATCACGAGCCTGCCGCCCGGCGGATCGACGGTCCGGATCAACGAGGTCCGGGCAGCCTGAGCGTTCGACCCGGTGCGCGCGACCAGGTGGCGCGCAGGTTAGAAGCGGAGCTGCCTCCGACGTTCGAAGCGCTCGACCGCGAGGTCGGCCAGGCGCTGCAGGAGCTCGCCGTAGCCGATGCCCGAGGCTTCGAACAGCCGGGCGTACACGCTCGTCGACGGTGAAGCCGGGGATCGTGTTCAGCTCGTTCACCAGCACCTCGCCGTCGTCGCGGACGAACATGTCGGCGCGCGCCATCCCCTCGCAGTCCGTCGCGATGAACGCGCTCACCGCGAGCTCCTGGGCGCGGAGGATCTGCTCGTCGGTCAGGCGGGCCGGGACGACGAGGTCCATCTCGCCCTCGTCGTACTTCGCCTCGAAGTCGTACCACTCGTTGTGCATGACGACGATCTCGCCAGGCAGGGAGGCGATCGGCTTCTGGTTCCCGAGCACGCCGACCTCGACCTCGACGCCCGAGACGAAGCGTTCGACGAGCACCTTCTCGTCGTGTTCGAAGGCGAGCGCGACTCCACCACGCAGCTCATCCTCGTCGTGCGCCTTGGTGATCCCGACGCTCGACCCGAGTCTGGCCGGCTTCACGAACACCGGGTAGCCGAACGGGTTGCGCGCGTCGTCGCCGAGCCGCAGCGTGATGTTCTCGGTCACCGGCACACCGCGGTCGCGCAGCACCGCCTTGAAGACGTCCTTGTCCATGCAGAGCGCCGAGCCGAGCACGCCGGCGCCGACGTACGGGACGTTGGCGAGCTCGAGCAGGCCCTGCACCGTCCCGTCCTCGCCGAACGGCCCATGCAGGACCGGGAAGACGACGTCGACATCCGCGAGCGTGGTCGCGACCTCCTTGCCGGGCAGGCGGTCGCCGCTCTCCAGCGCTTTCATCCCCGCCCCGAGCTCCCAGCGGCCCTCGCGGTCGATCTGAACGCTGACGACGTCGTTGCCGGCTTGCTCGAGGGCTGTGATCACGCTGGCCGCAGAGGCGACCGAGATCGGGTTCTCGCTCGAGCGGCCGCCGAGGATGACGGCGATCCGCCGGCTCATCCCGGGGGGATCGTCGGTGTCGTCGTCGCGCCGGGGGTGCTCTGCAGCTGGCCGACGTGGATCGTCACCACCTCACCCGACTTGGCATCCGACCCGGGCGGCGGATCGGTGGACTGGACGATCCCGTCCTGGCTCGGGTCGGTGACCGGGTCGAAGATCACCGCGGGAGTCAACCCGGCGCCGGTCAGGATCGTCTCGGCCGCGGCCTGGTTCTGGCCGGTCACGTCCGGCACCTGCGTGGTCGCCGGCCCCTTCGAGACCGACAGGGTGATCTTCGAGCCTGCTGCCACGGAGGTCCCGGCGGGCGGATCCTCGGCGACGACGGTGCCCCTGCGGGAAGTCCGACTGGATGTCCACGCGGCCGACGACGAAGCCCTGCCCGTTCAGCGCGGACTTCGCGTTCGCAAAGGGCTGCGAGGTCACGTCGGGCACGGTCACCGGCTTCGCGCCGCGCGAAACGTTGATGTGGATCACCGACCCCTTGTCGACCCGGTCGCCTGCGTGCGGCTGCTGTGCTGTCACGGTGTCCTGCTGCGCGCCCGAGTAGATGCGCGCGATCTTCGGATTGAGCCCGAGTTGGGCCAGCGTCGCGACGGCGCTCGTCGCATCCAGTCCGACGACGTTCGGCACCTGCACCTTCGGCTTGCCGGTGGAGACGGTGAGCAGGATCGTCGAGCCCTTGCCGACCTTCGAGCCGCCGCCCGGGTTCTCCCCGGAGACCTGCCCCTTCGCCACGGTGTCGCTCGGTTGGGTGACGACCCGCGGGGTCAGCCCCGCCTCCTCGATCTTCTGCACCGCCAGCGGGCGTGCCATCAGCATCACGTCCGGCACCGCGATCGGCTTGTTGTTGTTCAGCTGGTCCTGGATCTTCATGTAGAGGAACCAGCCGCCGCCCGCGCCGGCGACGATCAGGCCGAGCGCGAGCAGCCAGGGCCAGATCGAGCGCCTGCCGCGGCGGTTCCTCGTAGTCGTAGTAGCCAGGCGAGCGGTAGACGGGCGGCACGGGCGGCGGCGCCACGGATGTCCTCGGCCGTTGCACCATCGTCTGGGCGGACGCGATCCCGGCGCCCGCGAGCACCTGGGTCATCGCCTCCTCGGTCTCGCGCGAGACGGACACCCCACGCGCGACGCGCGCCAGGTCGGCGTCCATCTCCTCTGCGGAGTCGTAGCGCTGCTCGGGGGCTTTCGCCAGCGCGCGCATGACGACGGCGTCGAGGTCGTGCGGCACGTCGGGCCGGAGCGTGGACGGCGGCTCGGGCACCTGAGACAGGTGCTTCATCGCGATCTCGACCGGGGTGTCGCCGGTGAACGGCACCGAGCCGGTCAGCATCTCGTAGAGCACGATCCCGAGTGAATAGAGGTCGGAGCGGGGATCGACGGGCGCGCCCCGCGCCTGCTCGGGCGAGAGGTACTGGGCGGTCCCGACGATCGATCCCGCCTCGGTCATCTGGGACGCGCCGGAGCGGGCGATCCCGAAATCGGTCACCTTCAGCCGCCCGTCGCTGCCGACGATGATGTTGTGCGGCTTGATGTCGCGGTGGACGATGCCGTTGCGGTGAGCGAAGGAGAGCGCGCCGAGGATCTGTCGCGCGTAGTCGATCGCGATCGGGACGGGTGTCGGGCCGTTGCGGACGAGCAGTTCCTTGAGCGTCCGCCCGTCCAGGTACTCCATCGCGATGTAGTAGGTCCCCGCAGCGTGGCCGCGATCGAAGATCGACACGATGTTCGGATGGTTGAGGCCGGCGGCGCTCTGCGCCTCGCGGCGGAACCGCTCGACGAACTGCTCGTCGGATGCGTGCCGGTCGTCCAGCAGCTTCAGGGCCACCAGACGGCCGAGCTCCTGGTCTTCGGCGAGATAGACGATCGCCATTCCGCCCGAGCCGAGCTTGCGCTTGATCACATAGCGCTTGTCGAACGTGCGGCCGATCATGGTGTCTGTCGAGGTCATGCGAATCCGGCTTTAGTGCTTCGACGTCGGGGTCAGGATCGCCTGCATCAGCTGTTTGGCGATCGGAGCGGCGATCGCACCTCCGAAACCGTTCAGCTGGTGCTCCACGGCGATCGCCCCGGCGACCTGGGGGTCGTCGGCGGGGGCGAAGAAGATGAACCAGGCGGTATAGACGTTCCGCTCGCTCGTTTCGGCTGTCCCGGTCTTGCCTGCCACCTTGATGCCGGGGATCTGGGCGGCTGTGCCCGTGCCGGACTGCACGACACCCTGCATCATCTGGTTGATCGCGGCGGCCGTGGAGGGCTTCATGGCGTGCTTCCAGACCTGTGGGTGGACCTTGACGACGGTGCCGCCGCCCGGGCTCGTCACCCGGCTGATCAGGTGCGGCTGCATGATCGTGCCGTTGTTCGCGACGGCGGCCGCGACCAGGGCCATCTGGAGCGGCGTCACGAGCAGCTTGTCCTGCCCGAACGCCATCCGGCCCGGATCGAGCAGGTGGACATTGTCGATCAGGCGGTGGTGCACGTAGTCGTAGGGGCCGCTCGCCGCCACCTCGCTCGGGGGCAGTTCGATCGGCGGCCGCGAGTAGAAGCCGAAGTCGCGCGCCTTGTCGAGCACCGTCTTCGCACCCAGCTTGATTCCGAGATCGCAGAAGACGGCGTTGATCGAGTGGATGAACGCCTGGATCAGATCGACGTTCCCGAACTGCTCCGGACCGTTCTGGTCGAGTGCGTTGTGCACCTGCACGCCGTACTCCGTGCAGTAGCCGGGGTCGTAGAACTGCGAGTCCGGCGTGAACTTTCCGGAGTCGAGCGCAGCCGCCGCAGTGACCGTCTTGAACGTCGAGCCGGGGGCGTACAGGCCCTGCGTCGCACGGTTGTAGAGCGCGGACGAGGAGCCCGGGCACGCACTCGGCGAGTTGATGATGCTCGCGTAGCCGGCCGAGGATTCGATCTTGTTCGGGTCGTAGCCAGGCGACGACGCCATCACGTACACCTGGCCCGTCTTCGGGTTGAGCACCACCGCCGCGCCACACTTTCCGCGAAGGGCCGTCTGGGCGATGTACTGGGCGCCGGGACGGATGTTGAGGACCAGGTTGTTCCCCTTGACCGTCGTGCCCTTCAGCTTCTCCGTCAGCTTGTCGAAGATCGTGCCGAGGTTCGCGTTCGCGGCCGTCAGGTACGCGTTCTCCTCGCGCTCGATCCCTGCGCGCGACCGGCCCTGGGTGGAGTATCCGATCACCTGCGACGCGATGTTGTGCAGCGGATAGCGCCTGAAGTACAGCGTGCCTCCCGCCGTCTTCTTGGCGACGTTCCTCGCGAACAGCGTCTTGCCGTTCGCGGCGTAGATCAGCCCGCGCTTGATCCGGAACTGCGCGACGCGTTGAATCGCGTTGTCCTGCTTCGCGGCGAGGCTCGGCGCCTCCCACGACTGCCAGTACGTCGTCGCGACGATCAGCGATGCGAGCAGCAGCAGAGCGACCATCGCGACCCGTGAGATCTGCTGGTTCATCGCGTCGCGTTCGCCCGGTCGGAGACGAGCAACAGTCCCGCCAGCAGGAGGAAGTTCGCGACGACGGACGAGCCTCCGTAGGAGACGAACGGCAGCGTGATCCCCGTGAGCGGGATGATCCGCAGCACGCCGCCGACGATGATGAACGTCTGCAGCGCGAAGCCGAACGTGAGGCCGGCGGCGAGCAGCTTCGAGAAGCCGTCGTCGGCCTGCAGCGCGATCTTCATCCCGCGTGCGACGAAGAGCATGAAGACGAGGAGCAACGCCGCTGCGCCGACGAGCCCGAGCTCCTGCGCGAGCGCCGAGTAGATGAAGTCGCTGTTGATGAACGGGATCAGCGGGTGGCCGTCCGTGGTCGCAAAGGTCCCCTTGCCGAGCCCTGCCCCGCCGAAGCCGCCGTTGGCGATCGAGTAGAGGGATTTGACGAGCTGGTAGCTCTGGCAGTCCTGCCTGAGCGAGAGCCCGCCGGTCGAGGGGCAATAGACCTTCTGCGACGTCCACGGATGCAGCCAGATCGTCACGCGCTCGTGGACGTGCCCGATCCGCTCGTAGGCGGCGAAGCCGCCTGCGAGGAAGAGTGCGATCCCCGCGAAGACGAACGAGAGCCGTGCCGTCGCGATGTACAGCATTGCCAGGAAGATGCCGAAGTAGAGGAGCCCCGACCCGAGGTCGTTCGACGAGACGAGCACCAGCATGCAGCCGCCCCAGATCACGAGCAGTGGGCCGACATCCTTGAGGCGCGCCTGCGCCAGCACCTCGCGCTTCTCGCGCAGGTAGGCGGCGAGGAACACGATCAGGAAGATCTTCGAGAACTCGCCCGGCTGGAACGTGAAGCTGCCGACGTGCACCCAGAGCCGGGCACCGTTCACGGTCGTGCCGAGCCCCGGCACCCGCGGCAGGAAGAGCAGCACGATCGCGCCGATCCCGAACAGGTACTTGTACTGCTCGAGGTTCCGGTAGTCGCGTCGCAGGCCCCAGAGCGCGAGCGCGAAGAGCGCGACGCCCACCACGATCCACAGCCCTTGCTTGAAGGCGTCGCTGACCCCGAGCCGGTAGATCTCCGTCACGCCGACGGCGGTGAGGAGCCCGGCCATCGGCAGGAGATATGGGTCGGCGTTCGGAACGGTGATGCGCGTGACGATGTGCGCGGCGACGTAGAGCGCGAAGAAGAAGACGGCGTAGCCGAGCGAGCCCCAGCTGACGAGGGACTGGCGCGCGATGTAGACCGACGCGAAGCCGATGCCCGTGAGGACGCCGACGACGGCGAGGTAGACGAGCTCTCGATTGCGGTAGCTGAGAGTCAGCGCGCGAGCCCCCACCAGACGAGCGCGACGATCACGGCGATCAGGACCGCGATCACGGCGAGTGCCAGAAGGCGCCTGCCGATGCCTGCCTGCGGTGGCTCGGGGCTCTGAGCAGCGATCGCCGCCTGGAGGTCTGCGGCGGCCACGACCATGGTGTCGGCGGGCGCAGGAGCCTCCTCGGCCGCCGCCGGCGGAGGCGCGACCCCGTCCTCGGGGTGCAGCGTGTCCTCGTCGTCGAGGGGGACCACGATCTCCCGCGTGCGTTCGTCCGGCTCGGTCGGCTCGCCCTCCACCAGCTCGAAGAGGACCGCGGTGATGTTGTCCTCGCCGCCGGCGCGGTTCGCCGCCTGGACGAGCGCCTTTGCAGCTGCGTCGAGGTCGTCGCGATGGGTCTTGACGATCGCCTCGATCTGTTCGCCGTCGACCATGTCCGACAGCCCGTCGGAGCAGATCAGGAACACGTCACCAGGCTCCGCGGCGACGGAGAAGGCGTCGACGTCGACGTCGGGGTCGGTGCCGAGTGCGCGGGTGATCACGGAGCGCTGTGGATGAACCTCCGCCGCCTGTGGTGAGAGCTCGCCGCGACGAACGAGCTCCGCGACGAGCGAGTGGTCGTCGGTCAGCTGTTCGAGGCGCTCGCCGCGCAGCAGGTACGCGCGCGAGTCGCCGACGTGGCCCATCGTCACGGTGCCGTCGTTCTCGACCAGCGCAACGGTGATCGTCGTGCCCATCCCGGAGGTCTCCGCATCGGTCGAGGCGCGCTCGTGCACACGGCGGTTCGCCTCCTGGATCAGCTCCACGACGTGCGCCTCGCCACCGCGACCGGCTCCCGATTCCTCGAGCGCGCTCGCCGCGAGTGCCGAGGCGACCTCGCCGGCGCGCGCGCCGCCCATGCCGTCCGCGATCGCGAAGAGCGGCGGCCGGCTGACGTACGAGTCCTCGTTCCCGCGCCGTTTCCGCCCCGGATCCGTCCGGGCCGCATACAGCCCCAGCCTCAAGGCTCGAACCTCAGATCTGTCTCGCCGATCCGGACGACGTCGCCGGGCACGAGCCTGCGCTCACGGGTCAGGCGGATCCCGTTCACGAAGGTGCCGTTCGTCGAGCCGATGTCCTCGATCCAGACGCCGTCGCGGCGCGGTTCGAGCCGCGCATGGCGGGTCGACGAGTACTCGTCCTCCGGCAGCGACACGTCGTTCGTCACGCCACGGCCGATCGTGATCGGATGGGAGTCGAGCGTGAAGACGTCACCCTCGTCGAGCGCAGGGCTCTGCAGGACGGTCAGATGCCCGGTCTCGCGGGCGGACGGCTGGGCCCGGAGCCCCGCCGCAGCGGCCTGCTGCGGCGCCAGGATCATCGACTCCTGGGGCAGGCGCAGGTCGCGCGCCGCGGAGCGGACGATGCGCCAGATGAACAGATAGAGGAGAACGAGGAACGCAAGCTTCAGGGCGAGCAGCGTCGTCTCGACCTGGGCGGACGCAAGCACCGCTACTGCAGCTCCCGGGCGAATTCGATCTCCGTCGAGCCGATCGTGAACCGCGTACCGTCCTCCAGCTTCAGCCGTTTGACGCGCTTGCCCTTCACCTCGACGCCGTTCGTCGAGTCGAGGTCGACGATCCAGTACGCGGAGCCCTCCTGGCGCAGTTCGGCGTGCCGGCGGGAGACGTTCGGGTCGGCCACCTGTACGTCGGCGTCCTTCGAGCGTCCGATCACCACGCGCTGCTTGGCGACCTCGTGGCGCTGCCCGTCCCAGCTGAGGACGGCGACCTCGCGCTGGACGCCGAGCTCGACCGCCGAGGCCGCCTCGGTCGGCTGCAGCACGGGCGCCGCGGCCGGTTTGTAGAGCATGGTCGCTCCGGCCTCCGCCTGGGCAGCGGGCTCGCCCTTCGGCCCGGCCTGCACCATGCGGGTCGCGATGCCGAACACGCCCACGTCGAGGTCTTCGTCGGTCTCGAGCTGAACCTGCGGCGGGGAGAGCAGGGCGTACCCCTCGCGCCGCGCGTGCTCTGCGAGGTAGTCGGCGAGCTCGTCCTGCAGCTGCGCCTGGTAGGTCTCGAACTGGGCGCGGTCGCCGGGCGAGAGGTAGATCGTGTACTCGTTCGGCACATAGACCCGCGAGACCGAGACGTTCCGGTGGTCGTCCATCTCCTTCACGAGCTTGCGGGCCAGCTCGACCGGCTGGACGTTGGTGCGAAATGCACGGCCGAAGACACCCTCGAAGAGCGACTCGAGCTTGGATTCGATGTTGCGGAGCACTGACATGGGAGGGCGGGGGCACGTGCCCCGGACCACAAGTTTATGTCCGAGGCTCGAACGCCAGTGCGGTGGCGGTCAGCCAGGAAGCGGCGATGAGCGGGAGGACCGCCGCAGCCGGGGCGAGCAGGGCCGTGCCGGCAAGCAGGGCGGCGCCGAAGATCGCGGCGGGCCACGGTCCGCGCCGGCGGGCCTGCGGCAGGAGCGCCGCGGCAGCGCCGAGCACGAGCGCCTCGCCGACGAGGACGGGATGGGCCGCGAGCTGCGACCAGAGTGCATGCGCGACGGCGCTCGGACGGCCCGAACCGGCGATCCCGAGCCCGAGCGGCGGCGTCGACCCGTCGAAGGGAACCGAGGCATGTCGCAGGCCGGCGATGAGCGCGGCGAGGAGCACTGCGCAGCCGGCCTGAGCCGCCCGGCGCGCCCGGCCCCGTGCGAACTGGGCGGCCAGGGGCAGCAGTGCGAGCGCGGCCACGGGGGCGAGGAGCGGCCCGGCGGCCAGGAGCAGCCCGGCGCGCGCGTCCCGCCAGCTCAGGGCGAGCCAGGCGGCGGCGATCGCGGCGTAGACCAGTGCCAGGCCCAGCGAGATGTTCGCGAGCGGGAAGAACGCGATGGTGAGCGCGTAGAGGAGGCCGAGACGCGGGGCGGCGAAGCCGAGCGCCGCTCCCATCGCGGCGATCCCGAGCGGCCAGCCGGCCGGATAGAAGGGCAACGTGGCCGCGACCCAGCCCGAGGCGACACCGGTCAGTGCGCCGGGGACGAGCCGCTCCGAGGCGACGGTGCCGAGCGACCGCGGTGGCCCGGACGGCTTCGAGCCGCCCTGCTTCGAGCGGCCCTGCTTCGAGCGGTGGCGCTTCGGCAGCGAGCGGAGCTCCTGCGCCAGGCGCTCGGCCGTCGGGCGGCGCTGTGGGTTGACGACGAGGGCGCTGCCGACGGTCTCCAGCACGTGCCCCGGCAGATCGGGACGCAGGCGGGCAAGGGGGTCGGCGCCGTGCTGGATGCGCCGCGACGTCTCCGCCATGTCGCCCCCCCAGAACGGATGCTCACCGGCGAGCGCCTCCCAGAGGAGCACGCCGACGCCCCACACGTCGGCCGCAGTGGTGGCCGTCAGGCCCTGCAGCCGCTCCGGCGAGATATAGGCGAGGGTGCCCGGGATGTCGCCGAGCGCGGTCAGCGTGTCGAACTCCGCCATCTGCGCGAGGCCGAAGTCGAGGAGACGCACGTCGACCGTGTCCGGCTCCGCATCCAGGTGCTGGGCCAGCAGGACGTTCGACGGCTTGACGTCCCGGTGGACGATCCCTTTCGCATGGGCGTGCGCGAGCGCTTCCGAGATCTGCGCCGCGACTTCGATCGCGGCCCGGTCGTCGAGCTCGCCGGCCCGCATCGCCTCCCGCAGCGTGCGCCCGGGGATGTACTCGTAGGTGATGTAGACGTGCGACGGGTCGCGGGCCAGCGAGAGGATTCGCTGGCAGCGCGGATGGCGCAGCGAGGCGGCGGCGCGGGCCTCGCGCTCGGCCCGGTGGCCGGACTTGCCCTCGCGGGCGACGATCTTCAGGGCGACGTCGAGACCGCTCCGTTCGTCGCGGGCGAGCCAAACATGGCCCATGCCCCCGGCGCCGAGAGGCCGAAGCGGCCGATAGCGGCCAAGGAAGAGGTCGTGTTCGAGCGTGGCCGAAGACACGATGCGTTTCTACGGTGCTGCCAGGACATTTCCTTTGCGGAGCGAACGAACGCGGTAGATTCGGCCTGCATATGGACCCCCGCGACGACGACATCGACTTCGACTTCTTCGAAGACGAGGCTGCGACGACCGAGCAGGCCTCGCCGCAGAGCCGCGTCCGCCTGCCTCGCCGCGGGGGGCGCGGGACGGGCATGCGCCGCCCTGCCGGGCCGCCTCGTGGGCTGACGCCGCTCCTGCGGTTGCTGGCGCTGGTCGCACTCGTCGTCGCGGTGCTCGTGTTCTTCGGGCTGGTGCTCCAGTCGTGCGCGGCGACGTCCAAGCACGACCGCTACCAGCACTACATGACGCAGGTCTCGACGATCGCCCACAGCTCGCAGGACGACGGTGCGGCCGTCGCAGATGCGTTGACCACGCCCGGCACGAAGGTCAGCAGCCTGACGACGAAGCTCGCGGGGATCGCCGAGCAGGAGCGGCAGAACGTCGCCGCCGCGCAGCGCCTGAATCCGCCCGGCCCGCTGCGCGACGAGAACCGCGCGATCATCCAGGCGCTGCAGCTCCGCGTCAGCGGCGTGGCGGGGCTCGCGACGACCTTCGCGACCACGGCGACCTCCAAGTCGGCCGGGGACGCCGCCATCCTCGCCTCGCAGGCGGAGCGGCTGCTCGCGAGTGACGTCGTCTGGGACGACTTCTTCAGGATCCCCTCGACCGCGGTGATGAAGGAGAAGGGCGTCAGCGGCGTCGTTGCTCCCGATTCCAACTTCGTCTCCAACCAGGACTTCATCACCGAGCACTCCATGGGCCTCGTGCTGCAGCGGCTCCGCGGCGCATCGACCGGTGGCACGCCCACCGGTGTGCACGGCACGAACATCGTCTCCACGAAGGCGAACCCTGGCGGACAGGTGCTGTCCGAGACGAACGAGAACACCGTCACCGCCAGCACCGACCTCGCCTTCGTCGTCACGGTCCACGACGGCGGCAATTCACAGGAGGTCGGGATCAAGGTGACACTGACGATCGACAAGTCCGCCGGCTCGATCGTGAAGACGAAGACGATCCCGGTGATCAACCCCGGACAGGAGACGACGGTCACCTTCTCGGATCTCGGCAGCGTGCCGTTTGCGCGCAAGACGTTCGTCCACGTCGACGTCGCGCGGGTCCCGTCGGAGTCGGACCCGACGAACAACAAGGCGAGCTACCCGGTCATCTTCTCGCTCGGCTAGATCGGCTAGCCTCGGCGTCGTGCACGTCACGGCGACAACTGCGCTGATCGTCGGCCTCGTCGGCGTCGGGGTCGGCCTGGTCGGCGTCGGGCTCGCCTGGTGGGCCTCGATCAGGGTGCGGCGCGTGCGCGAGGCACAGCGGTCGCTGCTCGGCGGGGGCCGCAAGGACCTCGTCGACTTCGCCGTCTCGCTCCAGGGCCGCATCGACGATCTCCACCGCGCGGTCGACGAGGTCGCTGCGGGGCTCGCGCGCGTCGACCGCCGCATCGACGGCACGGTCACCAACATGTCGATCGTCCGCTACGACGCGTACGAGGACACGGGCGGACACCAGTCGGCGTCGCTCGCGCTCCTCGACTCGGCGCGGACCGGCCTGATCGTCACCGCGATCCAGGGGCGCGACTACGCCCGGATCTACATGAAGGAGATCGAGCGGGGCCGTGCCTCGATCGCTCTCTCGCCCGAGGAGCGAGAGGCCGTCGAACGGGCCATGGGCCGCTGACGCACTCGGGCGGCGGCACGCTCCCGCCGGGCGGAGCCCGGTCGCGCGGCCCTTGCACGCCCGGGTAGTTGGGTACATTGCGCCCAGGGTGCAGCAAGTACTCGTCCTCAACGCGAGTTACGAGCCGCTGAACGTGTGCTCTCTGCGCCGCGCGCACGTACTGGTCTTCAAGGGCAAGGCAGAGCTGGTCGAGGAGCTCGATCGACCACTCCGCTCGGCCACCGACACCTTCCGGTGGCCACACGTGATTCGCCTCGTCCACTACGTGCGCGTCCCACGCATCGTCCAACGCAAGATCTCGCGCCGGGCGCTCTTCGCCCGTGACGGCTGGCGGTGTGTCTACTGCGGCACCGCGGGTGGCCGGCTGACGCTCGACCACGTGATTCCGCGCTCGAAGGGCGGCGACTCGACGTGGGAGAACGTCGTCACCTCGTGCGCGCCCTGCAACCTGCGCAAGGGAAACCGGCTGCCGCACGAGGTGCAGATGGAGCTGCCCGCGCGCCCGCGGCCGCCCGCGCCCGTGCTCTTCATCAGGCTCGCGACGCCGAAGATCCCGCAGCGGTGGGAGCAGTACCTCGGTCCGTTCGCGACCGCGACCGCCGCGTAGCCCCTTGCAGCTAGGTCGAGCGCTCGACCGGTAACTGCGGATTCTGCTCCCACTCCGACCACGAGCCCGGGTAGAGGCGGCCGGCGCGGCCGGCGAGGTGGAGACGGTGCAGGGTGACGCACGCCGTGACGCCCGACCCGCAGTACGCGACGACCTCTCCCGCAGGGAGGAATGGTCCCTCGCTCTCGTTCCACGGCGCGTTCAACGCGCCCGGGATCCGGCCGGGCACACGGTCGATCGCGTTGGTCTCGCCCCGCCAACGGGGCGGGACACGCGCGTCGACGACGACCAGCTCGTCGAGCCGTCCCGCGAGCTCGTGACGGTCGATCGTGTCGTCCGTGCGCTCGAGCGCCGTGAGCACCTCCGGCTCGGCCGTCTCCTCGCCGGTGCGGAGCGGCCCGCGCCAGGCGTCGAGCTCGAGCACCGCGCAGTCCTCGTGGCCGAAGTGGCGCAGGAGCCACCACAGCCGCTCGGCGCCGCCGAGGGTGCCGTACGCGACGACGAACGTGTCGTCGCCGATCCCCGCCCGCCCTGCGGCGGCCGCGAACTGGGCACGGCCTGGAAGCGGATGGCGGCCGGCAGGTCCCGGTGTCGCGGAGAGGTCCTGTTCGACGTCGAGAAACATTGCCCCCGGGATGTGGCCTTCGCGGTAGGCGCGCCGCCCGGCCTCCGGGTCGTCGAGCGACCAGCGGCAATCGACGAAGCAGTAGCGCATGTGTGACAGGAAAGCAGAGCGGCGGCGTAGCAGGTGCATGAGACGCCTATTGACACTCACACTCGCCGCGACCGCTCTCGTCGCAGTCGCGGCCTTCGCCGGAGTCGGCCGGCCCGAAGCGGCGCGCGGTGACGTTGCGTCGCCCGACACGGTGACGACGACCGGGCACGGCGTCGTCACGCTGGTGCCCGACGAGGCGTCGGTCTCGGCCGGCGTGCACACCCAGGCCGCCTCTGCGGCCGCGGCTCTCGCGCAGAACGCGAAGCTGATGGGCTCCGTCATCGACGCCCTCGAGGCTGCGGGCGGCACGGAGCTGCAGACCCAGCAGGTCTCGCTCTATCCGCAGACGAACGACCAGAACCAGGTGACCGCGTACGTCGCGGACAACTCCGTCTCGGCGAAGACGAAGATCGCCGGAACGGGTGCGCTGATCGATGCGGCTGTCGCGGCAGGCGCGAACACCGTCAACGGCCCGACGCTCGACGTCTCGGATCGTGATGCGCGCTACCGCGACGCGCTCGGCAAGGCGGTCGAGGACGCCCGTGCGAAGGCCGCTGCGCTCGCCAGGGCGGGTGGGTTCGGCGTCGGCCAGGTCTCGTCGGTGACCGAGCAGGCGGCGAGCGCCCCGGTGCCGGTCTACGAGGCCGCTGCCGCCAAGAGCGACGCGACGCCGATCGAGCCCGGCACGCAGGACGTCACCGCGGATGTGACCGTCACCTTCCGGATCAACTGACCCGGAGCTGCAGGCGCAGGGGCCGCTCGCAGCGGGCGCAAACGCTGCGAGCGGCACCCTTGCGCTCTGCGATGTGCACCGGCAGCGGCTTCTCGCACGTGCACCACAACGGCGTCGGTTCGACTGGGCGGCTCATGGCCCACTCCCTTTCTTCAACGTGGGTCCCGCGAGGGAAAGGAGCTAGCCGGCGACGGCGGGGTGGACGAAAGCGCCGGCTAGCACACGTTGAAGCGCGCGACGATGGTCGCCGTGAGGGCGACTTGCTTGGCGAACATCGTCGACGGCGTAACGGGCATGTCTGTTCAGTATGCGAGCACTGTCAAATCCGGACGAGCTACGCCGCGACCTCCTCCGCCACTCGCTCGGAGGCGTCCACCGCATCCTCGGTGGGCACCGTCTCGATCGTCTGCAGGATGCGGCCGGCGATCCGGTACGGGTCGCCCAGCGAGTTCGGGCGGCGATCCTCGAGGTAGCCGCGATAGCCGTTTCCGACGAAGCTGTGCGGGATGCGGATCGAGGCGCCGCGGTTCGCGACCCCGAAGGTGAACTCGTCCATGGCCGCCGTCTCGTGCAGCCCCGTCAGCCGCATGTGGTTGTCGGGGCCGTAGACCGCGATGTGATCGTCCTTGACCTCGTCGAACGCCGCCATCAGCGCCTCGAAGTACTCCTCCCCGCCGACCTCGCGGAGGTACTTCGTCGAGAAGTTCGTGTGCATCCCCGAGCCGTTCCAGTCGTGCTCGATGCCGAGCGGCTTGGGATGGAAGTTCACGTCGACGCGGTAGCGCTCGCAGAGACGCAGCAAGAGGTACCGGGCGAGCCAGACCTCGTCGGCGGCCCGCTTCGAGCCCTTCCCGAAGATCTGGAACTCCCACTGGCCCTTGGCCACCTCGGCGTTGATGCCCTCGAGGTTGATGCCGGCCTCCAGGCACAGGTCGATGTGGGCGTCCACGATCTCGCGGGCGACGTCGCCGACGTTCTTGTACCCGACGCCGGTGTAGTACTCGCCCTGCGGGGCGGGGAACCCCTCGCGGGGGAAACCGAGCGGAACGCCGTCCTGGTAGAGGAAGTACTCCTGCTCGAAGCCGAACCAGGTGCCCGGATCGTCCGGGATCGTGGCACGGCTGTTCGAGGGGTGCGCTGTCCCGTCGGGGAGCAGCACCTCGCACATCACGAGCAGCCCGCTCCGGCGGGCCGGGTCCGGGAAGACGGCGACCGGCTGGAGGACGCAGTCCGAGTTCGAGCCTTCCGCCTGGCGGGTCGAGCTGCCGTCGAAGTTCCAGACGGGCAGCTCCTCGAGCACCGGCTCGCCGTCGAACTCCACGATCTTCGTCTTGCTGCGGAGGTTCGGGACGGGCTCGTAGCCGTCGAGCCAGATGTATTCGAGCTTGTACTTGGACATCCCTTCACTCCTTGTCTTCGTGGTCGAGAACGAAAAAAGGCCCCGCCACTCCTAGGAGTGACGAGGCCTCGTTGCCTCCGCGCGCACCGGCTTCGGCGCTGCACGTAGCGGCAATCTAGCGGTCCGTGCGGCTGTTTCGCAAGGGCTCGATCGAGAGCAGGCGGTCGGACGTGTGCTCGACCTGCAGCGTCGTGTGCTCGATCGCGTACCGGTCGGCGAGCGCGCGTTCGAGCTCACGGCGGATGCGGTGGCAGTCCTCGCCCCGCTCGACGAGAACGTGGGCCGACAGCGCCGGGAACCCCGAGCTGATCTGCCACACGTGCAGATCGTGGACGTCGGTGACGCCCGTGTGCGACCGCAGCAGCGTTGCGACCTCGCCGGGGTCGACCCCCTCGGGCGCTGCCTCGAGCAGCACGCGCCCCGACGCCCGCAGGAGCGGCCAGGCCGCGGCGAGCATCGATGCAGCAACCGCGAGGGACGCGATCGGGTCGGCTCGCTCGAAGCCGGTCGTCCAGACGACGATGCCGGCCAGGGCGGTGCCCGCGAACGCGTAGAGGTCGGTCAGGAGATGGCGGTAGCTGCCCTCGACATTGAGGTTGGCGCGGTTCGCGCGCGCCACCTCACGAAGAGCGACGATGTTCACGAGCGCGCCGACGACCGCCGTCGCGACGACGATCGGCGCCCGGACGTCGGGCGGGTCGATCAGGCGGCGCACTCCCTCGGCGACGATCAGCAGGCCGAGGACGAGCAGGGTCGCCCCGTTCGTCTGCGCGGAGAGGATCTCGGCGCGCCGGAACCCGAAGGTCAGCCCGCCGCCGGGCGGCCGCAGCGCCAGGCGCGCCGCCCAGACGCTCAGGCCGAGCGCGGCGGCATCGACGAGCATGTGCGCGGCGTCCGAGAGCAGGGCGAGCGAGTCGGCGACGATGCCCAGGACGACCTCGGCGGCCATGAACGCGAGGATCAGAGCCAGCGCGATCGCGAGCGGCCGGGCGTCGGTGTCGGCCCCCACACCGTGGTCGTGACCGTGGTGGTGCGCCATCGTCATAGTCTTACCGTCATGGACGGTACGAGGCGTAGGCTCGACGGAGCCGAGGAAGGAGCGAAGGTGCCGGCTCGGCCGGCGCCGTAGCGGGATGGATGGCGTTGTCTTCGTGGAGATCCCGAGCGGCTCGCGGAACAAGTACGAGTGGGACGAGGAGCTTGGCGGGATCACGCTCGACCGGCGGCTCTTCACGTCGATGAGCTACCCCGCGGACTACGGGTTCGTCGAAGGGACGCTCGCCGAGGACGGCGACCCGCTCGACGCGCTCGTGCTCGTCGGCGAGCCGACGTTCCCCGGCTGCCGCATGCGAGTCCGCGCCGTCGGCGTCTTCCACATGGCCGACGAGAAGGGGCCCGACGAGAAGCTGATCTGCGTGCCGCTGAACGACCCGTCATGGAGCGCCATCTCCGACATCCACGACGTCCCTGCCCAGCTCCGCAACGAGATCGAGCATTTCTTCCAGGTCTACAAGGACCTCGAGGAGGGGAACACCGAGACGAGCGGCTTCGGGAACCGCACCGAGGCGCAGGCGATCATCGAGGCCTGCCGCCGGCGCGCGGGCTGATCGCTGAAATTACGGTATCTCATTTGCGGTCGTGGGCAACTTCGCCTAACCTTGCCCGCAGCCATGTCCGGGATCACCAACGCAGACGTCACACGCCGCCGCTTCTAGCGGCGTCAGTGCGTCTCCGTTCGGTTCTTCTCCTCCCGCGATCCCAAGGAGCATGGCTTGTCTTCTTCATCCGCAGTCGTCGTACGTGATCTTTCCAAGGCGTTCAAGCGCCGCAAAGGCGTGCACCGGCGCAGTCGCGCCGCGCTGAGCCACGTCAGCTTCTCGATGGAGCGCGGCGAATGCGTCGCGATCCTCGGCCAGAACGGCTCCGGAAAGTCGACGCTCGTGCGCCTGCTCTCGACGCTGCTCCTGCAGGACGGTGGGACGGCGCACGTCTTCGGCCATGACGTGTTCAAAGAGCCGCGCAAGGTGCAGCGGCTCGTCAACCGGGTCTCCGTCGAGGCGAGCTTCTTCAAGAAGATGAGCGCGGCCGAGAACCTCGCCTACGCTGCCCGGTTCTACGGCATGGGCCCGCGCGAGACGCACACGAAGATCCCGGTGATCCTGGAGCGGGTCGGCTTTCCCTCGTCGCGCCGCGGCGAGCCGATGGAGAACCTGTCCCGCGGGATGCAGCAGAAGGTCGCACTCGCGCGGGCGCTGCTCACCTCGCCGGTGCTGCTGCTGCTCGACGAGCCGACGACCGGGCCTCGACCCACGCTCGAAGCAGGAGGTGCAGACGTTCATCCGCGAGATCCGGCAGCAGCACGACTCGACGATCCTCCTCTGCACGCACGACATGAACGAGGCCGAGGAGCTCGCCGACCGGATCGGCCTGCTCGACCGCGGCGAGCTCCTGTTCATCGAACCGGTGGCCGACGTGAAGGAGCGGTACGGCGTCGACACGCTCGAAGAGGCGTTCTTCGTCGCGACCGGCCGCACGTTCGAGGACGAGAAGACGGAAGACGACGAAGAGAGAGAGGTATTTGCGTAATGGCCACCGTCGACACGACATTCACCCGTCGCAAGATCCTGCGCGACGAGCTGGTCGGCCTCTACGGGGTCGTCGAACGCAACCTGTATCTGACCAGGCGCTACTTCCTGTGGGACCTCGCGTTCCTGCTCTGGACGATCGCGAACACGCTCACGATCGTGTTCATCGCGCGCGGGGTGGACGTCGGGCCGGTGCAGCAGAACGAGCTCGCGACCAAGCTGCTCGTCGGCGGCGTCATCTGGGCGTTCCTCGGGATCATCTTCGAGATCGTCACCGAGACGGTCGCCTGGGAGCGCTGGGAGGGCACGATCGAGTACACGTTCATGGCGCCGGTCTCGCGGTCGGTGCACCTGATGGGCATGGGAGTCTACGCCGTGCTGTACGGGCTCGTCCGCGCAGCGCTGATCTTCGTCGCGGTCGTGGCGTTCATCGACATCCACCTGCCGGTTGCGAACTACGGCGCGGCCGTCGCCTTGCTCGCGATCGCGTCCGTGTCGTTCATCGGCGTGGGGATGATGACCGCGGTGCTGCCGCTCATCTCCCCCGAGAAGGGCACGCAGCTCGGATTCGTCGCACAGGGGCTGATGCTCGTCGTGTCGGGCGTCTACTACCCGGTCGAGGTGCTGCCGCAGTGGATGCAGTGGATCGCGAAGATCTCGCCCGCCACGTATGCGCTGCGCGGATGCCGCAACTCGATCCTCCTCGGCGCAGGCCTTGCCTGGGACGACGTCTGGCCGTTGCTCGTGATCGGCGCGTTCTCGATCCCGATCGGGCTGATGGTGTTCAAGGCCGGCGAGCGCTACGCCAAGAAGCAGGGCAAGTTGAAGCGTTCCGGATGATCGAGCTCCACGTCGCCGGGGACGGGGAGCTCGACGTCTGGGCGCGGCTCAAGAGCCGCGTCGTGCCGAACGAGCCCATCAGCGCCGAGCAGCTGCGTACGGCGGACGAGCCCGACCGGCTGCTCCTGCTCGCCGATCTCGACGGCGTGGTTGCCGGCTGCGGGATCGGAGCCCGATCGAACTTCGGCGGCCGGGCGTTCATCGCGGCGCGTGTCCTGCCGGAGCACCGCCGGCGCGGGGTCGGCTCGGCGCTCGTCCGTGCCCTCTCGGCGCACGCACGAGAGCTCGGTCTGACCGGCGTGAACGCGTTCGTCTACGCGGACGAGCCGCACTCGATCGCCTTCGCCGAGTCGTACGGCCTGGCCGGGGTCGACTATCAGCTCGAGCAGGTGCGCGAGATCGGCGCCGAACCGGCCCCGAAGGTTCCGACCGGGCTCGAACTGGTCGCGCTCGGCGAGCGCCGAGAGGAGCTGCTGCGCAAGGCGTGGCCGGTCGCGCTCGAGGGGTACGAGGACATGCCGCTGCCGGGGGAGGTCACGTATCGGCTCGCGACCTGGCTGCGGGACGAGGCGACGCGGCCCGAGGGGTCGTTCGCCGCCCTCGAGGACGACGCGGTGGTCGGCTACGCGGGATTGATCGAGCACGCGAGCGGGGCGGCGGTCGCCGAGCACGGACTGACGGTGGTGCGGCGCGACCGGCGTGGACGCGGGATCGCCCGGGCGCTGAAGCAGGCGCAGCTCGACTGGGCGGCCCGCGCGGGCGTCACCCGGCTCGTCACCTGGACGCAGCAGGGCAACGAGGCGATGCAGGCGTTGAACCGCAGCCTCGGCTACGTCGACGAATCGAAGGTGATCACCTTTCAGGGGACGCTGCCGGAGTGATACGACTGGGGCCTCTTTCGTTTTCCCCTCGAGAGGAGCTGGCGGAATGGCAATGATCGAGAGCAAGGACCGGGCAACCTCCGATCCCAAGGCCCGCAAGGCCGTGCTCGAGGAGGTGAAGAAGGAGGGCGTCGAGTACGTCCTCTTCTGGTTCACGGACATCGAAGGCCACCTGAAGAGCTTTGCGATCACGCCGTCGGAGATCGAGGGAGCGCTGAACGACGGGATGGGGTTCGACGGGTCGTCGATCACCGGCTTCAACGCGATCGAGGAGTCGGACATGGTCGCGATCCCGGACCCGGGCACCTGGCGCCTGATGCCGACCCGTGCCGGAGAGGCGAAGGTCGGCCGCATGATCTGCGACGTCGTCAAGCCGGACGGCCAGCCGTACGAGGGCGACCCGCGCTACGTGATGCGCCGGGCGCTCGAGCGCATGGAGTCGATGGGCTTCGACACGTTCAACGTCGGCCCGGAGCTCGAATACTTCCTGTTCAAGGACAAGGAAGGGACCGAGACGCTCGACGAGGGCGGGTACTTCGCGATGACGGCGCTCGACGCCGCGACGGAGCTGCGCAACGAGACGATCCGCGCTCTCGAGCCATGGGGATCGGCATCGAGTACCACCATCACGAGGTGGCGCCGTCCCAGCACGAGATCGACATGCGCTACTCCTCGGCGCTCGACATGGCCGACCAGACGATCACCTACCGGTTGATCGTCAAGGAGGTGGCGGCGAAGAACGGGGTCTACGCGACGTTCATGCCGAAGCCGCTCTTCGGGGAGAACGGGTCGGGCATGCACACTCACATGTCGCTCTTCAAGGAGGGCCGGAACCAGTTCTTCGACGGGAGCGACCAGTACAACCTCTCGCCGACCGGCAAGCAGTTCATCGCGGGCCTGCTCCGGCACGCGCGCGAGCTGTCCGGCGTCTTCGCCCAGTGGGTCAACTCGTACAAGCGGCTGGTGCCCGGCTACGAGGCGCCGGTCTACGTCGCGTGGTCACAGCGCAACCGGTCGGCGCTGATCCGGATCCCGCTCTACAAGCCGGGCTCGGAGCAGGCGACCCGCGCCGAGATCCGCTGTCCCGACCCGGCCTGCAACCCGTACCTCACCTTCGCGGCGCTGCTGCACGCCGGCCTCGAGGGGATCGAGCAGGGCTACGAGCTCGAGGCGCCGATGGAGACGAACCTCTACCACCTGACCGCCGAGGAGCGGCGCGACCAGGGCATCGTCTCGCTGCCGGAGACGCTCGGCGAGGCGATCGACGAGTTCGCCGGGTCCGACCTGATGCGGCGTGCCTTCGGCGACCACATCTTCACGGCGTACGTGAAGCTCAAGCGCAAGGAATGGGACGAGTACCGCGTCCAGCTGACGCAGTGGGAGCTCGACCGGTACCTGGGCGTGCTCTAGCGGCTGCGCATGGGTGTCTGACACCTTCGGGTGTCAGACACCTGCCTTACAGGAACGTACGGATCGACTCGCGCTCGACGCGCAGGCCGATCACCTTCGAGCCGCCGTCGATCTGCTCGATCGACTCGGCCGGCACGAGCCGGCGCCGGCGCGCGAGCCAGCCGGAACGGACGGAGAGCGCGTCCGGCGTCTCGGGGGAGGTGCCGTACATGGGGCACTCGACCGTCCCGACCACGCGGCCCTTGGCATCTGCCACGAGAAAGCCTGCAGTTCCACGGAGATCGATCGCGAGGGCGCTCACTGCGCTGAACCTATTCCCCGTTTGCGAGGAGTTTCCCCCCCTTGGCGTAAACGTTTTGTTAGCCCCATTTTCCGGACATGGCGAGCCAGGCGACGGCGAGCAGGACGAGGTAGAGGGACGTGATCGCGGCCACGATCCGGCCGGCGAGCGGCTTGCCGCCCCGCAGCCACCAGTAGGCGCAGCCGATCGCGGCCAGGAGGAGCAGGAGGCCGGCGTCCGAGACCCCGAAGCCGATCCCGATCCAGGTCGGGTCGTCGTGGCCGCTGAATCCTTCCTCCGAGTAGATCCACTGCGCGCCCACGCGGAGGACGACGTAGTCCGGGATGCCGGAGACGAGCGCCCAGAAGGTCGCCTTGCGGAGGAACGCGCGGTCGGGCGCCCGCCACGCGGCGCCGGAGAGGATCACCGCGGCGAGGACCGCCCCGAAGAGGGTCATCGCACCGAGCACGTGCAGGAAGAGCGGCCAGAAGGGCCGGCTGTAGGCGAGCACCACTAGGCGCCCGGCTTCCAGATCATCAGGACGAGGATCCCGAGGGTGGCGAGCCCGGCGAGCCAGGAGATCGCGTTCCCTCTCGGGTCGCGGAGCAGCGCGCGCAGCTCGTCCGTCGACGTGTCGCCCGCGGCGGCGAGTTGCTCGGCCAGCTTGCGGGAGCGCTCCTGGTGGCGGCCGCCGATCCCGCCGAGCGCGTTAGCGATCACCCAGAGCACGAGCGAGGCCCAGATCCACCATGCTTCGAGCGGGAGGTCCAGCTCGTGCCAGAGCCAGATGCCGAAGACGAGCGTCCCGGCGACGCCGATGCCGATCACCGGCAGCGTCACGCGGACGAGACGCAGCAGGTAGGCCGCCTCACTCGGGCGTTCCGAGCGCACGGCAAGCGTGTTGAGGATCGCGGCTGCGACCGATCCGCCGACGAAGAAGAACGCTGCTGTGATGTGCAGCATCAGCAGCCACTGGGCCGTGGTCACCGGGCGAGCGTACGCTTCGCCGCGGATGGACACGCGCGAGCGTCATCTGCGCCTCCTGACCGAGACGATCGAGGCGGTCAACTCGACGCTCGACCTGCAGGAGGTCATGGGCCTCGTGGCCTCGAAGGTGGCGATGGCGCTGGTCGCGGACGCGTGCTTCGTCTACCTCTACGACGAGCGCGCGGACGAGCTCGTCCTGCGCGCGACGCACGGCACCTCGATCGACGAGATGTCCCGGCGCCCGCGGATGCGCCCGGGCGAGGGGATCACCGGCTCGGCCGCCGCCGCACGGGCAGCGGTGATGCTCGAGTCCCAGGCGCATCTCGATCCACGGTTCAAGAACTTCCCGAACCTTCCCGAGGACGAGTACGAATCGATCCTCGCCGTGCCGATCCTCACGCGCGACGGCACGCTCGAAGGAGCCCTCAACGTCCGCACGCGCGATCCGCGCGCGTTCTCGGAGGACGAGGTCGACTTGCTGCTCGCGATCGCCGCGCAGGTCGCGCAGTCGATCGAGCACGCGAAGCTCTACTCGGAAGCCCAGCGGCGCGTGCACGAGCTGGAGGCGCTGGCGCGGATCTCGGAAGCGGTCTCCGACTCCCTCTACCTGGAGGAGTCGCTCGAGGCGATCGTCAAGACGACGATGGACGCGCTCGACGCGACGGGCGCGGCGCTCGTGCTGGACGACGGCCGCATCGCCTGGCCGGAGGGAGTCGCGTCCACGCATGCGATCCGGCAACCGCTGCGCTGGCGCGGCCGGCAGATCGGCGAGCTCGTCGCCGATCGTGACCGCGCCTTCACCGATCCGGATCGCGAGCTGCTCGGGTCGATCGCGACCCATGCTGCGGTTGCGCTCGAGCACGGGCGCGCGGTGCTGCGCGGCGTGCTCGCGCAAGAGATCCACCATCGCGTGAAGAACAACCTCCAGACAGTCGCGTCGCTGCTGCGGCTGCAGGCGCGGTCCGCGGACACGATCGACCCGCGCGAGGCGCTCGAGCACTCCGTCAACCGGATCCTCGCGATCGCCGCCGTGCACGAGCTGCTCACCGAGCGTCGTGACGAGGACGTCGAGCTCGCCGACCTGATCGACCGGCTCCGCGCGATGCTCGTCCAGGGCGTCGGTGGCGGCAAAGAAGTGACGGCGCGAGCTCGAGCCGGTGTCGCTGCCGAGCGCCCGGGCCACCGCGCTCGCCCTCGTGTTCGCCGAGCTCCTGCAGAACGCGCTCGAGCACGGCGGCGATCGCATTCGGGTCGAGCTCGCGCGGCGGGACGGCGAGATCGTCCTGGCGATCGCCGACGACGGGTCGGGCGTCGACGCAGTCGTGGCGGGCACCGGGCTGTCGATCGTGCAGGCGCTCGTTCGCGACGAGCTCCGCGGGGCGCTCGACCTGACCTCGGTCGGCGGCACCCGCGCCGAGGTCGTCTTCCCCGCCTAGAGCGCCTCCTGGATGCGGCGACCGCGCGCGGTCGGGCGATAGATCGTCGTGGGCGGTCGCGTCGCGACGACCTCGCGACGGATCAGCCTCGCCCCTTCGAGGTCCTGCAGCGCGAGTGCGAGCGCTCGTGGGGAGACCTCGAGCGACGAGCGCAGCTCGGAGAACCGCCGCTCCTCGCCCAGCTCGGCGAGCACCGGGACCGACCACTTGCGCAGCAGGACCGCCGGGTCTCCGGCGGCGAGCACCCGGGCTGCCAGCTCGGCGGCCCGTTGGCCCTGCGGCGCCAGCACGTATTCGGGGCGCAGCGGGTGGCCGTAGCCGGGGTTGCGGCGCACGTAGCCGAGGGCGATCAGTGCGTCGATCGCGCGGTTCAGCGACTCGCGCCCGACGTCGAGCTTCCGCTGCAGCTCGACGAAGCGCACTCCGCCGCGCTCGCCGAGCAACGCGAGTGCCGGAGGCGCCCAGCGATGGTGAAAGAGCTCGATCAAATCGACGGTTGACATGAAACAGTAGGAAGTATAAAAACAGCACATGACGATTCAATACAACCCAGAGAACTGCGTCATCTCGGTCGGGGTGACCGACTACGACCGGTCGCTCGCCTGGTATCGCGAGGTGCTCGGCTTCGAGCTCGTCTACGAGCTGAAGGACTACGGCTGGTGCGAGCTCTCGACACCGTTCGGCTTTCACATCGGCCTCGGCCAGTCGGAGAGCGTGACGCCCGGCAACATCACGCCCACGTTCGGCGTCCACGACATCGATGCCGCGATCGCGCATCTGCGCGGCCACGACGTCAAGGTCGAGGACTGGCACGAGATCCCGGACATGGTCAGGCTCTCGACGTTCTACGACCCGGACGGCACGTCGTGGATGCTTGCCCAGACGCTGGATCGAAAGGACGAGCGCGGCTAGAGGCAGCGGGTGAGCTCGAGCCGACTGCGGCGGTGCGGAGGCGCGTCACGCCACCGCGGTTCGCGACCAGTCCGTTCCACCACACCGCCGCGGCCGGCTGCGGGCAGGCGACTGAATCGTACGATCCCGGGAGGCAAAATAGAGCTGAAGTTCCACTTTCGCCCCACTTCCGTGCACGCTCCGTTTGGGTGGCTGCCACCAGACTTGTCTGAGCGAGACACGGCCAAGCGCGAGGGGTGTGCGTGACGTGAGTGCAACGCGGCGGTTCGGAGCCCACACGCCCGCGATCGCTCGGGCACGTACTCGGAGCTACTCGGGCTGGTCTTCGAACGAGAAGTGGAAGTGGTCGCCGTGGCTGTGCACGCCGAGCACCTGGTCCTCCAGCACCTCGGCTGCGGCCGGGTCGAGGAAGACACGCGCCTCGCCCCGCTCGATCACCTCGTCGCCCTCGCTCGGCTCGGACGCCTCGTCGATCGAGATCTCGACCTCGCCCTCGACCTCCTCGGCCGTGATGCGGATCGTGCCGATCTGGGCGAGCGCGGCAACGGCCTCGTCGTCGATCTGCAGCATCGTGCGATTCTATTGCGGATGAGGATCCTGATCGCCGAGGACGAGACGATCATCCGGCTCGATCTGCGCGACCTGCTGGAGCGGAGCGGGCATGAAGTCGTCGCAGAGGCGCGGGACGGCGAAGAGGCGGTCGCGCTTGCCCGCGAGCACGAGCCCGAGCTGGCGATCATGGACGTGAAGATGCCGAAGCTCGACGGGATCGAGGCCGCAAAGCAGATCCTCGGCGAGCGGCCGATCCCGATCGTGATGCTGACCGCGTACGGCCAGGAGGAGCTCGTCAGCCGCGCGGTCGAGGCCGGCGTCTTCGGCTACCTCGTCAAGCCGTTCCGGGAGCAGGATCTCGTCCCGGCGATCGCGACCGCCCGCGCCCGGCACGAGGAGCTCGCCGCGGTGCGCGAGGAGGCCGAGTCGCTGGCCGACGCGCTGTCCGCGCGCAAGGCGATCGAACGCGCGAAGGGCCTGCTGATGGAGCGGGACGGCCTGTCCGAGGAAGCGGCGTTCGCGCGGCTGCGCAAGGCCAGCCAGGTCTCGGGCCGGCCGTTGAAGGTGATCGCTGAAGCAGTGATCGCTACGCTCGCCACTGAATGACCCAGACGCTCACACCTCCCCGGACCAGGCTGCGCCGCTCGAGCGGCTCCGGCGCCGGCGATGCCTGGCGCGTGATCGTCCGCAACGACGACCACAACAGCTTCGAAGGGGTGGCGTTCGCCCTCGCGCAGACGATCCCCGGCGTCGACTACGACAAGGGCATGGCGCTCGCGAACAAGATCCACACGACGGGCCAGGCGATCGTGTGGTCGGGCCACCGCGAGCTCGCCGAGCTCTACCACTCACAGCTCGAGGGCTACGGGCTGACACTCGCGCCGCTTGAGCGCTGAGGCCCTCGCGGGGATCGATCGCGTCTTCGCGGCGTTTCGCGGCGGCGATCCGCGTGCGCTCTTCGAGGTGATCGCCGCCGACGCGACGTGGATCGTCAACGGGACCGTCCCCGTGGCCCAGGACTACGTCGGGCGGGAACGGATCTTCGACCTCTTCCGCGAGACGCGCAGGCTCACCGACGGCACGTACCTGAGCACGCTGCGCTGGTCGCTCGCCGACGACGAGCACGCCGTCGCCGTCTACCGCGCGCAGGGCAGGCGCCTCGGCCGTGAGCTCGACATCGACCAGGTGCTCGTGATCGACCATGCGCTCGGTGTCTGGCAGCGGATCACCGCCATCCCGGCCGACCCGCCCGCGTTCGAAGCGTTCTGGGCAGCGTGACCATGAGGGTCGGGCTCCAGCTCCCCGAGGTGGAGCGGGTCGTGCGCCGCGACGAGCTCGCCGCGATGGCCCGCGCGGCGGAGGAGTGCGGCTTCGACTCGGTGTGGGTCGGCGACCATCTCCTCTATCGAGGGGACGGCCGCCCCGAGCGGGGCCCGTGGGACTGCTGGACGACGCTCGCGTGGCTGGCCGGTGTCACCAATCGTGTCGCGCTCGGGCCGCTCGTCGCCTGCACGGCGTTCCATCCGCCCGGCATCCTTGCGCGTCAGGTCGCTGCGATCGACGAGCTGAGCGGCGGCCGGTTCGTCGCCGCGCTCGGCGCCGGCTGGAACCAGGAGGAGTTCCGCGCCTTCGGCGTGCCGTTCGATCACCACGTCTCCCGGTTCGAGGAGGCGTTCACGATCGTGCGGCGGCTGCTCGACGGGGAGCACGTCACGTTCGAAGGACGCTTTCACACCGTGCGCGATGCAGTGCTGCTGCCGCCGCCGCTGCGGCGGCCGAAGCTGATGATCGGCGCGAACGCACCCCGGATGCTCTCGATCGCGCTGCCTCACGTCGACGCGTGGAACACGTGGTACACGCACTACGGCAACACGCCCGAGGGATTCGCGCGCCGCAACGCGCGAGATCACGAGCGCTGCGGAGCGCGCCGGGCGCGACCCGGCGCAGATCGCGCGCAGCGCCTGCGTGCTCGTCGAGGTCGAGCCGGCGGGCGAGCGGCCGCGCGACGTCGAAGCGGTGCCGGCCGGCCGGCTCCGCGATCACCTCCGCGCGCTGAGCGAGGCCGGAGCGGACGAGGCGATCCTCGTCCTCGACCCGATCACCGAGTCGTCGATCCGGACGCTGGTGTCAGACACTCTTGGTGTCTGACACCTGTTCGAAGAGCGACTCCCACCGTTCGAGCAGCGCCTCGAGATCCTCGCGCGCCTCGCGGTGCGCGGCGAGCAGGTCGTGGTCGCCCCAGTCGGCCGCGAGCTTCTGCTCGAGCTCGGCGACCCGGGCCTCGGCACGGGCGACCTCCTGCTCGACGAGCTCGAGGGCGGTGGGCTTCGCCTTCTCCGGGCGCTTCGGCTTCTCACGCTTCGGCTTCGGGGCCGGCGCGGGCGCGGCGTCGGCCTCCTGCGCGCGCGCGTAATCCGCCCAGCCGCCGGGATACGACGCGATCCGGCGGTCTTCCACCGCGAGCAGGCGGCCGGCCACGGCGTCGAGGAGCGCGCGATCATGCGAGACCAGCAGGACGGTGCCCGGGAACGCCTCGAGTGCACCCTCGAGGGCCTCGCGGGATTCGAGGTCGAGGTGGTTCGTCGGCTCGTCGAGCACGAGCAGGTTGGCGCCCGATGCGACGGTGATCGCGAGCGCGAGCCGGCGGCGTTCTCCACCGGAGAGGACAGCGGCCGGCTTCTCGTGCTCGTCCCAGCCCGAGAAGAGGAACTTGCCGAGCAGGGACTGGGCCTCCGGCCGCTTGAGGCCGGTGCCCGACATCGCGGCGTCGAGCACCGAGCCCCGCTCGTCGAGCTCCGCCTCGTGCTGAGAGAAATACGCCGCCTCGACGCCGTGGCCGAGCCGCACCGTCCCGGCTGCCGGGCTGCGCAGGCCGAGGATCGTCTCGAGCAGCGTCGTCTTGCCGGAGCCGTTCGGCCCGACGAGCGCAACGTGCTCGCCGCGCTCGATCGCGAACGAGGCCCCGTCCAGGAGCTGCTTCTCGCCCGCCCGCAGCGTCACGTTCTCCACGACCACGACGTCTCGGCCCGACCGCGCCGGCTTCAGGAACTCGAAGCCGAGCGTTCGGCGCTTGTCGTCGGGAGCGTGCACTCGCACCGCCTCGAGCTTCTTGATCTGCTTGATCTTCATCTGAGCCTGGCGGGCCTTGCTCGCCTTGTAACGGAAGCGCTCGACGAAGCGTTCGAGCCGTTCGATCTGCTCGGCCTGCCGCACGGCGGTCTTCGCCTGGTGGATCTGACGCGCCGCCTGCTCGCGGCGCCACACGTGCCAGGCGCCGGGGAAGTAGACGGACTTGCCGCCTTCCAGCTCCAGCACCGCCGTCGTCACCGCCTCGAGGAACCACCGGTCGTGCGCGACGAGGATGACGGCGGCGTCGAGCGTCTCGAGCAGTTTCTCCAGCCACTCGAGCGATTCGATGTCGAGGTGGTTCGTCGGCTCGTCGAGCAACAGGAGATCGGGCTGCGACGCGAGCGCACGGGCGAGCGACGCGCGGGTCAGCTCTCCTCCCGAGAACGTCGAGAGTGGACGGTTCAGGTCGGCATCCGTGAAGCCGAGACCACGCACGAACGACGCCGCCCGGTCGCGCCAGTCGTAGCCGCCCGCATGCTCGAGCTTCGCCTGGGCCGCGGAGTAGCGGCGCATCGTCGCCGCGTCGTGTGTGCCCGAAGCCATCGACTCCTCGAGCGTTCGCAGCTGCGCCTCCACGGCCGCGAGATCGGAAGTGCCTGCGAGGGCGTAGGCGCGCAGCAGCTGCCTGCTCTGCGCCGGCGGGCGCTGATCGTGCAGCGCGATCCGGGTCCCCTTGGAGAGCGCGAGCTCTCCTCCCTCGAGCGACACCTCGCCCGCCAGCGCCCGTAGCAGGGTCGTCTTGCCGGCTCCGTTCGGGCCGGCCAGCGCCAGCCGGTCGCCCCGTTCGACCTTGAACGAGACACCGTCGAAGAGAACGCTGCCCGAGAGCTCCTTGCGGAGGGACGATGCGATGACGACTGCCATGGCCTGAAACTATCTAGACGTGCGCCTCGGCCTGACAGCCCGCATCCTGATCGGCGGCGGAATCGTCGCCCTCGTCTTCCTCGTTCAGCTCGTGCTGACGACCGGTTCCTTCAGGTCGATCCGCCACGACACACGGCAGGAGCAGCGCGCCGACGCGTCGGTGGTCGCCGCGCTGGGGGTCGAGAACTCGATCCTCGGCCTTCAGACCGGGCTGCGCGGCTACGTGATCACCTCGGACAGCCGGTTCCTGCAGCCCTACGTCCAGGCGCGGCGGGACCTGCCGGCCCAGTCGACGCAGCTGATGACCCTCGCGCCCGGCGCCTGGTCGACGGAGCTCGACCGCGAGTGGCGCTCCTACGTCCGCGACTGGGCGGTGCCGTTGATCGCCCTCACGGAGCGCTCGCCGGCCCAGGCCAGGTCGAGGATCCAGAGCGCCGGCAGCGAGCAGCGCGTCGATCGGATGCGCGCCCTGATCGACCCGTTCGTCATCCGTGCGGACGCGGCCGCCGAGCGAGACCGCGCGCGCGTCGCACACGCGGTCGACTCCGGCGTCAGCGTCGGCATTCTCGGCGCCGTGCTGCGCGCGCTCGTCTTCATCGCGATCATCGCCTATCTCCTTCGCTTCGCCGTCACGCCGATTCGGCGGATCGCGACGGCGACGGAGCGAGTTGCGGGCGGCGATCTCGACGTGACGGTGCCGGAGCAGGGCCCGGGCGAGATCGGCCGGCTCGCCCGCTCGTTCAACGAGATGGCGCAGTCGCTCGTCCGCCAGCGACGGGACCTCGCGACCCAGAACGTCGACCTCGAGCGCCTCGCGAACGTGCTGCGCGCCGTGCTCGACTCGACGGCCGACGGGATCCTGCTCTCGGACGCCGAGGGCAACGTGCAGCTTGCGAACAGGCCCGTGCTCAACCTGACCCGCGAGCTCGGGATGAGCTACGAAGGCCCGGTCGTCGACCGGCTGCTGTCGGTCGAGCACCGGATCAAGGACCGCGACAGGTACCGCGCCGCCATGGAGCGGCTGCGCACGAATCCGGACGAGGAGACCTTCGACGAGTTCGAGGACTCCGTCAGCGGGCGCGTGTTCCAGGGCTTCACCGCGCCCGTGCGCGACGACCGCGGTGGATTCCTCGGCCGCGTCTGGACGTTGCGCGAGGTCACCCAGCAGCGCGAGCTCGACCGGCTGAAGGACGATTTCGTCGCGACGGTCTCGCACGAGCTTCGTACGCCGCTCACCTCCATGATGGGGTTTCTCGAGATGCTTCGAGAGGGAGAGGCGGGCCAGCTCACCGAGGAGCAGAGGCGCTTCCTGGCGATCGTCTACCGCAGCTCCGAGCGGCTACAGCGGCTGGTCGGCGACCTGCTGTTCGTGGCGCGCCTCGACGCGAGCGGACTGCAGCTCCAGTTCGCGCCGGTGCGTCTCGACGAGATCGCGCGGGAGCTCGTCGAGTCCTCGTCTGCGCTGGCACGCTCGCGCGAGCTCGTGCTCGAGTCCGACCTCGCCGACGTCGCCCCCATTCGCGGCGACCACGAGCGGCTGGTGCAGCTCATCGGCAACCTCCTCTCCAACGCGATCAAGTTCACGCCCGCCGGTGGAACCGTCACCGTGCGCACGTTCGCCGACCACGGCTGGGCCGTGCTCGAGGTCGCCGACACCGGCATCGGCATACCGGAGGGCGAGCAGGAGCGGCTGTTCCAGCGTTTCTTCCGCTCGTCGACGGCCACCGAGCAGGCGATCCCGGGCACCGGCCTCGGCCTGGTCATCTCCCGCGCGATCGTGGAGGCGCACGGGGGGACGATCGAGGTCACCTCGAGGCCCGGCGCCGGGACCTGTTTCCGCGTCGAGCTGCCCTTCGAGCTCGAAGAGAAGGCGGCCTGAGCGGCGTGCGGATCGTCGCACTGGACGTTGGATCGTCGTCCGTTCGTGCGGTCGCCTACGACGAGCACGGGACGGCCGAGCCCGGCGACGCAAAGCTCGCCTACACCCTGTCGGGAGCCGACGAGCTGGTCGCCGCCTGCCGAGCGGTGCTCGCGCAGGTCGGCGAGGGCGACGAGCTCGCGATCAGCTGCTTCTGGCACTCGCTCGTCGCGGTCGACGGCCGCGACCGCGCCCTGACGCCGGTGCTCACCTGGCGCGATCTCGGCAGCGTGTCGCCGCTCTCCGACCCGGACGACTATCACCGCCGCACCGGCTGTTTCCACCATCCCGCGTACTGGCCGGCGAAGATCCGCCGCCTGCGCGACGAGGGCATCCGCGCCGCCCGCTACCTCTCCTTCGGCGACTACCTGCTGCTTCGGCTTACGGGGGAGGCTCGCTCGAGCCTCTCGACTGCGAGCGGCACGGGCCTCTTCGACCCGAACCGGCTCGACTGGGACGACGACACGCTCGCTGCGCTCGAGGTCGAGCGTGCTCAGCTTCCGCCGGTGTCGGACGACCCGGTCGCCGGTGTCCGTCCGGCGCTCGGTGACGGCGCCTGCTCGAACGTCGGGGCCGGGTGCACGACGCGTGAGCGCGCCGCGCTGATGATCGGGACCTCGGCGGCGCTTCGTGTCGTCTACGCCGCCGGCTCGGCCGAGCCTCGGCCAGGGCTCTTCCTCTACCGCCTCGACGACCGGCGCTTCTGCGAGGGCGGCGCGCTGTCGGACGGCGGCAACCTCCATGCCTGGCTCCTGCGCACGCTGCACGACGGAGCCGACACTGGTCTCGCGGAGCGCCCGCCGGCGGCACACGGGCTCGCCTTCTCGCCGTTCCTCGGCGGTGAGCGCTCGCTCGGCTGGGATGCCGACCGGCGCGGGGCGATCCGCGGCCTCTCGTTCTCCACGAGCGCCTCGGACATCGTGCAGGCTGCGCTCGAGGGAGTCTGCTACCAGCTCGCCGACGTGCTGGACGCGCTGGGCGGCGTCGAGTCGGTCGTCGTCACGGGCGGCGCGCTGCTCGCGAACCCCGACTGGGTGCAGATGCTCGCCGACGTGCTCGGGCGAACGCTCGAGGTCTCCGCGGTCGACGAGGGCTCCGCACGCGGGGCTGCGATGATGGCGGTCGAGCGGGCCGGCCTGCCGGTCGCCGCCCGCGCCGGTCGCGCACGCCGTCGAGCCGCGGGCGGGCGCGGCACGAAATCCATCTGGCCGCGAGAGCGGAACAGAGAGAGACGAGGTCGGAGGAGCGCACATGATCGAGATCATCGGAGGCGGGCTCGCGGCGGCCAAGCTGGTCGAGGCCTACCGCGAGGCGGCGGTGCGGAGCCGATCTCGATCTGGTCGCAGGACCCCCACGGTCCTTATCACCGTCCGCCGCTCTCCAAGCGCCTGCTCCGCGGCGAGTCGCAGCCGGCGAGACGCGCTCGTGCATCCGATCGATTGGTACGCCGAGAACGGCGTCGAGCTTCGGCTCGGCGAGACGCTCTCGTCGTTGGACGACGTGAGTGGCGAGACGATCGTGATCGCCACCGGTTCTCGTCCGCGCAGGCTCGACGGGACGGTCGCGTTGCGCACGCTGGACGACTCGCTCGAGCTGCGGCGGTTGGCCGGAGCGGCTCGGACGGCCACGGTGATCGGCGGGGGCTTCATGGGCTGTGAGGTGACGGCATCCCTGACGCATGCTCGGTGTTCGAGGTGACGCAGGTCGTCCGCGACCCGATGGTTTTCGCGCCCCTGGAAGCGCCGCAGCTCTCGGAGGCATGCACGACACGTTCCGCTCGCACGGCGTCGACCTCAGGCTCGAGGCGAGACGAGATCCCGACCGGCCGATCTCGTCGTCGCCGGCATCGGCGTCGAGCCCAACGTCGAGCTCGCCCGGGCGGCGGGGCTCGAGGTCCGGAGCGGCGTCGTCGTCGACGAGCGCTTCGAGACCTCTCGCCCGGGCACCTACGCGATCGGCGACGTGGCCGAGTTCTACGACCCGCTCTTCCGGCGCCATCGGCGAATCGAGCACTGGTCGAACGCCGCCTACCACGGGACGACCCTCGGCCACATCCTCGCCGGCGAGGATGCGCGCTACGACATCGTCTCGCCGTTCTTCTCGGAGGAGTTCGGCAAGAGCTTCAAGACGTTCGGCGACGCTGACCGGCCACGATTCGGCGGCGCTCGAAGGTGACTTCCACGGCGATTCGGCTGTGCTGCGCTTCCGCAAGGGCGGGCACGTGAGCGCCGCCGTCCTGGCCGGTCTGGACGAGGCCGGAGAGGACGACTCAAGGCGGAGATCAGAGCCGGCGCAGCAGCCGTGGAATAGCCGTTACGCTCGCAGGGAAGCGACCTGCGTAGGAGGAACGTTGCCCAACTCGGAGATCGAACAGCTCTCCATCGACACGATCCGGACCCTGTCGATGGACGCGGTGCAGCAGGCGAATGCGGGCCATCCCGGCACGGCGATGGCGTTGGCGCCGCTCGCCTATCTCCTCTACACCGAGGTGATGCGGCACAACCCGGCGAGCCCGCACTGGCCGAACCGCGACCGGTTCATCCTCAGCGCCGGGCACGCGTGCGTCCTCCAGTACTCGGCGCTCCATCTCGTCCGGCTACAACCTCTCGCTCGAGGAGCTGAAACGCTTCCGTCAGTGGCAGTCGGCGACGCCGGGCCACCCCGAGTTCGGCCACACAGAAGGCGTCGAGGTGACCACCGGGCCACTCGGCCAGGGGTTCGCCAACGGCGTCGGCATGGGCTTCGCCGAACGTTTCCTCGCCGGCACCTTCAACCGGCCTCACCACGAGATCGTCGACCACCGCGTCTACGTGATCTGCTCGGACGGCGACCTGATGGAGGGCGTGTCGTACGAGGCAGGCTCGCTGGCCGGCACGAACGCGCTCGGGCAAGCTCATCTACTTCTACGACGACAACCACATCACGATCGACGGGACGACCTCGATCTCCTTCACGGAGGATCGCGCGCATGCGCTTCGAAGCACTCGGCTGGCACGTGCAGTCGTCGCGGACGTGAACGACCTCGGCGCATTGCGCGAGCGCGATCACGGCGGCGCAGGACGAGACGGCACGAAGCCGTCGGTCGATGATCGTGCGCTCGCACATCGCCTACGGCGCGCCGCAGGCGGTCGACACCGCGAAGGCGCACGGCTCGGCGCTCGGCGAGGAGGAGGTCGCCGCGACGAAGCAGGCGCTCGGCTGGGATCCCGACCGGCACTTCTACGTACCGCAAGAGGTCTACGCGCACATGAACGGGGTCGAACGGGGCAACGAGCTGGAGGCGGGGTGGCAGGAGGCGTTCTCGCGCTGGTCGGAGGCGTTCCCGGTCGAGCGCGAGACGCTGGGACGCAGCGTTGGAGGGGCGGATCGGCCCGTGGGAGCTGCCCGAGTTCGAGGCGGGCGAGGAGTCGCCACGCGCGACGCCGGCAAGCAGGTGATGCAGGCGTTCAAGGACGCCGTCCCGACGATGATCGGCGGCGCCGCGGACCTGGTCGAGTCGACGAAGACGGAGTTCGAGGGAGGCGGTGTCTTCTCGGCCCGCTGGGCGGGCCGCAACATCGCCTTCGGCATCCGCGAGCACGCGATGGGCTCGATCGTCAACGGCATCGCCGTGCACGGCGGCTGCGTGAAGCCGTTCGGGTCGACGTTTCTGATCTTCAGCGACTACATGCGGCCCGCGGTGCGCCTCTCCGCGCTGATGGAGCTGCCGGTCGTGTGGGCCTGGACGCACGACTCGGTCGGGCTCGGCGAGGACGGCCCGACGCACCAGCCGGTGGAGACGTATGCCGCGCTGCGCGCGATCCCGAAGCTCTGGTTCGTGCGCCCGGCCGACGCGAACGAGACCGCGTATGCGTGGAAGGTCGCGCTGGAGCGGCACTGACGGCCCTGTCGCCCTGTCGCTCTCGCGCCAGAAGGTGCCGACGCTCGATCGCAGTGACCTCGCTCCGGCCTCCGGGCTCGAGCGAGGCGCCTACACGCTCTGGGAGTCGTCGGCGTCGCCGGAGCTGATCCTGATCGCCACCGGTGCGGAGGTGGGTCTGACGCTCGAGGCGGGTCGCAAGCTCGCCGACGACGGCACAGCGGTCCGGGTCGTCTCGATGCCCTGCTGGGAGCTCTTCGCCGACCAGCCGTCCGACTACCGCGACGAGGTGCTGCCGCCCGAGGTGCGCGCGCGGCTCTCCGTCGAGCCGGGGGTCGAGCTCGGCTGGAGCAGATGGGTCGGAGATCACGGCGACTCGATCTCGATCGAGCACTTCGGAGCCTCCGCTCCCGGTGAGACCGTCCTGGAGCAGTTCGGTTACAACCTGGACAACGTGGTTGCCCGCGCGACAGCGCTCCTGGAGCGTGTGGCATGAGACAGGCCGATGCGATCAAGGAGTTCCTGGCGCTCGTCTCGCCGGGATTCTGCATGGAGGGGGAGCTCCCTGCGGTGCACGTGGAAGGGATCGAGGTCCGGCACGACGGACATGCGATCGCCATGGTGCAGGCCGACGGGCGCACGCTGCCGCTCCGCTTCACCTTCGACGAGGGCAAGATCGCGCGCGTCGAGGTTCTATGAGCCGCGTCGCGGTCGCGTTCGACCACCGTGGGGTGCACCTGCGAGACGCGGTGCTGGAGGCGCTTGCGGGCAACGACCTCATCGATCTGGGGACCGATACGGACGCCGTGAGGATCGACTACCCCGACAAGGCGCGCGAGGTGGGCGAGGCGATCCAGCGCGGCGAGGCCGAGCGCGGGGTGCTCGTTTGCGGCTCGGGTGTCGGCGCGGCGGTGGCGGCCTGCAAGATGACCGGCATCCGCGCTGCGATCTGCCACGACTCCTACAGCGCGCACCAGGGAGTCGAGCACGACGACATGAACGTGCTCTGTCTCGGCTCGGAGGTCGTCGGCCCGTCGCTGGCGCGCGAGCTCGTCGACGCATTCTTGAACGCGACGTTCGACGGCGGCGAGCGCTATGTCGCGCGCCTGCGTGAAGGTCGCAGAGATGGAAAGGACGATGAAGAATGGCTAAGGCGAAGTCACGGCTGCACGAGCTCGCCGCCCGTGGGCAGTCGGTGTGGTTCGACACCCTCTCGCGCGATCTCGTCCGGTCGGGAGAGTTGAAGCGGATGATGGACGAGGACGCCGTTACCGGCGTCACCTCGAACCCGACGATCTTCCAGAAGGCGCTGTCGGAAGGCGACGCCTACGACGAGGATCTCAAGCAGCTCCTCGTCGAGACGGACGACCCGACGCAGATCTTCTTCTCGCTCGCGCTGCAGGACATCCGCGATGCGTGCGACGTGCTCAGACCGGCGTACGACGCATCGGGCGGAATCGACGGCTATGTCTCGATGGAGGTGGAGCCGGGCATCGCCTACGACACCGAGAAGACGTTCGAGCAGGCGCGGTGGATCGCGAGCGAGGTCGACCGTCCGAACCTCTACGTGAAGATCCCCGCGACCGAGCCGGGCCTCCCGGCGATCGAGGACTGCACCGCACACGGCACGTCGATCAACATCACGCTGATCTTCTCCCTCGAGCGCTACAAGGCGGTCGTCGAGGCGTACATTCGCGGCCTCGAGCGGCTCGTCGCCGGCGGTGGCGATCCGTCGCAGGTCGTTTCGGTCGCGTCGTTCTTCGTCTCCCGGGTCGACACCGAGGCGGACAAGCGCCTCGAGGCCGTGCACCATCCGGAGTTGAAGGGGAAGCTCGCGGTCGCCAACGCGAAGCTCGCCTACCGGCACTTTCTCGAGGCGTTCTCCGGCCCGCGCTGGGAGTTCCTGGCGAGCAAGGGCGCGAACAAGCAGCGCTGCCTGTGGGCGTCCACGTCGACCAAGAACCCCGACTACCGCGACGTGATCTACGTCGAGGAGCTGATCGGGCCAGAGACCGTGAACACGATGCCGCTCGAGACGATCCGCGCGTTCCAGGATCACGGTGAAGTGCGGGGCGACACGGTTCTCAAAGGCGTCAAGAAGGCCGGCGCGCTCCTCGCCAAGCTCGCGGAGGCCGGCGTCGACTACGACGATGTCACCCTCACGCTCGAACAGGAAGGCGTGCAGAAGTTCGGCGCCTCGTTCGACGAGATCGTCGAGAGCATTGGCGCAAAGCGCGCCGCTCTGGCCGCTGCATGAACGCACAGGAGCTGGTCGAGCGGATCTGGGCGCACGATCCGTCCGCGTGGACCGGGTCGGGTGAAGAGCATTGGCTCGGATGGCTGAACGAGCCGTGGCGCATGCACGAAGACGTCGATCTGCTCCTGCAATACGCGGACTCGCTCGTCGACCGGATCGACTCGGTCGTGCTGCTCGGCATGGGCGGCTCGTCGCTCGCGCCCGAGGTGATCCGGCGGACGTTCCGGCAGGAGACGTTCCATGTCCTCGACACGACGCATCCGCAGGCGATTCGCGATCTGGAGGCGCAGCTCGACCTCTCGCGCACGCTGTTCATCTCCGCCTCGAAGTCGGGCTCGACCCTCGAGACGCGCTCGCACACGGACTACTTCTGGGAGCGGAGCCCGCAGGGCGAGCTGTGGGCGGCGATCACCGATCCGGGTTCGGCGCTGGAGCAGCTCGCGGTGGAGCGCAAGCTTCGGGGCGATCTTCGCCGGCGAACCGACGATCGGCGGCCGCTACTCGGCGCTGTCGGCGTTCGGGATGGTGCCGGCCGCATTGATGGGCATCGACATCGCCCGGTTCCTGCTCCGGGCGCAGGAGATGGCCGACGCGTGCCGTCTCTCGGACGGCAACCCGGGCCTCGAGCTCGGGCTCTCGCTCGGGGCGGGCTGGCAGGCGGGCCGCGACAAGATCTGCATCGAACAGAACGAGGGCGGCTTCGGCCTGTGGGCCGAGCAGCTGCTCGCCGAATCGACCGGGAAGCTCGGCAAGGGCCTGATCCCCGCACCGGGCGAACCGGCCGACGGCACCGACCGGCAGGCGCAGGAGGTTCGGGTCAGCGATGCGTACGAGCTCGGCCAGGAGTTCTTCCGCTGGGAGTTCGCGACCGCAGTGGCCGGCTCGATCCTCGGGATCGATCCGTTCGACCAGCCGGACGTGCAGGCCGCGAAGGACAGGACCCTGCAGATCCTCGCCTCGGGCGCTGATCCCCTCGTCGCGCCCGAGGGTTCGATCGAGGAGCTCTTCGCCCAGGCGCAGGCGGATGATTACGTCGCGATCCTCGCCTTCGTGAACCCGACGCCTGCCGCCGAGTCCAAACTCGCCGCGCTGGCGGAGCGCGCGCGGCAGGCGACCGGCTGCGTCGTCACCCAAGGCTACGGGCCGCGCTATCTGCACTCGACCGGGCAGTTGCACAAAGGTGGCCCTGCGACGGGCCTGTATCTGCAGGTGGTCGACGACACCGGTGCCGAGCTGGAGATTCCCGGGAGGCCGTTCGGGTTCGGAAGGTTGATCCGCGCGCAGGCCGCCGGTGATCTTGCGCTGTTGCAGGAGCGCGGCCGCAGGGTCGCGCGGATCAGACTGGAGGACGCGTAGTGCAACTCGGAATGATCGGCCTCGGCCGCATGGGCGGCAACATGACGAAGCGCCTCGAGGAACGCGGGCACGACGTGAAGACCTACGATCCCGGCGTCGACTCGACCGCGAAGACGCTGGAGGAGCTGCGCGACCAGCTCGCGCCGCCGCGGTCGTTCTGGATGATGGTCCCGGCCGGGAAGGTGACCGAGGACACGTTCCAGACGCTGCTCGGCCTCGCGGCCCCCGGCGACGTGATCGTCGACGGCGGCAATTCGAACTTCCACGACTCGCAGCGCCGTTACGCGACGGCGCAGGAGCGGGGTATCAAGTTCGTCGACGCCGGTGTCTCCGGCGGCGTGTGGGGGCTTGCGAACGGGTACTGCCTGATGGTCGGCGGGGACGCCGACGCCGTCGCCCAGGTCGAGCCCGTCTTCGTCGCTCTCGCGCCCGAGGACGGCTATGCCCACGTCGGGCCGGCCGGGGCAGGCCACTTCGTGAAGATGGTCCACAACGGGATCGAGTACGGCCTGATGCAGGCCTACGCAGAGGGCTTCGAGGTGATGAAGTCGTCGGAGTTCGACCTCGACCTGCACGAGATCGCGGGCATCTGGCGCTACGGCTCGGTCGTCCGCTCGTGGCTGCTGGAGCTGCTGCACACCGCGTTCGAGCAGGAGGGGTCGCAGCTCGAGAAGATCCGCGGTTACGTCGAGGACTCGGGTGAAGGGCGCTGGACGATCGCGGAGGCGATCGCGGAGGACGTGCCCGTGCCCGTGATCACGGCCGCCCTGTTCGCGCGCTTCGCCTCGCGTCAGGACGAGTCGTTCGCGGCGAAGGTGAACGCCGCGCTGCGCAACCAGTTCGGCGGGCATGCCGTCGAAGCCGCGAAGGCGGAGTGATGGCGGAGCACGATCCCAACCCGCTCGCGGACGGGCTCCACCTGCGCCGCCGGCCGGACGGCTGCATCCTCGTCATCTTCGGTGCCTCGGGCGACCTGACGTCGAAGAAGCTGATGCCGGCGCTGTACTCACTCGCCGTGCGGGACCTGCTGCCCGAGCATTTCGGGATCGTCGGCGCCGCCCGCAGCGGGGAGAGCGACGATGGCTTCCGCGAGCGGATGAAACAGGCCGTGCAGCAGTACTCGCGAGACGAGTTCGATCAGGAGGTGTGGGACAGGCTCGCCGCCGGCATGCACTACATCACGCTCGACTTCGACGACGACAAGGGCGAAGACGAGCTGCGCGACACCCTGACGAAGCTCGACGAGGAGCGCGGGACGCGCGGAAACCGTGTCTACTACTTCGCGGTGCCGCCGAGCGCGATCGGGATGATCGTGGAGGAGATCGCAAAGCGGCGCGCTGCCGAGGGCTGGATCCGGCTCATCATCGAGAAGCCGTTCGGGCACGACCTCGAGTCGGCGCGCGCGCTCAATGCGCAGCTCCAGGAGCATTTCGGCGAGGACGAGGTGTTCCGGATCGACCACTACCTCGGCAAGGAGACCGTGCAGAACATGCTGGCACTGCGGTTCGCGAACGGCATCTTCGAGCCGATCTGGAATCGTCAGTTCATCGACCACGTGCAGATCACCGTCGCCGAGTCGATCGGCATCGAGGGGCGCGCCGGCTACTACGAACAGGCAGGTGCGATCCGCGACATCTTCCAGAACCACCTGCTGCAACTCGTCGCGATCACGGCAATGGAGCCGCCGATCGACTTCACGGCCGACTCGGTGCGCAACGAGAAGGTGAAGGTGCTGAAGGCGATGCACACGCCCGGCCCGAAGCACATCGTGCGTGGGCAGTACGGACCGGGCTACGTCGAGGGCGAGCTCGTGCGGGGGTACCGCGAGGAGGAGGGCGTCCCGCCGGAAACGATGACCGAGACGTTCGTCGCCGCGAAGCTGTTCGTCGACAACTGGCGGTGGGCCGACACGCCGTTCTACGTGCGCATGGGCAAGCGTCTTGCCCGGCGCGAGACGACGATCGCGGTCCAGTTCAAACGAGCGCCGCATCCGCCGTTCGAGGACGCGGCCGCGGAAGGGTTGCGGCCGAACGTCCTGCTCATCCATGTGCAGCCGAACGAGGGGGTCTCGCTCGCGATCGGCGCCAAGGTGCCGGGGCAGGGCATGACGATCCGCACGGTGCACATGGACTTCCTCTACGGCGGCGCCTTCCGCGAGGGCCTGCCCGAGGCGTACGAACGGCTGATCCTCGATGCGATGCTGGGCGACGCAACGCTGTTCACGCGGTCGGACGAGACCGAGGAGCAGTGGGCACTGGTGGACGCGATCGTGGCGTTCTGGCAGCGGGACCGGCCGTCGTTCCCGAACTACGCGTCCGGGACGTGGGGGCCGGCCGCCTCCGACGAGCTACTGCACCGAGATGGGCGGTCGTGGCGAAGGCACTGATCGAAAACGACTGGACGGGCGAGGATGTCTCGATCGCCGAGATCGAGCGCGAGCTGGCGCGCCTGCGGTCCGAGTCCGCGGAGGAGGGTGCCCAGCCGAACCTGCGGACGTCGGTGATGACGCACATCGCGTGGGCTCCGCCCGAATGGCAGAGCGCCGCCGAGGAGACGCTCGCGGGGATGGCGGAGCGGCATCCCTCACGCACGCTGCTGCTCGTCCCCCGGCCGGCCGACCCCGATGGGCTCGACGCGCTGCTCTCGCTTCGCTGCTTCCCGATCGGCGACCGCGCTGTCTGCGGCGAGGTGATCGAGCTGGCGTTGCGGGGAAACCGCGCGTCCGCGCCCGCGTCGATCGCGCTGCCGCTCCTGATCTCGGACTTGCCGGTGTTCTGCCGCTGGCGCGGGCAGCCCGACTGGGACTCGACGGAGTTCGAGCAGCTGGTCGGGATCGTCGACCGGCTGATCGTCGACTCGACGGAATGGCCCGACCTGCCCGCCGCGTACGCCCGGCTGGCGGAGCTCTTCGCGCAGTTGGTGGTCTCGGACATCGCGTGGGAGCGGACCGAACGGTGGCGCTCGCTGCTCGCATCGCTCTGGCCGGGCATCGCCGAGGTGCGCTCGATCCGCGTCCAGGGAACGCGTGCGCAAGGGCATCTGCTCGCGGGCTGGCTGCGGTCTCGTTTGGGGCACGGCATCGAGGTGGAGATCGAGGAACGCGGGCGGCTCGAAGGCATCGAACTCGACGGCGCGCCCTGCACCGTTTCCGCCCGGCCAGCCTCCGAATGCGAGCGACGTCCTCTCGGCCCAGCTCGACCGCTTCGCCCGCGATCCGATCTACGAAGCGGCAGTCCGCGCCGCCGCCGGCGTCTGAGCGGGCTCAGACGCGGCTCAGAGCCGGCTCAGAGCATTGTTTGAGCTTCTGAACCAATTGTGCGCCGACTTCGAAAAGGACACTGGCGTCGCCGGCGCGGCGTTCGCATCCTTGCTCAATGAGCAATTCGTACCGCATCGAGCTCCGTGGCGGCGTCTACCACGTGAACACGAAGGCGATCGACGGCCTCAAGGCGTTTCCCGACTTCCGCCATCGGGCAGAAATTCATGGACCTCGCAAGTCGGGGAGCGTTCTGGCAACGGCGGTTCCACGACACGCTCGTCGAGTCGGATTCGCATCTGCTCGAGTTGCAGCGCTACTTCGCCTACAACGCGCCGCGCGCAAATCTCGCGGATGCGCCGGAGGACTGGCCGTACTGCAACTACGGCTCACTGATCGGCCTGCACGGCCCCGACCCCTACGTCGACGAAGCCGAGCTTCTGGCGCTGATGGCACCCAATCCGCGTCGCGCGCGCCGGCTGTTTCGCGAGTTCGTCGAGGAGCGGGACCCCAGGGTGCGGCGTCAGATGTCGCTCAGACGCCGCTCAGACGCCGAGCAGTGAGACCACCTCGTCGTGCAGTACCCCGTTCGTCGACACGAAGCTCGCATCGACCGCCGGTGGGCCGCCGGCGTAGGTCGTGCACCGGCCGCCGGCTTCTTCGACGAGCAGTTGCACCGCGGCGTAGTCCCAGAGCTTCAACACCGAGTCGCAGGCAACGTCGAGCGCGCCCTCGGCGACGAGGCAGTGCTGCCAGAAGTCGCCCAGCCCGCGGTTCGACCACGCGCGCTCGACGACGCTGGTCCAGCCGCGTGGCATCCTTCGCGCGGATGTCGTCGAGACGGCGCCGTCCTCGAGCCGGCCAACGGCGGAGACCCGGCAGCGCTCTCCGTTCGCGAACGCGCCCTCGCCCAGACTCGCCCACCATCGCCGCCCGAGCGCAGGAGCCGACACGAGGCTGACCACGACTTCTCCCTGTCTCTCCAGCGCGAGCAGCGTCGCCCACACGGGGACGCCGCGCACGTAATTCTTGGTCCCGTCGATCGGATCGACGATCCACTTGACGACACTGCCGTCGTCGCCGAGCTCCTCGCCGAGCACCCCCTCGCCCCGCCCGGACGCCGCGACGAGTGCGCGCACCGCTTCTTCGGCGGCTCGATCGGCTTCCGACACGGGCGTGAGGTCGGGCTTCGTCTCGACGTGGAGATCCTGCGCCCGGAAACGGCCGATCGTGATCGCGTCGGCGGCATCGGCCAGAACATGCGCGAACTCGAGATCGCCGTTCACAGGGCCGACGCTACTCGACGTCGCTCCGTAGGCGCCGCTCCAGCGCGAGGCCCGCAGCGAGAACCAGGGCGTCGTCCCCCGGGCGACCCACCACCTGGATCGACGAGCCTCCAGCGGGCAGTGCGAGAGCGGGCCAGCCCAGGGCGTTGAACGGGAACGTGAAGAGGGTCAGCGCAGCGCGGACGTCGAGCTCGACGACACCGGCGGCAGGCGGCTCGATGCTCAGCGTGGGTGTGATGAGGAGGTCGTGGCCGTCGAGCGCTGCGAGGGCACGCTCCGCATGATCGTCGCGGGCGCGGACCGCCGCGGCGTACTCGGCGTCACCGACTGCGATGCACCGCTCGATCTTTTCGCGGATGTTCTCGCCGTAGAGCTCGCCGTTCTCTGCATACAGCTCACGGTGGACGTCCGCGACCTCGCGCATGAACGCCGGCACGACGGCCTCCGCGGTCGGGAACTCGATCGCCGTTCCTCGGACCGGCATGTCGCCCCAGGTTACGGCGAGCGAGAGGTCGTCGAGCGAGATCTGGCCGACCGAGAAGCCCGGAACGAGCGCCCTCATCAGCTCGATACAGCCCGCGACGTCGCACGCCATCGGCCCCGCGTGGTCGAACGACGGCGCCAGTGGGAACACCCCGTCGATCGGCACGAGTCCGAAGCTCGGCTTGAGCCCGGTGATTCCGCAGCACGCCGCCGGGATCCGAATCGACCCGCCGGTGTCCGTGCCGAGTGCGCCGTCGGCCAGGTCGAGCACGAGCGCCGCAGCAGAGCCGCCCGACGAGCCGCCCGGCGTGCGCTCCGGGAACGCGGGGTTCGGGACGAGCCCGTAGTGGAGGTTCTGCGACGTCACGCCGTAGGCGAACTCGTGCAGGTTCGTCTTCCCGACGTTCCTCCAACCGGCGCGCTCGAGCCGCTGCACGGCCTCGGCGGAGCGGTTGGGCACATGGTCGCCGAAGACCGCCGAGCCGTAGGTCGTGCGAATCCCGGCTGTGTCGAAGAGATCCTTGACGGCGAGGCGCCGGCCCGGCGCGCCGCCGCCGAGCTCGGTGATCCAGATGCTTTCCAGCGGCGTAGGCTCGACGGAGCCGCTCAAGAGCGAAGGCGGCGGCTTTGCCGGCGCCGGAAGCGGGTCATGAAAGCCAGAGGTAGATCAGGCCGACGACGAAGACGCCGCCGAAGAGCGCGCAGAAGAGACCGAAGAGCGCCCAGCCCCAGAGCATGTTCTTGCGGGCGATCTCGGCTTCTGTGAGGGGCTCTTCCATCTAGACCACCGTGTCGACGGCCATCGCGACGAAGAGCAGCGCGAGATAGAGGAGCGAATAGTGGAAGAGCCTCACGGCGACGCCACGGTCGAGCGTGCGCCGAAGCTCGACCGCGAGCCACAGGAACAGTGCCCCGAGCACGAACGCGGCGATGCCGTAGACGAGCCCGAACGTTCCGAGCGCGACCGGCGCGAGCGTGACCGCGATCAGGAGCACCGTGTAGCGCACGATCTGCTTCGCCGTCTCGGTCTCTCCGCGAGCGACCGGCAGCATCGGCACGTTCGCGCGGGCGTAGTGCTCCTTGATCATCAGCGCGAGCGCCCAGAAGTGGGGCGGCGTCCAGACGAAGACGATGACGAACATCACGAGCGCCGCGAAGCCGAGATGTCCGGCCGCGCCGGCGTACCCGACAAGCGGCGGCACGGCGCCTGCCGCGCCGCCGATCACGATGTTCTGCGGCGTCGACCGCTTGAGCCAGCGCGTGTAGACGAGGACGTAGAAAAGGTTGCCGGCAAGGGCCAGCAGCGCCGTCGGGAGGTTGACGAGCGAATCGAGGAGCACGAACGAGCAGGCGGACAGGGCCAGTCCGAACTCGAGTGCGCGCTCCGCGGGCACCCGGCCGGAGGCGACCGGGCGCTGCTCCGTGCGGGAGCCCATCAGCTTGTCGATGTCGCGGTCGAGATAGTGGTTGAGCGCCGATGCGCCGCCGCACGCGAGCGCGAGCCCCACCATCGTCGCCGCGAACACTCCGGCCGCCGGCACACCTCCTGCGCCGACGAACACGCCGGCTGCGCCCGTGAGCAGCAGCAACGACATGATGCGTGGCTTCGTCAACGTCAGGTAGTCGCGCAGCGGCCCTTGTTCCACGTGGCCACGGAACGTCAACGCCGCGACGTACACGGTCGAGGCAAAGGCGAGCGACGCTGCGACGAGGTGGACGGTCGGCCCGGTGAGGAGCGCCGCGAGGCCGAACAGCGCCAGCGAGGTCAGGGCTGCGGGCAGCAGCCGGCGTGCGCTGACCCAGGCGGTTGCAACGAGCGCGGCGAGTGGGGGCAGCGCGAGCGCAGCGAGCAGTCGGTGAGCCGTGTCCCAGCCGGCGGCGCCGGAGATGACGGCGAGCCCGGTGCCCGCCACTGCCGCGAGCGCCGTGAGGCGTGCCCAGGTGCCCACTAGAAGCCCCTCGTCTCCTCGAGCCGCCGCCGCAGGTCGCGCAACGGCCGCGCGCTCGTGACATACGGGACCTTGTCGAAGTTCCACGGGGGCGGCGGCGAGGTCGTGTACCACTCGAGCGTGTCGGCGAGCCAGGGGTCGTTGCCGGCACGCGGCCCCGTGCGCGCCGTCTTCACGACGTTCACCACGAAGACGAACATCCCGACCGCCATCACGAGCGAGCCGATCGACGACATCAGGTTGTAGACCTCCCAGAGCCCGTGCTCCTGGTACGTGTAGACGCGGCGCGGCATGCCGAGCAGTCCGAGCATGTGCTGCGGGAAGAACGTCAGGTTGAAGCCGACGAAGACGAGCCAGAACTGCAGCTTCCCGAGCCCCTCGTCGAGGATCCGTCCGAACATCTTCGGCCACCAGTAGAAGAGGCCGGCGAAGATGCCGAAGATCGAGCCGCCGAACAGCACGTAGTGCAGGTGCGCAACGACGAAGTAGGTGTCCGTCACCTGCCAGTCGATCGGGAACGCCGCCAGGAAGATCCCGGACAGGCCGCCGATCGTGAAGACGCCGATGAAGCCGAGCGCCCAGAGCATCGGTGTGTCGAACGAGATGTTCCCGCGCCAGATCGTCGCGAGCCAGTTGAAGATCTTCACGCCGGTCGGGATCGCGATGATCATCGAGCTGAGCATGAAGAAGATGTCGAGCCCGACCGGCATGCCGACCGAGAACATGTGGTGCGCCCAGACGAGCAGCGAGTAGAACGCGATACCGGCTGTCGAGATCGCGACCGCCTTGTAGCCGAAGATCGGCTTGCGCGAGAAGACGGGGAGGACCTCCGAGATGATCCCCATCGCGGGCAGGATCATGATGTAGACCTCGGGGTGGCCGAAGAACCAGAACACGTGCTGGTACAGGATCGGACTGCCGCCGTGCGCCGGATCGAAGAAGTGCGTTCCCGCCTGCCGGTCGAGCAGCATCATCGTCAGCCCGGCGGAGAGCGTCGGCAGCACGATCACGAGCAGCCACGCGTAGGTGACGATCGCCCAGACGAAGAGGGGGATGCGCATCCACGACATGCCGGGCGTGCGCATGTTGTGCACCGTCACGACGATGTTGATCGCGCCGACGAGCGACGAGATCGAGAGGATGTGCAGGCCGAGAATCCAGAGGTCCTGGCCGTTGCCGGGCTCGTGCAGCGTCGAGAGCGGCACGTACAGCGTCCAGCCGGCCTGGCGCGGGCCCGTCCTTCGCGAAGAAGCTGAGGAGGATGACGATGCCGCCGAGCAGGTACAGCCAGTACGAGAGGGCGTTCAGCCGCGGGAACGCCATGTCGCGCGCGCCGATCATCAGCGGCACGAGGTAGTTCCCGAAGCCCGCGAGGATCGGGACGATGACCAGGAAGATCATCGTCGTGCCGTGGATCGTCAGCACCGCGTTGTACGAGCTCTTCGTCAGGAAGTGCTCGTTCGGCGTCGCGAGCTGCGTGCGGATGAGCAGCGCGAGGATGCCGCCGAACGCGAAGAAGACGAGCGACTGTCCAGATGTACATCAGCCCGATGCGCTTGTGGTCGACGGTCGTCAGCCACGACGTGAGGCGGCCGCGTCGCCAGTCGGCGCGATACGGCCGGACGCTTTCGACGTTCACGGCCATCTAGGAGCCGCCGCCCCTTTGCGAACTGCTTCGTGTACGCGACGAGCGCGTCGATCTGCTCCGGTCGTCCAGTTCTTGCCGACCGGCGGCATCTGCCCCCGCCCGTTGCGGAGCAGTGTCTCGATGCCCGTGCGGTTGGCGAGCAGCGGATTGTTCGCGAGCGCCGGGCCGATGTACTTGTGGTCGAGGCGGTGGCACGACTGGCAGGCGCCCTGCCACTCCTCCGCGCCGACCTCGGCGCTCGAGGCGTTCGCCAAGCGGGCGCCTGATGAAGGCGTCGTATTGCGCGCGCGGGACGACATGCACGGTCGCGACCATGTGCGCGTGCTGGATGCCGCACAGCTCGGCGCAGCGCGCGAGGTAGTGGCCGGCCGGCGCCTCGAACCACGTCGTGTTGACCCTGCCGGGGATCGCGTCCATACTTGCCGCCGAGGTCGGGCACCCACCACGAGTGGATGACGTCCCAGTCGAGGCCGACGATCCGCTCGTGCACGACCTCGTCGGCGGGCGCGACCATCTGGTTGATCGAGACGGCGCCGTTCGGATAGCGGAACAGCCAGTAGTACTGGTGGCCCTCGACCCGGATCGTGGTCTCGTCGGCCGCGGCAGCCTTCGGCGCATCCGCGATCCCCGGCAGCTCCCAGAAGACGAAGGCGCCGATCATCGGCGAGGATCACGACCGGCACGACCGTCCAGAGCACCTCGAGCCGCGTCGAGCCGTGGATCTGCGGGCCTTCGCCGTCCGCGCGCGCTTGCCGCGCCGGTACTTGACGATGAAGAGGATCAGCGCGCCCTCGACGATCAGGAAGATGATGCCGGTGAAGATCGAGACGAAGATGAACGCGCTGTCGATCCGGTGCGCGTTCGGCGAATGCGGCTTCGCCGGGCAGGAAGCCGCCGTTTCCGGCGTACGCGATCGCCGCCGCCGCGAGGGCGATCAGGCTCGTACCAAGAGTGGCAAAGGCGGTCCGGCGCACGCCGAGTGGCATCGTATAGAGCGTGGAAGCAACGGAGCCGCGTTGAGCTGCCCCCCGAGGTCGGAGACGTCTTCGAGGTGTTCGTCAACGGCGTGCCCCAGCAGCCCGGCGTCGACTTCGACCAGGTCGGGCGGTCGCTCGTCTTCCAACGCTCAGCTGGCGGCGGAGGGCAGGCTCGGGTTCTGGCGGTGGGCGAGCCTCTTCTTCGGGGTCGCCGGCACCTACCGCCGAAACGACGTGGTCGACGTCGTGTACGCCGAGGACGGGCAGGCGGACCGTGCTGAGTCTCCGGCCGACGCTGCCCGGCTGAGCGGGCTGGTAGCTTCGCTGCCGTGGCCAGCGTCCAGCTCGCACGCCCGCGGCCGGCTGTGCTGTCCCACCGGGTCGCCGTCCCTGCCTTTCTGATCGCGCTGATCGCGCTGTCGGCGTTCGTGCGCACGCGCCAGTTGAACGGCGGCTTCTGGATCGACGAGGGCCTGTCGGTCGGTATCGCGCACCATCACTGGTCGTCGATCCCCGGGCTGCTGGGCCAGGACGGATCGCCGCCCGGCTACTACCTCCTGCTCGGCTTGTGGATCCGGCTCTTCGGCGACGGCGAGCGTGCAACCCACACGCTCTCGCTGCTGTTCGGCCTCGCGTGCATCCCACTCGCGTATGCGGCGGCCCGTGCCATGTTCGACCGCAAGACCGGCCTGATCTGCGCGACGCTCGCCGCGTTCGATCCGTTCCTCACGTACTACGCGCAGGAGACCCGCATGTACGAGGTCGAGGCGCTGCTGTCGATCGTCGTCGCCTATGCGTACGTCCAGGGCATCCTGCGCGGCCGCACGCCCTGGACCGTCGCGCTCGTGCCCGCGGTCGCAGCGATGGCCTACGTGCACAACTGGGCGCTCTTCCTCTGCGTCGGGCTGGCGGCCGCCACCGTGCTCTGCGCGCGGCGGCGGCTCAAGCGGTTCGCGCTCGTCGCGGCCGGTGTGGCCGTGCTCTACCTCCCGTGGGTACCGACCGTCCTGTCGCAGGTACGGCACACCGGCGCGCCCTGGTCGACGTCTCCGGGCTTCCGCGATCTCGTGCTCGCGCCGGGGGCGGTGGTCAACGGCGACGCGGTGCTGGTGGCGCTGGTGCTCGTCGGCGGCGCGGGCCTGCTCACGCTCGGCGGACGCAGCGGACGACGACGAGCACGCGATCGTGCTCGCGCTCGCGACGGTGATCGGGGTGACCGTCCTTCTCGCCTGGCTGTCCTCCCAGTTCTCGCCCGCCTGGACGACGCGCTATTTCGCGGTCGTGCTCGGGCCGGTGCTGCTCATCGGCGCGCGCGGGCTCGCGCGCGCCGACCGCCGCGGGCTCGCCGCGCTCGCCGCGATCGTGTTTCTCTGGGCAGGCTTCTCGGTCCGCGACGACAAGGAGAACGCGCGACAGATCACGGCGGGCGTGGCGGGGCTCATGCATCCTGGTGAGCTCGTCGTCTCGACCCATCCCGAGCAGGTGCCGGTTCTTCGCTACTACCTCGGGCGGCGGGTATCGCTGGGCGACGACGATGGGGCCGGTCCCCGACGCCCGGATCTTCGACTGGCGCGACGCCGTCGATCGTCTGAGCGGTTCGGACACGCAGGCCCGGATCGACCAGACGCTCGCCGCCGTGCAGCCCGGCTCCGAGTTCGTCGTCGTCGCACCCGTGTTTCGCGACTATCGCTCCTGGAATGCCACCTGGACGCATCTCGTCTGGTAGAAGTCGATCGCCTACACCTCTGCGCTCCAGCGCGACCCTCGTGTGCGCCTCGCTCCACCACGTGACGACGGACGAGATCGCGGTCCATCACAACTACTTCAAGCTGTTGCAGGCGTTCGTCTATCGCCGAGTCGGCTAGATTTGGCGGTCGCGGCCCCGTGGCGCGGCCGATCTCATGACGCATGACACCTCCCAGACGACGCTCGTCCTCGGTGGCGGCCCGGCCGGCCTGACCGCGGGCTACCTCCTCGGCCAGGCGAATCGGAGCGCGCGTCGTCTTCGAGGCCGAGGACCAGGTCGGCGGGATCGCCAAGACGGTCGAGCGCGACGGCTACCGCTTCGACCTCGGCGGGCATCGCTTCTTCACGAAGTCGATCGAGGTGGACACGCTCTGGCACGAGGTGCTCGGCGACGAGTTCCTGCGGCGCCCGCGGATGTCGCGGATCTACTGGAACAACCGCTACCTCGACTACCCGCTGCGCGGCCCCGACGTGATCCGCAAGCTCGGGCCGGTCGAGCTGACGCGCTGCCTGGCGTCCTACTGCCCGCGCTGCGGTGCGCCGCAACAAGGTCGACGAGCTCGCTCGAGGACTGGGTCTCGAACCGGTTCGGCCGCCGCCTGTTCGAGCTGTTCTTCAAGTCCTACACCGAGAAGGTCTGGGGCGTGCCGACGACCGAGATCCGCGCGGAGTGGGCGGCGCAGCGGATCAAGGGCCTGTCGTTCGTCTCCGCGGCGCAAGGCCGCGTTCTTCGGCAACAAGGACGACAAGGTCAAGAGCCTGATCTCGGAGTTCAACTACCCGCGCTTCGGCCCCGGCCAGATGTGGGAGGCGATGCGCGCCGCGATCGAGGAGCAGGGCGGCGAGGTGCTGCTCGACGCCCGCGTCGAGCGGCATGGAGCTCGACCGGCGGCCGGGTCGCGCGTGTCGTCGTCGGCGGCGAGACGTTCGAGAGCCCCGACGCGGTGATCTCGTCGCTGCCGCTGCGCGAGGTGGTGGAGATGATCGCCCCGCCGCGCCGCCGGAGGTGGTCGACGCGGCGCGCGGGCTGCGCTACCGCGACTTCCTGACCGTCGCGCTCGTGATCGACGGCGCCGATCCGTTCCCCGACAACTGGATCTACATCCACGAGCCGGGCGTGCAGGTCGGGCGGATCCAGAACTTCCGCTCCTGGTCGCCGTGGATGGTCCCGGACCCGGACAAGGCCTGCGTCGGGCTCGAGTACTTCTGCTTCGCGGGCGACGAGCTGTGGACGATGGACGACGACGCACTGGTCGCGCTCGCCGCGAGCGAGCTGGAGCAGCTCGCGCCTCGCGTCCGCCGGCTCGGGTCGAGCGCGGGTTCGCGATGCGCGTGCCCGAAGGCGTACCCGATCTACGACGCCGACTACGCCGAGCGCGTCGCGACGATCCGCGCCTGGCTCGACGGGATCGAGAACCTGCAGCAGGTCGGCCGCAACGGCCTGCACCGCTACAACAACTCGGATCACTCGATGCTGACGGCGATGCGCGCGGTCGACAACCTCCTCACCGGCGGCGCACCACGACATCTGGGCGGTCAACGCGGAGAGCGTCTATCACGAGACCGACGTGGCCGACGAGCATCCGTACCGCACCGCGCCCGAGACGCCCGAGATGCAGGTGCTCGCGACCTCCCACACTGAGTAGGCGGCTCCTTCTCCCTGCCTCGGTCGTCGGGGCCGCGGGCCTGCTGACCTGGCTCGCACTGCCGACGGTCTGGTGGTCGCCGCTGAACGTCGACGAGGAGCTGACGCTCAGGCTCGGCGACTTCTCGTTCCGCCACATCTTCCACATCGTCTCGACGCAGCGAGGCGGCGGGCCGCTGCACTTCTGGCTCGAGCATTCCTGCTCGGCTGGTGGCCCGGGGCTGCCGGCGCTGCGGGTGCCGTCGCTCGTCTTCTTGTGCCTCGCGCTGCCTGCAGTCGCGCTCATCGTGCGCCGCCTGCTCGACGACGACGACGCAGCGGGCGCGGTCGTGCTCCTCACGGCGGCCTCGCCGATCCCGTGCTCTACGCGACCTTCGGCCGGCCGCACACGATGCTCTTCGCGTGGCTCATGTGGTCGACGGTGCTCGGCCTCTGAAGCGGCGGTCGACGGCGACCGGCGGCTCTGGATCGCCGCCGGGCGCTGCTCGGCCTCTCGGTCTTCGTCCATCCGACGGCGCCGCTCTATGCGCTCACCGCGTTCGCGGGCGCGCTGGTCTTCGCGCCGCGCCCGCCGCGGGCGGTCGCGCGTGAGGCATGGCCCGGCGCGGTTGCGCTCCTGGTCACCTTCGTGCCCTACTACGTCCGCGACGCTGCACGTGCTCGGCGACCGCTACGGCGTCGGCTCGGGCCAGGCGCGCGGCCGCACGTTCTCCGGGCGCCCGGTCTGGGAGGACGCGCTGCATTTCGTCGCGCCCGGCCGGCACGACCTGAACTACTTCACGGTGCTCGCGCTCGATCGGCGTCGTCGCGCTGCTGGTGCGACGCGCGCACCGGACGCTGGCGTTCTGCGTGCTCACCGTCGCCGCCCCGGTCGCTCTTCTTCTCGTTCGTGCCGGCGAACGGCGACTCGGCGTTGTTCTTCGACCGCTACATGATCCCGGTCACGCCGGCGTTCCTCACCTCTGGCCGCGCGGCTGCCTTGCGATCGCGCGCTGGGCCGGCCCGTGGGGCTTCGCCGTGCTCGTGCTGCTGGTCGCCGGCCTGCTGGCTGTCGAGATTCGCTACGACGTGCACCACCGGAACGCCGTTCACCGGATCGGCGTCGACGCGGTGACGCAGGCGGTCGCCCGCGAGCCGGCGGGATCGGTTCTCTTCGGGTCGACGGGAACCTCGGGGGCACTGTTCTCGTCGTTCGACTACGGGCATCCGGCGAACATCCTCGACCATCTCGTCGCGCTGCAGGGTGCCCTCGGTCCGGCTCGTCGACGACGATTCGTGCCAGCGGGTCGAGCCGTTCCTGCCGGCAGTCGCGCAAGCGGTTCGGGGTATGGCTGTTCTACGCGGCCTCGCACGAGGAAGCGAGCGCGGGCGAGCGGGCGCTCGGCGTCGAACCGGTGGCGGGGCACTACTTCGTCGTGCGGTCGGCCCGCCCGCAGTCACCGCGCGCTCTGATCCGCGAGGGTCTCGTGCTGCGCGAGCGCTGGAAGCGGGCGGTGCCGTTCAACCAGCGGGTCGACGAGCTGCTGAAGAGCGACCGCCAGCTGCTTGCGGGATCGTGCGTCCCGTACGGCGAGCTGGGCGATCCGGACATCACGCCACACTGGCCGCCGGTCGCGACCAGCCACCAGTAGGAAAGCGGTGTGAGTGGGCGACCGTGCCCTCTCGTACCGGATCGAGGGATCGCCCGGCAGGGCGCGCGCGGCGATGGTGTGCCCATGAATGAAACGGTCCTCGTGGTGGACGACCAGGAGCCGGTCCGTGATGTGATCCGGCTGGCGCTGGAGGCCGCCGGGTACACGGTCGTCGCGGCGAGCTCGCCGAATCGGGCGCTCGAGCTTGCGCGTGCCGATGCGCACATCGACCTGCTCGTCACCGACGTCGTCATGCCCGAGATGGATGCATTCGAGCTCGCCGCCCGCATCACGTCGCGGCTGCCTGGATTGCGCATCCTCTACACGTCCGGCTACACGGACGCCGGGGCGGAGGGCCCGTTCCTCCAGAAGCCCTTCACGCCGGCGCAGCTCCTCGCGAAAGTCGGAAGCGTCCTGGCCACGGAGGTCCGAACGACGCGGTAGTGTCGCGAACGGCCGTGACGCGCGTTCTCATCTTTACCGCGACCGTTGGTGAAGGCCACGACCTGCCCGCACGGACGCTCGCCGACCAGTTGCGCGAGGAGGCGCCTGGATTCGGAGATCGTGACCGAGGACGGCCTGCGCGCGATGGGCCGCGGCTTCGTGCTCGTCAACCAGAGGGCCGCCGAGATCGTCTTCTTCCGGCTGCGGCTGCAGTGGCTCTGGGACGCGACATTCTGGCTCTGCGTCGGCTTTGCGCCGACGCGACGAGCTGACGCAGGCGGCGGTGCACGCGTTCGGATCGCGCGGCGTGCTCCGCCTGGTGCGGCGCGTGCGGCCCGACGTGATCGTCTCGGTCTACCCGATGACCACCGAGGTGCTCGGCAAGCTGCGCCGAACCGGCCGGCTCGACATTCCGGTCGTGGCGGCGATCACCGATCTGGCGGCGATGCACTATTGGGCCGCGCCGGGAATCGACCTGCACCTCGTGATCCATCCCGAGTCGATCGAGGAAGTGCGCGAGGTCGCCGGCGCTGACTCCGATGTTCGCGCCGTGCACGGTCTGACCAGGCCGGAGTTCGCGCGACCATGCGACCCGATCGCTGCGCGCGCTGCGCTCGGCCTGCCGCGCGACGGGAAGGTGGTGCTCGTCTCGGGCGGAGGCTGGGGCGTCGGCGACCTCGAGAGTGCGGTCGACGCGGCGCTCGGCCTGAACATCGCCGTCGTCGCCTGTTTGTGCGGCCGCAACGACGAGCCTGCGCGAGAAGCTGCTGGCGCGCTACGCGCGGTGAAGACCGGGTGCGCGTGGTCGGCTTCACGGAACAGATGAACGAGTGGCTCACGGCCGGAAACGCGCTCGTCCATTCGACGGGCGGCCTGACGGTGCTCGAGGCGTACGTGCGCGGCTGCCCGACGATCTCGTACGGCTGGGGCCGCGGGCACATCCGCGTGAACAACGCGGCGTTTCGTCGCTACGGGATCGCCGAGGTCGTCGAGAGCGAGAGCGATCTCGAGGGCGCCCTGCGCGGCGCGCTCGCGGGCGCCGAACGCGCCCGGGCTGGCGCTCGCCGCGCTGCCGTCGGCCGCCTCGCTCGTGCTCGCGCTCGTCGCGTGATCTGGTTCACGCCGGCGCTCGCGGCCCACGTGCCGGCTCTCGCAGACCGGCTGCAGCTCGATCGCCGCGTCGACAGCCCGGTCGTCGCCGTCACCTTCGACGACGGCCCGCACGCGCAGGGAACGCCGGCGGTGCTCGAGGAGCTCGCGCGGCGGCGGGCGACCGCCACGTTCTTTCTCGTCGGTGAGCAGGTCGTGCAGCGACCGTCGCTCGCGCGCGAGATCGTCGCGGCGGGGCACGAGGTCGCGCGTGCACGGGTTCCGGCACACGCTGCTGCTGCGGCGCCGGGTTGCCGCCGTCGCCGAGGACCTCGACCGCGCGGTCGACTGCGATCGGTGAGGCGACCGGCGTGCGGCCGACCCTCTACCGGCCTCCGTACGGCATCCTCAGCTCCGGCGCACTCGCTCATGTGCGGGAGCGCGGTTGGCGGCCGCTCCTCTGGTCGACGTGGGGCCGCGACTGGGAGCGGCGCGCGACGCCGCAGTCGATCGCGCGGCGTGCGACGCGCGGGCTGCGTGCGGGCGACGTCGTGCTGCTGCACGACTCGGACGCCTACAGCTCGGCGGACTCTTGGCGCAGGACGGCCGCTGCGCTGCCGTCCGTGCTCGAGGCGGTCGCCACTCTCGGGCATCCCGGCCTCGTCGGTCACCCAGTCGACGTAGCGCTGGACGCCTTCTGCGAACGACGTCGTGGGCTCCCAGCCGAGCTCGCGCGCCGCGCGCTCGCCCGAGATGTTGCCGCCCTTGAGATCGCCGGCCCGTCCTTCGATGTGGACGATCGGAACGTCGCCGACGACGTCGCGGACGGTGCGCGCGATCGAGCGGACGCTCGTGTTCTCGCGGCCGACGAGGTTGTAGACGCGGTTGGCGGCGACCGGGACGAGCGAGACGGCGACGCCGTCGGCGAGGTCCTCCACATAGACGAAGCGCCGCGACTGCGTGCCGTCGCCCGCGATCGTCAGCGGCTGGCCCGCGAGCGCCTTGGCGGTGAAGGCGGCGACCACCGCGGTCGGTCGCGAGCGCGGGCCGTACGGGATGCCGAAGCGGAGGATCGTGTGCTCGAGCCCGTAGAGCTCCGTGTAGGCCGACGTGTACATCTCGCCGGCGATCTTCGTGGCGGTGTAGAAGTGCTTCGGCAGCCCGAGCGGCGTGTCCTCGTCGACGGCCTCCGGCCCGGCTGCGTCGCCGTAGACCCAGATCGTGCTCGCGTAGACGAAGCGGCCGATCTCGAGCTCGCGCGCCGCCGTCGAGCAGTGTCTGCGTGCCGCGGACGTTGACGCGGTCGGCGCGCGCCGGGTCCTTCGTGACCTCGTCGACGTCGGCGAGCGCGGCGAGATGAACGATCGCATCGCAGCCCTCGAGTGCCTCGAGGACGGCGTCGCGATCGCAGAGGTCGCCGAGCACGGTCTCGACGTCGCCGGGGCGATGGTGGGGCGACGGGACGAGATCGAAGATCCGAGGCTCGATGCCTCTCGCCTGCAGCCGGTCGACCACATGGGATCCGATGAACCCGGCACCGCCGGTCACGAGCACTCTCATTGCACCGCCTCCCCTCTGGATTCAGGCCGGTAGTAGAGCGGCACGCACCAGTGATTCTCGGCCACCCAGTCCGAGTTCGGCAGGTCGACGGCTTTCCCGAGCACCCGGTGGCACGGCTCGTCGTAGACCTTGCCGGTCGAGCGCTCGATCGGCTCGAAGACGATGTACTTGTAGAAGCCCGACGTCATCCCGTCCGGCAGCCGGAGCCGTGAGTCGTAGAGCGGATCGAGATGCATTCGCGCCGCCTCGTTCTTCCACGCGGTGATCTCGTCGAGCCGCGTCGTCTGCACGAGCCCGATCGCGGCGGTGAACTCGTTGAGCCGGAAGTTCAGCCCATGCACCGCATAGTCGGGCTTGCCGTAGTTGCGGAAAGCGCGCGCGAACTCGATCACCTCGGGACGCCGCGGACACGAGCATGCCGCCCTCGCCGGTGGAGATCGTCTTCGTCGGCGCGAACGACCAGATCCCGGCATCGCCCCAACTGCCTGCGCGACGGCCGTTCCATTCGGCGCCGTGGGCGTGGGCGCAGTCCTCGAGCAGGACGATCCCCTCGTTCCGGCAGAGCTCGGCGATCTGGTCGGACCTGGAACGCGAGATGGCCGCCGATGTGCACGAGGAAGACGGCGCGCGGCTTGTGCTCGCGCACCTTGCGCTCGAGGTCGTCGAACGACATGCAGAGGTCGTCGCGGTTGCAGTCGACGAACTCGACGTTCGCGCCAGCGCTGATCGCGGCGAGCGGCGTCGCCATGAACGTGTTCGATGGGCAGAGAACCGTCTCGCCGCGGACGCCGGCCCACTCCAGCGCCGCGAGCGCTGCGCCCGTCCAGCCGTTGAACGCGACCGCCTCGAGACGGTTCCAGGTCGACCACTCGCGCTCGAACTCCGTCGTGAGCTCGCCCTCGGACCAGCGCTCGGAATCGAGCACGCGATCCCAGAGCTGATGGAGCAGCGCGCGGTCGCGATGGTCGAAGCCGATCGCGAAGCGCGAGAGCTCGGTGGAGAGGTCGGGAGCCAACATCGCGCCCTACCCTATATCGGGGGCCTGCGGGCCTCGCTCAGGATGAACCAAGTCTGAACCGAGCGCTGACGGGGTTGGTGTCGGTCGGGCTCAACCGCTGAGACCGGCTTCACGCAACGGCCTGCGACCCCAGGCGTAGCTCGTTGCATACCAACCGCCGAACGGAAGCAGCGTCACGCCCTCGCCGCTCGACTGGATGAACCAGCCGTTGCCGAGATAGAGCGCTGCGTGGTCGACCTCACTCGGGCTCGAACGCCGCCCGTGCGCACCGAAGAACATCACGTCGGCAGGCTGCAGCTTCGAGGCCGGGATCACGTCGTGGTGCGGCACCTCGCCACTCATCTGGTAGGTGGTACGACCGCGCAGCACCCCGGCGAGACCGCGCTCGCCGGCGTACGGGGTGAGCTTGTAGACGCGCCAGACGAACCCGGAGCAGTCGAAGCCCCCCACCGAGTGGACGCCGAACAGTGTCTCGGCGGTCGGGCTCGTCCCGCCCCAGACATACGGGTAGCCGACGTAGTGCACGGCCGTGGCGAGGATCCGCCGCTGCCAGGGCGTGAGGGTCGGGAGGCTGAACGCGTCGGCCGCCTGCTGAACCGAGTCCAGCGACGCGGCGTCGAGCTGCAGGAGCTGCGCGAACGAAAAGGCAGCCTCGGCGCGCGTCGCGGGCTGGTACGGGAGAAGCTCCAGGTCGTCCTGGCCGGCCGGATGATTGAGGCGCAGGTCGAGCAGACGCGCGACCGCCTCGGTTCCCGTGTTCGGCGGGCGGCTGCAGCCCTGCCTGCTGCAGCGTTCCCTGGATCTTGCGCGCGGCGGCGCCGAGCCCGAGATAGCCGACGAGGGCTGCGTCGAGCTGCTTGACCGACACGGGCCGCGTCGGGAAGACGGCGCGATAGAGGCCGTGCTGGGTCGCCGGCTGCGTGGTCGTCGGTGCTGCAGCCGGCAGCGACGACTTGGCGATCGGCAATGCCACCGGCGCGGTAGGCGCGGTGACGGCCGCGCCGGGTGCATTCGCGACGGTGACCTGCCAGACGGCGATCGCGTTACCGCCGCCGTTGAAGGAGACGTTGACGGCCAGCTGGTGCGGGCCGTCGACGAGACTGCTCGTGTCGAGCTGCAGCAGATAGGGCGCGGCGAGTGCCGTCCCGACCTCCGTGCCGTCGACGGCGAAGTCGACCCGGACGATCGACCGGCTCGGTGCCTGGATCTCGAGCGGCACCGTTCCGCCGACGGTCGCACCGGCGCCGACGGTGGACAGGACGGTGACCGAGGCTGGGTGCGGTCGCCGCCGGCGGCGACGGATGCTGGAGCGCCGCAGTCGCGCGCACCGCATCGGCGAGGGCTGCCTGCGTCAGCGGGGCTTGCGGCGCGAAGGTCGCACTGGACGTGCCGAGGACCCCGGCCTGGGTGACGGTGCGGATCTGAGGGGCTGCCCAGTTGCGACCCGACGCCCCGGCGGTGCAGGAGAAGATGCTTGCGAGCGCGAAGAGAAGGATGCGACCGGACCAGAACAGCCATAACCTCTTCGGGAGTCGTCCAGATCGGGCCGCCGTCGCATCCCTCGAAAGGGGTACGGCAGGGCGGTCCGCAGCGCGGCGGTCCGCCCCTGCCTGCAGGGACTAGGGCCAGTAGGTCGGGAAGTCCGCGCCGACCAGGGACGTGAGGATGAGGGCCGCCGCGATGGCGACCGTGATGATCCGGCTCATGTCTGGGCTGTCTCCTTGGTGGTGGATTGACAGCCCCCGGGGGCGCCGGCTGCATTCTCCCCGGCCGGCGGCGGGAAACCAACGTGCCGAGTCAACATCCTTGACCACAGGCAACTAGACTGCGCTCATGCCGCGGTCCCTGACCACGCATATCGACTCGCCCCGCGAGGTCGGGGTCCGCCTGAAGGCAGCGCGCGAGCGCGCCGGGCTCTCGCAGCGCCAGCTCTCGTTCCCCGGCTGCACGGCGGCCTACATCTCCCGGATCGAGGCCGGTGCCCGCGTGCCGTCGCTCCAGATGATCAATCAGCTCGCTCTGCGCGTCGAGGTGTCGGGCCAGTGGCTCGCCACCGGCGTCGAGTCGGAGCCCCTGGAGCCGCTCCAGCTGATCGAGGCGGAGGTCGCTCTCAGGCTCGGCGAGGTCGAGGAGGCCGAGCGGCTCTATCGCGTCCACCTCCAGCACGGCGATCCGGCACGGGCGACGGCGCTGGCCGGGCTCGGTCAGATCGCATTTCGCGCCGAACGAATCGAGGAGGCGATCGAACTGCTCGAACAGGCGCTCGAGGCGCGCAAGGGAAGCACCCTGGCAGACCCCGGTGCCGTCGACACGCTCGGCCGGGCGTATGCGATCGCAGGTGCGATGGAATCGTCGATCGCCCTGTTCGAGCGTGCGCTCACCGATGCAGCCGGGGCGCAGGCTTCGCTCGAGCAGCTTCGGTTCTCGGTGCTGCTCGCGAATGCTCTCATCGACGTCGGCGCGTTCGGAAAGGCGGAACGGGCGCTCGCCGATGTGATTCGAATCGCCGAGGGGAGCGCCGATCCGGTCGACGTCGGCCCGCATCTTCTGGTCGCAGTCACGGCTGCATTCGATGCGCGGCGAACCGGCGCTCGCCGGGCGGTATGCGCGGCGTGCCTCGGCGATTCTCGAGCGCACCGAGAACAACGCCTACGTCGCGATGGCGTACCACCTCGCCGCGTTTGCGGAGATCGAATCGGGCAACTTCCAGGAGGCACTCGAGTTGCTCGAGCGCGGACGCGAGCTGTTCGGCGACGAGATCGGCAGGCGCGACGACGCTCGCTTCTCGATCGAGGAAGCCCGCGCGCTCGTCGGGCTCGATCGTCACGCCGAGGCAGCGCGCGCGGCCTCGCGGGCGCTCGAGCTGCTCGAGACGATGCAACCCGCGGATCGCGGCCGCGCGTTCGTCACGCTCGCGGACGTCTTTCTCGCCTCCGGCGACCGGGTGCGTGCGCGCATGCTGCTGGAGCAGGGGCTCGACAATCTGATCGAGCACGCGAACCGGTTCGCCCTCGAAGCAGGTCGGCGGCTCGCAGAGCTGCTCGAGGCCGAGGGCGACACGGCGGGCGCCCTGGACGTCCTGAAGCGTGCGACCACCGCGTCTGCGGTGGGCCCGAACGTCACTGCGTAGGCGCCCGCCGGTTCACGAAGATGTTCTCCAGAGCGGTGCTCAGCCCGACGGCGAGTGCGCCGGTCAGCACCGCTCCGTCACCGAGGCTCGATGTCTCGACCTGTGGCGGAGCAGGAAGCCAGCCGGCCAGGAGCGCGCGAATCGCACCGAGGTCGGTGTTCGTGCCGATGCCGCCCCCGAGGACGACCAGGCCGACGTCCGTGACCGCCGCGATCGGCGTCAAATGCAGGGCGATCCGCCGGGCCGCCTCGGCCACGACCTGCCGCGCGGCCGGATTGCCGGCTCGCCCGGCCGCGAAGACCGTGCGCGGATCCTGGGGCGCCGGCATGCCCAGGTGCTGGGCATAGGCCATCAACGCTCCGGCGCATGGATCGATGTCCTCGGTCATGCCGACGCGCAGGTAATCCAGCTCGCCTGCCGCGCCCGTGTGGCCGCGGTGCAGTTCGCCGTGCAGCACGAGCCCCGCTCCGAGGCCCGTGCCGATCGAGATGAAGACGAAGTCGTCGACTCCCGCGCGCGACCCCTCGCCAACGCTCGCCGAGCGCCGCCAGGTTGATGTCGTTCTCGAGCGAGACGGGCAGGCCGAGCCGCTCCGACAGCGCACCGCCGAAGTCACCGTCCTCGAGACCGGCCACGTTCATGGCGAGCTTGATCGAAGAGCCTTGCACCGCGCCCGGGACTCCGAGCACGACGTTGTCGACGAGCCTCGCGCTCGACTCCGCTCGCGTCCAACAGCGATCCGGCGAGCTGTTCGATCGCCTCGAGCGCGGCTGCGGCGTCGGCCCTGGCCAGTTCCAGGTCCTGTCGGGCGCGCACCTCGCCGCAGACGTCGCAGACGGCGCCCCGGACGAACCGTGCCCCGAGGTCGAGGCCGAGGACGAACGCGGCCTCGGCCACGGGCTCGAAGAATGTCGCGCCGTAGCTCGGCCCCGCCCCGTCGTGCGCCGCCTCCCGCACGAGCCCCGCCTGCAGGAGCGACTGGAGCGCCAGCGACACCGTCGGCTTCGAGATGCCGACCCGGCGTGAGATCTCGGCGCGCGAGATCGGTGCACCAGCCCGGATCGACTCCAGGACGGTGCGCTCGTTGAGATCCTTGAGCAGCGGCGGCGTGGCGTGTCCCGTGGCCATCGAGTAAGCAAGCCTAACCAGAGCTGCCGTCGTTGTCACTTGACAGCGACAAAACTGCCAGGAATAGTCTCCGTTCTTGTTCGGAACCTTTACCAAAATGAGTCAGTGGGGAGGTCCGCATGAACAAGCGCTACATCGCGGCAGTGGGATTCCTGATCGGTGCGCTGGCGGTCGCCGCGGCCGCCACCGCCGGGGGCGCGCATCGTGCGTCTCCCACGAAGCTCGACGATCTGGGTCGGCTGGAGCGCCGGGCACGAGCTGACGACCTTCAAGAAGGTCGCGGCCGAGTACGACGCCCAGCATTCCGACCTGACGGTCAACGTCGTCGGCGGGATCGACGACAACAAGATCGTCGCGGCGATTCGCTCCGGCACCGCGCCGGACGTCGTCAGTTCGTTCAACTCCTACAACGTCGGCAACTACTGCGGCTCGGGTGGTTGGATCGACCTGGCGCCATACATGAAGAAGGACCACATCGACTGCGTCGTTGTTCCCGCCGGCGCCGCGCTACTACACGCAGTACGCAGGGAAGCGGTGCGCTCTGCCGCTGCTCGCAGACGACTACGGCCTCTACTACAACAAGGCGATGTTCAGGGCGGCCGGCATCAGCCATCCGCCGAGGACGATCTCGGAGTTGACCGCCGACGCGAAGAAGCTGACCGTTCGCAACAAGGACGGCTCGATCAAGGTCGCCGGGCTCGATCCGATCATCGGCTTCTACGAGAACGTCCCGGAACGCTGGATCACGTCGTTCGGCGGGAAGTGGAACGATTCCAAGGGCCATGCGATCCTCGGCAAGGATGCTGCCTGGGCAAAGTGGGCCAAGTGGCAGAAGAGCCTCGTCGACTGGTACGGCTACAAGAACCTCATCCGGTTCCAGGCCGGCCTCGGGGACGAGTTCTCCGCCTCGCAGGCCTTCGAGAAGGGCAAGCTCGCCATGAACCTCGACGGTGAGTGGCGGGTCGCGTTCATCCAGAACGAGCATCCCAACCTCGACTACGGGACCGCACCGATGGCGGTCGACGACGCCCATCCCGAGTTGTACGGGTCGGGCTACATCAACGGGACGATCATCGGCATCCCGCGTGGCGGGCACAACGTCGACCAGGCGTGGGCGCTCGTCAGGTACCTGACCACCAACAACCATGCGCTCGCCGTGTTGTCCAACGGCCTGCGCAACGTGCCGACGACAGTGCGTCACTGCACTCTCCCGAGTTGACGCCGGACGCGCACTTCGCGACCTTCCTGAAGATCTTCGGGAACCCGAAGTCGAGCACGTCACCGATCATGGCCTCCGGCGTCGCCTACACGAACCTGGCTCAGAACTTCTTCACGAAGTGGCAGGCGGGCGGCGTGAAGGACCTCGCCGGCGGGTCTGAACAAGCTCGACACGCAACTCGACGCCCAGGTCGCCCAGGCCAAGGGCGGCGGGGTGCCGTGAACGACGGCGTAGCGGCGAACGCGGCCGGGGCCCGGCTTCGGCCGCGCCGCTGCGCAGGCGCGGACGGCGGCGCAGCGACTGGCGGCGCCGCCGCCTCGTGCTGATCTTGATGTCGCCGTGGATCGTCGGCTTCTCGGTGTTCTTCGGCTATCCGCTCGTGATGAGCGCCTACCTGTCGTTCACCCACTACGACCTGCTCTCGTCGCCGCGGTGGGTCGGGCTCGCGAATTACCGCTACATGTTCAACGTCGACCCGCAGTTCTGGACGTCGGTGAAGAACACGCTGATCTGGATGGTCGGGATCGCCGTGCCGCTGCAGGTGCTGTTCGCGTTCGTCGTCGCGGCGACGGTTGCACGCATCAAGTCGGGCGTCAGGCGTCTTTCGGACGATCTACTACTTGCCCGCACTCGCGCCGCCCGTCGCGGCGACCTTGGGCTTCGTCTACATCCTCAACCCGGCGACCGGGCCGGTGAACACGATCCTCGGCCATCTCGGCATCACCGGCCCGCTCTGGTTCCAGGACCCGGCGTGGTCGAAGCCGTCGCTGATCATGCTCGGGATGTGGGGGATCGGCAACACGATGGTGATCTTCCTCGCCGCCGTGCTCGACGTGCCGAAGCACCTCTACGAGTCGGCCGAGCTCGACGGCGCCGGCCCGTTCCAGCGGCTGCGGTGGGTGACGCTGCCGACGATCAGCCCCGTCCTGCTGTTCGCGGTCGTGCTCGGCGTGATCCAGGGCTTGCAGTACTTCACGCAGGCGTATGTCGCGGCAGGCGGTCGCCGCCGGACAGGCCTCCCAGGCCGCCGACGTCACCTCGGTCAACCTCGGCTACCCGCTCGACTCGACGCTCTTCTACCCCATCCTGCTCTACGAGCACGGGTTCAGCGAGTTCCAGATGGGCTACGCGTCGGCGCTCGCGATGCTGTTGCTCGCCGTCTCGTTCGCCGTCACGCTCGTGATCGTCCTGAACTCGCGTCGGTGGGTGCACCAGGCGGTGCCGAGATGACGACCGCGCCGACGACGACCGCCACGACACTCGTCCGCCGTCGGCCGCCGCCGCGCGTGCGGCGGCGGCGGCTCGTCGGCCTGGTCGCCACCCACGCGGTGCTGATCGCGTTCGCCCTCGCTTTCCTCTTGCCGTTCGTCTTCATCACGCTGACGGCGCTGATGACGAACGAGCAGGCGCTCTCTTCGCAGCTCTGGCCGCATCCGTTCCGCTTCCGGAACTTCATCGACGTCTTCACGACGGCTCCGCTGCTGCGCTGGACGTTCAACACGATGGTCTATTCCTGCCTCGCGACACTCGGCGTGCTCGTCTCGTCGGTGCCGGTCGCGTACGCGCTCGCACGGGTGCGCTGGCGCGGACGCAACCTCGCGTTCCTGGTCGTGCTGGTCGCACTGATGCTGCCGCCACAGGTGACGGTCGTCCCGCTCTACGTCATGTGGGCGAAGCTGCATCTCGTCGGCACGCTCTGGCCGGTGATCCTGCCGAACTGGTTCGGTGACGCGTTCTCGATCTTCCTGCTCCGGCAGTTCTTCCTGACGATTCCCGAGGAGTATCTCGACGCGGCGCGCGTGGACGGCTGCGGCGAGCTGCGCATCCTGTTCACGGTCGTGACCCGGCTCGCCAAGCCCGGCGCTCGCGGCAGTCGCGCTCTTCTCGTTCCTCTACACGTTCAACGACTTCTTCCTCCCGCTGCTCTACGTCGGCGAGAACTCCCACAACTGGGTCCTGTCGATCGGGCTCGCTCAGTTCCGCTCCTTCCATCAGGTTCAGTGGAACCTGACGATGGCCGCGACGCTGCTCGTGATGGCGCCCGGTGATCATCCTCTTCTTCCTCGCCCAGCGCGCGTTCGTCGAGGGCGTCACGCTCACCGGAGTGAAGGGATGAAGGTCGCGGTGGTCGGCGGCGGCTCGACGTACACGCCCGGAGCTCGTCTCCGGGCTCTCACGGCTCGACGTCGCCGAGTTCGTGCTGCACGACATCGATGCCGAGCGGCGCGACGTGGTGGGCGGCCTCGCGCGTCGGATGCTCGACCGCCAGGGATACGCAGGCACGTTCGCCGTCTCCGGCGATCTCGATCGCGCCGTCGAGGGCGCCGACTACGTGCTCGTGCAGATTCGTGTCGGTGGGCAGGCGGCGCGGCTCACGGACGAGACCATGCCGCTCGCGTGCGGCTGCATCGGCCAGGAGACGACAGGGGCCGGCGGGCTCGCCAAGGCGCTGCGCACCGTTCCGGTGGTGCTCGAGATCGCGCAGCACGTACGCGCGCAGTCCGACGCCTGGATCGTCGACTTCACGAATCCGGTCGGGATCGTCACACGCGCGCTGCTCGACGACGGCCACCGCGCGATCGGTCTCTGCAACGTCGCGATCGGCTTCCAGCGTCGCTGGTCGGCGTGGCTCGGAGTCGAACCGGCGCGAATCGTCGTCGACCAGGTCGGGCTCAATCATCTGACCTGGGTCCGTCGCGTCCTGCTGGACGGCCGGGATGTGCTTCCGGATCTGCTCGCGGCGCACGCCGCCGAGATCGCCGCCGACGTGGAGCTTCCGTCTCGCCTCCTCGACGAGCTCGGAGCGGTGCCCTCGTACTACCTTCGCTACTTCTACGCTCACGACGAGGTGCTGCGCGAGCAGCTCGACGGTGTGCCGCGGGCCGAGGTCGTGGCGGGGATCGAGCGTGAGCTGCTCGAGCTCTACCGCGACCCTCGAATCGTCGAGAAGCCTGCGCTCCTCGAGCAGCGCGGCGGCGCGTTCTACAGCGAGGCCGCGCTCGGGCTCGTCTCGTCGCTCGTCTCCGGTGACGGGGCCGTGCACGAGGTCGACGTGCGCAACGGCGGCACGATCGGCGGTCTCGCCGCCGACGATGTCGTCGAGGTTCCCGCCCGTGTGACGCGTGTCGGCGCTCATCCCCTGACGCAGAGCCCGCTCGCGCCCGAGCTGCTCGGGCTCGTGCAACACGTTGCCGCCTACGAGCGCCTGGCGTTGACCGCTGCGCGCACGCGCGCTGTGGTCGACGTCAAGAAGGCATTGCTCGCGCACCCCTTGATCTCGCAGTACGCCGTGGCCGAGCAGCTGCTCGAGCGGCTGGCGGCAGAGGTGCTCGCATGATCCTCGCGGTCGACGGAGGGAACTCGAAGACCGACGTGGCGCTGATCGCCGAGGACGGCACGCTGCTCGCTCATGTCCGGGGCGCGCTCAGCTCGCCGCACCATCTCGGGCTTGCGGGCTGCGTCGACACGCTCCAGGACCTCATCGACCAGGTCGGGCTCGACAGCAGGGCCGGCCTGGCGCAGATCATGCTTGCCGGCCTCGACTTCCCGGAGGAGGAGGACATTGCGCGCGCGGCGTTCGAGACGTGCGGCTGGGCGGACCGGACGCGCGTCGGAAACGACACGTTCGCCGTGCTGCGAGCAGGCACCGAACGGGGCTGGGGCATCGCCGTCACCTGCGGCGCGGGGATGAACTGCGTCGGCGTGTCGCCGGACGGGCAGCACGTTCGGTTTCCCGCGCTCGGCGACATCACGGGCGACTGGGGCGGCGGGTACGACGTCGGCCTCGCAGCGATCGGCGCCGCCACCCGAAGCCAGGACGGCCGCGGGCCGGCGACCGTGCTCGAGCAGCTCGTGCCTGCGTACTTCGATGTCGCCACGCCGCACGAGCTCGCCCGCTCGATCCACGAGGGGCGAGTGCCGCGCCGCCGGGCGACCGAGCTCGCGCCGATCGTGATGACTGCGGCAGCTGCCGACGAGATCGCGCGCACCATCGTCGAGCGGCTGGTTGCGGAGATCGTCGCGTTTGCCCGGGCGGCGGCGCACCGGCTCGGCCTGCACGAAGCAGAGGTCGTCGTCGGCGGTGGCCTGATGCGGGCGGCGGACGATGCCCTCCTCGCCCGGATCTCAGCGGGGCTGCCACCCGGGCTGACGGTGCACCGGACGAGCGCGCCGCCGATCGTCGGGGCGGCGCTGCTTGCGTTCGACGACCTTGGGGCGGGCATGGACGTGCAGGCGAGGGTGCGCGAGCAGCTCGTCGGCGCGGTCGTGCAACTCGAGGAAGCGGGTGCGCGCTGATGGCGACCGTGACGTTCGAGCAGGCAACGCGAATCTATCCCGGCACCGAGACCCCTGCGGTCGACGCGCTGGACCTGGCGATCGCCGACGGCGAGTTCCTCGTCCTCGTCGGTCCGTCGGGATCCGGCAAGACGACGGCCCTGCGGATGCTCGCCGGCCTCGAGGAGGTCGATGCCGGGGCGATCTGGATCGGCGAGCGCGACGTCACCGATCTGCAGCCGAAGCAGCGCGACGTCGCGATGGTGTTTCAGAACTACGCGCTCTATCCGTACCTCACCGTGGCCGCGAACATCGCCTTCCCGCTGCGCGTCGCACGCGTCCCGAAGGCCGAGCGTGATCGGCGCACCCGTGCGGTCGCCGAACTGCTCGATCTCACACCGTTTCTGGAGCGCAAGCCGGGACAGCTCTCCGGCGGCCAGCGGCAGAGGGTCGCCATGGGGCGCGCGATCATCAGGGAACCGAGCGTCTTCCTGATGGACGAGCCGCTGTCGAATCTCGATGCGAAGCTTCGAGTGCAGATGCGCGCTGAGATCGCCGGCGCTTCAGTCGCGGCTCGGGGTGACGACCGCGTACGTCACGCACGACCAGTCGGAGGCGATGACTCTCGGCCATCGGGTGGCGGTGCTCGCGGACGGCCGCCTGCAGCAGTGCGACACGCCGCGTGTCCTCTACGAGCGGCCGGCGAACGTGTTCGTCGCGGGCTTCATCGGCTCGCCCGCGATGAACCTCCTCCGTGCGCAGTGCGTGGAGGGATCGGTTGCGCTCGGAGGGGCCGAGGTCGCGGTGCCCGAGGGAACGCAGGCCGGTGAGGTCGTCGTCGGCCTACGGCCGGAGTCGCTCGAGCTCACCGACGACGGCATTCCATGCGAGGTGGAGGTCGTCGAGGAGATCGGCCCCGACGCGTACGTGTTCGCCGCCGCCGACGTCGGGAAGCTCGTGGCCCGGGTCGACGCCAGGCGTGCTCCCGAGCGTGGGGCGCGGATCACCCTGCGCCCGAACGGCGACGAGGCCCATCTCTTCGACCCGGCGACGGGAGACCGGCTCTCACGCTAGGCTCCGCCATGGCCATAGCGCCTTTGCGCGTGAAGCCGAAGCTCCGTGGTGTCTTCCACGAGCTCGCGTTCTTCGCCGCCGTCGGGATCGGGATCCCGCTCGTGCTCACCGCCGCTCCCGGGAAGGCGCGCCTGTCCGCGATCGTGTTCGCGACCTGCGTGGCGGCCTGCTTCGGCGCGAGCGCGCTCTACCATCGCCCGACCTGGCAGCCGCGTGCCCGTTCGTGGTTCGCGCGGCTCGACCACGCCGGGATCTACCTGCTGATCGCCGGCACGTACACGCCGTTCTGCCTGCTCGTGCTCTCCCGCGGCTGGGCCGTCCCCGTGCTCACGATCATCTGGACGGGGGCGACCGCGGCCATCCTCCTGAAGCTCTTCTGGCCGGGGCTGCCGAAGCGGGCCTCGGCGGGGATCGGCCTCGCGCTCGGCTGGGTCGCGGTCGTCGCGTTCACGCAGCTCCTGAAGCTGCCGCTGGCGGGGCTCCTGCTCCTGCTCGGCGGTGGCCTCGCCTACACCCTGGGCGCCGTCACCTACGCCCGCCGCAGGCCGGATCCGTTCCCCCGGGTGCTGGGCTATCACGAGGTTTTCCACGGGCTGACGATTGTCGCCGCGGGGTGCCAGTACGCCGCGATCGCTTTTTACGTCCTGCCCCGCGCATAATCGAGGGCCTCAGCCAGCTACACTCGCGGATGCAGTTTGAGCGAGTGCTAGATGGTGCCGGCTTGCACCTTTCTTGCCCGTTCAGTGAAGTTGGCAAGGAGGTGAAAGACAGATATGGCAACCGGAACCGTCAAGTGGTTCAACGCGGACAAGGGTTACGGCTTCATCACTCCCGATGAAGGCGGCAAGGACCTCTTCGTCCATTTCAGCGCCATCCAGGGCAGCGGCTACCGCTCGCTCGCCGAGGGTGCGAAGGTGGAGTACGAGGCGCAGCAGGGTGACAAGGGCCCTCAGGCCGCGAACGTGAACCTTCTCGCGTAGCAACGCCGGCGGCGGGCGGTCAGCGCCGTCCGCCGCCACCATCTCCGAAGGAACGAGAAAGGAGGCAACCATCGCTCAGAAAGAAGACAAGGTCGAGATGACCGGTGAGATCGTCGAGGCGCTGCGGAACGGCATGTTCCGGATCCAGCTCGACAACGGTCACGAGACTCTCGGGTACACGGCCGGCAAGATGCGCCGGTTCCGCATTCGCATGAACCCGGGTGACCGCGTTCGCATCGAGCTGTCGGCCTACGACCTCGACCGCGGTCGCATCGTCTACCGGCTCCGGCCGGGCGACGAACGCCCCGAGTAGCGTCGTGGCGGGCTGCTCCGCCTAGACTGGCGCGTTATGGACGCTGCGGCGCTCGCTGCGCTCGAGCTGCCGGCGATCGTCGATCGTCTCGCAACCTTCGCTTCGACGGACTACGGCGCGACACTCGCACGTGAGCTCGCACCCTCCGCCGACCCGGCGACGGTCGAGGAGCGGCACGAACTGACGACCGCCGCGGTTGCGGTTCTGGTCGCCGGCGCCGCTCCCGAGCTGGCCGGGATCCGGGACGTGCGCACCGCCGCTGAACGATCGAGCCGCGGGGGACTGCTCCGGCCCGACGAGCTGCGGGCGATCGCGGTCTCGGTTCGCGTCGCGCTCGAAGCCAAGCGCGTCCTGCGCGAACCGGTGCTCGCCGAGCTCCTCGAGCCGGTCGATCCAGTGCTGGGCGGCCTCGCCGGCGAGATCGACCGCAGGATCGAAGAGGACGGGTCGGACGTGCGCGACAACGCGTCGCCCCTGCTCCGCAGGCTGCGCACCGAGTTGCGCAACGGCGGCGCCCGCGTCCGTGAGGAGCTTGCACGGGTCGCTCGATCCAGTGACGTGCAGGACGCCCTGCAGGAGTCGTTCCTCGCCGAGCGGGGTGGCAGACCCGTGCTCGCTGTTCGCGCTTCGGCACGTTCGAGGGTGCCGGGAGTGGTGCACGACGCGTCGAGCACCGGGCAGACGCTCTTCGTCGAGCCGTTCGCCGTCGTCGAGTTGAACAACCGTCTGGCGGAGGCTGCGGCAGATGCGCGTGAAGAGGTGGAACGCATCCTCGCCGAGCTCTCAGCCGCTGTCGCGTCACAGGCCGAAGCGCTGCACGCGCTCGTCGAGTCGACCGGAGCTCTCGACCTGGCGCTTGCGCGAGGCGGCCTGTCGCAGGCCTGGGGCGGTGCGCCCGTCGAGATCTCGGACGATGTCCGCCTCGTGCGGGCCCGTCATCCGCTGCTCGATGCGGCGACGGCAGTGCCCATCGACCTCGACCTCCAGGCCGTCCGTGCGCTCGTGATCAGCGGCCCGAACACGGGCGGGAAGACCGTCGCCCTGAAGACGATCGGCCTCGCAGCGTTGCTCCACCAGTCGGGGCTGCGCCCACCGGCCGACGCCGCGACGCTCCCGGTCTTCGACCAGGTGCTGGCCGACATCGGCGACCGCCAGTCGATCGAAATGAGCCTCTCGACGTTCTCCGCCCATCTCAGCGCGCTCGTCTCGATTCTCGAGTCTGCCGGCGAGCGGTCGCTCGTGCTGCTCGACGAGTTGGCGGCCGGGACCGATCCGGAGGAGGGCTCTGCGCTCGCGCAGGCACTGCTCGCACGGCTCGTACGGCAGGCACGCCTGACCGTTGTGACGACGCACTACGCCGAGCTGAAGGAGTGGGCGAGCGCGAGCGACGACGCCGTCAACGGCGCCACCGGCTTCGACCCCGAGACCGACGAGCCGCTGTACCGGATCGCGCTCGGCCGGCCGGGCACGTCGCACGCGCTCCGCATTGCGGAGCGCCTGGGCCTCGACCATGAGGTCGTCGCCGACGCCCGCGAGCGTGTCACGCCGGAGCGCCTGCGCACGGCGGAGCTGCTGGCCGAAGCGGAGGCGGCTGAGCGGGAAGCCGTGTCGGTGCGCGAAGAGCTCGAAGCCGCGGTCGCCGGTGCGCGGGCACTCGAGCTCGAGCTCGGGCGCGAGCGCGACCGGGTGCGCGCGTCCGCCGAGCGCGTGCGACAGGAGGTGGTGGCCGAGACGGAGCGTGAGCTCGCCGATGCGCGGAGCGAATTGCGGTCGCTGCGCGAAGAGCTGCGCAGCGCCCGCCGGCACAAGCATGAGCCCGAGCAGGATCGGCTGCTCGGCTCCGCCACCGAGCGTGCGGGGCGCGCAGAACGTTCGCTGCGCGATCTCAGCGGCCCCCTGCCGCCGAGTGGCACGCTCGCCGCAGGAGACCCGGTCGAAGCGCCCGATGTGGGCGTTCGCGGGACGATTGCCTCCATCCGCGGTGACGATGCCGAGGTGATCGGCGCGACGGGCCAGCGCGTGCGCATCCCGCTCGCTCGGCTGCGCCCTGCGCGCGAGCGGGCACCCGAGGACCGGACGCCGGCCGTCCAGATCCGGACCTCTGCACGCAGTGACGTGTCGGATCAGCTCGACGTCCGCGGCCTGCCGGGACAAGAGGCGCGAGAACAGGTGCGCCGGCTCGTCGACGACGCCGCGCTCGCCGGTCTGCACGAGGTCCGCGTCGTCCACGGCCGCGGCACGGGTGCGCTGCGCTCGGCGGTCCGTGACGAGCTGACGCGGCATCCGCTCGTGGAGCGCTACGCGCCCGACGCCGACGACGGCGCCACCGTCGCGTCGATCGGCTAGGGCTAGAGCACCGTCTCGGGTGCCTCGCCGCGCGACTGCAGGAGGACCGCACCGAGGACGATCAGACCGCCGGTGAGCGTCGCGGCACTCGGCCCCTCGGAGAGGAACAGCCACACCCACAGAGGCCCGAGCACGATCTCGAGCAGCGTGATCAGCGCCACCTCGCCGGCCGGGATCAGACGTGCGCCGATCGTCAGGAAGATGAAACCGAGTCCGATCTGGGCGATGCCCAGGACGGCGAACAGCGTCACGTCGAGCGCTCCGACCTGCTCGGGGTGCGCGAACGGTGCCGCGAGCACGAAGACTGCCACCTGCGAAAGGCACATTGCCGGCGCCATCGAGACGTCCCGCCGGTGTCGCGTGATCACGAGTGTTGCGGCGAACGACACCGACATCAGCAGAGACAGCGTCAGACCCAGCGGGCTCGGGCGCCCCGGTCCTCCGACCATCAGCGTGACACCCGCCACCGCGACGGCCATCGCGATCCACGTGCGCCGGGCGACCCGGTCTCCGGTCATCGTGCCGAGCACCGCTGCGATGATCGGCGCCAGCGCCTGCATGAAGAGCACGTTCGCGACGGAGGTGTAGTTCAGCGCCACGAAGAACGACGACGAGGAGACCGCGAGCAGCGCCGCGATCACGACGCCGTCTCGCCCGATCGCCCGAAACGCGTGCAGGACGCGGCCACGTTCGGTGGCGAGAACGTAGCCTCCGACACCGAGCACCGCGAAGAACGAACGTCCGGCGAGTTGCGTGGCCACATCCGCGGTCAGCCCGCGCTGGAGGAGCCCGGCGGTGGACCAGGCGATCGCGGCCAGAGCGACGAAGAGGCGGCCACGCCGCTGCTGGGCTGCGGGGTCGAGCATCGTCTGGAGTCTCGCCGGTAGCCTCGTTGCGATGCTGCCGGAGCGGAGCGAGGCCGTCGTGATCGGGGGTGGAGTGATGGGCGCCGCCGCGTTGCATCATCTCGTCGAGCTGGGCTGCGCCGCGCCGGTGCTCCTGGAGCGCGACACGCTCGCGTCGGGCTCGACCGGCCACTGCGCCGGCGGCGTGCGCACATTGTTCTCCGACGAGCTCAACGTCCGGGTCGGCGTCGAGTCGATCAAACGGCTCGAGCGGTTCGAGGCCGAGCTGGGACAGGAGCTCGACCTCCGCCTCTGGGGCTATCTCTTCCTGCTCGACGACGCAGACGACGTTGCGCGCTTCGAAAGCGACCTCGAGCTCCAGCGTCGGTTCGGCCTCGACACACGCATGCTCACTCCGCGGGAGACGTGTGGTCTCGTGCCGCAGCTCGACGGGGACGGCCTGCTCGCGGGAGTTCTCTGTCCGACGGCGGGCTACCTGACGCCCGACCTCGTGGTCCAGGGCTATGCCCGCCGCGCCGCCGAGCGAGGCGCGCACATCGAACAGTCGTGCGCGGCGGTGGCGATTCTCGTCGCAGACGGTCGCGTCGCCGGTGTCGAGACCGCGCGTGGGACGATCCACACGGAGCGCGTGATCCTGACCGCCGGTGTCTGGTCACGCGAGCTCGCCGCGACCGCAGGTTTCGACTTGCCCGTGACACCCGAGCGCCGCTTCATGTACTTCACGGAGCCGGCGCCGTCGTTCCCGGCGGAACTGCCGCTGACGATCGACTTCTCGACCGGGTTCTACTTCCACCGTGAGGGGCCGGCGCTCGCGTTCGGTGGTCGCGAGCAGTCGCTCGAGGAGCTCGCGCCGATCGCGGCGCGGCGTCTGCCGGCGCTCGAGGAGCTCGGCGTGCGCTCGAGCTGGTGGGGCTACTACGAACTGAGCCCCGACCACAATGCTCTCGTCGGCGCGGCTGCGAGCCCGGCGGGCCTCATCTATGCGACGGGCTTCTCCGGGCACGGCTTCCAGCAGGGCCCGGTGATCGGCGAGCACCTCGCCGAGCTGGCGCTCGGCCGGGCGCCGACGTTCGACCTCGCGTCGTTCTCAGTCGAGCGGTTCGACGGAGGCGACGTCCGCGTCGAGCTGAACGTCGTCTAGCGGCGTCTCGCCCGGGGTCGTCTCATCGGTCACCGGCGTCTCGCCGAGCGCGCGGGCGTCCTTCTTCGCCTGCTTGCGCTCGCGCTTCTCGCGGCGGGCCTGTTCCTTCTCGCGCTTCGCGATCGTCTCGGGTCTGCGGCCTGCCATGGGCTAGCCCCGTCTCCGCGCGCGCGCGCGTCCACCAGATGCGTCGTCCACGACGGTCACCTTGATCGCGTGCGCGTCGCCGCTGCCGTTGAGCTCCTCGCGCTCGAACGCGAGATGTGTGCCCGCGCACCGGTCGCCGAGCAAGTGCCCCGGTTCGAAGCCGGCCTCCTCGACGCGCAAGCGCTCGCCGTCTTCGGTGCGGATGAACCCGTGACGTTTCTCGGGGTTGAACCAGATCAGCCGGCCGCGCATGCGACTCCCTCCTGCGCGATGTGCGCGCGTCGAAGTGGAAGAGCGGGTGCGGGGGCCGAGGCCCCCGCACTCCGAATGTCGGCGCTAGGCCGAGACGAGCGAGACGTTCTGAGCCTCGGGGCCCTTGGCGCCCTCGGCAGCGTCGAACTGCACCTTCGCGTTCTCGTCGAGAGACTTGTAGCCCTCGCCGGTGATCGCGCTGTGGTGGACGAACAGATCCTTGCCACCTTCGTCAGGGGTGATGAAGCCGTACCCCTTGTCTGCGTTGAACCACTTGACGGTTCCTGTTGCCATGTACTTACACCTCCCTCTACCTTGAAAGAACGGGCAGAGGAGGCGCAAGAAGGCGCATCCGGTACTCGCTCGAAGTGCATGGAGCGTAGCAGGGATGGGGATTTTCTCGGGCTCAGCCGAGCCCGCTGGACTTCTTCGCGGCCGCGGCTCGCTTCTCGCTCCGCTTCTCCTTGAGCGAGCGTTGCGGTGCTTTCTTCTGTGGCTTCTTCGGCTTGTCGGAGCCCTTCATGCCGACCTCCTGACGGGGTGCTTGGGCTCTCACCCTACCGCGACGGACGGGCGGTGCTATGCTCTTGCTATACCCCCTGGAGGTATTACGATGGAAGTCGTGACCTACGGCGTCCCCGGCGTCTCGTGCGAGCACTGCCGGAGCGCGATCGGTGAGAGGGTCGCCGCGGTGGACGGTGTCGCAGCGGTGATCGTCGACCTCGAGCGCAAGCTCGTGACGGTCTCCGGCACCGGCATCAGCGACCGGGCGTTGCGTGAGGCGATCGACGACGCGGGCTACGACATCGTGCCGTGATCCTTCGTGAGCACATCGAGCTTCCGATCCAAGGGATGACGTGCGCCTCGTGTGCGTCGCGGATCGAGCGCAAGCTGAACCGGCTCGACGGCGTGAGCGCATCGGTCAACTATGCGACCGAGCGAGCCGTCGTCGACTTCGACCCGGTGCAGGTCTCCCCCGCCTCGCTCGTCGGCGCGGTCGAGGATCTCGGGTACTCGGCCCGGCTTCCGCAGAGGGAGCCCGCGCAGGACGAGCCCGACCGGACGTCGGACCTGCGCCGCCGGCTGATCGTCGCGGCGATTCTCTCGCCGCCCGTGCTCCTGCTGGCAGCGGTTCCGGCGTTCCAGTTCACGTACTGGCAGTGGCTCGCACTCGAGCTCGCCACGCCGGTCGTGCTGTGGGCGGCGTGGCCGTTCCATCTCGCCGCCTGGAAGAACCTCCGCCACGGCGCCGCGACGATGGACACGCTGATCTCGGTCGGCACTCTCGCAGCCTGGGGCTGGTCGGTCGTCGCGCTGTTCTTTCTCGCTGCGGGTGAGACCGGCATGAAGATGCCGTTCCAGCTGCTGCCTTCCCGCTCCTCGGCCGCCGACCAGATCTATCTCGAGGTGGCCGCCGTCGTCGTGCTGTTCCAGCTCGCCGGGCGGTATTTCGAGGCTCGGGCGAAGCGGCGAGCGGGCGCGGCCCTGCGCGCGCTGGTCGAGCTCGGCGCGAAAGAGGCCGCGATCGTCGCTGAGGACGGGTCGGAGCGCCTCGTCCCGATCGGCGAGCTCGCGGTCGGTCAGCTGTTCGTCGTTCGCCCGGGCGAGAAGATCGCCACCGACGGCGTGGTCGTCGAGGGACGCTCAGCCGTCGACCAGTCGTTGCTCACAGGCGAGAGCGTGCCGGTCGAAGTGGCCGAGGGCGACCGGGTGGCGGGCGCCACGATCAACGTCGGCGGCCGGCTGGTCGTCCGCGCGGAGCGCGTCGGTGCCGACACGGCGTTGGCCCAGATCGCGAACCTCGTCAGCGCGGCCCAGTCGGGGAAGGCGCCGGTGCAGCGGCTCGCCGATCGCATCTCAGCCGTCTTCGTGCCGGCCGTCCTTGCGCTCTCCCTGGTCACGTTCGCCTACTGGTCCGCGGCCGGTGCGGGTTGGACGTTCGCGTTCTCGACGGCCGTCGCGGTGCTGATCGTCGCCTGCCCGTGCGCGCTCGGCCTCGCGACTCCCACGGCTCTGCTCGTCGGGACCGGTCGTGGCGCGCAGCTCGGGATCCTGATCAAGGGCCCGGAGATCCTCGAGTCCACACGGCGGGTCGACACGATCGTGCTCGACAAGACGGGCACGATCACCGAGGGCAAGCTGAAGCTGGTCGAGATCGTGACCGTGGAGGGCGTCACGCGGGCCGAAGCACTCAGGCTCGTCGGTGCGCTCGAACAAGCCTCCGAGCATCCGGTCGGGCGCGCGATCGCAGGCGCGGCCCGTGCGGTCGGAGAGCTGCCTGGAGTCGGGTCGTTCGCGAACCGTGCGGGGCTCGGCGTCGAGGGCATCGTCGAGGACCACGCGGTTCGTCGCGGGGCGCCCGGCGTTCGCTGCGGAGTGGGGGCTCGACGTCGACGGACCGCTCGCAGAGCAGCTCGGGCGCGCGCAGGCGGCCGGCCGGACCGCGATCGTCGCCGGCTGGGACGGGCTGGCCCGCGCCGTGTTCGTCGTCTCCGACACGGTCAAGCCGTCCACACCGGAGGCGATTCGAGCGTTGAAGAAGCTCGGCCTCCGGCCGGTGCTGCTGACGGGCGACAACGAGAGCGTCGCCCGCGCGGTCGCAGCGGAGGTCGGCATCGACGATGTGGTCGCCGATGTGCTGCCGGCAGCCAAGGGCGCGTTCGTCCGTCAGCTCCAGGAGGGCGGCGCGGTGGTGGCGATGGTCGGTGACGGGATCAACGACTCGCCGGCGCTTGCGCAGGCGGACCTCGGGCTCGCGATCGGGACCGGCACCGACGTGGCGATCGAAGCGAGCGACCTGACGCTCGTCTCGGGCGACCTGCGCGGTGCAGCCGACGCGATTCGGCTCTCGCGGCGGACGCTGTCGACCATCAAGGGCAACCTCTTCTGGGCGTTCGCTTACAACGTCGCCGCCTTGCCACTTGCGATGCTCGGGTACCTCAGCCCGCTGATCGCCGGTGGTGCGATGGCCTGCTCGAGCGTCTTCGTCGTCACCAACTCGCTGCGGCTCCGCCGCTTCACGGTTCGCCGTGCCTAGCGCGTCTTCGCGAAACGCTGCACGGCGTCGAGCAGTTCCGCCGCCTTCGCGTTCGCATCGGCTTCGTCACCTGAGGCGAGTGCCGTCGCGACGCAATGCTTGACGTGCTCCTCGAGCACCTTGATCGCCACGGCCTCGAGCGCAGTGTCGACTGCGCCGAGCTGGGTGAGGATGTCGATGCAGTAGCGATCGTCCTCGATCATCCTCGAGACCCCGCGCACCTGGCCCTCGATACGGGCGAGCCGCTTGAGCAGCTTGTCCTTGTCGGCGGTATAGCCCGGAGGGGCCTGGGCGGTCGTCGGCACGGGTGAATCCTAGCATACCCCCACCCCGTATCTGTGAGCTCGAGGCCGGCTCCACTTCACGCGACCGTCGTCCCGACCTGCTCATCTCCGTGCGCCCGCAGTTCCGCGAGTCGCTGCGCGGCGAGGTCGTCGGCGGACCTGCGAGCCCCGGCATGCCCGGTGAGCGTGATCAGGAAGAGGTCTCGCTCGAGTGCATACAGCTGGACGTCGGTGCGGGCGACGACCGTTGCGGTTCGCGGCACGTCGTGCAGCAGCGCGATCTCGCCGAATCCATCGCTGCGCTTCAGCGTCGCGACGTGGCGGCCCGAGGCGACGACGACGACCTCACCGGCGGCGATGACGTAGAAGCGGTCGCCCTCGTCGCCCTGGCGGATGATCTCGGTGCCGGCCGGCAGCGCCAGCGGCTCGAGCGCGCGGGCCAGCGACTCGAGGGTCGGCGGCGGCAGTGCGGCGAACAGCGGCATCGTGCGGAGCAGCGCGATCTCGACGATCGGGACGGTGGCGTGGCGGTCGATGTCGAGCAGCCGGCGTCCCGTGAACAGCGCGATCAGCGGCAGGATCGCCCCGACGCCGAGCAGGGCGGCACTCGCGCCGCCCAGAGCGACCAGCGCCGGCGCGAGCAGCGAGCCCACTGCGAAGCCCCCCATCTGCATCCCTTCGAGCAGTCCGAAGACGCCGGCGAGCGCATCGGGCCGTGACACGCGCTGGAGCAGGGTTCGACCGGTCACGTCGAACGTCTTCTCCGAGCCGCCTGCGATGAAGAGCAGCGCGAGCGCCGCCCCCACGCCGGGCACCACCGCCAGTCCGAGGAAGGCGACCGACCACACGGCGATCGAGACGGCGAGCGGTCCGGCGAGCCGCGGGCGGCCGACGAGCCGCGCGGTCACCGCCACCGAGAGCACGCCGCCCGCCCCGGCGGCGCCGCACAGATACCCGGCCCAGTCCCCGCCTCGGTGCAGCACACCGCGGGCGAGCTCGACATAGAGGACGTCGAGCGCGCCGAGCGCGACGCACTGCGCACCGAGCAGCAGCACGAGCATCCGCGACGGTGCGTCGCGCCGGATCAACGCGGGCCCCTCGCCGAAGAACGAGCCTCGCTCGTCCGGGTCGGCGGGCTCCGCCGCCGGGACGGCGTTTCGCAGCGGCGTGACGAGCACGGCGCCGAGAGCGCAGCCCACACCCGCGCAGGCGAAGACCGTGGCCGGTGACCCGACGTTCAGCACGACGCCCGCCAGCACCGGGGCGGCGAGCACGCTGAGGCCCTCGACGGTGCCCGAGACGACGTTGGTCGCCGCGAGCTCACGTGGTGTGTGCGCGAGGCCCGGCGCAAAGGCGGCCTGCGTCGGTCTCGTCATCGTGAACGCGACCGCCATCACCGCGAGCAGTGCGTACACCGCGAGCGCCGGTGCACCCGCGTACAGCGCGGCGGCGGCTGCGAGACAGGACACGGCCTGCAGCCCATAACCCACCAACAGCGCCTGTCCCGGGGGGATGCGCTCGCCGAGGGCTGCCGCGACGGGCGCCAGGAGCGCGGCCGGGACGAGCATCCCTGCCGCGACGAGCCCGCTCTCGGTGACGCCGCCTCGCGAGTAGGCGTAGACGAGCATGGCGATCCACGTCGCCCACTCGCCGCTGTTGAAGGTTGCGTACGCCAGCTCCACGCGCCGTAGCGCCCGGTTGCGAGCGACGACCCCGAGAACCTCGAGCACCGACCTCATGGAGTGGGCGAGCCGATCGACCAGGACGGGCCGACGCTCACCGGCCAATCATGTCAGCTGTGCCGATGCGTAGTACCTTGCCGGCGCGTGGGCGATGTGTCGACGGCCCAGTTCCTCTTTGCGTTTCTCGCCGCTGCCGGCGTCGGGACCGGTGTGTTCTTCCATGCGGAGCGGAACAAGATCAGCCACCCGTCGGTGTGGGCGAGCTTCGTCTTCCTGTTCCTGATCGTCGGCCTGCCCGCGTACGTCCTGCACGTGCGGCGCGTGCGGATCCGACGCCGCTGAGGCGGGGCTCGCCTACGCGGCGGTCGACGCCTTCGTGCGCTGCTGATCCGAGAGCTGCCGGGTGACCTCGAGGGCGGGCGTCGGATGGGCGAAGAGATAGCCCTGCGCGAGGTCGCAGCCGAGCTCGTCGATCGACGCCAGCTGGCCCTCCGACTCGATGCCTTCGGCGAGCGCGAGCACGCCGAGCGCGTGTGCGAGGTTGACGGTATGGGTGGTGATCGCCGCGTCCTTGGCGTCGTGCTCGATGCCCTGCACGAAGGAGCGGTCGACCTTGATCATGTCGACCGGGAAGCGGCGAAGCTGCGCGAGCGACGAGAAGCCGGTGCCGAAGTCGTCGATCGCGATCCGCACGCCCTGCGCGTGCAGTTCCTGCAGCTCGAGCATCGCCCGGTCGCCCGCTGCGCCCTCGACGACGATGGCCGTCTCGGTCACCTCGAGGCCGAGCTGGGCGGGCTGGAGCGCCGCGCCTCGTCGAGCGCGCTCCGAACGAGCTTGCCGATTCCGCCGGCCGAGAGCTGCTTGCCGGACACGTTGACCCAGGTGACGAACGACTCGGGGAGCAGCCCCGCTTCCGCCCAGCGCGCGGCCTGGTCGCAGGCCTCGCGGAGAACGAACTCGCCGAGCGGCTCGATCAGGCCGGTCGCCTCGGCGACCGGGATGAACTGGCCCGGCGGGACGGGCCCGCGGGTCGGCGAGTTGCCAGCGCAGCAGCGCCTCGACGCCGACGATCTCGCGGCTCTCGAGTCGAGATCTCGCGGCTGGTAGTGGACGCTGAACTCGCCGCGCTGCAGACCGAGGCGGAGCTCGTGCTCGAGCCCGAGCAGCTCGCCCAGCTCGCGCGCCATGTCGTGGCTGGAAGACCTCGTAGCGGCCGCGGCCGCCCTCCTTCGCCGCGTACATCGCGAGGTCGGCGTGGCGGATCAGCTCCTCGCTCTGGCCCGGCCCGCCGTGGTGCACCACGATGCCGATGCTCGCGCCGAGCGACATCTCCCGGCCCGCGACGTGAGCTCGGCTTCGACAGGCGCTCGAGCAGCCGCTCGGCCACGACGACGGCGCGCGCCTCGTCGGCGCCTTCGAGCAGCAGCGCGAACTCGTCGCCGCCGAGCCGGGCGAGCGTGTCGCTCGGCCGGATCGCCGCGTCGAAGCGCTTCGCGACCTCCTCGAGCAGCTGGTCGCCGGCGTCGTGGCCGAGGGTGTCGTTGACCTGCTTGAAGCCGTCGAGGTCGACGAGCAGCACGGCGAGCGGCTCGCGCGAGCGGGCCGAGCGCGCGAGCGCCTGGTCGAGCCGGTCGCGGAAGAGCGCGCGGTTGGCGAGGCCGGTGAGGCCGTCGTGGAAGGCCTGGTGCGTGAGCTCCTCCTCGAGCCGGACCCGCTCGGTGACGTCGCGCGCGTTGAGGACGATGCCGCGGATGTGGCGGTCGTCGCGCAGGTCGCTGACGTGCGCCTCGAGCTGGCGCCACTCGCCGAACCGGTTCTGCGAGGCGGAACACGATCTCGTGCGCCTGGCCGTCGGCGCAGGCTGTCTTCGACCGCCGCCCGGTCGTCGGGGTGCACGCAGCGCGCGAAGCCTGCGCCGAGCAGCTCCGACTCGGAGCGTCCGAGCATCGTCCGTCACCGAACCGCTCGCGTAGCGGCAGCCGCCGTGCGCCGAACGACGAGCACGAGGTCGGTCGAGGAGGTGACGAGGCTGCGGAAGTGCGCGGTCTGGCGCCGGGTCGCGGCGATCAGCGCCCAGCCCGAGCAGCAGCGACGATCAGACAGCCCGGCGATCCCGAGGATCACCTGGAGCGTGATCAGGTCGCCTGATGTTGCGGTCGGCCGTGCCGGCGATCGTGCGCGCCGCGTTGAGCGACACGTTCGAGGTCAGTGCGGCGAGGACTCGCAGCCGCTGGACCGGGTCTCGGGCGGCGATGTGCTCGTGGGCGGTCAGGCGAACCGCGGTCGACGGGCCGGTGCGCGAGCAGCGCGCTGCCGGTCGCGGTGAGGTCGTGCACGAGCCGCGCCTCCTGCAGGAGCTGGGCGCGCTCGGTCCGGTCGGTGGCGGCCGGCAGCGTCGACTCGTCGTCGTCTCCGTTGACGGCCGGCGCCGTGCCGCCGTTGAGGAGCGCATGCGCGCTGCGGCTCGGAGGACGCCGGCTGTGTAGTCGGGGTCGGCCTGCCTGCCCTCGCGGACGAGCAGGACTCCTTCACGTAGCGCTCGGCGAGCGTTCGCTGGCGTGCCGCGACCTCGACGACCGCAGCGTTGTGCCGCGATCCCGACGTCGAGCGGATCGACAGGCTGACGCTCAACGCTGAGAAGAGCGCGAAGATGATCAGGATGGCCGCGATCGGGCTCCGGCTACGTGTGGCGAACGGTTTGAGCGCCGCTGCCCTTCCCGACGTGCGAAGGAGGCTCATCGCCGGCGCACGACCAGTGTGGTCCGCATGCCCGCCATCAAGTGCCCCGCCATGTTGCAGAAGAGGACGTAGCGGCCCGGCCGCAGCTGCACCCGAAACCTGTGCACGGCCCCCGGCCCGGCCGGCTCGAGCGCGACCGCAGTGATCGGGCGCAGCTTCTCCTCGTCTGCGGTCAGCCCATCCGAGCGCAGCGGCAGACGCGCGGTCGTGGCGCGGACGATGATCAGCTCGTGGTCGTCCGGACCTTTGTTGTCCACCGTGACGACGAGGTTGCCGCTTGCCATCTGCTTGGGCGCGGAGATTCGGAAGTCGCGTTCGGTGACTCGCAGCGCGGTGGTCCGCTGCGTCCGCGCGTGGGCGTGCACCGCGAACAGAGCGCCCGAAAAGATTGCGGCAAGGATCAACAGGCTCCCTCGCCGGAACGCCAGCAACCGCATTCGGCCAGAATCGGCCCCCGAAGCCGAAACCTTTAGCTCTCCTCGATGCCTCCACCAGCCTGAAGTCGGCGGATTTCCCGCAAGTGACTGTGGGATTCAACGAGCCGCGGGTCTCTCCGGTGCGGGTTAGTCTGGAAGCCATGGTTGTCCGATCCCCGCACCAGCAATGAGCGAACCGATGCGGGATGTGACGCCGCTTCCGGATCTGCTGCACGGCCGTGCTCACACCGGCCCTGTGCGTGAGCGCCGGCCCGTCTATGTCGACCTGCTGCCGCCGTGCAACGCGGGCTGCCCCGCCGGCGAGAACATCCAGGCCTGGCTCGCCCACACGCAGGCAGGCAGGCACGAGGAGGCCTGGCGCCAGCTCGTCGCGGACAATCCGCTGCCCGCGATCCACGGGCGTGTCTGCTACCACCCGTGCGAAAGCGTCTGCAACCGCGCCAGCCTCGACGGAAGCGCGGTCTCGATCCACTCGGTGGAGCGGTTCCTGGGCGATCTAGCGCTGGAGGAGGGCTGGCAGTTCGACCGGCCCGAGCTCGTCACCGGCCAGCGGGTGCTCGTGATCGGCGCCGGGCCGAGCGGGCTCTCCGCCGCCTACCACCTCGCCCGTCTCGGCCATGACGTCGAGATCCGGGACTCCGGGGCGGAGCCCGGCGGCATGATGCGCTACGGCATCCCCGCCTACCGGCTCCCGCGTGACGTCCTCGACGGCGAGCTCCGGAGGATCGAGGCCCTCGGCGTCCGGATGACGTGCAACCACCGGGTGGAGGATCTCGTCGCCGAGCGGGAGGAGGGCCGCTTCGACGCGGTCTTCGTCGCCGTCGGCGCGCATCTCTCCAAGCGCGTCGACATTCCGGCCCGGGACGCGGGCCGCATCGTCGACGCGGTCGCATTCCTGCGCAGCGTCGCGTCGGGCGAGCAGCCGATGATCGGGCGTCGCGTCGCCGTCTACGGTGGCGGCAACACCGCGATGGACGCCGCCCGCGTCGCGCGGCGACTCGGCGCGGACGAAGCGATGATCGTCTACCGGCGCACTCGCGAACAGATGCCGGCTCATCTCGAGGAAGCCGAGGATGCGGAACGTGAGGGCGTCAGGATCAACTGGTTGCGCACCATCACGGCCTTCGACGGCCCTGAGCTTCAGGTCGAGCTGATGGAGCTCGACGACTCCGGCTATCCGCAGCCGACCGGGCGGTTCGAGACGCTCGCCGCCGACACCGTCATCCTGGCCCTCGGCCAGGAGAGCGACACCGCCTTCCTCCGCGAGGTGCCCGGGGTCGAGATCGAGCGCGACGGGACGGTTCAGGTCTCGAGCACTTTCGAGACGGGCTGCCCCGGGCTGTTCGCGGGCGGCGACATGGTGCCGTGCGAGCGCACGGTGACGATCGGTGTCGGCCACGGCAAGAAGGCAGCGCGGCACATCGACGCCTGGCTGCGAAGCGTCGCGGTCTCGAGCGCGGCGAAGCATCCGGAAGCGTCGTTCGACAAGCTGCACCTCTGGTACTTCGGCGACGCCGCCCGTCGCCGGCAGCCCGAGCTTCCCGCCGAGGAACGGACCGCCGGCTTCGGCGAGGTCCTCGGCGGGCTCACCGACGTGGAGGCGGTCTACGAGGCGAAACGGTGCCTGTCCTGCGGCAATTGCTTCGAGTGTGACGGCTGTCTCGGTGCATGCCCCGAGGACGCTGTGATCAAGCTGGGGGAGGGGCATCGGTACAGGTTCGACTACGACCGCTGCACCGGTTGCGCGGTGTGCTTCGAGCAGTGCCCGGTGCACGCCATCGACATGGTCGCGGAGCGCTGACCGAGTGCCCGCGACGATCGACGGCAACGAAGCTGCGGCATCGGTCGCCTACCGGCTGAACGAGGTCTGCTGCATCTACCCGATCACGCCGTCCTCGCCCATGGCCGAGCTGGCGGACGAGTGGTCGAGCCAGGGCCGCACGAACGTCTGGGGCAGCGTGCCCTCGGTGGTCGAGATGCAGAGCGAGGGTGGCGCCGCCGGCGCTCTGCACGGTGCGCTGCAGAGCGGCGCGCTCGCGACGACCTTCACGGCCTCTCAGGGCCTGCTGCTGATGATCCCGAACATGTACAAGATCGCCGGCGAGCTGACCCCGGCCGTCCTGCACGTCGCCGCCCGGTCGCTTGCGGCGCAGGGCCTGTCGATCTTCGGCGACCACTCCGACGTGATGGCGGTCCGTCAGACCGGCTTCGCCCTGCTCGCCTCGGCGTCGGTCCAGGAAGCCCATGACCTGGCGCTCGTCGCCCAGGCCGCGACGCTGCGGACCCGAGTGCCGTTCGTGCACTTCTTCGACGGCTTCCGCACATCGCACGAGTTGAACACGATCGAACTGCTCTCCGACGACGACCTGCGCGCGCTCGTGCCCGAGGAGCTCGTGCAGGCTCATCGCGACCGAGCACTCTCCCCGGAGCGGCCGTTCATCCGCGGCACCGCTCAGAACCCCGACGTCTACTTCCAGGCGCGCGAGACCGTCAATCCCTTCTATGCGCGCGTGCCCGACGCCGTCGAGGACGCCATGGCGCGTCTCGCCGAGCGCACGGGCCGTCGCATGCACATCGTCGATTACACGGGCCACCCGGATGCAGAGCGGGTGCTCGTCGTGATGGGGTCGGGCGGCGAGACGATCACCGAGACGGTTGCGTCGCTGAACGAGCACGGTGAGCGTGTCGGCGTGTTGCAGGTGCGGCTCTACCGGCCGTTCCCAACGCAGGCGTTCGTCGACGCGCTGCCGGCGAGTGTGCGGAACATCGCCGTGCTCGACCGGACGAAGGAGCCGGGCTCGATCGGCGAGCCGCTCTTCCTGGACACCGTGGCCGCCCTGACTGAGTCGTTCGGGGACGGCGATCGTGCCGTGATGCCTCGGATCGTCGGCGGTCGCTACGGCCTGTCGTCGAAGGAGTTCACGCCGGGCATGGTGGCAGGCATCTTCGACGAGCTCGCGCTCGAACGCCCGAGGCGCCGCTTCACGATCGGCATCAACGACGATGTCTCGGGGACCAGCCTGCCGTACGACGCGAGCCTCGACATCGAGCCGGCCGACACCGTGCGGGCGATCTTCTTCGGTCTCGGCTCGGACGGAACGGTCGGTGCGAACAAGAACACGATCAAGATTCTCGGCGACGAGCAGGGCCTGCATGCGCAGGGCTACTTCGTCTACGACTCGAAGAAGTCCGGCTCGCAGACCGTGTCGCACCTGCGATTCGGACCACAGCCGATCCGCGCGCCGTATCTCGTGCACCAGGCGAGCTTCGTCGGCTGCCACCAGTTCGGGCTCCTCGACCAGGTCGACGTGCTCGGACGCGCCGCCGACGGTGCAACACTGCTGCTCAACTGCTCGCGCGAGCCGCACGAGGTGTGGGACGCGCTGTCCCGTCCGGTGCAGGAGCAGATCATCGCCAAGCAGATCGACCTGTATGCGATCGACGCGGGACGGATCGCGCAGGAGGTCGGCCTCGCCGGCCGCACGAACATCATCCTGCAGACGTGCTTCTTCGCGGTCTCGGGCGTGCTGCCCCGCGAGCATGCTCTCGACCGGATCAAGGCGGCCGTCGCGAAGACCTACGGCCGGCGGGGCGCAGACGTGGTGGAGCGCAATCAGGCCGCGGTCGACCGGGCGGTGGACGGCCTCCACCGGATCGAAGTGCCGGTCGCTCCGACAGCCACGCGCGGGCTGCCCCCCGTCGTTCCCGAGCACGCGCCGGAATTCGTCCGTACCGTCACCGCGGCGATGCTCGCCGGTCGAGGCGACGAGCTGCCGGTCAGTGCGCTGCCCGTGGACGGCACGTATCCGAGCGGCACGACCGCCTACGAGAAGCGCAACATCTCGGAGCTCGTCGCCGTCTGGGACGCCGACCTCTGTATCCAGTGCGGGAACTGCAGCTTCGTCTGTCCGCACAGCGTGATCCGCTCGAGGTACTACGACGAGTCGAACCTGGAAGCGGCACCGGGCGCATTTCGGTCGGCGCCGCTGGACGCGGTCGGACTGCCCGACACCCGCTACACGCTGCAGGTGTACGTCGAGGACTGCACCGGTTGCGAGCTGTGCGTCCAGGCGTGCCCCATCGTCGCTCCGGGCGATCAGGGCCGAAAAGCGATCAACCTCGAACCACGTGAGCCGCTGGTCGCGGCCGAGCGGGAGAACATCGCGTTCTTCGAGACCTTGCCGGCGAGCGATCGCTCGCGAGTCGACTTCGGCACCGTGCGCGGCACGCAGTTCCTCGAGCCGCTCTTCGAGTTCTCCGGTGCCTGCGCCGGCTGCGGCGAGACGCCGTACCTGAAGCTGCTCTCGCAGCTCTTCGGTGACCGGCTGATGGTCGCGAACGCGACCGGCTGCTCCTCGATCTACGGCGGCAACCTCCCGACGACGCCCTGGACGACCGGCGCCGACGGACGGGGCCCTGCCTGGTCGAACTCCCTCTTCGAGGACAACGCCGAGTTCGGGCTCGGCTTCCGGCTCGCCGCCGACCAGCAACTCGAGCTCGCCCGCCGTCGCCTCGGCGAGCTGCGCGCTGCGATCGGGCCGGAGCTCGTCGACGAGCTCCTGGCGGCCCCGCAGCTGCGGGAATCCGAGCTGCGGGAGCAGCGCGAGCGGGTCGCCGAGCTGAAGCAGCGCCTCGGCGGGCTCGCCGGCCCCGCCGTCAGCGACCTGCTCAGCGTGGTCGATCATCTCGTCCGCCGGAGCGTCTGGATCGTCGGCGGCGACGGCTGGGCCTACGACATCGGCTCCAGCGGGCTCGACCATGTGCTCGCCAGCGGCCGGAACGTCAACGTGCTGGTGCTCGACACCGAGGTCTACTCGAACACGGGCGGCCAGATGTCGAAGTCGACGCCGCTCGGCGCGGTCGCGAAGTTCGCCGCCGCGGGCAAGACGGTGCCGAAGAAGGACATCGCGCTGCAGGCGATCGCCTACGGCAGCGTGTACGTGGCCCGGGTGGCGATGGGCGCCGATCCGCAGCAGACCCTGAGTGCGTTCCGCGAGGCCGAAGCCTACGACGGCCCGTCGCTCGTGCTCGCCTACAGCCATTGCATCGCACACGGCATCGAGATGCGGAACGGGCTCGACCAGCAGTACCGCGCCGTCGCGAGCGGCTACTGGCCGCTGATCCGCTACGACCCGATGGTGCGCAGCGAGGGCGGCAATCCGTTCCTCCTCGACTCGCCGCGGCCACGCATCCCGCTCTCGGACTACACGAACCGCGAGCTGCGCTATCGCACGCTGACGAACAGCGACCCGGCCGAGGCGGAGCGGCTGCACGGGCTCGCCGAGGACGCAGTCGACCAGCGCTGGGACGTGTACGAGCAGATGGCGACGAGCGGCGCCCGGCACTTCGCCGCCGATGCACGGAAGGATCGATGACGAACCTCTCGACCAGGTATCTGGGCCTCTCGTTGCGAAATCCGCTCGTCGCGTCGGCGTCCCCGTTGTCCCTGACGGTGGACGGGGTGCGCCGGCTCGCCGATGCGGGCGTCGGTGCAGTCGTCCTCTACTCCCTCTTCGAGGAGCAGGTGCTGCGAGAAGCGGCCCAGAACGCGCAACTCGTCGACGCAGGAACCGAGAGCTTCGCGGAGTCCCTCTCCTACTTCCCCGCGGTCGCCGACGAGGAGCGCGGCCCGCACCGCTATCTGAGCCTCGTCGAACGCGCCTCGTCGGCCGTCGACGTCCCGGTGATCGGCAGCCTCAACGGTGTGACTCCCGGCGGCTGGGTGGACTACGCGCGCGCGATCCAGGATGCCGGCGCCGCCGCGATCGAGCTGAACATCTACTACCTCCCGGGCGACCCGCGCGTCTCGGGACGCGACGTCGAGCAGCGACACGTCGACGTCCTCGCACGTGTGAAGGACGCCGTCACGATCCCGGTGGCGGTGAAGCTCAGCCCGTACTTCAGCTCGACCGGCGAGATGGCGTTGCGCCTCGACGAGGCGGGCGCCGACGGGCTGGTCCTGTTCAACCGCTTCTTGCAGCCCGAAATCGACCCCGACCGGCTCGCCGTCGTGCCGCAGGTCGGCCTCTCGAGCCCGGCGGAAGCGCGGCTCCCCCGCACCTGGATCGCGCTCCTGCGCGGACGGGTGCGCGCCTCGCTCGCGGCGACGACCGGAGTCGACACCGCGGCCGACGTGGCCAAGTACCTCCTCGCCGGCGCAGATGTCGTGATGACCGCCTCGGCGCTGCTGCGGCACGGCGCTGCGCATGCGGCCGTGCTGCTCGACGGGCTGAGCGACTGGATGAAGGGCAAGGGGTTCGAGGACGTCGACGAGCTGCGCGGAATGCTCGCCGTGCCGCCCGGGACGGATGAGGACAGCTACGAGCGGTCGGGCTATGTGACCGCGGTTCACGAGGCGAACAGCGCCCTCTACGGGCCGTCCTCCCCGACGGACGGCGGCAACTACATCTAGCCCTGCTCAGGCACCCACCACGTTCGAGGTGCCGAGGACCTTGCCGTGGGCGTCGAGTGCGCGGACGGCGACAGCCTTCGCCGAGCCGTCGAGCGCGATCGCCGCTTCGAGCCCCGACCACGCTTGGTCGCCGGCCGGCTCCAGATGCGCAGCGTCGACGCCGGCGAGCACCTGCCAGCGGGCGATGCCCGTCGCCCCGTTCCAGCTCGCGTAGAGCGTCCCGCCGTCGACCGCGACGACGGGACGTGTGGTCGGCCGCCCCGACCACGAGCCGAGGTAGGCGCGATAGGTGTCGCCGTAGGGGAGCTTCAGCTGCAGCAACAGGCGCCCGTCGGCCGCGAACTCGCTCACCTGACGGATGCCGCCCCAACCGACGAGCGCGCCGCCGTCCGGGAGGAGCTCGAGGTTGCCCTCGTACGGCGACGCGATCTTCTTCGGAGGCTGGAAGGTCCGGACGATCGCCGCCCGCCGGGCCGGGATGTCGAGCCGGAGCACGAGCGGCCGCGAGAAGGGCTCCACCCGCGGGATGCCCCCGTTGTCGAACAGGCTGAGGAGGTTGCCGTGCAGGCGTGCGTTGTGCTGGAAGGCGAACCGGACGGCGGCCTTCGGCGTGAAGTCGCTCTGCTTGCCGCCGAGGCGCCAGACGATATGCCCATCGCGTGCCAGCAGGTAGACGGTCGACACGTTCCGTCCCGAGATCAGGATCGTCCCGCCGGGGCCGTCCGCCGCCGAGTTGACGTGGAAGTAGTCGAGCGGCCGCTTCTTGGTGGCATGGCGCGCGGGCTCGTGGTTTGCCTGGGTCGACTCGGAGAAAGGCACGTGGTCGATGCTGTGCCACTCGAAGACCACGTGGCCGGTTGCGATATCGATCTCCTCGACGACGCTGTCGCTCGCATAGCCCTGCTTCGGTCCGCCGATCTCGCTGAGGTCGGCCGCGACCTCGCGGTACGCGGTGATGAACGCCGTCCCTCGCGGCGTGAGCTGGAACTCGTGCAGGTCGCCGCGGAGACCGGAGCCGGCTCGGACCGTCGCGACGTGGCGATACGACAGGTCGTAGATCTCGTATGAGCCCTTGCCGACTCCGGCGACGCTCTCGATCCCCTGCCACCACGTGAGCACAGGCTTGCCGCGGTAGCGCTGGACACGGAAGTCCGTCGCCTGGAGCGGTGGGGCGATCTGGTGGTACCAGACGACCCGACCGTGCGAATCGACGATCATCGGGCCGCCGGGCTTGCCGCCCTGTTTCTCGGCGACGAAGATGTAGCCGCCCTTCGCTCCTGCGGCGCGGCTCAGCACCTGGACGACCGGCAGGCGCGCGCCCGGGATGGTGTGGAGGGCGACCGTCGTGGGGGCTCCACCCGCGTCCGCAGCCGCTCCGACCAACAAGGTGCAGGCGGCGAACACCGCAGCGACCGTCGCAGGCCGGGCTCGCGATCCAAGGCGCATCCGGAAAGCATGCCCTTCCGAGGGCGTCTCCGTCGCAGGAGTGGGCGATGCACGCGGCGCCCTCTAGGATGACGGCTTGGCCGTGACGCCTGATCTGGGACGTTGGGACGCGCTGCTCGCTGCGCGGGCGCGGGGCGACGCGGACGACGGGATCGCCAGCGTGCTCGGGCTGCTCGGGGTTCCGGGCCTGATTTCCTTCGCCGGCGGCTTCCCCGACCCGGTGACGTTCCCGCGCGACCGCGTCTCGGCGTTGTTCCAGGAGTTCGCCGCCTCGGGCGAGTCGACGGCGTTCCAGTACGCGCCGACCCGCGGTCTCGCCGGTCCGCTGGACGCGCTCGCGAGTCGGCTCGAGGTGCTGCAGGGCCGCCGCCCCGCCGAGGACGAACTGCTGATCACGAGCGGCGCGATCGAAGCGCTCGAGCTGATCACGAAGTCGTACGTCGACCCGGGCGACGTCGTGGTCGTCGAAGGCCCGACGTACCTCGGCGCGATCCAGGCGTTCCGCAGCTACGAGGCGAACCTCGTCGCGATCGCGCTGGACGAGCACGGGCTCGACGTCGCAGACCTGGAGCGGCGGCTCGGGAGCGGCCTGCGACCGAAGCTGCTCTACACGATCCCCGACCACCAGAACCCGGCCGGGGTCAGTCTCGCGCTCGAGCGGCGCACGCACCTGGTGGAGCTCGCCGGCCGTCATGGCTTTCTGATCATCGAGGATGTCGCGTATCGCGAGCTCGGCTTCTTCGACGAAACGCTGCCGAGCCTGTGGAGCCTTGCTCCCGACGTCGTCGTCCAGACAGGGACGACGTCCAAGACCCTGTTCCCCGGCGTTCGGCTCGGCTGGGCGGTCGGCCCGGCCGACATCTCCGCCCGGCTCGTCTCCGCGAAACAGAACACCGACCAGTGCGCGGGCGCCCTCGGGCAGCGGCTGTTCGAGGAATCTGTGCGCCGCGGCTGGCTGGACGACCAGGTGGTGCGCTCGCGGGCGCTCTACCGGAGCAAGTGCGAACGGCTGCTCGCTGCCCTCGAGCGCTCGTTGCCGGCGGGATCCGACTGGACCCGGCCTCAGGGCGGCTTCTTCACCTGGCTGACGCTTCCCGGCGCCGACTCGGAGCAGATCGCCCGGCGCGCGGCCGAGCAGGGCGTCGGAGTCGTCCCCGGGACGTTCTTCTTCCCGGACGGCCGTGGCGCCGACACCATGCGGCTGGCCTACAGCATGGTCGACATCGACCAGATCGACGAGGGAATCGGTCGGCTCGGCTCGCTCCTCTGATTCGAGCGGTGGATCCCTCGATCGAGGGATGCGAGGGGCGGAGTCGCCAAGAAGAGTTCGGTCGGTGGTTGCGCGGGGTCTCGCCGTCTGTGCGGCAATCGTCTTCATCGCTGCGCCGGTGCCCGCGCTCGGGATGCCGGGCGGATCGACGACGATCCGGCTGGGCGTCCTCGGCGACCCGGGCCGGTTCGCGACCCAGACCGAGCAGCACTCGTCGACGCGGCTGATGATCGTCGGCTGGGGCCAGGGATCGACGCCGGCGTACTTCACGCGCCTGCTCTCGACGATGCTCGACGAGCCGATGATCGGCCTCAGCACCAGCAGGAAGGGAGTGCGTGAGGCGCTCACCCCGGCCGAGATCGCGCACGGCCGGGGCGACGGGTTCCTCCTCGCGCTGAACGGGGCGCTTGCGAGCTGGGACAGGCCGGTCTTCGTCCGTCCGCTCGCCGAGATGAACGGCCACTGGAACGTCTACTCCGCCTACAACGCCGACGGCTCGTCGCGCGGCCCGGATCACTCGACCGCGCTGTTCAAGAAAGCATTTGCCCGGATCTACCTGATCGTGCACGGAGGCCCCGCCGTGAACCAGAAGCTCGCGTCGCTCGGTCTGCCGCCGGTCGTGCGGCAGCCGGAGACCGTGCCCAACGTGCGGGTGATCTGGAACCCACAGGGGTACGGCTCGCCCGACGTTCCGGGCAACTCGGCGCAGGCCTACTACCCCGGCGACGCCTATGTCGACGTCGTCGGCGACGATCTCTACGACATCGGAGGCAAGGCTGCGTGGCCCGCCGCCGCCGCGCTCTACGCCGCGCATCCACGCAAGCCGTTCGCGATCGGCGAGTGGGGCCTGTGGGGCGTCGACGACGCGCAATTCGTGGGTCGGATGGCGGCGTTCATCCGCCGGCATCCGCGGTTGGTGGTCGCGAACTACTACTCGGGCAGGTCGGGCTCGGTGTTCGACCTCAGCTCGAAGCCGAGCTCGCTGGCGGCGTACCGGTCGCTGATCACCCCGCTCGCCGGCTAGCCACCGACTTCAGGTGACGACGATCGGGGCGCCCTCGGCGGCGATCCTGCGGGTGCGCTCGGCGACGATGCGAACCTCGTCGACCTCCGCCTCCGCTCCTGCCTCACCGGTGATCCGCCTGCGCAGAAGCGCTGTCTGCTCGCGCAGCCGGTGCGCCTCGAGCCGGTCGCGCTCGCGCAGCTCGGCAGCCACTTCCTCGTACACCGCACCGCCGACCAGCAGGTGCGACAGCTTCATCACGAGGGCGACGAGATCGAGACACACGAAGAGCCCGAGCACGAACAGCACGTACCTGGTCACCTCCGGGTGCTGCTGCTCGATCGTCGCCAGTGCCTGCGCCCGCGCGAGCAGATCCTGGTCGTGGGAAATGGCGTCGACCCGCGTTCGCGTCTCGGTCGCTTCGCTCTGCTGCCAGTCACCGATCTTCGACCTGAGCGCGGCGATCTTGCTCCGGTCGACGATTCGGTCGCGCTCCAGCGTGGTGCGCGCGGTGCTCGCCTGTCTGGCGTAGTACTGGCACCAGTGCCCGCACCCGGTCCGGTGCGTATGCGAACAGGACGGCTCGTTGTTCTCGCAGCCCGACAGGCGGGTGAACCTGCTGATCCGGTTCTCGAGCGCCGTCTCGTTGGCCTGGATCGCGGCGATCTGCGCTGTCGCCTGCTTGATCTTCGGCTCGTAGAAGGTGAGCGCGGCCCGTCGTGCGTCCTTCTGCTCGAGGGCGCTGGTCTGCGTCAACTGGTTCGAGATCGACGGCTTGAAGATGAACTGCACCATCGGCAGGCCGAGCACGAGGGCGAGCATCAGGGAGAGCGCGGCGCGCGGAACCGCGAGCATGAGATTCGCCCGGCGACTCGTGCCGAAGCTCTTGTAGATCAGGCGGTCGACGATGCAGATGACGACCGTCCACACGACTCCCAGCCACAGGATGTTCGTGATCGGGACGTTCCACCAGCCGCTGCCGGCGACTGCGACCGCGAAGCCGGTGACGCAGGCCATCGCGAGGATGACGAGTCCCTGTGCGTCGAGAAAGCTCCGCTCGCTCGGAACGAGCTCCAGTACGCGCGTGTCCGCCCCGGCGAACCAGGCCCAGCCGAGCCTGCGGCTGTGTCTTCTCTTGCCGCCGGTGGGAGCGTCCCCTCCGGGCGTGACCGTCCCTGCGCTGCTCATCTCGCTCCTGCGTCGTTCGTGAGCGGCTCGTGCCGCCGGCCGGCCGACGGCCGACTGATCGTGTTCTAACCGATGACCCACGCTTCGCCACTGACGCAGATGGGTCATTCGCTCCCTCCCCGGCACGGGCGGGCGGGCACGAGGCGCTAGTCGACCGTCAGGTCCGCGAACGACGCAGAGGTCTTGCCGAACTCCCACCAGCCGTGCACGGCCGGTCGCACGAAGGCAGTGCTGCGGCCGTAGGCGAGCGGGATGAGCGCCACCTGGTCGGCGACCGCCATCCGGTCGGCCTCGTGGAACAGCTCGAGCCTCGACCGGTCGCTGCGGTCTTGCCGAGCGCGTTCGATGAGCTCGTCGAACGGCGCGTGGGCGTAGCCGCCCTCGTTCGTCTTCGACGCGGAATGCAGGAGCAGGCGCAGGTAATACTCCGGGTCGCTGTAACCGGGCAACCAGCCGGTGATCACGATCGGCGCGATGAACTGTTCCCACGGGCGCGCAAGCCGCCACGCCTGGTCCGGCGACCAGGTCGGTGTCTCCACCTCGACGCCGAGCGTCGTGCGCCACGAGTTCGCGATCGTCTCGATGATGTCGGCCCACTGGTCGAGCCCGGCCAGCTGCACGACCCCTTGCACGCCGGAGCGGGCGAGCAACTCGCGCGCGAGCTCCGGCTGGTAGCGCGGGACGATGTCGGGGGTATGGCCCTGGAGCGCCGGCGGCACCAGACCGCCGGTTGCGAGCAGCAGATTGGTCGGCAGCTGCTCGCCGAGCGCCGTCCGGTCGATGGCGTGTGCGAGGGCACGGCGGAAGTCGACGTTCGCCGCCGCCGGATGTGAGTGGTCGAAGGCGAGGTACGCGGTCCAGGCGGCAGGCCCGATCACGGCGTCGTCGCGGTCCTCGCGCACCTGGTCGGCGAGCCGTGGCGTGTAGCGCACCGCGATCATGTCCAGCTCGCCGCCCTCGTAGAGCTCGAGAGCGTGCGGCAGGGTCGATCCGACGAGCTCGACCCGTTCGACGTTGCCCGTGCGCGCCACGTTGCGATAGGCGCCACGGCGGACGAGGGTCAACACGTCGTCGGTGCGGGCGGCGATGCGGAACGGACCGCTGACGACCTGCCGCTCGGGCTCGGCCCAGTGAGCGCCGTGCTCCTCGATCGCGTGTCTCGGCTGCGGGCCGCCGTCGGGCCGGTTCATCACGCTCATGAAGTACGGGGCAGGGGCGATCAGCCGGAACTCGAGCGTCCGCTCGTCGAGCGCCTTGACGCCGATCCGGTCCGAATCGGATGTTCGCCGCAGGTAGTAGTCCTGCCCTCCCTCGAGCACGAAGTAGATCGCGACCGACGACCCGGGCTCGTCCGGGTCGAGCACTCGTTTGATCCCGAACTCCACGTCGTGCGCCGTGAGTGGGCGGCCGTCGGACCACTCCAGCCCTGCGCGGAGGTGGAACAGGTAGCGGAGGCCGTCATCGGAGATCTCCCATCGCTCGGCGAGCGACGGCACGATCGTCCGCTCGGGCCACGCCTCGACGAGCCGATCGAAGAGCTGCATGCACAGCTGGATGTTCGGCCACGCGATCGCCGAGCGCGGATCGGGGTCGTTCGGCAGGAAGCTCGTCCCGATCCTCAGCAGGCCGGAAGCGGCGACCGGGCTCGGCGGCTGCCAGTGGGCAAACGCGCGCTGATAGGCGGCATTCGCCTCGGCGAAGCGGAGCGACGTGTGCAGTGCGAGCGCGAGCTTGAACAGGACGAGCGCGATCGCCTGGGACTCGCCGCGGCGCTCGAGGAGGGGCAGGAGCTGTTCGTAGTAGTCGATCGCCTCGTCCAGCCCATGGTCCTGCCGTGCCTTGTCCCCGGCTCTCGTCAGGTAGTCGATCGCCTTCTCCTCGTCGTCGGTCGCGAGCCAGTGGTGGGCGAGCAGGCCGAGCACCTCGTCGCCACCCTCGTCTCGGCGCTGCTCGAGCCATTCGGCCGCCTCGCGGTGCAGTGCGCGCCGCTCGCTTCCCACGACCGTGCGATAGACGGTCTCCTGGATCAGGACGTGCTTGAAGCGAAACTCGGGCTGCGGCCAGCGGCGGCTCTCGCGCAGGAGGTCGAGTCGCTGCAGTTCGCGCAGTGAGTCGCGCAGGTCGTCGCGCTCGTGGGTGACGCCGTTGAGCAGCGGCAGCCCGAATTGCCGGCCGAGCACCGACGCCGCGGTCAGGACGTTGCGGCAGTCGGGGGTCAGGCGGTCGACCCGGGCGAGGATCACCTTCTCCACCGTCGCCGGCACCTCGACCGCGGTCTCGTGGTCGAAGCGCCAGCCGCCGTTGACCCGCTGCAGGGCGCCCGAGTCGGCGAGCGAGCGCACGAGCTCCTCGAGGAAGAACGGGTTGCCTTCGGCTTCGGCCGCGATCCGTGCCTCGAGCTTCGGCGGCAGGGTGTCGCGGCCGACGAGCGACTGCAGCAACTCCGCCTCGGCGTCGCCCCCGAGCGCCTCGAGCGCCACCTCGCGGGTGCGGTGCGGGAACCGACGAGCTGCGAGCTCCTTGATCGACCAGGACGCGTGGTCGGGATCCGGCCGCATCGTGAGGAGCAGGAGCACGGCGTCCTCCTCGGCCAGCGAGAGCAACCGTTCCGCGAGCTGAAGCGAGGTCGGGTCGGCCCAGTGCACGTCCTCGAGCGCCACGACGACGGGGCTCTCGGCGGAGAGCTGCTGCAACCACTGCTGCACGACCTCGAACGTCCGGTACTGGAGCGCCTCGGGCGAGAGCTCCGCGAGCTTGGCATGCGCCTCGTGCTCGAGCGTCAGGCCGAGGAGCGAGCCGAGATACGGATAGAACTCCTGCGCGCGCTCGCCGGCCACTTCGTCGAGCGCGCGGCGCAGGGCGAGTCGTGTGCGGAGCTCGGGGTCGTCGAGCGACACGCCGAGCCACTCGCGGACCAGCTCACGGAAGGGCCAGTACGGCATCGTCTCGCCGTAGGACACGCAGCGGCCCTCGAGCCAGATCAGCCGCCGTCCGTCGTCCGTGCGGTTGGCGCTGCTTCGCAGTTCGGCGACGAGGCGGCTCTTGCCGATCCCGGCCTCGCCGGTGATGAACACCACACCGCCTGCGCCGGAGAGCACGGCGTCGACGGCTGTCTGCGCCGCGGCGAGCTCGGCGTCGCGCCCGACGAGCCGCGTCTCATGAGGCGGTGCCGGAGAGGCGAGCGAACCCTCGACCACGCAGGCGAGTACCTCGTCCGACTTGCCCTTGAGAGCAAGCGCCTGTTCAGGCCCCCAGCGGAAGAGATGCTCGGCTGCGCGCTTCGTCTCGATGCCGACGAGCACGCCGCCCGGTGCCGCCTCCGCCTGCAGTCGCGCGGCGACGTTGACGACGTCGCCGGTCGCGCCGTACTCGACTCGTCCACCGGCGCCGACAGGCCCGACGACCGCAACACCGCTGTTGACGCCGACCCGCACCCCGAACCCGTCGATGTCGAAGCTGCGCTCGACCTCGCGGGCGTAGGCGCCGATCTCGTCGCTGATCTGGAGGGCCGCACGCAGTGCGCGCTCCGGGTCGTCTTCGTGCGCGGTCGGCGCTCCGAACAACGCCAGCACGCCGTCGCCGGCGAGGTCCTTGACGGTGCCGCCGAAGCCTTCGACGGTGTGGACGATCCGCGCGACCGCCTCGCCGACCACGAGGCGCGCCTCCTCCGGATCGAGGCGTTCGGTCAGGCGGGTGGAACCGACCAGGTCGGCGCAGAGCGCGGTGACGACCCGCCGCTCCTCTCGCATGGTCCTGTCGCCGGTCACGACGGCATTCTCGCAGGCGTTCCAGCGCCGAACCTCAACTTCTCGCCGGCTCGCGCCGATACCTCAGTTCCACCCCTCGTGCAACGGAGGTTCAGGATGACTGCGGCACCCTCGTTCGAACGCCTGCTCTCGGCCGACGCGCAGCTCACGGATGCGCTGGTCAACAGGCTCGACGAGCAGACGCTGGCGGCTCTGCTCGTCGCGCGCTTCCAATCTCTCGTCGGCCGCGGCTTCGGCGTCACCGAGGCGCTCTTTGCGGCCGTCCGCGCTTCCGAAGGCTCGCCTCACTGAGCTGCCGCGACCGGGCGGCTCGTAGGGATTGACACAACGCCTGGGAGGTGCGAACGTGAGAGCTCGGCAGCGAGGGGAGGGGACACGTGTCCGTCCGTCCTTTGGTCGTTGCTGCGGCGCTTGTCGGGGCGTTTTTGGCAGCCCTACTGGTTGCGGCGCTCGCGTTCGCCTCCGGGCACCGTGCCTCGGCGGAGGTGACCTTGCAAATCGCCCCTCGCGGCCTTGGCACGGTCTCCGTGACACCGCCGGACAACAACGACTTCAGCGAGTGCACGGCCAACCACGATTCGGACTCCTGCACGCTCACATATGACCGCGGCGACCATGTGAAGCTGACGGCGAGCAGTGATCAAGGCAGGGTGTTGTCTTCCTGGAGCACTCCCGATTGTCCGGTGCCCGGGGATTGCACGTTGAGCCTGGACGACGACACCACCTCGATCGTCGCCGTGTTCAATCCCTTGCGGCTCGGCGTGCAGTTGTCGTCGGACGGCGCCGGCACGGTGTCGGCGGATCCGGCCGGCAAGGAATGTCCCGAGGACCAGCGACCCGGCGACGCTGCGTACTGCTTCGAGTTCGCCCCCGGAACGACAGTCAAGCTGACCGTGAAGAACGCGGGGGGAACGTTCGACCGCTGGAATCCCGGCTGCGAGCCCACGAACGCGACGACCTGCACGATCACCGTGAACGACGAGACGACCTGGGCCGGAGCACACTTCGTCGGCGACGACGCCGACCTGCCGCAGCTCCCGACGACGATCAGCGTCCAGTTCCAGCTGAAACGAGGAGGCAGCGGCAGCGGCCGGGTGAGCGCGAGCGACCTCGACTGCGGGACGGTCTGTTCGCGTCAGTACGGGTACGGGAAGTCGCTCACGTTGACCGCGGCGCCGGACCGGGGCTCGGTGTTCTCCGGCTGGAACGGCGTCTGCTCGAAGACGCAGACCAGCTGCACGTTCCCGGTCGGTCCGATCACCTCGATCAGGGCGGTCTTCGATCGCGATACGAGCCCCCCGAGCAGCCCGGGCGGCTTGAAGCTGATCGCGGCGACGCGCAAGGACCTCCAGATCGGCTGGTCACCATCGACCGACAACGTGGCCGTCGCCGGCTACCGGCTCTACCTGAACGATGCGACCGCCGGTGACACGACCGACACCACCTACGCGTTCGCCAACCTGGTCTGCGGCCGTCGTTACACGTTGGCCGTCGACGCGGCCGACGCGGTGGGCAATCGGTCGGCGCGAGCGTCGATCTCCGCAGCGACGCAGCCCTGCCCACTGGCGGCGCGAGTCGCCGGCGTGGGCATCGAGCGTGGCGGGCACGCCCGGCGCATCCTCGTCAAGCTGCGCGTGAACAGGCCCACGTCGGTTCTGCTGGCGCTGGCGAGTCAGCGGACGGTCGTCGCCCGGGGCCGGTACGCGGTCACGCCGGGCACCAACAATGTCCGATTGACGGTCGCGCGGAGGCTGAAGGGCGGCGCGTACCGGTTGAAGATCACTCTCGTCAACCCCGACGGCGGGACACTCGTCCTGCCGACGCGTGCGATCCTGCTGCCGAGGCCGAAGTGACCACCGGCAACGCCGCCGATCAACAGGCGACGTCGACGAAGGCGAGATTCTCCTTCCGCCGTCCGTCGGTCGGGCAGGCCTCGGCTCTCGTCGGGCTGATCGGAGGCGTGGTCGCGCTCGTGTTCATCTTCAAGCCGGGTTGGAAGCCGCAGGCGCCGTCGAATGCCTCGAAGGCGACGATCACCGACAAGCGCGTCTTCCAGCCGGTCACCTTCAAGCGGTACCTGCAGCGCCAGCAGCTGCCGATCCCCGCCGGGCTCAGCCGCACCTATCTCAGTCGCCCCGGGGTCATGGTCAGCTTTCACTACGAGATCGTCGGGCTGCGCCACAAGAAGCTGCCGTTGCGGTGGGAGCTCTCCGACGCGACAACGAACGATCTCGTCGCGTCGGAGAACAGCGCCTACACGCTCATACCGGCGAACGACGATGACGCCGGCGACTGGTCGGTCTGGGTCCCTGCGCCGAGAAAGGGCCGCGCCTACTACGCAACGGTGACGATCTACCAGCCGCAGGGCCCGCCGTACGAGCTGAAGCACTTCGACTCGCCCGACTTCCCGGGCCTCGGAGGCTGAGCGCCGTCACTCCCGGGCGCGGGTGAGCTCGACGACGAGCAGAAGCCCGACGGCGATCCCGATCGCCCCTCCGACCTGCCGTGCATCGCCCAGCCCGAGCGCGTGCAGCGCTCCCCACGCGCACAGGTAGGTCCAGCCGGCGATCGCCGCGCTGTAGACGAGCGTCAAGCCTGCATCGCGGTCGACCGGGAGGACGCCGAACAGCCGCAGCGCGGTGCCGGGGCGGTCGGAGAACAGACCGCCCGCCCCGGTGTTGTCGTCGAGTGACATCAGGCCGAGCTCTCGTTCGAGCTTCTGCGCTCGCCTGAGACCGTAGTGATAGAGCTGGGTGTTCCGCAGCTCGTAGAGCAGCACTCCGACCGTGGCGATCAGGCCGATCAGGCCGACGCCGAGCAATTCCGCCGTCGAGCTCGGACGACCGAGCACCGCGACGGCGGCGCCGCTGAGCGTGGGGACCAGCGCGAGCAGTTTGAAGCGGACGTCGTTGATCGCGCCCAGGAGGCCGGTTGTCTGCTGATAGTCGAGGCGCAGACGATCGTCGCGCTCTGCGCTTCTTGCGGCCGGCGGCTCGGCGGGTTGGGTCACTCTGGTCCTTCGGTCGAGCCGCAGTCCTGTCTGTCGAAGAAAGCGTACGCCTGCCCGGTCATCCCGGCAAGGCGCTCGAGCGCGGCTCGATCCAGCCGTGGTGCCCGCGCCTTTTGTTCCCGCGAGGACTAGCTGGCGGTCCGCCGTTCCGGGAATCGTTCCAACCCGTCGTCGGGGATGGGCTCCCACGACGCCGCGGACGCGACGAACTGCCGGTACGACGGGCGGACGCCGGGGTCGCCGTCGATCGCGCCGAGCCGGACGCCGATCACTTGGTGGTCGACCGGATGCCGGCTCCAGAGCGCCGAGCCGCAGGAGGAGCAGAAGAACTTTGCGTACCCGTCGCCCCCCGGTTCGTATGCGGCGAGCAAGTCGGCGCCCTGAGTGACGCGTAGAGAGCCCGGCTCGGTCCGCGCCGAGCAGGAGGCGGCGGTGCCGGTTCGCCGCTGGCAGCGCGTGCAGTGGCAGTAGCCCGCCGACACGAGCGGCCGGTCGATCTCGAAGCGGACGGCGCCGCACATGCAGCCTCCGGTGAGCACGGACACGACCTTAGTCTGCGCCGAGGCTGAGGCGTTGGCCGAACCGTTAGCCTCAGCCGGAGTGCCGACGCGCGTCTCCATTGCTCGCGACCGCCGCGTGCTCGCGGTCCTGGCTCTCCTCGCCGCCTCCGCGCTCTGCGTCGCGACGCTCGAGGTCCGGATGGAGCGGACCGGCGACTCGTTCTACCAGTTCCTCGTCTGGAACCTGTTCCTCGCCTGGGTGCCGCTCGTCTGCGCCGGGGCGGCGTTCGCGCGCGCACGGCGGCGGGGGCTCGACCTGTTCGTGATCGTGCTGCTCCTGCTCTGGCTCCTCTTCTTTCCGAACGCGCCGTACATGCTGACCGACTTCATCCACGTCGGAGAAAGGTCGTCTGTGCCGCTCTGGTACGACGCGTTGATGCTGTCGTCGTTCGCGTGGACGGCACTTCTGCTGGGGTTTGCGTCGCTCTACCTCGTGCAGATGGTCGTCCGCAGCGTGCTCGGGACTGCGTGGTCGTGGGTCGTGGTCGCGGCGGCGCTGGCGCTCTCGAGTTTCGGCGTCTACCTGGGGCGGTTCGTGCGCTTCAACAGTTGGGATGCGCTCCTGCGGCCCGGCCGCGTCGCGCATGTGATCAGCAACCAGCTCGAGGACCCGTTCCAGCACCCGCGGATGGTTGCCGTCCTCGTTGTCCTCACTGCGTTCCTGCTCGTCGGGTACGCGGTTCTGTACGCGTTCGTCGAGGTGGGGCTCGAGCTCCGGCAGACCGGGCGACGGCTGCGCCGCTGACGGCCGCCGGGACGCCCAAGCCGCTCGGTACGATGCGCCATGGCCCAAGGCCCCTCGGTCCGCATCGAGTACTGCGTTCCCTGAAGCGCGTTGCCGAACGCCGTCGGTCTGGCGGCGCGGATTCTCGAGGAGCTCGCCGCCGACGTCGGCGCAGTCGAGCTCGTACCAGGGCGCGGCGGCATCTTCGACGTGCATGTCGGTGATGAGCTGGTCTTCACCAAGTCGATGCTCGGCCGCTATCCCGAGCCCGAAGACGTGCTGCCGCTCCTGCGCTCGCGCCTGGGCCGCTGACCTCGCCCTAGAGCTCGGCGACGGCGCGCCCGACGAGCACCTGCGCGAGGTGAGCGCGGTACTCGCTGCTCGCGCTCACGTCGCTCGGCGGCTCCGTGCCGTCCGCGGTGTGCGCGGCCGCTTCGGCCGCCGAGGCTCCTGCCGCGAGCGCATCCTCGACGCGGCGAGCCCGCAGCGGTGTCGCTCCCATGCTCGTCAGGCCGATCTGCACGCGTCCGTTGACACGGGCGGCGGCGACGCCGACCGTCGCCCAGTCCTGCTCCCGCCGCACATGCTTGAGGTACGTCCCCGCCGCCACCTTCGGCACACGGATCTCGGCGAGCAGCTCCTGCCTCGCGAGCGCTGTGTCGAACGGACCGATGAAGAACTCCGCCGCTGGGATCGTCCGCATCCCGTCCGTTCCTTGCGCGACGAAATCGGCATCGAGGGTGAGCAGGATCGTCGGCAGATCGGAGGCCGGGTCGGCGTGTGCGACGGAACCGCCGATCGTGCCGCGGTGCCGGACCTGCGGGTCACCGATGCGCGCGGCTGTCTGCGCGATCAGCTTGCAGTGCTGCGCAAGCTGCGGATCGCGGACGAGCGCTGCGTGCCGGGTGAGCGCGCCGATTGCGAGCCGGTCACCGTCCTCGCGAACGTAGGCCAGGTCGTCGAGCCGGCCGATGTCGACGAGCAGCGACGGCCGGGCGATGCGCAGGCGCATCGCGGGGATGAGCGAGTGCCCGCCCGCGAGGAACTTCGCGTCCTCGTCGCCACCGAGCAGCGCGAGCGCCTCGTCGACCGAGCCTGCCCGCTCGTACTCGAATGACCGCGGGGATCATGCGCCGGCCCTCGCTGCAGCCTGCACCGCGCGGACGATGTTGTGGTATCCGGTGCAGCGGCACAGGTTGCCCTCGAGCCCGAGGCGGATCTCCTCTTCGGACGGATTCGGGTTCTCCTCGAGCAGCGAGATGGTCGCCAGCACGAACCCGGGCGTGCAGTAGCCGCACTGGAGCGCGTGCACCTCGTGGAACGCCTGCTGCACCGGATGCAGCTCGTCGCCCGCCGCTAGGCCCTCGACCGTCGTGACCTCGCAATCGTCCGCCTGAACGGCAAGCACCGTGCACGACTTGACCGACTCGCCGTCGAGCAGGACCGTGCACGCTCCGCAGGAGCTCGTGTCGCAGCCGACGTTCGTCCCGGTCAGCCCGAGCTCGTCGCGCAGGAAGTACGCGAGGAGCTGCCGCGGCTCGACGTCCGCTTCGCGGCGCGTGCCGTTGACGGTGAGCGAGATCTTCGTCATGCCTTCGCCTCCTGAAGCGCGCGCCAGACGTTCTCGCCGTTGGCGGGCATGTCGACGTGACGGACGCCGTACGGCGCGAGCGCGTCGACGACGGCGTTGTGGACGGCAGGCGTCGAGCCGATCGTTCCGGACTCGCCGATCCCCTTCGCGCCGAGCGCGTTGTTCGGGGTCGGCGTCTCCATCTCGACCGCCTCCCACGACGGGAGGTCGGCGGCGGACGGGAACGCGTAGCCGACGAACGTGCCGGTCAGCGGGTTCCCGTCGTCGTCGTAGACGACCTGCTCGTAGAGCGCCTGGCGACACCCGGTGGCGACGCCGCCGTGCACCTGGCCCTCCGCGATCAGCGGATTGATCAGCGTGCCCGCGTCGTCGACGGCGACGAGCCGGAGCAGCTCGACTCGTGCGGTCTCCGTGTCGACCTCGACGACGGCGACGTGCGCGCCGAAGGGAAAGCTGGGCGCGGCCTGGAACTCGTGCTCGGCCTTCAGCTCGGTGAGCCGCTCGTCCGCGGCGGCGCGGGAGGCGAGCTCCGCCCACGAGAGCGAGCGCGAAGGCGCGCCGGCCACGTGGAGGGGGCCGAGCGCGGTGTCGAGCACGATGTCGGCGACACTGGTCTCGAGGTAGTCGCCGACGAGCTTCTTCGCCTGCTCGACCACGTCGTCGGCCGCGAGCCTCGCCGCCGCACCGCCGATCTGCGTCGACTTCGATCCGTAGGTGCCGGTGCCCTTGGCGATCTCGTCGGTGTCGCCCTTGTGGACGGTCACCTTCTCGATGGGCAGCCCCAGCCGCTCGGCGGCGATCATCGCGAACGTCGTCTCGTGGCCCTGGCCGTGGGAGAACGAGCCGGTGCGGACGATGGCGCCTCCGTCCTCCGTGATCTCGACCTCGCCGAACTCGGTCTCGTTGATCCCGTTCGTGATCTCGACGTAGCTGGAGATGCCGATCCCGAGCTGCTTCACGCCGCCCTGGTCGCGCCGTCGCTGTTGCTCGGCGCGCAGCTCGTCGTAGCCGGCAGAGCGGAGCACGAGCTCGAGTGCGCCCTCGTAGTCGCCCGAGTCGTAGGCCGCGTGGGTGACGGTCGTGTGCGGGAACGCGTCCTTCGGGATGAAGTTCCTCCGCCGGACCTCGGCGGGATCGATCCCGATCTCGGCGGCGAACATGTCGATCGCCCGCTCGATCGCCTGCGTCGCCTCGGGCCTGCCCGCGCCGCGGAAGGCGGAGGTCGGCGTCGTGTTCGTCACGACGGAGCTGCCCTCGAACTCGATGCGCGGGATCGCATAGACGCCGCTCGACATGAGCGCCGTCAGGTTCGGCAGGTACGCGCCGAGCGCCGGATACGCGCCGGCGTCCTGCAGGGAGTCGAGCCGGTAGGCGAGCACCTTGCCCTCCCTGCGTCCCGCCGATGGTGAAATCGAGGTGTTCCGCACGGCCGTGCGGGAGCGCGAGCATGCTCTCGCTGCGTGTCTCCGTCCAGCGCACGGGCCTGCCGAGCTTGCATGCAACCAGACGAGCAGCAGTCTCCTCGACGTTGAACGTCTTGGCGCCGAAGCCGCCGCCGACATCCGGGGCGATCACCCGAATCTGGTCCGGCTCGAGGCCGAGCGTCTCCGCAAGCCGCATTTGGTCCTGGTGCGGCGTCTGCGTGGACAGCCAGGCGGTGAGCCGGCCGTCGGGGCCGAGCTCGGCGGCGCACGACCGCGGCTCGAGCGGGCACGGCGCCATGCGCTGGCTGTCGAGCGTGCCCGAGACGACGACGTCGCAGCCGTCGAACAGCTTCTCGTCGTGGTCGGGCGAGCCGGAGCGGGCGGCGACATTCGTCCCGGCCTCCGGGAAGAGCAGCGTCTCGTCTTTCGCGGCCTCCTCCGGCTTGACGACGCCGGCAGCGGGTCGTAGTCGACGAGACGAGCTCGGCGGCGTCTGCAGCCGTGGCGCGGTCGTCGCTGATCACGATCGCGACGATGTCGCCGACGAAGCGGACGACGTCCTTGGCGACGAGCGGCCGGCCCATGGCCTGGTTCAGACCCGGGGAACGGCGGCGGCCCGAACAGGCGGCAGGTCGACGTCGGCGTGGGTCAGGACCGCACGTTCGGGAGCGCCTCGGCGGCCGAGGCATCGACTTCGCCGATGCGGGCATGCGCGAGCAGGGAGCGGACGAAGGTGACGGCGGCTGCGCCCTCGAGCGGCAGGTTCTCCACGTAGCGGCCTTCGCCGCGGAGGAAGCGCGGGTCCTCCTTCCGCAGGACACGATTTCCGAGGATGCTCACAGGGAGCGAGCCTACTTGCGCCGGGCCGAGCCGACAATAGGAGGCAGGCAGCGCGAAGCATGCGAGTATGAGCGGCAATGCGGCAGCGTGAGATCCGCTCCTGGCTGATGGACATGGACGGTGTCCTCGTTCACGAGGAACACACCATTCCCGGCGCGGCCCAGTTTCTCGGCAGGCTCCGGGAGCTCGAGCTGCCGTTCCTGGTCCTGACGAACAACTCGATCTACACGCGCCGCGACCTTTCGGCGAGATTGAGCCAGCCGGTCTCGATGTTCCGGAGGACGCAATCTGGACGTCCGCGCTGGCCACCGCCCGGTTCCTCGAGGACCAACGGCCGGGCGGGACGGCGTTCGTGATCGGCGAGGCCGGCCTGACGACCGCGCTGCACGCGGCCGGCTACACGCTGAACGAGCGCAACCCCGATTACGTCGTGCTCGGCGAGACGCGCACGTACAGCTTCGAGCGCATCGCACAGGCGATCCGCTTGATCGGTGCCGGCGCACGCTTCATCGCCACCAATCCCGACGCGACCGGGCCGACCCCGGATGGTCCTCTGCCCGCAACCGGCTCGGTGGCGGCGTTGATCAGCCGGGCGACCGGCGTCGAGCCGTACTTCGTCGGTAAGCCGAACCCGCTGATGATGCGTTCCGCCCTCAATGCGATCGACGCGCATTCGGAGACGACGGCGATGGTCGGCGATCGCATGGACACCGATGTCGTTTCGGGTCTCGAGGCGGGAATGCACACCGTGCTCGTGCTCACCGGTTCGACCAGCCGTGACGAAGCCGAGCGGTTCCCGTACCGGCCCTCGCGCATCGTCGACTCGATCGCCGACCTGATCGACGAGCTCGGCTGAGCCGCTAGGAGGCTCCGAACGCGTACTGCCAGAACTCGCGCATGAGCGGCGTCGACGTCGGGCCGGTCATCTGCAGCTGCGTGAGGAGGATGCCGATGGTGCCGGTCGCCGGCACGACGTGTGCGGCCGTGCCGGTGCCGCCGACCCAGCCGTAGCGGCCGTCGGCTCCGACGGCGCCGCCGAAGCCCCAGCCGGCTCCCTCGAGGAACAACGTCGACGCGTCGCGCTGCTCCTGGGTCAGGTGGTCGGTCGTCATCAGAGCGCACCGATCGAGGCGAGAGGAGACCGCCGCCGTCCGCGAGCAGCATGCGCCCGAAGCGGTGCCAGTCGGCGAGCGTCGAGACGAGCCCGCCGGCGCCCGACGGGAAGATCGGCGGCTCCGTCCAGAGCCTGCCGTCGGTCGAGCGCGGGATCGGGCGCGTGGTAGGGCGGCAGCCGGTCGAGCTTCTCTGCGGGGACGTGGAAGCCGGTGTCGCGTCATCCCGAGCGGCTCGAAGATGCGCTCGGCGAGGAATTCCGGCAGCGGTTGGCCCGAGACGCGCGCGACCAGCACGCCCTGGATGTCGGAGCAGGTGTTGTAGAGCCACGCCTCGCCGGGCTGGCGGAGCATCGGCACCTGCGCGAGCGTCGCGAGCCATTCGTCCGGCGTCTCTCGCGGCCCGAACACCGGCAGCCTCTGGAAGAGCTCGACCACCGCCGGCAGCGAGAAGTCGGAGGGGAAGCCCCAGCCGGCGCGGAAGGTCAGGAGGTCCTCGACCGTGATCGGGCGCGCGGCCGGCACGACGTCGTCGATCGCGCTCTCGGGCGTCCGCACGACGACCGCGGCGACGCCAGCTCGGGCAGCCACCGCGCGATCGGGTCGTCGAGCGACACGAGCCCGTCGTCGACGAGGAGCATGACCGCAGCCGCGGTGATCGGCTTCGTGATCGAGGCGATCCGGACGATCGAATCCGGCTCGATCTCGCCCGCGCTCGGCGATCTCGACGTCCTCGCCGCGGGCAACGAGCGCGGCGGCGCCCGGCACCGCGCCGCTCTCGACTGCCGTCCGAAGGAGATTCTGCAGTTGCGTCATCCGGGATACAGACTCTGCCGGCGGCCGAAACTCAGCGCGCCGGCACCGATGAGTTTCCGTTCCGGCAGTCGTCCAAGAGACACATCCCGATGAACAGGAGGCTCAACATGCCGAAGGTGGCAGCCAAGCTGAATCTCTCGCAGGTCGGCCGCGTCTGCGTCACCGTCGCCGACACCGATCGCGCGATCGACTTCTACGTCGACACGCTCGGCTTCGAGAAGGTCGTCGACGTGCCGATGGGCGAGGCGATGCGGTGGGTCGAGGTCGCGCTGCCCGGTACGGCGACGACGATCGCCCTCGCTCCGCCGCCCGCAGGGCGAGTCGGCCGGCGGCAGCCAGACGGGCATCTGCCTCGACACCACGGACGTCGACGCCGACCACGCGGCGCTGAAGGCCGCCGGCGCCGACGTCGATGAGGAGGTCACCCGCTGGGGCGGCCCCGTGCCGCCGATGTTCTGGCTGCGCGACCCGGACGGAAACTCGCTGATCATCGTCCAGCCGTCCGACTAGTGCCGAGACGCGAGGCGCGACCGGCGCAGACCGCTGGTCGCGACCCGCGTCGGGCGAGGGTCAACGGCGAATCCGGACGGGCTTCCCCGCCGGGGCCGACCGAGCCAGCCATTGCACGTCGAGATTGGCAGCGGATGCATCCGTGCGAACGGGCGGTGCCGAGCGGATCGGCGAGGCTCGCGCCGCCGCGGCCGTGGATCGCAACGCGGCCCGGGCCGCCGCCGTAGTTGTCGAGCACGTCCGAGAGAATGCGGTGAGCTGGATCACCCACGAGCCGACGAAGGCACTTGCGCTCGGCTGCGGATCGGCCTCATAGACCGCGTAGAGACCGACCGGCGACGGTGTGCTCGGGGCTCCGACGACGGCGTGGAACCGTCGCACGAGCGTCCCGTTTCGGAAGACTTGCACCAGCCGGCGCGAGAGCGAGACGTCGATCCACCAGGGAACGTGGCGCACGACGACCCGGTCGCGCCGGATCCAGCCCGAGGATCCGTTCGGGCGGCCGGGGAGACGGACGAGGAGCCACGGGCGACCGTCGGGTCCGGTGCGCGATGCGAGGACGAGCAGCTGCTGCCGGGCGCCGCTCCAACTGGTGCGCGTCGCGAGCATGCGCACGATCGGGCCCGCGCCTGGAAGCGGTCGCACGACGGCGAGTGCGACGACTCTGGCGACCTCGGCACCCGTGCCCCTGCTCGGCCGGTCGTTCCCAACTGCGTGAGCTGCGCCCGCCGAGGCGAGTGCGGCGACCAGGAGCAGAGCGGCCGGCTGCCGCACGGTCACCCGGTGACGCCGCCGGGACGAACCGGCGCCCGCCCGGGCAGCACCGTGACTGCGGTGTGGCTGCTCACCGGCCGCCTCCCACCCTGCCGGGTCGCGACGGCGACAGCGCGGATCGTGCCGGGGCTCGCCGTGCGGTCGACACGCATGACCACGACGAAGCGGCGCGAGGCATGAGCGCCGAGGTGCGCCGATCGACCAGCAGGCGCTGCCGCGTCGGAACACGGCCCCAGGCGCCGACACGAACGTCGCGTGACCGGGCGCGGGCACACAAACGACGACGTTCCTGGCGGTTGCGGTGCCGCCGTTGGAGACGATCACGCTGCTCTGCGAGCAGGTCTCCCGGCCGAACCGTCTTCCTGAGCGCCGTGATGCGAACCGCGAGTCTCGGCGCACCGGCCGGGCCTGCCTTCTGCTTGACGTGGATCAGCCACCTGGACGGGTTGTTGGCAGGGACGGCGTCGGTGGTCGTCGAGCGGGCGTTCGAGCGAACCACGTAAGCGCCCGTGGCGATCTGGTCGCTCACGTTCGCCTGCCAGGTGATCTGGACCGTGCCTCCGGAGGCGAGCGTGCCGAGCTGACACGTGAACGAGGCTCCGGTGACAACGCAGGCGCTACCGGCCGCGGCGCCGTCGATCGCGATCGTCCCCGGGCGCAGAGTGAAGCCCGTCGGCACCGTCAGCGTCACCCTCGACCCTGCTGCAGAGGCTGGGCCGCTGTTGTGAACTGCTGCGACGAGGTCGACGACCCCTCCGGGCGCAGCCGAGCCCGGGCCGTGGACGGTTGTCGCCAGGGTCGGCGGCAGCGGCAGCCGCCGTCGGCGTGGGCGTGATCGTGATCGTCACCCGCGCGGTCGAGGTCCAGGCCGTTGGCATCGGTGATCGTGTAGTCGAACGTGTCGACGCCCGTGAAGCCGGCGGCCGGCGTGTAGGTGCAGCCCGACGTCGTGCACGTCGCCGAGCCGTGCGCGGGAGCCGTCTGGGAGGTGATGGTCGCCGGCGCCTTCCCCGGGTTGTCGTTCGCGGTCACTCCGATCGTGACAGCCGTGTCCTGCGGCGTCGTGGCGGTGTCGTCGACCGCGAGCGGGATCGGGGTGACGCTCACCGGGTCGCTCGACGTGTTGTTGCCGGTGTTCGCGTCGGCCCTGACGGCAGTGACACTCGCGGTGTTCGTCGTTCCCGGCGCGGCGGCCGGCCCGACCGAGACCGTGAGCGTGATCGTGGTCGATCCGCCCGATGCAAGCCCGGCGGGATTCGAGCAGGTGACCGTCGAGCCCGCGGCGCCACAGGTCCAGCCGGCGCCGGTCCCGGAGACGTAGCCCAGGCCGGCCGGGAGCGCGTCGGTCACGGTCAGCGCACCCGACGTGTCGACGCCGGCGTTCGCGACGGCGAGCAGGAAGGTGCCGTTCACGCCGACCGTGAACGAGCCGGTGTGTGTCTTCGTGATGCTCACGTCGGCGGAGCTGACGATGTCGAGCGAGTTCGAGGCGACCGTGCTCGGGAAGTAGGTCCACGCGTCGAGACCTTTCACGTCACCGAACGAGCCCGTGCAGGGGACGTTCGTGTTGCCGCCCGTGTTGGTGCCGTAGGCGCGAAGCGCGCTGGTCGTGTCGTAGCCGGTGACCGGATCACTGTGATCGGGCGCCGCCGGGGGAGCGGTTCCGCACAACGGCAGGTCCGGCGGCGGCAGCGAACCGACCGTCGCCGGAGCCGGGCCGAGCGTGTGGTAGCCGCGGTCGTCGTAGTAGCCGGTCGTACAGGAGCCACCGGAGCAGACACCGCCGGGCGGGTTCAGGAGCGTGAAGGACGGGCCGCCGAGCGTCGAGTTCTCCGCATCGATCAACGGGAAGTGGTACTCGCCCGCATGCAGGCTCGCGCGCACCGCATACCCGGCACCGACCGGGAAGTTCGCACCGCTGTTGTCCTTGCCGTCCCACGTCACCGTCTGCGCTCCCGACGTCCTCACGCCGCGCAGGACGCGGTTCTGAGCAGCGCCCGGGTCGAAGTTGACACCGTCGCGGCTGATCACGATCTGATAGACGCCGCCGACGTTCGCGGTAAAGGTGAACGTCCCGCCCGCACCGAGCGAGCTCGTGCTGCCCGAGATGTTCCCGGCGAACGAGACGCTCGAGATCACGGGCGCAACCGGCGTGGCCGGGATGTTCAACGCGGCCAGCGTTGCGCTCGCGGGCGTTCCGAAAAAGATCGGGAACGCCGGTGCGGCAAACGTGACGCCGCCTGCGAGCCCGGTCAGCTCGCTGCTGCTCGTCGTCCCCAGCGCGTCGTGGTACAGCGGGGTTACGCCGTCGCCGTCGAGGAAGCCCACCTGGTTGCCGTAGAAGGCAAAGCCGTTCGGATCGATCCCCCGCGTATCGACCCGGTAGTGGAAGCCGTCGAGGGTCACGACCTCGAGGCGTGCGTTGACCGGCCGGCCGTTGTCACCCGTGAATGCGATCAACGCGTTCGTGAACAGCCGCCCAGTGACGCCGGTCGTGGAGGAGACGCTCGAGCGCACCGTCAGATCCCAGGCGGCGATCGACGTTCCCTGCGTGGCGTCGAAGTTGGCCGCAGCCGCGAGATTGATGTCGGCGGTGACGCCGCCGTCGACTCCCGAGCCGTCGCCCGCCGGGCCGTAGAAGGCGACGCCGTAGATCCCCGTGGTCGGTGCGACATAGGAGCAAGGGACATAGCCCGGCAGGTTGCCGCTCCCGTCGACCGCCTGCGGCCCGGCGAGCTCCTGAGCGCGACTCGTGATCCTGCCCTGCGCGGCAATCCCGCTCGCCGTGCGCTGGTCGGAACAGCGAAAGCCGTTGACCCCGGTCACGAGCGCCGGGAGCGGCTCGGCATTCGAGTCCGTGACGACGCCGGGGTTGTAGACCAGGATGTCCCCGCTGCCGACGCCGATCGCGCTCGACCCCATGGCGAGCACCTCGCCGGCGTTCGCGTACACCTGCATGTAGGAGCGGCGGCGCACCTGGGCACCCGGCGCCGGACCGTACGCGTCGGTCCGCCACTCGATGTTCGCGCGGCAGCTCCCGCCCGCAGAGTTCGGCGCACAGGGCGCATTCACCGGGTAGAGCTGGACGCTGCCCTCCGCGCGCGCCACCCCGGCTGCCACGGCGAAGACGACCAGTGCCGCGACCAGCGTGAGCAGCATGCGGCTGTGACGCGCCGACACGCGCGCACCGCGCACCCAACGCCTGCCGCAGCATCTACCCACGAGATTCGCCCCGCAGCTCGGTTCTCCTTGGCATCTGCTCGAGTCGCTCCGTGATCGTGTCCGCTCGGCGAGGCTCACAGGTGAGGCTCGAGCGTCCTGTTGGAATCTCGTGACGAATGTGCCATTCTGGTTCGGGGCGCGTTTTGCGTGTCCGTCCGACAGGAGGGTGGTATCTCGCAGTTCCTTCCACCCGATTTCGGCGCCGCTACGACGCTTGCGCTGGCAAGTGAACGGTGACGGCCCGGTCCTCGACTGAGGTATCGACAGAGGCTCAGCTAGGCGCGCTTTCTGGCACGCACTCCGCGTTGCTCGAGCAGCAGGCCGCGACGAACGAGGTGATCCAGGCAATCGGTCGCCCCGGCTTCGAGCTCCAGCCGATCTTCGAGACGGTCGTGGAGCACGCGGTGCGGCTCTGCCGCGCCGACGCAGCACAGATCTTCACCCACGACTCGGATCACTACCGACTTGCGTCCGCAGCAGGCGGGTCGGAGGAGTATCGAGCCTTGATCGCCGCGCGTGCCATCTCGCTCGGGCATGGAACTCTCGTCGGCCGCGTCGGGCTCGAGCGCCGTCCGGTGCTGATCGTCGACATCCTCGCCGACCCGGCCTACGAGTGGACGGAGGCGCAGCGTCTCGGGGGTTTCCGCAGCATTGTCGCGGTTCCGATGTTGAGTGACAACGAAGTCATCGGAGTCATCTCGCTCTGGCGACGGAAGGTGGATCCCTTCACGTCGAGCGAGATCGAAGTCGCGACGACATTCGCCGCCCAGGGAGCGATCGCGATTCGGAACGCGAACCTGATGAAGCAGCTCGAGCTGAGAACCCACGAGCTCGCGCAGTCGGTCGAAGAGCTCGAGGCTCTGCGCAACGTAGGCGAGGCGGTGAACTCGACGCTCGATTTGCACGAAGTGCTGTCGACGATCGTGACACACGCCGTAGAGCTGTCCGGGACCGAGGGTGGATCGATCTTCGAGTTCGGCGAAGCGGAGAGCGAGTTCCACATTCGAGCCGCCTGCGGAACGAGCGCAGAGCTGCTCGATGCGCTGCGCGCTACCAGGGTCGGGCTCGAAGACACGTTGGTCGGACGCGCTGCTTCGACGAGAACGTCCATCGCCGTCTCTGACATCGACAAGGCACCCGGTGACGCGCACCTGGCGCAACTCTCACGCGCGGGTTGGCACTCCATGCTCGCCGTGCCGCTCGTCCGTGAAGACGCCATTCTCGGAGCGCTGGTCGTCCGACGCCGGGCGGTCGGAGCCTTCTCGCCGAAGGTCATCGAGCTGGTCGAGACCTTTGCAAACCAGTCCGCGGTCGCGATTCAAAACGCACGACTGTTCCACCAGCTCGAGCTCGCGAGCCGGCAGCTCACCCGATGGAACCGAGAGTTGGAGCAGCGGGTCGAGACGCAGGTCGAGCAGATCGACCGGATCGGGCGACTGAAGAGATTTCTCTCGCCGACGGTGGCCGAGTTGATCGTTTCGGAGGGTGACGAATCGATTCTCGAGAGCCATCGTTGCGAGATCACCGTCGTCTTCTGTGACTTGCGCGGTTTCACCGCCTTCGCCGAGACAGTCGAACCGGAGGACATGATGAGCGTCCTTCGTGAGTATCACGCTGCGCTGGGAGAGCTCGTCTTCCGCTACGAGGGAACCTTGGAGCGATTCACGGGCGACGGGCTGATGGTGTTCTTCAATGACCCGGTCCCGTGCGCGGATGGGCCGGCGCGGGCTGTTCGGATGGCAGTCGAGATGCGTGCCCGGATCGGTGACATCGCCCGCGGCTGGCGAAAGCAGGGCCATGTGCTCGGCTTCGGCGTCGGGATCGCGCAGGGGTATGCCACGCTCGGGCGCGTCGGTTTCGAGGGGCGCTCCGACTACGCGGCGATCGGGACGGTCACGAACCTGGCAGCCCGTCTCTGCGAGGCTGCGAGCGACGGGCAGATCCTGGTCACCGAGCGCGTCCTCGCAGCGGTAGAGCAATTCGTCGGGGTGGAAGAAATGAGCGAGCTGACGCCGAAGGGCTTCTCGCGTCCGGTGATCGCGCACAACGTTCTCGCGATCGACGACTCCGCTCGTTGAGGATCCCCCGGCAAGAATCGGCAAGGGCCGGGTAGTGCGCCAGGCGCTGACGCCGGCCCGCCTCGGCGTTCACGCTGTGCCGTGGGGGCGTCGTCGGCCAGACGCCGCATCGGCCATGTCCCGGAGCGTCGTCAGCGCAACTCCGTGCGAGTGGCCGGCGAGTTCCTGTAATGCCGCTGCCACGAGGATTGCCTCGTCGATCGTTGCGTCGCCGCGCAGCTCGAGGTAGCGCTGTAGCCATCGTGTGGCGACCCGGCCATGCCGGCGCGGATCCTTCTGCGCGATCAGCGCCGTCAGCTCGAGCAGCTCGACCAGCGTCGGCCGGCCAAGCTCGCGCAGCGTTGTCTCGGCGACGAGCAGGTTGCCGTGCTCGATCGCTCGCTGGTAGATCGCCCTCGGGTGTCCCTGCGCCGTCAACGTCCGCCTTCCTGGGGCCGGACGGCCGCGTCAGTCTAGTTCTGCCGTGGCCGACGGTTGCCACTACGAGCCGGGATCAACTTGCGGGCCAGGGAGCAGTCCTGGCGTTCGTAGTCCTTGCCGAGCATCGATTCCACTATAGCGGCTAGAGGTTCGATCACTGAACTTCGATTTGCTACGGTCGATTGGTTCGATCATTGAACCAATGGAGGAGCGGAATTGACAGCCGCGCAAGCTTCGACCAGGGACAGCCACCAGCCCACGTTGCCGCGGATCGTGTGGCTACCTGCGGCGGCGATCCTGCTCGGCGCCGGTTGGGGCGCCAATCAGTTCACGCCGATGTTGCTGGTCTACCGTCAGTCGCTCGATCTCGGCACGGGCACGTTGGAGGCGATGTTCGGCCTCTACGCCCTCGGTCTGATCCCGGGGCTGCTGCTCGCCGGGCCACTGTCCGACGCGCTCGGGCGACGGACCGTGATCATCCCCGCTGCGGCGCTCTCGCTCGCGGCCAGCTCGCTGCTCGCTGCGGGCGGGCACCATGTCGTTCTGCTGTTCGCCGCGCGCCTCACGGCAGGAGTGGCGAGTGGCGCCGTCTTCGCGACCGGCACGGCCTGGCTGCGCGAGCTCTCGCGTCCGCCCCTCGGCACGGCCACCGATCATGTGACGGCGCGGCGCGCTGCGATCGCAATGACCGCCGGCTTCGCGCTTGGGCCACTTGTGGCCGGCATGCTCGCACAGTGGGCGCCGGCGCCGACGATCCTGCCCTACCTGCCCCACATCTTCCTGATGATTGGGATGCTCGTCCTGTTGCGGAACGCTCCCGAGACGGTGGCGACCGGCACGGGTCGTGCTCCGCGGCGGGTTTCCCTGCCGGGCCTCCACAGTCCGCGCTTCCGCCGAGTGGTGGCGCCGATGGCGCCGTGGGTCTTCACCGCTCCTGCAATCGCCTTTGCGCTTCTGCCAAGCGTCATTGGCACCGAGCACGCAGTGGACGGCACGGCAGTGACCGCCGCGATCACCGCGCTGTGTGCGCTGGCCGGCGTCCTGATTCAGCCGCTTGCTCGCTATCTGGAAAGAGGGCAACCGCTCCGGCACCGCGGGGCTGTTGTTGCTCGTCGCCGGACTCGGGCTTGCCGCCGGGAAGTGGCTGCGTCTCACGTCGGGGGAGGGTGTCTAGGATGGTGTGATGACCGGCGCGAAGCACTACCGTTGGGACGAGCTACCGCGGGAGGAGCTCAACCCGGCAATCGCGCGACGGCTGATCACAGGCAACTCCCTGATGATCGCGCACGTCTACCTTGCCAAAGGCGCGATCGTGCCGAAGCACGCGCACCACAACGAGCAGCTCACGTACATCCTCGAGGGCCTGCTCCGGTTTCGGCTCGGCGACGACGAGTCTCACATCGTCGACGTTCACTCCGGCGAGGTCCTGACCATTCCGCCGAACGTCCCGCACACTGCAGAGGCGCTCGAGGAGACGCTCGACGTCGACGTCTTCACGCCGCCGCGCGAAGACTGGCTCGACGGCAGCGACGCCTACCTGCGGCGCTAGACCGGAGTCGGCCCGCGCGACACCGCCCGCTTACGGTTCAGCGAGTGCGAGCGGCGCCACGACGAGCAGACCGTTGAAGTCTTCGCTGCCGAAGTCGTCTGCTGGGATCGTGGCGGTGACGCGGAAGCGGTTGTGGTCGTCGTTGTAGAGCTCGTCGCCGATCCGCCATGTCGGCGCCAAGGTCTCGAACGTGCCGATCTCCTCGCCGTCTTCGAGATAGAGCCGGTAGCGGAACGCCATCGCGCTGGTTCCTTTTCCTAGGTGACTCTCAAGTCGAAGTTACGCAACTTCCGAGCACGCCACAAGACGGCAATAGCTGCCACGTCGGAAACCACGAGCTAGCCGCGCAGCAGCGCCGTACTCCTCCACGGTAACTGAACGGGCTGGTTCGTCCTGCGTTCAGGCTTTCGAGTCATGGTTTCCGCGGATGAGGCGCGACGACTGAAGTTGTAGCTTCGCCCGTATCGACAGAAGGGGGATAAGCCATGAAGGCCTATGCGCTTCTGGCATTCCTTGCGGCAGTTCTGGCACTTGCAGTGCCGGCCGCCTCTACGGCGGGCGACCCCCAGGGGTGTGGCGCCAATGAGTGCATCGGGAACATGCCGGTTGTGCCCTCGCTCGATCCGGAGTGGAGTGCCAACTTCGTTCCGCCGGCGCTCCCGCACATGCGTAAGTCGACGGCGTGCATCCCAACCGACGTTGTTTTCTACGCCCCAACCGACTGGTTGCGGATCGCCCAGAAGATGCGGGCGAACGCGTCCTCGTGCGCGAACTACTACGTCTCGATCCCGCCGATTGCGTCGGACAAGACGAAACCACGGGGACCAAACCAGGCGCCGTTGATCAGGGCGCTCGGCGCGCAGTTTCACGCCGTAAACGAGGTCAACGTCACCGACACCACATCGTGGAAGAAGTGGGTCGCCGACGGCAACGGCAGCTGGTACGACGCCGGCGTCGAGGCCCGTCGGAGGATGGACTCGCCGACCGTCGGCGGGTTCGACCCTGCCGTGGGTGACATCTGGGCCGTCAACGAGTTCACGTCTGCGGTTCGCGGCGGAACCGGCACCAGCCGCCAGAACATGCGCGACTTCGTCCACGGCCTCTACGACGGCGACGGCGGCCCCCAGGTCAAGGGCCTCGTCTGGATCAGCAACATGGGCCAGGGGACGACGTTCTTCGACACGTACCGGGCGAACCTCAAGGACTGGCTCGGCGACCAGGCGTTCTGGTCCGACATGTCGCAGTACGTGCGTTTCGTCTCGCAGGAAGCCTACGGTCGCATCGACAAGTGGGCCGTGCCCGGCACGACGCCGGGCGACCGCCTCGTTCCGACCGCCGACTACCTGCAGCACTTCGTCGACTTCTCGGGCGCCGGCACGTACGCGGTCGGCGACACGGCCTCGTACCTCGCCGCTGCGGACGCACCTTTGGGGAACGCCGCGTGGTCGTCGTCGACATACGAGTGGCCGGCGGCGGCAGTCGACTACACGCTTGCTGCGGCGTACACCGCCGGACAGGTGTATGCGTTCCGTCACGAGCAGGACGGCCGCTCGAGCCAGGCGTTCGGCTTCGCTTGGAGCCCTGCGAATCCGGGACTGACGACGGCCGACTTCAACACCAAGTCGGCGTTCATCGCCGACCGGATCGCCGCCGCGATCCATGCAAGCGACGCTCCGACCTCCGACGCGGGCCTGGGTGCATGCGGTGCGGATCTCGCGTGGTGCACCGGCGATCTCCCCGGCGCATCCTTCAACACCGGGTGGCGCATCTTCCACGACTGGACGCAGCCGACCGCCGGGCCGTCGACAGCAGTCGTCCAGGAGGGCGCCGCGCAGTCGGTTCCGCTCTCGGCCACGGATCCCGACCTGGGCCAGCAGCTGACGTTCTCGATCGTCGCGCAGCCGTTGCACGGCACGGCGACGAGCGACGGGAGCGCGGCGGCGATGTACACCCCTGAGCCGGGGTACTACGGCCTGGACTCGTTCACGTTCAGGGCAAACGACGGCTGGCTGAACTCGAACGTCGCGACCGTGACGTTGTCCGTCAACGCTCCACCGGTCGTCACGCTCGCGCCCGCCGGCCCGGTGAACGAGGGAGCAGCTCCGTTGACGCTCATCCCGATCGCCAGTGATCTGGACGGCGACCCGATCACCTACACGTGGACGGGGGCGACGCCTGTCGCGGGGGGTGAGACGGCGACCTTCGCCGCGGACGACGGGCCCGCGATCGCCAAGGTTGCAGTGGCAGTTGCCGACGGCCGCGGCGGCAGCGCGACGGCGACGATCGACGTGGTCGTGACCAACGTCCCGCCGACCGCCGTAGCAGATGCGGTCACCGCCGTCCCGTGGGGTGTACCGGCGACGTTGGCCGGGCACGCGAGTGATCCGAGCTCGGCCGACTCCGAGAGCCTCGCCGTTCATTGGTCGTTCGGCGACGGAAGCGGAGCGGACACGCTCGACGCAATGCACTCCTACGCTGATCCCGGGACCTACACGGCGACGTTCACCGTTACCGACAAGGACGGCGGCGTCGGCTCCGACACGACCACGGTCACCGTCCTGCCGCGTGCGTCGCAGCTAGCTGCGACGACACACGCGACGCTCGACGCCGCTTCGGTGGTTGTCGGCGCGCGTTTCGGTGACGGCACCGATCCTGAGTCCGCCCGTGCCGGCGGCCATGCGGTGACGCTCGCGATCGGGGGTTCGAGCTGCACCGCGACGACGACCGTCTCGGGCGATGCGCAGTGCACGCTCGGGTCGCCGCCTCCGCTCGGGCACTCGACGGTGACGGCGCGGTTCGACGGCGACGCGCTGTACACGGGGTCGTCGACGAGCTCCTCGACCCTCGTGTACCGGTTTCCGGTCGGCGGTGCCTTCGTCGTCGGGGACGGCTCCATCCGGGGAGCGGTCACGTTCTGGAGCCCGATGTGGTGGATCGGCAACACGCTGTCCGGTGGCCCGGCGCCCGCGAGCTTCAAGGGGTTCGCGACGCACGTAGGCGATGCGTGGGTTGCCTCGCCTGGCTTCGGCCACGCTCCTGCATCGGCGCCAGAGTGGATGGGCGTCCTGGTCGCCTCGAAGGTCGAAAAGACCGGCTCGCTGATCACGGTGACCACCACGAAGATGGTCGTCGTGCACGTCGACCTCTACGACCCGGTTCTGATCGGGCTCGGCAGGATCGCCGCGCCCATCGGATGACCCTGAGATGCGCAGGCTCCCGTCCTGGCGGGGGCCTGCGTAGACCTCCTAGATCGGGGCGCTGTCGAGCGCTTCTGGCGGCAGGGGATCGGTGAAGGCGTCCATCATGCCCCCGATCTAGCACTTTCGCTGCAAATCGAGGGGTCGTGACTCAGCGCGTGACTCACGGCGCCGCACCTACTCGTTGGCCTGCCGTTCACGACCGACTGACTTCGCGCAGGAACGGCCGTATCGTCTCGGCGAGTTCCTTTGGGCGGTCGTGGTAGGCGCCGTGCCTGCCCGGCGTGGTCATTACATCTGCGCCGAGTCGTTTGTTGAGCCGCCCGGCGACCTCGGCGAAGAAGTCGTGGCTGTCCGCGCTCACGACCAGCAGCAGGGGCACGGCGATGGCGGCTAGCGCCTGGTCATCTGGCATGGACCGCTCGTAGGTGCCGAGCTCGACGTCGAAGAGAGTGCTGGCGCTGGCACAGAGCCGTTCTCGGAGCGCGGGGGAAAGCTGTGTCCACGCGTCGTCTCCGGCGATGTATTGCCAGAACCGCTCCACCGCCAAGTGATGTCCGCCTTCGGCCATCGACTGCCGGACGACTCCTTGCAGCGGGGATCGGACCGCGTCGAAGTCGTCGAGGACCGCGTACACCCCTGGTTCGTGCAGGACGGCACCGCGCACGATCTCGGGGTGGCGGGTCAACATCCAGAGCGCGAAGTTCCCGCCGCTGCTCGTTCCGAAGACCGCCGCCGGGCCGACTGCCAACGAATCGACCAGGGCCGCCGCATCATCGGCCTGCTCCTCGGCCGACGTCGTCGTCCACCCTGCCGGAGCCGGACTCCGGCCGTTCCCACGCCGGTCGTAAGTGATGACCGTGAACTCGTCGGCCAGCAGATCGGCGAGCGTGTCGAAATGACCGCCGTCGCCGGTCGCCCCCATGATCAAGAGAACAGGCGGACCGCTGCCGCGGACCTCGTGGTAGAGCTCGGCACCGTTGACGCTGACCATCGGCATCGCAAAGCTTGCTGGGATCCTAGACATGCCGCCCCTCGGGCAGATCCACGCCGCGACAGCAGGACACGTCATCGTGCGCTACCCGTAGCGGCCGCGGGCACTAGAGGTGGAGCGAGCGGGACAGGCGCGGGCGGCGCGTTGCGGAACGCTCCGCGCAGCCGCTGCTCGTGCAGGCACCGCAGTCGTAGCCACGGGCCGCTTGGCTTGGCGTGCCCGATCACGCAGAGCACGAGCGTCAGCGATCGCGCGCTCGACCTCGGAGGGACGCGCGAGCGCCGGGATGCTGCGTCAGTCGTGAGTCACGGACCAGGCGTGACTCATTCCCGTGACTCAGACGGTCGAAAACGCGTCTCCTGCGACACCGCACGGGTGCAGCGACTTCCCGCACTCGACTGCGTCAAGCCGCTGCTCACCCTGAGATTCTGATCCGCTCTGATCTCATGTGGCCCGACGCGAGCCGAACGCGATCGAAATGCCCCCGACAAGAATCGAACTTGTGCACGCGGTTTAGGAAACCGCTGCTCTATCCACTGAGCTACGGGGGCGTTGTCGCTCAACCATGCGGGTTTGCGTGGCTGAGCCTCGCTCCACTGTAAACGAGCCGCTAGCGGCGGTGGCTCACGTCGAGGCCGCTCGCCACGACGATCGCAAGGCCGACGGTGGGGAGCTTGCCGCCGTTCGACGCGGAGAGGACGTACGTCCCGTGCGCGTTGGTGACACAGCGCCACGCGACCGCGCCGCCGGAGCCGACACCACCGAAGACCTTGTTGCCGTCGACCTGGAACGTCTGTGTGCGGGTTGCCCACTGGTCGCACGTCTTACCGGCCGGGAGCCTGCGCACCTGCCAGAGGAAGGTCTGCTTGGTCCAGCGCCAGAGGCCCTTGCGGATGCGCACACGATTCGTGAAGGGGACGCTCAGCACTCCGTTCGCGACCTTCGCCCCGCCGCGGTAGCGGTAGAAGAGCGGGGTGCGGGCTGGGAGGATCAAGGTGCCACCCTGTTGTGTCGCCAGATGCGCACGAACGACGGCGGGAAGGTAGCTCCAGGCCGGGGTGAAGGCCGAGCGAGCGACGGTCGCCGAGCTGCCGGCGACCAGGGTGACGGCGAGAGTGATCCCGACCAGCTTGAACCGGGGTGCGGACATGAAACCGACTGTACGACCGCTCTATGAGTGGGATGTCAAGGATCTGCAACGCGGGCGCAAGCCGGCGGGACGTTTCCGCCTGGCATGGACGTTCTCCCGTCAATGAGGCAGCTCGGGGTCACGCGTGGTGCCGCGCTGTATGTCGGTGCGCTGATCGGCCCAGGCCTCCTGCTCGTGCCGGCGCTCGCGGTTCAGGCGGCCGGGGCCGCGTCGATCGTCGCCTGGGGAGCGCTGCTCGTCCTGTCGGCGCCGCTCGCGATCACGTTCGCGGCGCTCGGCGTTCGCCACCCGGTCGCGGGCGGCGTCTCGACGTACGTCCGGGAAGGGCTCGGCGAGGACGCGGCGGCGATCACGGGCGGCTGGTTCCTCGCGGCCGTCGTGCTCGGCGCGCCGGCCGTCTCCGTGATCGGCGGCTATTACGTCGCCGACCTCACCGGCTCCGGAGCCGCCGTCGCGGCGGCCGTCGGCCTCGCCATGTTCGCGGCCGTGCTGACCGCCAACCTGTTCGGCCTGCGAGTCTCCTCCGGCTTCCAGCTCGCGCTTTCGTCGGTGTTGATCGTGGTCATGGCCGTGGCGATCACGGTCGCGCTGCCGACGCACGGCGGGCACAACTGGACGCCGTTCGCCCCGCACGGGGTCTGGGCGATCGGCACGGCGGCCAACATCCTCGTCTGGCTCTTCGTCGGGTGGGAGGCCGTCGCCCAGCTCGCGGGAGAGTTCCGCCGGCCTGCGCACGATCTCCCTCGCGCGATGGGGATCGCGTTCGTCCTCGTCAGCGTCCTCTACGTCGGCCTCGCTGTCGCGACGATCGGCGTCACAGCGGGAACGCAGTCGCGCGTTCCGCTCGCCGACCTCATCGCCGTCGGCTTCGGTCGCGCCGGTCGTGAAGCGACCGCGGTGCTCGCTGTCGCATTGACGATGGGCACGATGAACGTCTATGTGGGCGGCCTGGCGAAGCTTGCCGCGTCGCTGGCGACCGAGGGCGCCCTGCCGCTGTGGTTCGCGGGCGACGCGCAGCGAAGCATCCCGCGTCGGCCACTCTACGTCTATGCCCCGATCGTCGTGCTCCTGATTGTCGCCGTGCTTGCGGGTGTCGGCACGACCGCAGGACTTGTCCGCGCCACTTCGGCGTGCTTCATCGCCGTCTACGTCCTCGCGCTGTGGTCGGCGGTCAGGATCCTCGACGGCCGCGTGCGGCTCGCGGCGGCGTGCTCGCTCTTCCTCTCGGGGGTCCTTGCGCTCTTCTCCGCGGGCTATCTCATCGTGCCGCTGGTGGCCGGCTTGCTCGCCGTCGTCCTGCGCCGCAGCCTGCGGCAAGCAGAACCGGCGGCCTCGACCGTGCCCGATTGATCCTCCGAACGGGGGAAGGGGACGGCCGTCCACACGCCGATCATCTGAACGTGCGGCGCCATCCGGCCCTGATCGTTCTTGCGGCTCTCCCGCTCGCGCTGGCGGCGTGCTCGGGCGCCGATGCGCAGAAGGCGCAAGACCTGCTCACCCAATCGCAGGTCGCCGCCCAGTCGGTTCGCTCCGAAGCATTCACGATGAAGATGCACCTCGACGAGGGCAGCAACGCCGTTTCGATCGGCGTGCAGGGCGGCATGGTCCTCAAGGGGGCGCAGGCAGGTGACTTCTACGCCAGGATGAGCAGCGACGCAGCGAGCGCAACACCGCTCGACATGGTGATGGTCAAACGGGGGCCGGCGATCCGGATGCGGATCAACGGCTCGACCCAATCGATCTCGCTGCCGGCAGGCACCAAGCCGGCGGCCGCGGCGGGCTTCGACCTGAACGCGATCACCCCGTATGTGAAGGACGTCTCGGTGTCGACGGTCGACGTGAACGGTCGCACCGAGGACGACGTCATCGGCACGATCGACGGCGATGCGCTGCTGAAGAATCTTCCCGGCGTGTCGGCCGGTCTGCTCTCGAAGCTCGGCACCTCGCTGAGCGACATCAAGGTGTCGCTGCTGATTCCGCGCGACTCGCACCTGGTGGAGACCGCACTGCTCGACATGACGATGCACGTCGCGAAGCAGAGCATGCACATGACTCTGTCCTACGTCGTGACGAGCGTGAACAAGCCGCTCACGTTCCCGTCGTAGCCGGCTCGAGCAGCACCACCGGGATGCGGCGCGACGTCCGCCGCTCATAGCCGAGATACCCCGGTGCGATTCTCGTCGCCTCGGCCCAGAGCCGCGCGCGCTCGCAGTCTTGCGCCTCCCGCGCGACGACGGTCTGGGTCGTTCTCCCGACCTGCACGGTCGCACGAGGCTCGCGCTGCAGGTTCAGCCACCATGAGGGCGACTGGTCGAGCCCGCCGTACGACGCGATCACGACGAAGCTCTCGCCCTGGCGCAGCGCGCACAGCGGGACGGTTCGCGGCCGTCCGGAGACACGGCCGGTCGTCGTCAGCAGCACGATCGGGAGGCCCCAGATGCGCGAGCCGATCCTGCCGCCGCTCGCGCGATAGAGAACACGGTGGAGCGTGCCGAGGTAGTGGGTTGCGAGCCGAACGACCAGCGGGCGCATCGCGGCCCGACGCTAGACGGCGATGCGGACTTCGCCGCCGACGAGCACTCGCTCGATCTCCAGGCCCTCGTTCAGCACGACGAGATCCGCCGGGAGCCCGACGCCGATCCGGCCGAGCTCCGGCTCGCCCAGCACACGTGCCGGCGTCGATGTCGCCGCCGCGACCGCCTCCTCGAACGGCACGCCGAGCGCGTGCAGGTTGCGGACCGCCTCGTCCATGGTCAGAACGCTTCCGGCGAGGACGCCGTCGGGCCCGCGCACGGTCCCCTCGTGCACGCGAACGTCGAGATTGCCGAGGCTGTACGAACCGTCGGCCACGCCTGCGCCGGTGATCGCGTCGGTGACGAGTGCCAGCCGCTCGCGTGCGGCGCGCCACGTCACGCGGACCGTTTCGGGTGCGAGGTGGATTCCGTCGACGATGATCCACACGACGACGTCGTCCCGCGCGAGCGCCGCGCCGACGATGCCGGGATCGCGGTGCAGGAACGGCCTCATCGCGTTGTAGAGGTGCGTGACGCTGCGCGCTCCACGGTCGAACGCCGCGTTCGCTTGTTCCGCCGTCGCGTCCGTGTGCCCGAGCGATACTGCGACGCCGCGTTCGAGCAGGCGGTCGATCAGCTCCGTCGCTCCCGGAAGCTCCGGTGCGAGCGTCATCATTCGCACCGGCCCCGAGTCGAGCAGCCGGTCGAGCAGCGCGAGATCGGGATCGCGGCGCGACGACGCCTCGTGCGTGCCGAGCCGGTTCGGAGAGAGGAACGGGCCTTCCAGGTGCATGCCGAGGATGCGCGGCCGGGTGTCGGTGACCGGCACCTCGCTCATCGCAGCGAGGGTCTGCTGCTCCGGGCTCGTGATCAGGGTGGGGAGGTAGGCCGTCACGCCCGTCTCGAGCAGCGCCTCGCCGGCCCGCCGGTAGCCGTCCGCGTCCGCGTCGAGGAAGTCCACACCGCCGAAGCCGTTCACCTGCAGGTCGACGAAGCCGGGGACGGCGATCCCGTGACCCGTGCGGCTGGCCAGGCCGACCGCCGAGATCCGCCCATCGAGCACCTCGACGTCGCCCTTCACGAGCAGGCCGTCGACCAGCGCAGCTGCGACACCGAGCTTCATCCACCGCAGTCTAGAAGTGGTCCTATGGTTTGGTCAATACCAGTTCACCAAATATCGCGCAGAAGGGCTTGTGTCCTGGCGATTTGGTCTATACCATCGCCTCCGTGGCGGCGATCCGGCTCGACCAGGTGGTGAAGACGTTCGGCGCGGTGCGGGCCGTGGACGATGTCTCGCTCGAGATCACCGACGGTGAGTTCCTCGTCCTCGTCGGTCCGTCTGGGTGCGGCAAGTCGACCCTGCTGCGCATGATCGCCGGCCTCGAGGAGGTGAGCGGCGGCGAGATCTGGATCGGCGACCGCGACGTCACCGAGCTTGCTCCGCGCAGCCGCGACATCGCCATGGTCTTTCAGACGTACGCCCTCTACCCGCACATGACGGTGCGCCAGAACATGGGGTACGGGCTGAAAGCGCGCCGCACCCCGAAGGCCGAGATCGCCCGCCGCGTCGCCGACGTCGCCGAACTGCTCGGCCTCGCGGATCTGCTCGAACGGCGCCCTGCCCAGCTCTCCGGCGGCCAGCGGCAGCGGGTCGCCATGGGCCGCGCGATCGTTCGCCAGCCGCAGGCGTTCCTGCTCGACGAGCCGCTCTCGAACCTCGATGCCAAGCTTCGCGTCGGCATGCGCGCGTCGCTTGCGCAGTTGCACCAGCGGCTCGGAGTCACGACCGTGTACGTCACGCATGACCAGACCGAGGCGATGACGCTCGGGCAGCGCGTCGCCGTGATGCGTGACGGCCGCATCCTGCAGTGCGACCGCCCACAGGTCCTCTACCGCAGACCGAACAACCTCTTCATCGCCGCGTTCATCGGTTCGCCGGCCATGAACCTCGTCGCCGGCACGGTCGACGGTGACGGTGTGCACTTCGGCCAGTACCGCGTGCCGGTGGCAACCCCGCCCGGGCTCGAGCGCGTCGTCGTCGGCATCCGTCCGGAGAGCTTCGAGGACGCCGCCTTCGCGCCCGGGATGCCGACCATCCGCGCGCACGTCGAGGTGCTCGAAGAGCTCGGGTCGGACGCCCATGTCTTCTTCCAGGTCGATGCCCCGCCGATGACCGCCGAGGTGCTGGAAACGGCATCGGAAGAGGGATTGCTGCCTGCCGACCGGGCGCTCTTCACGGCCCGGGTCGACGCCCGGACAGCCGCGCGGGTCGGCTCGGAGCTCGAGCTCGCGGTCGACCCTGCGAGCTTCCACTTCTTCGATCCCGACAGCGGCGCGCGGCTCGAGACGACTGCCGGCGCGCCCGCCCTGGCGGCGCATTGACGAAGCAGCGTGAGACTCGCGAGCGCGTGCTGGAGCTGATCGAGCCGCTCAGCGTCGGCGACGCGATCCCCTCGGAGCGCCAGCTCGGGATCGACCTCGGCGTCTCACGCCTGACCGTCCGCGCCGCGCTCGACGAGCTCGTGCGCGAGGGGTATCTCGTGCGCAGGCGCGGCGCCGGCACGTTCGTCGCGGAGCCCAAGGTCGCCAAGGGCATCGACATCACGTCGTTCAGCGACGACATGCGCACCCGCGGCCTGACGCCGGGGAGCCGTACGCTCGACCTGCGTGAGATCGCCGCGGGCGCCCGGCTGGGCCGCATTCTCCACGTCTCGCCCTCGGAGGCGGTCGTCGCGGTCAAGCGCCTGCGCCTCGCCGACGGCGATCCAATGGCGATCGAGCTTCTCCATGTCCGTTCGTCGCTCGTGCCGGGCCTGACGGCCCGTGACCTCGAGGAGCACTCGTTCTACGACCTGCTCGCGGGTCGCTACGACGTCTCGATCGTCGGCGGAACGCAGACGGTCGAGCCGACGGTGACGAACGAGGAGGAGTCGTCGACGCTCGGCGTGCCGCTGCATTCCCCGGCGCTGCTCTTCGAACGGGTCACGCGCTCCTCCGACGGCGACGTGGTCGAGTTCACGAGCTCGACCTACCGCGGCGACCGCTATCGGCTCGTGACCGAGATCGGCCTGGGTGGGCGGCCGGTGCAGGCATTGGTCGCCGGGCATGACCAGTTCTGAAATTGGTATTGACTTCTTGGTGAATGTTGTGAAACTATCCGGCGAGATGGTAAGTGGTCTGTACCAAAAGCGCGGCGCCGACACTCGCAGTGAGCGACAGGGCCGCCTGACTCTGGAGGTCTCCAGATGAAGAGACGCAGCATCGTCGCTCTCTGTCTCGTCGCCGTCCTCGCCGCCGCGGTCACCACGGCGACGACGCTCGGTGCGACCAAGAAGGCGACTGCCAGCAGCATCACCGTGTGGCTGCAGATCGACGCACAGTCCGGCTGGCCGGGCGTCGTCGCTGCCGCCAACCAGCAGTTCCAGTCCGACCACCCGGGCACGACCGTCAACGTCCAGTATCAGAGCTGGACCGATCACCTGCAGAAGTTCGACGCGACCCTCGCGGGCGGCGGAGGGCCTGACGTGATCGAGATGGGCAATACTGAGATGACGAAGTACATGGCTGCCGGTGCGTTCGCAGCACTCGACAAGTCGACGTTCCAGAACTCGGCGTCCTGGCTCAAGGGCCTCGCCGCGTCCGGTGCGTTCGGTGGGAAGACGTACGGCGTTCCTTATTACGCCGGCTCGCGCGTCGTCACCTACCGCAAGGACCTGTTCCAGAAGGCCGGCATCTCCAAGCTGCCGTCGACGACCGCTGAGTACGTCGCCGACGCGAAGAAGCTGCTCGCCAAGAACCCGAAGAAGGGCTTCTCGCCGGTCTATATCGCCGGCGAGGATTGGTACGTCGGAATGGCGTTCGTCTTCGACTACGGCGGCGGGATCGCGCAGCAGGTCAGTGGCCAGTGGAAGGGTCTGCTCGCCTCGCCGAAGTCGCTCGCCGGCCTGACGGCGTTCAAGAACTTCTATCTGGCAACGTCGCGGGCGCCAGAAGACCAACGACGGAACGAAGCCGAACCCCTATGACGTCTATGCGCAAGGGCTGGCGGCCTCCATGGTCGGCCCGAGCTGGTTCAGCTGCTGTGTCGGGAAGGCCTACACGCCGACGACCGCGCAGTTCGTGATGCCGGGCCATGCCAAGGGCCAGGCCATGCCGGGCTTCCTCGGCGGCTCCGACCTGGCCGTCCCGGTGACGAGCTCGAACAAGGCGCTCGCCGCCGACTGGATCAAGGACTTCACGGACACGACGTCCGAGAAGGCCCTCCAGGCGAAGGGCAACATCCCGAACGCGACCAACCTGCTCGGTGGGAGCGTGAACGAGCGGGCTGCTTCACGGAGCTGGTTCGTTCCGACGGCGAAGCACTGGGTCGACGTCGAGAACGGCAACATCCTCCGCAACATGCTGGGGCAGATCCTCACCGGCCACCTGACCGTCAAGCAGGCGGCTCAGTCGGCCAGCGACAACATCGCATCGGTGCTGAACCAGCCGTAACCGGTGCACGAGAGCAGTCCAACGGCACCCGCCGCCGAGACCTTGCATCAGGGGTCTCGGCGGCGACGCCGTTTCTGGGCCCGAACCGGCCGTGGGGCCGTGCCCTACGGCCTGATCGCCCCGATCGCCGTCGTGATCGCGGTCATCCTCGGCTACCCGCTCTACTGGCTCGTCAAGCTCTCGCTACAGCGCTACGGCCTCTTCGACCTGATCCGCCACCAAGGCGTCTACATCGGGCTTGCGAACTACCGCTCCGTTCTGAGCGACCCCGTCTTCTGGCACACACTCGTCCGCACGATCGTCTTCACGACGGTGAACGTCGTGCTGACGATGGGGATCGGCATGTTGCTCGCGCTCCTGCTCGTGCGCGTCAGCACCGCGGTGCGCCTGCTGCTCAGCTCGGGGCTCGTGCTCGTCTGGTCGATGCCGGTCGTCGTCGCCGTGCAGATCTGGTACTGGATGACGAACTACCAGAACGGGGTCGTCAACTACGTCCTGACGAAGCTCGGCGTCGGTGACTTCTTCCAGCACGACTGGTACGCGACGACCCTGTCGCAGCTGAGCATGACCACGTTGCTGATCGTCTGGGGGGCGCTGCCGTTCGTCGTGATCACGCTCTACGCCGGCCTGGCGCAGGTGCCGCACGACCTGATCGAGGCGGCGGAGGTCGACGGCGCGCGGAAGTGGCGCGTGTTCCGTGACATCACGCTGCCCATCCTCAAGCCGATCCTGCTCATCCTGACCAGCCTCTCGATCATCTGGGACTTCGGCGTCTTCACCCAGCCGTACCTGCTGATCGGCCAGTCGAAGATCACCTCCGGCAACTACCTGATGAGCATCTACCTCTTCGAGGAGGGGTACCTCAAGGCCGACTTCGGCCGCGGCGCCGCGATCTCGATCCTGATGCTTCTGATCGTCGCGGCGCTGAGCGTCGTCTACGTGCGCAGGATGGTGCGCATCGGAGATGCGCAATGAGCGCGCGCCGCCGCAGACGGCGCTCTGCGCCAGACCGGCTGGAACATGGTCGGCATCGCGATCTTCGTCGTGATGGTCTTTCCCGTCTTCTGGATGATCTCCACGGCGTTCAAGTCGAACGAGGAGATCGTCAGCCTCAATCCCACCTGGTTCCCGCTGCCGCCGACCTTGGAGCACTTCCGCGCTGCGATCCACAAGCCCTACTTCTGGGTCGATGTGAAGAACAGCTTGATCGTCGTCACCGTCACTGTGGCGATCTCGATCGTCCTCGCCTTCCTGGCGGCGGTCGCGCTCGCGCGGTACCGCTTCGACGGCCGCAAGCTGTTCATCGTGCTCGTGATCGGGATCCAGATGCTGCCGCAGGCGGGCCTGATCATCCCGCTGTACGTCGTGCTCGCGGACTACCACCAGGTGAACGCATTGAGCGGCGTGATCATCACGTACATGACGTTCGTGCTGCCGTTCTGTGTCTGGACGCTGCGGGGCTTCCTGCTCAACATCCCGAAGGATCTCGAGGAAGCGGCGATGGTCGACGGCTCGACGCGCCTGGGCGTGTTCATGAAGATCCTGCTGCCGCTGATGGGGCCAGGCCTCGTCGCCACCTCGGTGTTCGCGTTCATCACGACCTGGAACGAGTACATCTTCGCCCGGGTGCTCCTGAACGACCAGTCGAAGCAGACGGTGACGGTCTGGCTCTCGTACTTCCTCGGCTCGAGTCGCAATACCGACTGGGGGGCACTGATGGCCGCCTCGACCCTGACGGCAGTCCCGGTCGTCATCTTCTTCCTGCTCATCCAGCGGCGGATCGCGTTCGGACTGACAGCGGGGGCGGTGCGGGGTTGAGCACCACTCGTGAGGAACTCGCGTCCGCCTGTATCTTCCCCAGCTTCCCCGGCACTGTTCCGCCGGACTGGGTGCGCCGGTTCCTCGCGGGCGGCGGCGGCGGGATCGTGCTCTTCGCCTACAACGTGCCTTCGCGCGAGCAGCTCGGGGCGTTGTGCGCCGCTCTGCGCTCCGAACGCGACGATCTGCTGCTCGCGATCGACGAGGAGGGCGGGGACGTCACGCGGCTCGAGTGGGACACCGGCAGCTCCTATCCCGGCGGAGCGGCGCTCGGGCTCGTCGACGACCCGGCGTTGACGGAAAGCGTCGCCGCATCGATCGCCGCGGAGCTCGCCGGGGTCGGTGTGAACTGGAACCTTGCTCCGGTGGCGGACGTGAACGTCCCTGCGAACCCGGTGATCGGAACGCGGGCGTTCGGCTCCGATGCGCCCTGGCTGCGCGACACGTCGCCGCCTATGTCGTCGGCCTGCAGAGCAGAGGCGTCGCCGCCTGCGCGAAGCACTGGCCGGGTCACGGGTCGACCAGGGAGGACTCCCATCTCGAGCTGCCGATGCTGGTCGGCGACCTCGAGGCAGGTCTCGAGCCGTTCCGCGCAGCGATCGCCGCGGGCGTGCGGTCGATCATGACCGCGCACATCCGTGTGCGGGAGCTTCCCGCGACGATCGATCCCGCGCTCGTGCAGGGGCTGCTCCGCGACCAGCTCGGGTATGACGGCGTCGTGATGGCGGACGCGCTGGAGATGAAGGCCGTCTCCGCGACGCACGGCGTCGAGAGCTCGGCCGTTCGCGCGCTCGAAGCAGGTGTCGACGCGCTCTGCGTCGGCCACGATCTCGGCGAGGACGCCGTCGACCGGATTCGCACAGCTCTCGTCGCCGGCGTGGACGAGAGCAGGTTGCGCGAGGCTGCTGGGCGGATCGCGCGGCTCGCGGCCTGGGCGAAGCCGGTGACCGGCGGAGCCGACCGCGCCGCCGCCGCCGCCGGAGCCGCGCGGGCGCTGCGGATCGAGGGGGACGTCACACTGTCGGGCCGGCCGGCGATCGTCGAGCTCCGCCCGCAGGCGAACATCGCCGCCGGCGAGGCCGAGCACGTGCTCGGGAACGCCGTCGTCGTCCGCGAAGGTGAGCTGGTCCCGCGCGCGGACGTGTTCGTCGTGCGCGACGCGCACCGGTTTCCCTGGATGCAGCACGCGGCGGACGTGCCGGGCGTGATCGTCGTCGAGACCGGTCTGCCCGTGTGGCGGCCGGTGTTCGCGCGCGGCTACCTCGCAACCTACGGCGGTGGCCGTGTCTCGCTCGAGGCGGCGGCAGGGGCGCTGGGCCTGTGACGAGTCACCTCGAACGGGAGCTTCGCGAGCAGCCGGCCGCGCTCGCGCGTCTGATCGAGAAGCAGCTGGTCTACGCCGAGGAGATCGCGGACCTGTTCCGGCGGAGCGACGTGCAGTACGTCCTCATCGCTTCGCGCGGCAGTTCGTCGAACGCCGCGCGTTACGCGCAGTACCTGCTCGGCCGGGCGCATCGGGTGCCGGTCGCCTTCGCCACGCCCTCCCTCTTCACGCTCTACGAGCAGCCGCCGCGCCTGGACGGTGCGCTCGTCGTCGGCATCTCGCAGTCCGGTGAGTCACCGGACGTCGTCGAAGTCGTGCTGGAGGCAAAGCGCCAGGGCCGTCCTTCGATCGCGGTCACCAACTCGCCCTCCTCGCCCCTCGGCCTCGCTGCAGACGCCGTCGTGAAGCTGGAGGCGGGCAGGGAGCAGGCCGTCGCCGCGACGAAGACCTACGTCAACTCGCTCGGCGCGATCGCGTTGATCTTCGCGACGACGACCGGCGACAGCAGGGCGCTCGCGGAGCTCGAGGGCGTTCCCGAGCAGATCCAGGCGCAGATCGAGCGCTCGTGGAGCGACGTCCCGGCGCTCGACGTGCTCGGCCCTGTCGACGGCGGCACCGTGATCGCGCGCGGGATCAACTACTGCACCTCGTATGAGGTCGCGTTGAAGATCCGCGAGCTCTCCGGTCTCCTGTTCGAGGCCTACTCGGCCGCCGACCTGATGCACGGCCCGGTGGCTGCGATCGGCCGGGGTGGCCCGTGTTCGCGCTCGCCCCGTCCGGCCCCGCGCTGGCGGCGATGGAGGCGGCCGTCGAAGATGTCGCGCGCCGCGGCGCGCGGCTGATCGTCGTCTCCGATCAGCCCCGCGTGCTGCACCACGGTGAGGTCGCACTGCCGCTGGTCGAGGGCGTGCCGGAGTGGCTCAGCCCACTCGTCGCCGTCGTGCCCGGCCAGCTCGCCGCCCTCCGGCTCGCCCAGCTTCGTGGCGTGGATCTGGACAACCCGCTCGGGCTGTCGAAGATCACCCTTACTCGCTGAGGTTCCTCGCCCCGTAGTTGTCCGAACGGCCGCTGCGCGGATGCGCTGTTGGCGCGCGGAGAGTGGGTTGCGAGCCTGTCGGTGACAGGAAGGAGGCGGTGGTGCGCAAGCAGATCGTGATCATCGGCGGCGGTACCGGCGGGACCATGGTCGCCAACCGCTTGCGCCGGCAATTCGAGTCGAGGACGACGCGGACATCCACGTGATCGACCGCGACGACCGCCACGTCTATCAGCCCGGCCTGCTGTTCGTACCCTTCGGCCTCGCGACGATCGAGGAGATCGTTCGGCCGCGCCACCGGCAGCTGCACAAGGGCATCGAGTTCCACGAGGACGAGGTCGAATCCGTCCTCGTCGGCCGTGAGGAGGTGGTGCTCGAGGGCGGGAAGCTGATGCCGTACGACGTGCTCGTCGTCGCAAGCGGAGCGCGGCTTCAGCCGGAGGAGACGGAGGGTCTGACCGGCCCGGGCTGGAACGAGCGTGCGTTCACGTTCTACACCGCGGCGGGAGCCGAGGCGCTGCGTGAACGGCTCGAGCAGTTCGACGGCGGACGCGTGGTCGTCAATCTCGTCGACATGCCGATCAAGTGCCCGGTCGGGCCGCTCGAGTTCGCGTTCCTGGCCGACTGGTACTTCCGCGAGCGCGGCATCCGCGAGCGCGTCGAGTTGGCCTACGTGACCCCGCTCGACGGCGCGTTCACGAAGCCGGTCGCGTCGGATCGCCTCGGGCGCTCTCCTCGCTGCCAAGGAGATCGAGCTGATCACGGATTTCAACGCCGGTGAGGTCGACGGTGTGAACGGTGTGCTGCGCTCGCACGACGAGCGCGGGACCGAGTTCGACCTGCTCGTCACCGTACCGCTGCACGGCGGTGCCGCGTTCGTCGAGCGCTCGCCGTCGCTCGGAGATGCGCTCGGGTTCGTTCCGACCGACAAGCACACGCTCCGGCACAGAGCGCACCGACGATCTTTGCGCTCGGTGACGCGACGAACCTGCCGATCTCGAAGGCCGGCTCGGTGACTCAATTCGAAGCCGAGGTGCTGCCGAGAACGTCGTCCGCTCTCTCCGGGGCGACAAGCTCGACCGCGGCTACGACGGGCACGCGAACTGCTTCATCGAGACGGGCTTCCACAAGGCGCTGCTGATCGACTTCAACTACGAGACCGAGCCGCTGCCCGGGCGCTTCCCCACGCGGCGGGCCCACTGCCGCTCCTCCGCGAATCGCGATTGAACCATCTCGGAAAGCTGTTCTTCCAATGGATCTACTGGCACGCGCTGTTGCCCGGCCGGGACCTGCCGATCGTCGGCCCGACGATGCCGGCCGCCGGCAAAGACCGTGAGGCCGCGTCCACCCCGCGGGGAGCGACGCGCCCGACCCGCTAGAACTCGTCGACCTCGACGTGCCGCTCGGCGACGCACTGGCGTACCCAGTGGACGGCGCGGTCGAGAATTCGCTTCTCCAAGGCGCGGCGGCCCACGTCGTCGACGGGCACCCCGCGTGTCAGTTCGATCCGAACCTGATGCACCGATGCCTCGACCTCGGCGTCGATCTCATGGCGCTCCTCCGAGATGATCGAGACCTCGCCGATCTCGTCGAGCAGCCACTGCGCGAGCCGGTCGATCTCCGCGCCCGTCGCCGCTCGCCCGGCGTACAGGCCGAAGTTGACCCGCACTTCGATCGCGGGTTGGTCGTGCTTGCGCACGGGAAACGCCAAGGTGGCGGGATCCATCGAGGGTGTAACGCGCAGCGGGTCTCTGCGGGTTCGGTTCAGCTTTCCCGCGGCTGCCAGCGGAAGCCGCGCAGCGCCGCGGCCAGTCCGATCGCTCCCCACAGGAGCACCACGAACAGCGCCTCGGTCTCCGACCAGATGTGGTGGTGCAGCACCATCACATCGCGGGTCAACTTCGTGAAATAGGTCAGCGGCAGCAGGTTCGCGATCGCGCGGAGGAAGCCGGGGTAATCCTTCGGGGTGAAGAAGGTGCCGGAGATGATCGCCATCGGCAGGTAGACGAAGTTCACGACCGCGGACGCCCCTTCGGCGGAGCGGACGAACCCGGTGAGCCCGAGTCCCATCGCGGCGAACGCCGCAGCGCCCACCACGAGCACCAGGAACAGCGAGAGCGGCCTGGCCGGGAACGCGACCGAGAACAGAAGGCGCCCGAGCACGATCAGCACACTCGCCTCGATGAGGAAGGTGATGAACGTCGAGACGAGCACGGCGAGCAGATAGGTCCACGGCGATAGAGGAGTCGCGCGGATGCGCTTCAGGACGCCGCTCTCGCGGCGGATCACCATCGTGATCGCGAGCCCGGCGAACGCCGTCGATGCGACGCCGTAGCCGATCATCCCCGCCTGGAGGAACGGCGCCGCCTTGATGTGCTCCTTCGTGATCACGCTCTTGCCGTAGATCGAGCCGAAGACGAGGAAGAAGATCACCGGCAGAAGGAAGGTGAAGAACGCCGCTTCGCGGTTCCGCCAGAAGAGCACCTGCTCGGTTCTCAGCTCGTGCCAGAAGAGCCTCACTCGCCGGTCAGCTCCAGGTACACGTCCTCGAGCGTGGGCCGGCGGACCTCGAGCTCGGCAAGCTCCTCACCGCGAGCGAGCGCCGCCGCCGTCAACTCGTGCAGCCGCCGTGTCGGATCCTTCGTGTGCTCCACGACCTCCCGGCCGTCGCGCTTGAAGCGGATCTCCGTCTCGACGACGCCGCCTGTTAGGTCGGCGGGTGAGCCTTCGCGCACGATCACACCGTCGCGCAGGACGGCAACCCGGTCGGCGAGCTGCTCGGCTTCGTCCAGGTAGTGCGTCGTGAGCAGGATCGTCTTTCCGAGCGCGCGCAGGTTGCGAATCGTCTCCCAGGCCGTGCGCCGGGCGCCAGGGTCGAAGCCGGTGGTCGGCTCGTCGAGGAACACGAGCTCCGGGTCGCCCACGAGGGCGAGCCCGAGGTCGAGTCGGCGCTGCTGGCCTCCCGAAAGCGTGCGGACCCGTCGAGCCGGCCTTCTCGGCCAGTCCCACGATCTCGATCACTTCGTCGACGTCGCGCGGTCTGGCGTAATAGCCGGCGAACACAGTGAGGCTCTCTCGCGCGGTCAGGTTGGGATAGAGCGACGACGACTGGAGCATCACGCCGATTCGCTGGCGCCACGGTGTGCCGCTCCGCTGCGGATCGACGCCGAGCACCTCGACGGCGCCGGCATCTCGGACGCGGTAGCCCTCCAGGATCTCGACCGTCGTCGTCTTCCCGGCGCCGTTGGGCCCGAGCAGGCCGAACACCTCGCCGGCCTCGATCGTGAAGTCGATCCCCCGCAGCGCCTCGTGCTCGCCGTAGGCCTTGCGCAGGCCCGTCACCGAGACGGCGCTCACAGCTCGACCACGGCGACCGCTCCCGGCGCGAACGGGCGGCTCTCGCCCGTCAGATCGAGGAAGATCTCGCTGCAATCCGGCTGGTGCCCGACCGCGACGACGGTCTCGCCTCGTCCGGCGAGCGCTTCGCGCACGCCGTCCGCGGTTGCGCCCGGCGCAAGCCGTTCATCGACCTCTGCTGCGACGTTCGCGGCGCGCGCGATCTGATCGGCCGTCTGCCTCGCGCGTAGGAGCGGACTGCAGAGCACCGCCTCGGGTTGTTCGCCGGCCAGTTGTTTGGCGAGCGTCCTTGCGAAGGCCTGCCCGGCGGGGGTCAACGGCCGTAGCGCGTCCGGCTCGCCGGGCGCTGCCTCGGCGTGGCGGACGAGGAAGAGGCGCACGCACCTAGCCTAGTTGGGCCGCGACGAGGCCCAGTACTTCGACCATCGCGACGTCCTCGTGCGCCATGTGCTGGAGCATCACCCGCTCGACGCCCGCCTCTTCGTACTCGCGGAGGCGACCGACGACCTCGTCGACGGTCCCGAAGATCGCGGGTGCGTCGCTGCCGGTCAGAGCCTTGAAGGCGGCCAGGCGCTCCTGGAGACCGGCGGCGTCCTCAGCCACGACGCAGCTCGTCATCATCGAGAAGCGCAGAGGCTGCGCGGCCGGCCGCGAGAGCCGCGTCGTCGAGAGCCCGCTTGCGCTCGCGCGCCTCCCCGACCGTCGGCCAGACGGTGTTGTACTCGTCGGCGTGCGCGACGGCCGCGCGGACCGTGCGCGGTTTCGCGGTGCCGCCGACGATGATCGGCGGATGCGGGCGCTGCAGCGGCTTGGGCTGGATCTCGGGCGCGTCGTCCCAGTGGCGGACGATCTCCGAGAGCTGCCGGTCCAGCTCGTCCATGCGGTCGCGCAGCGGAGGGAAGCTGAAGCCGTACGCCTCGTGCTCGGCTTCGAACCAGCCTGCGCCGAGGCCGAGCTCGACACGGCCCGCGGAGATGTGGTCGACGGTCGCGACTAGCTTCGCGAGCACAGGGACGCGGCGAAACGTGACCGGCGAGACCAACGTCCCGAGCCGGATCCGATCGGTCACCGCGGCGAGCGCGGCTAGCGTGGCCCACGCGTCGAGTGCACCGGCCGGCTCTCCACGGACGATCGAACGGTAGTGGTCGGAGCGGAAGAGCCCGTCGAGGTTCGCCTCCTCCGCCGCGCGGGCCAGCGAGACCCACTGCTCCCAGGAGACGCCCTCCTGGCCCTCGATCATCAAGCAGACGCGCATTTACGCCGGCGTCACGTAGGCCGCCGTCAGCCCCCCGTCGACCAGGAACGTCGACCCCGTGACGTACGAGGAGTCGTCGGAAGCGAGGAACAGGGCGCCGTTGACGACTTCGCGCGGCTTCGCCAGCCGGCCGGTCGGCCAGTGCACGCGTCGCCGCTCGAGCGCCGCGGGGTCGTCGCCGAAGATGTTGAGCAGCAGCGGCGTCTCGACCGGGCCTGGGCACAGCGCGTTCACGCGCACGTTGTCGCGTGCGAACTGCACTGCGAGCTCGCGGCTCATCGACAGGACGGCTCCCTTCGACGCGCTGTAGGAGATCTGGCTCGTCGCCGCTCCCACGATCGCGACGAAGCTCGCGACGTTGATCACGCTGCCGCCGCCGCGTTCGAGCAGGTGCGGGATCCCGTGCTTGCAGCAGAGGAAGACGCCTCTCGTGTTCACGGCCTGCACGCGGTCCCAGGCTTCGACACTCGTGTCGAGAATCGATGCATCGTCGTCCGGCGAGATGCCCGCGTTGTTGTAGAGGACGTCGATACCGCCGTAGCGCGCAACCGTGGCGTCCATCATCGACTTGACGCTCGCCTCGTCGGCGACGTCGACCTGCTGGGCGAACGCGTCGCGTGTTTGGGCTGCGGTCTCCTGCGCGGCTGCGAGGTTGATGTCCGCGGCGCACACGTGCGCGCCTTCCTCGCTGAACAGAATGGTCGCATCCCGGCCCATGCCGCCGCCCGCGCCGGTGATCACACAGACCTTGCCGTCGAGCCGCCCCATCAATCCTCCGTCGAGTAGTAGACGTTTTTCACTTCCGAGTAGCCGTCCAGCCCGTGCATGCCGAGCTCGCGGCCGAAGCCCGACTGCTTGAAGCCGCCGAACGGCGTCGACACGCGCACCGAGCTGTTCGAGTTGATGCTGAGCACGCCCGTGTCGAGCGCGCGCGCGACGCGCAGCGCGCGGCCGCCGTTCCGCGTCCAGATCGAACCGGAGAGACCGAAAGGTGTGTCGTTCGCGATGCGGATCGCGTCCGCCTCGTCTTCGAAAGGGATCAATGCTGCGACGGGGCCGAAGACCTCCTCGCGCGCGATCCGGCTCTCGTTCGTCGCCTCGACGATCGTGCACGGGTACCAAAAGCCCTTGCCCTGCGGTGTGTCGCCGCGATAGAGCGTCTCGCCGTCGACGAAGCCCGCGACCGTCTCTCGGTGCCGGGCGGAGATCAGCGGGCCCATCTCGGTCGACTCGTCGCTCGGGTCGCCTACCTTGACGTTGCGGGTCGCCGCGACGAGCAGGTCCGCAAAGCGGTCGTAGGCGCTGCGCTCGACGAGGATGCGGGAGCGAGCGCAGCAGTCCTGGCCTGCGTTGTCGAAGACGGCGTACGGGGCGGCTGCTGCGGCCTTCTCCAGGTCCGCGTCGGCGAAGACGACGTTCGCGGACTTTCCGCCGAGCTCGAGCGTGACGCGCTTGATCGTCGCCGCGGCGCCTTCCATGACGGAGCGGCCGACTTCGGTCGAGCCGGTGAAGCCGATCTTCGCGACCTCGGGATGCTCGACGAGGCGCTGACCGACGATCGAGCCCTTGCCGACGACGACGTTGAGGACGCCCTCGGGGATGCCCGCCTCGAGCGCGAGCTCGGCGAGCCGGACGGCCGAGAGCGGTGTCAGTTCGGCCGGCTTGAGGACGACAGTGTTGCCGCAAGCGAGCGCCGGGCCGAGCTTCCACGACGAGATGTTGAGCGGGAAGTTCCAGGGGACGATCAGCCCGACCACGCCGAGCGGCTCGCGGAACGTCATGTCGATGCCGCCGGCGACGGGGATCGTCTCGCCGTGCTTCTTGTCGACCGCCCCTGCGTAGAAGTGGAAGACGTCGGCCACCATGCCGACCTCGCCGCGAGCGCCGGCGATCGGTTTGCCGACGTTCTGCGACTCGATCCTCGAGAGCTCTTCGTGGTGCTCCTCGACCATCGTCGCGAGCCGCCGGAGCAACCGGCCGCGGTCAGCGGGGGAGACCGCCCGCCAAGCCGGAAACGCCGCCCGAGCCCGCGCGACGGCAGCATCGGTCTCCGCGACTCCCGCCTGCTCGAGGGTGGCAATCGCCTCCTCGGTCGCCGGGTTGAGAACGGTGAAGCTCACGCCCCCGATCTAACCACGTCGAAACCTTGGTCTGACCAAGGGACGTGCCCGCCACGGACGAGTCCTTCGTGAACGAACGCCGCATATCGCTCCACAGCTGTCACGGGGTCGGCGCCGAAGTACCGCAGCAGTTCAGCCGGCTGGTGGAACGGATACGGATGTTCCAGCCCGATGTTCGCCCGATATCCGCTCCAGGGCCATTCTTCGATTGTCTTTGCTTCGCCGTGAGCCACGGGATTGATCGGCACATAGCGCGTCAGTTCCCAGAAGTGACTCTCGTCGGTCACCGAAACCGACCTGAACCGGTTCTTGACGAGGTGACCGGTGTTCGTGCGCCCTGTCTGCAGGTTGCTCCACCGCGAGTAGCAGCCGTTGAGCTCACGCATGCCTTCCGACAGGCCGCCCTCGGTCAGCTGAATCACGAGGTGATGGTGGTTCTGGATCAGGCACCAATCGAGAACGATCCAGCGCTTGCGCCTGGCGACCTGCGCGATCAGCCGGACCTTCTTCGCATAGTGCGCCTCGTCGAGGTGGATTGGCTGTCGAAAGTTGCCACGTGACATGACGTGGTAGATCCCGGTGGGGTCGATCTGACGGAGCGCTGCCACGCGTCCAAGGTAGGCCCGCGCCGGTTCGGCGTCATCGTCTGTGGACGAATTGTTCCGGTGTTGTCGAACTTGGTCTGACCACGGGACTGGTCTCGCCGAGCGCTGTCCGAAGCAGGAGGGTTAACGCTTCGCGGCTCGGTAGGCGGCGGCTTCGGCGACCAGCGCGTCGAACAATGCGGCGTCTTCGCCCGCTTCCGGATGCCAGAGGACACCCAGTGTGAAGCGCCGGGACGGGTCCTCGAGCGCTTCGATCGTCCCGTCCGAGGCCCGCGCGGATTCGCGGAGGCCCGCGCCGAGCTCGCCGAAACCCTGGTGGTGGTGCGACTTCACGTCGTGCCGGTCACCGAGGATGGAACCGAGGCGGGTGCCGGGCAGCACCTCGACGTCATGCTCGGCGAAGACGCCCGGCGTCTCCTTGTGCACGTCGGTTCCGACGCGATCCGGCACGTGCTGCTCGATCCCGCCGCCGAGCGCCACGTTCAGCACCTGGGATCCTCGGCAGATTGCGAGCACCGGCACGTCACGCGCGAGCGCCGCCTGCATCAGGGCGAGCTCGAACTCGTCGCGTTCCCGCACGATGCCGTCCGTCTCGGGATGCGCCTCGTCGCCGTACAGCTCCGGGTCGAGGTCGGATCCACCCGAGAAGATCAGGCCGTCGACCACGGCCAACGTCGCCTCCGCGTCCGCGCCGGGGGGCACGAGCAGCGGCGTCGCGCCGGCGCGCTCGACCGCGCGCACGTAGTCCGCCGGCACGAGCGCAGCTTCCATGTCCCACGCGCCCCACACAGCGCGCGTCAGGTAGGTCGTGATGCCGACGACAGGCTTAGCCACGCTCGTACAGCCGCTCCCGTTCCCAGTTCGTCACGACCCGATCGAACAGCTGCTGCTCGGTGCGCGCGTAGTTGAGGTAATGATCGACGACGTCGTCGCCGAGCGCAGCACGCGCGATCGAACCTTCGTCGAGCGCCGCGATCGCGTCACGAAGCGTCGAAGGGAACCGCTCGGCATCCGAGACATAGGCGTTGCCTTCGAGCGGGGGCGGCAACTCGAGCTGGTTCTCGATCCCGTGGAGGCCTGCCGCGATCGTCGCTGCGAAGGCGAGATACGGGTTCACGTCGCCGCCCGGTATGCGCGACTCCACACGCATCGCCGAGCCTGAGCCGACGATGCGGAAGCCGCACGTTCGGTTGTCGCGGCCCCAGGCGAGCGTCGTCGGCGCCCAAGAGCCCGACGCGAACCGCTTGTACGAGTTCACGTTCGGTGCGTAGAAGATCGCCAACTCACGCGCACACGCGATCTGGCCCGCGAGGTATTGCTTGAACGTGTCGCTCTCGCCGTTGAACGCGCTCTCGCCGTTCCGCCAAAGCGACGAATGGATGTGGCACGACGAGCCGATCCAGGTGTGGTCGGGTTTCGCCATGAACGTGATCGAGCACCCGTTCAGGTGCGCGATCTCCTTGGCGCCGTTCTTGTAGACGACGTGGTTGTCGGCCATCGTCAGCGCATCGTCGTAGCGGAAGTTGATCTCCTGCTGCCCCGGCCACGCCTCGCCCTTCGACGTCTCGACGCGAATGCCGGCGCCCTGCATGCCGTTGCGGATCTGGCGGAGTAGGGGCTCGTCGTAGGTCGTGGCGAGGATGTGGTAGTCGAGGATGTAAGGGACCGACGGCGTCAGGTCGTCGTAGTGCTTGCGGTGCGCCTCCTCGTACGTCTCGCGCAGCAAATAGAACTCGAGCTCGGACCCGACCATCACCTCGAAGCCGAGCGCGCGCGCACGCTCGACCTGCCCGCGCAGCACCTGTCGCGGTGACGGTCGCACCGGTGAGCCGTCGGTCCAGGCGACGTCGCAGAGCACGAGTGCCGTCGCCTCGAGCCAGGGGATCCTGCGGAGTGTCACGAGGTCGGGCCGCAGATCGAAGTCGCCGTACCCGCGCTCCCACGAGGCGAGCTCGTACCCTTCGCCGGGGTTCATCTCCATGTCCAGCGCGAGCAGGTAGTTGCATCCCTCCGTGCCGTGGTCGTGCTCGATCTGCTCGAAGAAGAAGTCGCGGTGCAGCCGCTTCCCCATCAGGCGCCCCTGCATGTCGGTGAACGCCATGATCACCGTGTCGATCGTCGGGTCTCCCCGGAGTTCCTCGAGCGTCAGCACACGCCTCCCTCTTCAGGTTTGTCGCCCATAGTGACTTCGTCGCGTGAGCCTGACAAGATGGTCAGGCTTCAAACGTGACGACCGTCACTTTGCTCGTGTCGAGGGGTCCAGTCAACCACTACGGGAGGCAGCAGTATGAGTAGTGAAGCACCCGCAGCAAGCGGGTCGCGCCTATCGGAGGACGAGCAGATCCTGCACCGCTTGGGCTATGCCCAGGAGCTCTTCCGCGCGATGAGCGCATTCCGGAACTTCGCGATCAGTTTCACGATCATCTCGGTCCTTGCGGGATGCCTGACCTCGTACTACCTCGCCTTCCAGTGGGGCGGCCCGGTCGCCGTCACCTGGGGCTGGATCATCGTCGGCACCTTCACGACGTTCGTCGCACTCTCGATGGCCGAGATCGCGTCGACCTACCCGACCGCCGGAGGTCTCTACTACTGGTCGTCGAAGCTCGGCAGTGCCGCGTGGGGCTGGTTCACCGGCTGGTTCAATCTGATCGGCCTGATCGGGATCATCGGCGCGGTCGGCTACGGCCTGGCCATCTACGCAACATCGCTGTTCAACCTCTGGTGGGGCTACTCGAACGACCGCGAGCACATCTTCTACATGTTCGCGCTCTTCCTGCTCGCGGCGGCGTTGGTGAACGTGTTCGACGTCCGCATCACGTCGCTGATCAACTCGATCTCCGCCTGGTGGCACGTCGCAGGCGTTCTGATCATCGTCGGCGCCTGCATCTTCGTCCCGTCGCATCACCAGTCCGTCGGCTACGTGTTCGGACAGACGATCAACAACTCGGGCTACTCGGGACATGGGTGGGGGAGCCTGATCTTCCTGATGGTGTTTGCGATCGGCTCGATCGGCATGGCCCAGTACACGCTGACGGGCTACGACGCGTCCGCGCACATGTCGGAGGAGACCCATTCGGCCTCTCGCGGGGCCGCAACGGGGATGCTCTACTCCGTCATCGTCTCGGTCGTCGCAGGGTTCATCCTGCTCGTCGCGATCACGTTCGCGATCCCGAACAAGACCGAGGTGCAGACACAGTTCACCTACATCACGACGTACATCTGGCAGACCTCGATGAGCAAGACCTGGGCCGAGTTCCTGCTCTTCATCGTCGTGGCCGCGCAGTTCTACTGCCTCACGGCGTGCGTCACCTCGGGCTCGCGGATGCTCTTCGCGTTCTCCCGCGACCGCGCCGTTCCGGGGCATCGAGCCTGGCGCAAGATCTCACGGCATCGCGTGCCGGTCTTCTCGGTCCTCGCCGTGGCAGGTGCCGCGTTCCTGCTCATGCTGCCGACCTGGTGGAACAACCTCGCCGGCTACTACGTCGGCACGTCGGTCGGTACCACCGGTCTCTACATTGCGTTCATCCTGCCGGTCATCCTGCGCTACCGGCAGGGCGCGAGCTTCGAGCATGGTGCCTGGAGCCTCGGCAACCACTACAAGTGGATCAACCCGATCGCGATTGTCTGGGTCGTCGTGATCTCGGTCGTCTTCATGCTCCCGACGAGCCCGGGCGGCATTCCCGGCCACTCGTCGCCGAGCTTCGACTGGAACCTCGCCAACTACGCGCCGCTGACGATTGCAGGAGCGTTCCTGCTCTTCGGCGGCTGGTGGGTGCTCTCGGCGCACAAGTGGTTCAAAGGCCCGGTGCGGATGGGCAGCGAGATCGAGCTCGAGCAGCTCGAGGCCAAGCAGGAGAGCGAGTTCCTCCTGCCTGCGGAGAGCTGACAGCCACGTATCGAGTCGACGAACGAGGGGCGCCGGCAACGGCGCCCCTCGTTCACCCATGCGCCGCTGGCTAGAGTCGCGAAGTGCGGCGCTTTCGCTACGTGGTGTGCGACGTCTTCACCGACGTGCCGCTCGCCGGGAACCAGCTCGCCGTCTTCACGGACGCGCGCGACCTCGACGAGTTGACGATGCAGGCGCTGGCGAAGGAGACGAACCTCTCCGAGACGGTGTTCGTTCTTCCGCCTTCGAGCGACGAAGCCGACGTTCGCATCAGGATCTTCACCCCGGCGGTCGAGCTCCCGTTCGCAGGCCATCCGACACTCGGGACGGCGTTCGTTCTCGGCGGCCCGCTGTCGAAGATCGTGATCCGGATCGAGACCGCGGCCGGAGTCGTGCCCGTCGAACTGGAGCGCGACGGGCCTCGTATCGTCTTCGGCCTGATGGACCAGCCGCTCCCGCACTGGGAGCGCGTCTCCGATCCGGACGCGATCCTGAGCGCCCTGGGGATCGCGGGCTCGGCCTTGCCGGTCGAGCGCTACGACCTCGGCCCGGGGCACGTCTACTTCGAGCTCGAATCTCCGGACGCTGTCGCGGCACTCGCGCCCGACGCCGCGGCCCTCGCGCGTGCCACGCAGGACGGCGCGAATTGCTTTGCGCGCGACGGGTCGCGCTGGAAGACCCGTATGTTTGCCCCGAATCACGGTGTCGGCGAGGACCCTGCAACGGGGTCGGCGGCCGGCCCGCTCGCCGTGCACCTGGCCCGCCACGGCCGCATTGCGTTCGGCGAACGGATCGAGATCTCGCAGGGAACCGAGATCGGGCGTCCGTCGACGCTCTACGCGACTGCATACGGCAGCGGCGACGCGATCGACCGCGTCACGGTCGGCGGCTCCGCCGTGGTCGTGGCGCGCGGCGAGTTCAGCTTCTAGCGGTCAGGCGATGCGCACGGGACGCTGCACGACGAGCGTTCGGCCGGTTGCCGTGACGCGCAGACGAAGCATGTAGCGGCCCGACCTCAGCCTGTGAGCCGGACGTAGCGTCAGCTTGGCGGCCCGCCGCACCGTCGCGGCGGCGTGCGCGACTCTCTTGCCGTGTTTGTCGAGCAGATCCGCAGTGGCCTTCCCAGCGTGGCTCACGGTCACCGTGAGGGTGACGCGTGTGCGCGTGGCCTTGAGCTTCCCGAGCCGCGCCGTCAGCTTCGCGGCCGGCACCACCACGGCCGTCGTCGTGGTCACCCGAGCCGTCGTGGTCGTGCCCGCCGTGGTCGTCGTCGCCGCGCTTGTCGTCGTCGTGCCGACCGACGTCGACGTCGTGCCCGACGTGGTCGTCGCGCCCGTGGTCGTCCCCGGAGCGCTCGTCGTCGGCGGGGTCGTCGTCGTCCCGCCACCGCCCGAGCCGACGGTGAAGTCGCCGTGCAGCATCGTCGGGTGCGCGTCGCACTGGAAGTGATAGGAGCCGGCCGAGAGGGTCACCGTCCAGGTGGGCGAGCTGGTCGTCGCGATGTCGGTTGCCTGGTTCACCCCAGGGCCGCTCAGGTGAAAGTTGTGCAGGGTCGACATGTCGGAGACGTTCACCGTGTACGTCCCCGGCGCGAGCGTCGTGACGGCGGAGCCGTCCTGCGTCAGCGAGATCGAGAAGCCCGGGCCGACGGACGCGGACAGGGTCCCATCCGTCGCCCTGGCAGATCCGCCGCGCGCAGCGAACGCCGCAGCCGCGAGGCCCAGGGCGAAGAGTGCGACGAAGGGCAACCAGCGCACACCCTCACTACGGCGCGCGCGGCGGATCGGATTTGCGGTCTAACTACTGCGGCTGCGGCACGATCCGAATGTAGGGCTTCGGCTCTTCCCATTGCCCGAAGACCTCCTTGGCCTCGTCGTTCGAGACCGATCCGGCGATCACGACGTTGTCGCCCGGCTGCCACTGAGCCGGCGTTGCGACACGGTGGTTCGCGGTCAGTTGCAGCGAGTCGATCACGCGGAGGACCTCGTCGAAGTTGCGGCCGGTCGTCATCGGGTAGACGAGGATCAGCTTCACCTTCTTGTCCGGTCCGATCACGAAGACGTTGCGCACCGTCTGGTTGTCGGCCGGCGTGCGCGGCGCCGAGTCGCCCGACGTATCGGCCGGCAGCATCCCGTACAGCTTCGAGACGTTGAAGTCGTCGTCGCTGATGATCGGGTAGTTGGGGGCGTGCCCCTGGGTCTCTTCGATGTCCGTGGCCCAGTCGGAGTGCCGTTCGAGCGAGTCGACCGACAGGCCGATCACCTTGACGCCGCGGCGGTCGAACTCGGGCTTGATGCTGGCCATGTATCCCAGCTCGGTGGTGCAGATCGGTGTGAAGTCCTTCGGATGCGAGAACAGCACGGCCCACGAATCGCCGATCCAGTCGTGAAACTTGATCGGGCCGTCGGTCGTCTGGGCCTCGAAGTCGGGTGCGGTGTCGCCGAGCTGCAGCGCCATGCGGTCATCTCCTTCTCGTGAACGCGGAACGAAAGCCTATGCAGAAAGAACGAAGCTGCGCCACGTCAGCTTCCCGGGAATGCGACCGCCACGATCTCCGGGAGCTCCACTGCGAGCGAGCTCCAGAAGACACCGCCGTTCCGCGAGAGAAAGAGCCTGTTTCGGGCGGCGTAGACGATCAGGTCGGGATCGTCGTCCGAGATCGCGACGGCGCGTCCCGCCGGCAGCCCGCGGCCCGATTCACGCCAGGTCGAGCCTGTGTCGTAGGAGACGAGGAGCGGTGGTTTCGCATCGACGACGGCGATCACCGTCGCGCCGGTCGCTGCTGCGGCGACGATCCGCGGCAGGTTCAGGACCGGCGCCGGCGACACATCGAGCTCTCCGTCCCAGGGCTCGACGTCGTCGGTCTCGAGGTCGACCGAGAACACCCCCGCGACGGTGGAGATGAGCACCTTCATGGTGTGATCAGGGACGCGACGACAGCGGTTGCGCGACGCGCGGCACCGGCCGGGGCGAATCCCGCGTTGCGCGCGACGACGTAGGCGGTGGCGAACACGTCGCCCGCACCGGTCGGATCGCCGGGGAACGCGTGCGCCGTGACCAGCTCCGCGCGGCCGCCGCAGTACACGGTCGACCCGCGCGAGCCGTGGGTGACGATCACCTCGCGCACGCCGAGCTCGGCCGGGTCGCCGAGCACCGCGGCCTCCTCGTCGGCGAGCTTCAGGATCCAGATGTGCCGCAGCAGGTCGCGGTCGAATTCGTCGTCGAGCCGCAGCGGACCGACCTCCGGTACACGCACGAGCCCTTGGCCGTCGAGCGAGACCTTGCGGCGTTTGGCGAGCGCAGCGATCGTCTCGAGCGGGAACTCGTGCCGGGCGAGCGGCGCGACGTGCACCCAGCGTCCTGAGGGCAGCTCGGGGAGGTCGGCCGGGGCCCAGGTGTCGCCCAGCGCGTCGATCGCCATCGTGCGCACGTCACCGTCGTAGGAGAAAGAGAACGTGGCGGTCGAATCGCCCGGCACATAGCGGACAGGGGTCCCGAGGCGGATCACCGGCGGAACCAGTGTCTCCCGATCCGCGGCGCCGCAGCGCACCACGATGCGCGCGGGCACCCGCAGCCGCTGCAGAGCACGGGCGCCGTGGTATGAGCCGCCGCCGACCCGGGGCGCCGTCCCCGGCAGGAGGTCACGCGAGAGGTTCCCGATCAGCGCGATCACGCGCCCGCCAGTATGGGCCTCCTTGCGACGACGCGGGCGAGCACGGCGAGCGCGAACGCAACCGTGAAGCTCGGGAGCGAGGCTCCGCCCCACGGCAGAGCGTGCGGATGGGCGTGCGCGACGATCCTCGTCCACCAGCCGGGCCCCTGCGGATACAGCCACTGGTAGAGGACGAACCCCGCCAGCCACGCACCGATCATCTCGAGCCGAAGGTCCGGCGAGTGGAAGACGTCGTCGCGGGAATAGTGGCGACCCGACAGGAGCCAATCGGCGAGCAGGACCGCGAACAGCGGGACGAAGAACGACCCGAGCAGGTACAGGAACGGCTGGTAGTTCCGCAGGTCGACGACCAAGGCGCCGACGGTGGCCACCAGGGCGACCCCGGCGACGAGCGCCCGCTGCGGAACGCGCGGCAGCAGGTTCTGCAGGCTGACCGCTCCGGAGTAGACGTTCGCGAATGCCTCGTCGCTCTCGTCGACCGTCAGCGCGAGCAGCGCCAGCACGCTCGCGGCTCCGCCCGCCGCGACTGCGGTCAGTAGGGCGGGCGCGTCACTGATGTTGCGGGACAGCGCGATCACCGCGCCGAGCGCGAACAGCGGGATCGTCGGCACGAAGTACCCGAGGCCGGCGCTCCAGAAGCCGCCCGCCCGCGTGCGTGAGAATCGGGTGTAGTCGGCGACGAGCGGCGTCCAGCTGATCACCGACGCGAGGACGAGGTCGAAGCCGGGCCAGAACGCGTGCGCACCGCCGCGCTGCCAGAGCTGCACGGGGTGCTGACCGTGCAGCGACCACCACGAGAGGTAGAGCAGCGAGGCGATCACGACCCACACCGCGAACTTGCGGACGTACTTGCGCACGAACCCGACCGGGCCGAGGAAGGCCAGGGCCGTCGCGACGATGCCGAACGCGATCTTCCAGAACGAGACATCGCCGAAGCCGAGCACCTGATTCGAGAGCGCGCTTGCCCCCGTCGCGATGATGATCAGCTCGAACACCGACCAGCCGAGACACTGCAGGATGTTCAGGCCGGTCGGGAGGTAGGAGCCACGGCGGCCGAGCGGCGCGCGAAGGAGCACCATGTTCGGGACGCGCGCGTCGGCGCCGATCAGCCCTCCGACCCCGAGCAGCACGTTCCCGACCACCGCCGCGGCGACGATCGCCCCGAGCGCTTCGGGGAGCGAGAGCGCGAGGCCGAACTGGTCGGCCGGCAGAACGAGGAAGGCGCCTGCGACGATCACGAGCAGCGAGACCGAGAGGTTCGCCCAGAGCAGGAAGCCGTCGAACGTGCTGAGCACACGCAGCCGCTCGGGAACCGGCTCGATGCCCCAGGCAGGCGTTTCGATTTCGCTCATACGACGCTCCCTTCGCCGGCATGACCCGGATCAGGTTCGACGGGTGTGATCTCAGCCCCGCGCGGGGCACCCCGGTGGGCGGAGCCTAGCGAGAGCCGGCTCGGGCGAGTCGCGCCGCGACCCTGATCTGCTCGACGGGCGGGACGTGGGCTAGGTCGCGAGGAGCTTGCGCAGTACGTACGGGAGGATCCCGCCGTGCTGGAGGTACTCGCGCTCGCGCGGGGTGTCGAGGCGGACGCTGGCTCGGAACTCCGTGTCGTCTGCCCGCACCGTCACCTCGTCCGCCTCACCGTTCGCCACGCCGCTGATCGAGAAGCGCTCGCGGCCGGTGAGCCCGAGTGATTCCGGTGAGTCGCCGGCCGCGAACTGCAACGGGAGGATCCCCATCATCAGGAGGTTCGAGCGGTGGATGCGCTCGTACGATTCCGCGATCACCGCTTGCACGCCGAGCAGGTTCGGCCCCTTCGCCGCCCAGTCGCGCGACGAGCCGGAGCCGTACTCCTTGCCGGCGAGCACGATCAGAGGCGTGCCTGCCGCGAGGTAGCGCTGCGCTGCTTCGAAGACGGTCATCTCCTCGCCCGAGGGCACGTGCACCGTCCAGGTCCCCTCCGAGCCCGGAACGAGCTTGTTGCGGAGGCGGACGTTCGCGAACGTGCCGCGGACCATCACCTCGTGATTGCCGCGGCGGGCGCCGTACGAGTTGAAGTCTCGGCGCTCGACGCCGTGCTCCACGAGATACCTCCCGGCGGGCGAGCCCTCCTTGATCGAGCCGGCAGGCGAGATGTGGTCGGTCGTCACCGAGTCGCCCAGCCAGACGAGGACGCGTGCATCGGCGACGTCGGTGACGCTGCCGGGCTCGCGCGACATCCCGTCGAAGTACGGCGGCTGCCGCACGTAGGTCGAGTCGGGCTCCCAGCGGAAGAGCTGTCCCTCGGGCACCGGGAGCGCCCGCCAGGCGTCGTCGCCGGCAAAGACGTCGTCGTAGGTCTCGGCGAACTGCTCGGCCCGGACGGAGGTCGCGATCGTCTCGCCGATCTCGCGTGCGGTCGGCCAGATGTCGCGCAGGTACACCTCGCCGCCGTCGTTGGCAGCACCGATCGGTTCGGACTCGAAGTCGATATCCATGCGACCGGCGAGCGCGTACGCCACAACGAGCGGCGGGGAGGCCAGGTAGTTCGCCTTCACCTCCGGATGGATCCGCGCCTCGAAGTTGCGGTTCCCCGAGAGCACCGAGCAGACGACGAGGTCGCCTTCGGTGATCGCCGCGGAGATCTCGTCGGCAAGCGGACCTGAGTTGCCGATGCACGTCGTGCACCCGTAGCCGACCGTGTTGAAGCCCAGCTGGTCGAGATACGTCTGCAAGCCCGCCTGCTCGTAATAGCGCGTCACGACCTTCGAGCCGGGCGCGAGCGACGACTTGACCCACGGCTTGCGTTGCAGCCCGCGCTCGATCGCGTTGCGCGCGAGCAGCCCGGCGGCGACCATCACCTGCGGGTTGGACGTGTTCGTGCACGAGGTGATCGCCGTGATCACGACCGAACCGTGGTCGAGCTCGTAATCGGCTCCCTCGACCGCCACGCGGTGGTGGCCCTCGTGCGCCGCGGTGAGCACGGGCGCCTCGTCCGGCAGCGCCTCACCCGCCGGCTGTTGTTCGGTCGTCGGGTCCGACGCCGGGAACGTGTCGACCAGCGCCCTGTCGTGGGAGCCGTTCTGGTAGCCGACCCCGAAGGAGCCGAGCGCGTCGATGAACGACTGCTTCGCCGCGGCGAGCGGCACACGATCCTGCGGGCGCCGTGGGCCTGCGAGTGACGGTTCGACGTCGCCGAGGTCGAGCTCGACGATCTGCGAGTAGGTCGCGTGCTCCGACGGGTCGTGCCACAGCAGGTTCTCCTTGCAGTACGCCTCGACGAGCGCGATTCGCTCCGGGCTCCGTCCGGTCAGCGCGAGGTAGTCGAGCGTGATCTGGTCGACGGGGAAGAAGCCGCAGGTCGCCCCGTACTCGGGCGACATGTTCCCGAGGGTCGCCCGGTCGGCGAGTGACAACGACGGCACGCCCTCGCCGAAGTACTCGACGAACTTGCCGACCACACCGGTCTTGCGCAGGATCTCGGTCACCGTCAGCACCAGGTCGGTCGCGGTTGCGCCCTCCGACAGTGCGCCGCTGAGCCTGAAGCCGACGACCTGCGGCACGAGCATCGAGAGCGGCTGGCCGAGCATCGCGGCCTCGGCCTCGATGCCGCCGGCGCCCCAGCCGAGCACCCCGAGCCCGTTGACCATCGTCGTGTGCGAGTCGGTGCCGACGAGAGTGTCCGGGAACGCGACGCCGTCGCGGTCCTCGACGACGCGCGCGAGATATTCGAGGTTGACCTGGTGGCAGATGCCGGTGCCGGGCGGCACGACCTTGAAGCCGGTGAACGACTCCTGGCCCCAGCGCAGGAAGAGGTAGCGCTCGTGGTTCCGCTCGAACTCGAGCTCGACGTTGCGGTTGAAGGCGCCGCGCGAGGCGAATGCGTCGACCTGGACCGAGTGGTCGATCACGAGCTCGGCCGGGATCAACGGGTTGATCTTCGCCGGGTCGCCGCCAAGCTTCGCCATCGCGTCGCGCATCGCGGCAAGATCGACGACGGCCGGCACGCCGGTCAGGTCCTGGAGCAAGACGCGAGACGGCGCGAACGAGATCTCGTTCGCCGGCTCGGCGTTCGCATCCCACCGCGCGACCGCGTCGACGTCCGAGTCGTCGCCGTTGCGCAAGACATTCTCGAGCAGCACTCGCAGCGTGTAGGGCAGGCGCGCGATGTCGTACGAGGCCTGTAGCGCATCGAGCCGGAAGATCTCGTAGGAACGGTCTCCGACTTTCAGCTGCGACGGCGAGGCCATTGCCCGATTGAAGCAGACGCACTGGAACAGCTGCCATGGCAAACTCGTCCCGTGGCGATGGAGCGGCACATCGTCGGCCTCGGGGGAGGGGGCGACACGGAGGAGCAGACTCTGCGGCTCTACGAGTACGTGCTCGCTCTGACCGGCAAGTCGAAGCCGAAGGTCCTGTACGTGCCGACCGCGGTGATGGAGTCCCCGGACGGCGTCGTCGGCTTCTACGAGCTCTTCCGCGGCCGCGCCGAGCGCAACCATCTGCTCACGTTCCCCTGGCCGCCGGCAGACCTGCGCGACCTCATCCTCTCGCAGGACGCTGTCTGCGTCAGCGGCGGCAACACCGCGAACATGCTCGCGATCTGGAAGGTGCACGGGATCGATGCGCTGCTGCGCGAGGCCTGGGAGAACGGCATCGTCCTCTGGGGGGCGAGCGCCGGGATGATCTGCTGGTTCGAAGCGGGCGTCACCGACTCGTTCGGGCCGAAGCTCGCGGGCCTGGACTGCCTCGGCCTGCTGCCCGGCAGCGCCTGTCCGCACTACGACGGAGAGGAGCAGCGGCGGCCGCGCTACCGCGAGCTCATCGGCGCCGGGCTCCCGGAGGGAATCGCCGCCGACGACGGGGTCGGACTGCACTACGCCGGCACCGAGCTGGTCGAGATCGTCACGTGCCGCCCGGGCGCGGCCGCCTATCGCGTCACGCGTGAGGCCGAAGAGAAGCTGCCGGCCCGGGAGCTGGTCTAGCGAGCAGCCGCGAGCGCAGCGTCGAGATGATCGATGCGAAAGCCGCGCATCTGGACGAACTCGCCGGTCAGGGGCTCGAGGCCGAACTCGATCAGCTCGGGGAAGCGGCCGCTCGAGGGCGAGGAACTCCACGGGCCGGCGCTCGAGCTCGCGCTGAAAGCCTTGGTAGGCCTCGAATACCGGCACGGGGCACGCGCCGAACTAGCCGTGGTTCAGGAACCCGACGGTTGGGTCGAGGAGAAACTGCTCCTTCATCACTCTTAACGGCCTTTTAATCGCCGGTCACAGACATTGAACTTCCTGCGGTTATAACGGGACTCGTGGCTCGTAGCCGCTTCCTCTGGTCCGTGTCGTCGAGCTGCTCGCCGTCGCCGTCATCGGCGGCGCGCTGGCGCTCGGCGGCGCGGCCGCATTCGGGAAGCTCGGCAGCAAGACGACCGTCCAGCAGGTGACGCAGACCGCCGGCGCAATCCCCACGACGTCGCAGACACCCGCGAGCGGGAAGGCGCTGACGGCCGAGCAGATCTACCGCCGGGACGCTCCGGGCGTCGTTCAGATCACGGCGACGTCGGTCTCCCAGGCGTCGACCGACCCGTTCAACCTGCTGCCGACGACCCCGCAGACGAGCCAATCCCTCGGCTCGGGGTTCGTGATCGACAAGGCCGGCCACATCGTCACCAACTACCACGTCATCCAGGGGGCGAAGAAGGTGCAGGTCTCCTTCTCCGGACAGGACGAGATCACCGCCACCGTCGTCGGCAAGGACCCCTCCACCGACGTCGCCATTCTCAAGATCGACGCGCACGCACGTGCGCTCAACCCGCTCGAGCTCGGCAATTCGGATGCCGTCCGGGTCGGCGATTCCGTCGATGCGATCGGCAACCCGTTCGGCTTCACGCGTACGCTGACGACCGGTGTCGTCAGCGCCGTGCAGCGCCAGATCGAGGCTCCGAACTCGCTGCCGATCGACCATGCGATCCAGACCGATGCCGCGATCAACCACGGCAACTCCGGCGGCCCGCTGATCGACTCGCAAGGCCGGGTGATCGGCGTCACGTCGCAGATCTCGACCGGGTCGACGGGCCAGCAGGGAAGCGTCGGGATCGGTTTCGCGATCCCGATCAACACCGTGCGCAACGTCGCGGCCCAGATCATCTCGAGCGGCAAGGCCCAGCATGCGTTCCTCGGTCTCGACGCCGCCCCGGTCACGCCGCAGCTCGCCAAGCTCTTCCACCTGCCCTCGAGCACCGGTCTGCTGATCCAGGACGTGCAGACCGGGAGCGGTGCCGACAAGGCGGGGCTCAGGGCCGGCAAGACGGCCGTCGTCGTCCAGGGCGAGAGCTACCAGGTCGGCGGCGACATGATCGTCGCGATCGACGGCAATCCAGTGACCACCTACCAGCAGCTCCGCGACGCCATTGCCAACCGCAAGCCCGGCGACAGGATGAAGCTCGAGATCTACCGCAACGGGTCGAAGAAGTCCGTCACCGCCACGCTCGGCCAGCGCGGCTGACGCACATTCGGCTCTACCAGTAGGGCCGAAACGAGAGACCGGTCGTGAGCCCGACTGCCTGCCCGGGCCGCGGCCGGTCTTCTTCTGCTTTCCCCCGCTACCTTGTTCGCGATGGAGCGCGGGCAGATCGTCCTCGAACACACCGTTGTCGAGGACGAAGAAGAGCTCTGGCAGGAGGACGGCGGCGACTACGAAGGGTGGTTCTGCGTGCGCACGGACCCGTTCCCGTGCCCGGCCTCCGGCTGCTCGTTCGTTGCGGAGTTCATGACCGCGGCCCACCTGATCCTCGTCTGGCAGGAGCTGGACGACATCAACCTGCTCCGCCACGCCGCGCGGGCCCGTGACGTCGGCCGCAACCCGCGCGTCACCGGGTATCGCTCCGAGTTCGGCCCCAGTGCGTCGTACTACGCCTGGGTCGCGGCCGGCCGCCCGGTGCACGGCGTCAAGGCTCACACACAGCCGTGATCGGCGAGCAGCGGTTCGGCGAGGGTGCGCCGTTCTCGCTCGGCGTCGAGGAGGAGCTGATGATCCTCGACGCGTCGACCTTCGGTCAGGTTGCCGCGGTCGACCGCATCTTGCGCGGCGTCGCGGGCCTCCACCTGCCTGGATCGCTGAAGACCGAGCTGTTCGCGTCGGTCTTCGAGATCAACACGAATGTCTGCGCGACTGCCGACGAGGTCGACGAGGCGCTGCCGGCGCTTCGACGCGCCGCAACCGCCGCGGCCGCGGCGGAGGGGCTCGCGATCGCCGCCGCCGCGACCCATCCGTTCGCGCGCCCGGAGGCCCAGCCGATCGTCAAGGAGCAGCGTTATGTGACGTTCGTCGGCTACGGCGGGATCTCGGTGCGCCGCCAGGGTGTGCAGGGATTACACGTGCACGTCGCGATGCCTTCGGGCGGCGAGTGCTGGCGCTGCCTCGAGGCGATCGTCCCGTGGCTGCCGGTCGTGCTCGCGATGTCCGCCAACTCGCCGTGGTTCGCCGGCGTCCTGAACGGGATGGCGTCCAACCGGGCGCCGATCCTCGCGGAGCTGCCGCGGGCCGGAGCGCCGCCTGCGTTCGCGTCGTACGACGAGTGGGCGGCCTGGGTCGAACGCCTGGCAAGGCTCGGCGTCGCCGAGGACTACACACGTATCTGGTGGGACGTCCGGCCGCATCCGAAGCTCGGAACGCTCGAGGTGCGCGTCCCCGACCAGCCGACCGACGTCCATCGCTCCGCCGCCTTCGCCGCGCTGCTGCAGGCCCTCTGCGCGACGGCGCTCGACGGAGGACTGCCAAGTAACAGTCTGTTACTTGCCGATCGCGGGCGCGCGGACTACACCCAGAACCGCTGGTCGGCTGCGCGGTTCGGGCCCCGCGCGAAGCTCATCCACCCGGACGGGTCGAGCTACGTGCCTGCCGCCGAGCTCGGAGCCGAGCTGCTCGAGCTCGTCCGGCCCGCGGCCCGTGACCTCGGCGGCGCCGGCCTTCTGGCCCGCCTCGACCCTGCCACCTGCGAAGCCGACCTCCAGCTGGAGCACGAATCGCCGGAGGCGGCGGCCGCGGATCTCGTCGTCCGCTCGCTAGGCTGAGAACGTGCCTTCGGTCTCCGAGACGATCCAGGTCAGCGGCATCCGCTGCGAGAAGTGCGTCATGCGGCTTGCGAAGACGCTCGAGGGCACCGAGGGGCTCGAGTCGGCCAATGCCAACCTGATGGGCCAGGTGACTCTCACCTATGACGACGAACGGATCTCCCGGGAGACGATCGTCGAGGCGATGGCGCGGGGCGGGTTCCGCGAGCAGCAATTCGTCTGAATCGACAGGGAATCCAGGGGCTCTGGTGAGCGTTTATGCCACTGCTAGGGTGGCCGCCGGATGAGCGAGAGCGCACCGTCAGCCGCCGACAGCCGTAGGCTCGCCCAGGAAGCGAGAGACCGTGTTCGCTTCGAAGAGGAGGCGCTGGAGTTGAGTGACCAGGTCTACCGCGTGGCCCGCCGCCTGGTGGGCTCCCGTGAGGAGGCCGACGACCTCGTGCAGCAGACGTACGAACGCGCGTTTCGTTCGTGGCGTCAGTACACGCCGGGCACGAACCTGCGGGCCTGGCTCTTGCGCATCCTCACGAACCTGAACATCGACCGCGGGCGGCGCCAGCAGCGCACTCCGCAGACGACGTCGCTCGACAACGAGGCCGGCGACTACTTCCTCTACAACAAGCTCGAGTCCCAGGTGCCCGATGAGAACCCGGACGAGGAGCGCGTGCTCGAGCGGCTCAGCCAGGATTCGATCGTCGAGGCACTTGCCGACGTCCCGCACGACTTTCGCGACGTGATCGTGCTGGTCGACATCGGCGAGTTCTCCTACGCCGACGCGGCGCAGATCCTGGACATCCCGATCGGAACCGTCATGTCGCGGCTCCACCGCGGCAGGCGCATCCTGAAGAAGAATCTCGCCGATCGATCGGTGGCGGCATGAGCCGGAAACAGGCGCTGGAGCTGAAATGATCGACTGGTGCGACAAGTGCGAGGAGATGATGCAGCCGTTCCTCGACGGCACGCTCTCCGACCACGAGGTCGCGGAGGCGGAGCGTCACCTCGAGAAGTGCAGCTGGTGCGCGAAGCGCTATCACTTCGAGGAGCGGCTACGTCACTACGTGCGCGTCGCGGTCACCGAGCCGATGCCGCCCGAGCTGAAGGCCAAGCTCGCAGCATTGCGCACGCCGCTCGACGCCTAGCGCCGTCAGGAGCCGTCGTTGAAGGCGTCGTGGCTGGACGGTGCGGTACGTTCAGCGGGTGGACGGTTCGGAGTCATCGTGTCCGATCTGCGCGAGAGGCGAGCCGCTCGACGTCGTCGCCGAACTCGCAACGACCTGGATCACCGCACAGACTGATGCCCCGCTCCCTGGCTATGTGTGCGTTGTCTGCAAGCGCCACGTCGTCGAGCCGTTCGAGCTTCCCGGATCGGAGCTGATCGCCTTCTGGCAAGAAGCGATGCTCGCAGCCCGGACGGTGAACGAGCTGTACAGGCCCTCGAAGATGAACTATGAGATTCACGGGAACACGATCCCGCACCTGCACCTTCACCTTTACCCGCGGTTCGCTGATGACCCGTACGTGGGTGGCCCGATCGACGGGCGGCTCGCGTCGTTCAGCCGATCGCCGGAGCAGCTGAGCGCGATCCGGCGATCGTTCGAAGCGGTTGTCTCATCCAGCCGACCGTGACGTCGGTTCAGTGGAGGACGTGGCCCTAGAGCCGCACGTCGATGTCGCCCGGCGGGCGGAGGTCGGAGCAGTCGACCAGCACCGGGTCGAACCCACGCCCGCCCTCGTCCGGGACCGCGGCCCAGGCGCTGCGCGCGATCGCGACCGGGTGGCTGCGCGTGCCGTCGTAGCTGGCGGCGACAACGGGCTCGTCGCGCGCGAGCACGCGCTCGACCGCAAGCGGGTCGAGACCGGGACCGTCCGCGAGCACGATCAGCGCCCGCTCGACGTCGGCACCGAGCGCCGCGAGACCGCAGCGAAGTGACACGCCGGGGCCGCGGTCCCAGTCCGGGCACCGGACGACGCGCGCGCCGGGAACCTCGAGCGAGTGTGCGCCTTCGACGACGACGATCTCCGTCACGCTCGTCTGTTCCAGCGCCGCAAGCACCGCCGGCAGCAGTTCGCGCTGCTTCACCCCGCCGTAGCGCGTCGAGGCGCCGGCGGCGAGCACGATCGCGCTAGCCGACGTGGACCGTCGCCTTCTCGATCGCGACGGTCTCGGTCGGGGCCCCGGCGTTGCCCGACGCGGGGTCGCCGAGCTTGCCGATCGACTTGACGACCGCGAGGCCCCGGACGACCTTCCCGAGCACGGCATAGTCGGGCGGCAGTTGCGCGTCCGGCGCGGTGACGATGAAGAACTGGCTGCCGGCGGTGCCCGTGCGCTCGCCCGCCGCCTTCGCCATCGCCGCGACGCCGAGCGTGTAGCGGGTCGAGGCGGGCGGCCGGTCGATCGTCCTGTAGCCGGGGCTCCCGGTGCCCGATCCCGTAGGGTCGCCGCCCTGGATCACGAAGCCCGGGACGATGCGGTGGAAGATCGTCTGGTCGAAGAACCCCTTCCGCACCAGGCTGACGAACGACGCCGTCGTCTTCGGCGAGATCTTGTTCGCAAGGCGGATCGTGAAGCTGCCACAGTTGGTGCGGAACGTGACGTCGTAGGTCTTCGACGCGACGAGCGCGGCCGTCGGCGGCGCCTCGCGTCTGCGCTCCGGGGTTGGGCTCTTGACCGGGATGCAGCCGTTCGCGTCGGGAGTCGTCGACGCCGATTTCGACCCCCCGCCGCACGCGGCCAGGAAGAGCACGAGCGCCGCGGCGGCCGAGAGCCGGAAGCTGCGTCTCGAAGCCCGAGTCACGTGTCTCCACCGAGCTCGCCGATCGCCCGTTTGACGAGCGCTCTGGCGACGTCCGCCTTGTAGGCGTTCCGCGGCAGCGGCGTGGCCCCGTCGAGGTTGCGTCCCTCGAGGAGCCAGGGCACCGGGGCGACGCCGGCGAGCGCGATCCGGGTCTCGCCGCCCGTGTGTGCCGCGGCTACGCCGACGAGCGGAAAGGCCCAGCGCTTGCGCTCCATCGCCTTGAGGTACACCGACCGGTCGGCAGGCGGCACCTCCACCGAGAGCAGCAGCTCGTCCGGTTCGAGCGTCGTCGTCCGCCGGTCGTCCTCGCTCGGGACGCGGAAGAGCTCGGCGACCGGCAGCTCGCGCCGGCTCGTCCGCAGCGTCGCGCCGAGCGCGACGAGCGCCGCGGCCACGTCGGACGGGTGCGCCGAGGCGCAGAAGCCGTTGGCGAAGATCGCATGCTCCCGGTGCTCGCCCTCCTGCGCGAAGCACTCGTCGCCACCATGCAGGCGGCACGGCCACTTGAGACGCCAGTACCAGCAGCGTGTGGACTGCAACAGGTTCCCGCCGAGCGAGCCGACGTTTCGCAGCTGCGGACTGGCCGCGAGCCGGCACGCCTCGCGCAAGGCGGCGGGGATCTGCGGATCGCATTCGAGCTCCGCGAGCGTCGTGCCCGCGCCGATCGTCCCGCCCTCGATCCCTCGCGGCACGACGCCGCGTATGTCGACGAGCGTCTCGGCGTGGACGATCCCGCTGCGCAGGAGAGGCACCAGCTCCGTGCCGCCGTGGAGCGCCGTCCCGCCGTCGAGCTCGAGACTAGACGCCCGCCGGAGCTCCAACCTTCTCCTTCGCCGCGGCCTCGCGCAGCGCCCGCAGCATCTCCTCGCGAGAGATCGGCAGCTCGTGCACCTCGGCACCGGTCGCGTCACGGATCGCGTTCGCGATCGCCGCGGCGGTCGGGACGATCGGTGGCTCGCCGAGGCCCTTCGAGCCGAGGTTGGTGAGCTGCGCGTCTGGCTGGTCGACGAGCTCGCTGATGATCTCGGGCACGTCGGCGAATGTCGGGAGCTTGTACGAATCGAGGCTCGTCGTGAGGATCTGCCCGGTCCGCGGGTCGTGCAGCCGGTGCTCGGAGAGCGTGTGGCCGATCCCCTGGATGATCCCGCCCTCGATCTGGCTCGACGCGCCGAGCGGATTGATCACGCGTCCGACGTCGTGCACGGCCGCGATCCGGTCGACCCAGACCTCGCCGGTCTCGACGTCGACCGCCACCTCGGCCACCTGCACGCCGAAGGTCAGCACCTGCATGCCGGTCGGGTTCGGGCCGCGTCCGCCCTTGCCGAGAATCTGGGCGTCCTCGAGCAGCCCGACGATCTCCTCGAGCGGTGCGTCCGGCGTCCCGCGCTGCTCCGCGATCTCCTCGATCTGCCGCCGCGCATCCGCGGCTGCGGCTCGCACGGCAGGCCCCATCGACGGCGTCGTCGACGAGCCTGCCGAGATCGACGCGAATGGGCCGCGAGCCGAATCGCCGAGCGAGACCGTCACGTGCGCGAGCGGGATCCCGAGCTCCTCGGCTGCGATCTGCGCCATCGCGGTGCGCGTGCCGGTGCCGATGTCCTGCATCGCGGTGACGACGTTCGCGCGCCCGTCCGAGCCGACGCGCACCCACGCGTAGCTCGGCGGTCCGCCGCCTCCGTACCAGATCTGCGACGCCATGCCCACGCCGCGCTTGACAGTCTCGGTCGAGCGCGCGCGCACCTCGTGCCGCCGCTCCCAGTGCGGCTCCGCCCGGCGATAGCACTCGAGCAGGTTCTTGCCGCTGTACGGGCGGTCGTCGGCGTCGTCGTGGTCCGTGTGGTTGCGCCGGCGCAGCTCGAGCGGATCGATGTCGAGCTCGGCGGCGAGCACGTCGAGGAGCGACTCGAGCCCGAATGTCCCCTCGACGAACCCCGGCGCACGGAACGCCTTCATCGGGGGCTGGTTGATCTTCGCGCCCCACGTCGTCGTGCTCACGTTCTCGCACGCGTAGAGCATCTGCATCGGGCCCTCGACCGGCGAGGACCAGCCGCTCCAGCCTGTCGCGTTGACATAGTCGCCACGTAGGGCGGTCAAGGTGCCGTCACTGCGCGCGCCGATCGTCAATCTCTGGATCGTCGCGTTGCGGTTGCCCGCGGCGAGGTTCTCCTCACGGCGTGTCAGCGCGCAGCGCACAGGCCGGTTGGTGCGCCTCGCGAGCTCGATCGCGATGAACGTGTAGTCGTCCGGGCTGTTCTTCGAGCCGAAGCCGCCGCCCATGTAGTTGCAGACGACCCGCACCTTGTCGGGGGGCAGGCCGAGGCTCGAGGCCACCTCGTCCCGAATCCCCCAGATGTACTGCGTGGAGATGTAGATCTCCAGCGTGTCGCCGAGCCACTGCACGACCGCCTGGTGGGTCTCCATCGAGTTGTGGAGCACGACCTGAGTCCGGTACTCGCCGGTGACGATCACATCCGCTTCGGCGAGGCCCTGCTCGAGGTCGCCGCGCCCGCGCACTCGGGGCTCGCCGACGAGCTGCCCGCGCGAGACCGCCTCGTCGGGGTCGATCAGCACCTCCAGCTGCTCGAACTCGACCTCGATCGCCGAGACGGCGGCGCGTGCCTGTGCGTACGTGTCGGCGCAGACGGCTGCGATCGCGGCGCCCTGGAAACCGCATTCCTCGACCAGCACGTCGAGCTCTCCGGGCCCGACCGCCGCGTGCACGCCCGGCAGCGCGAGCGCCGGTGCGAGATCGATCGTCGCGACGCGCGCGTGCGCATACGGCGAGCGCAGGACCGCGGTGTGCAGCATCCCGGGCAGCTGCAGGTCGGCCGTGTAGACGGCTTCGCCGCGCGCCCGCTCGAGGCCGTCGATGCGTGGCACCGGCCGGCCGACGATCTCGAGCGGGCCGGCCGGCCACTGCTCGAGCGTGTCTTCCTCGACCACGAGCCAGACCTCCTCGTACCGGCCCTCGACCTCCTTCTCGGTGCGGATCAGCCTTGCCACGTGCGAATCGCCTCCTCGATCTTCGGGTACGCGCCGCAGCGACAGATGTTGCCCGCCATGGCGTGCCGGATCTCTTCGTTGCTCGGGCTCGGCCTCGCATCGACGAGCGCGACGGCGCTGACGATCTGGCCCGGTGTGCAGAAGCCGCATTGCAACGCGTCCTCGCGCACGAATGCGTGCACCATCGGGTGGTCTCGCAGACCTTCGATGGTCGTCACCTTCGCGTCTCCGACGCTGTGCACGAGCGTGATGCACGACAGGGTCGGGACGCCGTCGACGAGCACCGTGCAGGCGCCGCAATGACCTTCGGCGCACGCGACCTTCGTGCCGGTGAGCGAGAGCTCGTCGCGCAGCGCCTCCGCGAGCGTCGTGCCGACGTCAGCATGAACCTCGTAGCGGTGGTCGTTGACGTCGAGCTCAGGCAGCGGTGACCGCCTCGATGTCGGCGATGTGGATCAGACGGTGGGTCAGGCGGATCATGAGCCGCTGCTCGACCTCGTCCTCGAGCGTCGGGATCGACAGCCATAGATCGCGCGCGGTCTCGAGCAGTTCGCGGATGCGATCGACGTCGGCCGCGTGGCCGTTGCGCTCGGCACACGTGTTGATCGCGAGCCCGAGGACCCCGATCGTGTCGGGCTGCCGAGTCCAGAGGAGCGGCGTCGCCATGGAGAGGTACTGGTGGATGCGCGCGAGCTGCATCGGCTGGGTGTAGAGCTCGCTCCCGACCGGCGCCGTCGGCTCCGGCAGCTCGCGGCCGTCGGCGAGCGCGTTGCCCGTGCCGCCGAGCAGGCCGCGCAGCTGCTCGTCGTCGTAGCCCGCGAAGCGGGCGGTCTTGAGCGCGATCAGGAGCGACGACGGCTGCTGGCCGTACGGATAGTCGCTCGCGTAGACGACCTGCTCCGGCGGCACCTGGCGGTAGAAGTCGAGCAGGTCGATCGGGCTCCAGGTCGAGGTGTCGAAGAGCACCCCTCTGCGTCCGGCCATGCAACGGGCGAGCTCGGCGAGATCGGCGATCCCGGCGTGGGCGATGATCAGCGTCGCCTCCGGGTAGCGGTCGACCAGAGCCCGCAGTCCGTCGGCGATCGGGGGCAGACCGCGTCCGCCGTGGATCAGGATCGGGATGCGCTCCTCGGAGGCGAGCTCGAAGACGGGGCCGAGCCGCTCGTCCGTGGCGGTGAACTTCTGCGCCCGCGGATGCAGCTTGATCCCTCGAGCCCCGGCGGCCAGGCAGCGGCGAGCCTCCGCGATCGGCGTCTCGTTGAGGTCGAGTCGCACGAACGGGATCAGGCGGCCCTCGCTGCGGGCCGCGAAGGCGAGCGTCCGGTCGTTGGCAGCGGTGAACGCGGGGTGGTGGTCGGCCTCGTCCAGGCAGAACATGAAGGCCCGCGAGATGCCGTACCTGGCCATCAGCGCCTCCAGCTGGTCGTAGTCCCCCACCATGCCGTCGATGTCGTGGCCGAGGTGCAGGTGTGCGTCGAAGAGGTCCGCTCCCGAGGGCACCAGCTCACGGAGTTCGGCGTCGTAGCGCTCGACCAGTGCCTGTGCTCTGTCGCGCGGCTCCACCATCTGGATCCTAGTTAGAGTCAGGCGCATGCCCGACGTCCTGATGTTCGCCGACACGTTCCGCTCGCCCGAGCTGCGGCACGAGGTGCCGCTCGGCATCCCGGATCCGTTCCTCTACGCCGAGCGGGACGGCATCAAGCACATCCAGATCAACTCGATGGAAGTGCCACGGCTGGCTGCGCTCGGCCTCTTCGAGCTCCACCCGTCGGAGGAGCTCGGCGTCGACGAGCTGATCGCCGCCGGCCTCTCGTACTCGGAGGTACGCGCAGAGCTGGCCCGGCGCGCGGTGAAGGCCCTGGGCGTGACCGGCGCCGTGGTCCCGGAGACGTTCCCGCTCTGGCTCGCCGACTTGCTGCGGGCGGACGGGGTCGAGCTGTCGGTGGACGGAGACTTCTTCGATGCCCGCCGGCGGGTCAAGTCCGAGGCGGAGCTCGCCGGGATGCGCCGGGCGCAACGGGCCGCCGAGTCCGGGATGGACACCGTCCGCGACCTGTTGCGCCGGGCCACTCAGAACGGCGAGCGGCCTGGTGCTGGACGGCGAGCCGCTCACGGTGGAGCGCGTGAAATCTGCGATGTCGCAGACCTTCGCGGCGCACGGCACGACCGCGGACGAGTTCATCGTCGCCCCGGGGCCACAGGGCGCGGTCGGCCACGACATGGGCTCGGGGGCGATTCGTGCCGGCGTGCCGATCGTCGTCGACATCTGGCCGCGCGACAACGAGTCGTTCATCTTCTGCGACATGACGCGCACCTTCGTCGTCGGCGACATCCCCGACGACGTCCGCGAATGGCACCGCCTCTGCAAGGCGGCGCTCGACCGCGCGATCTCGGAGATCAAGGACGGGGCGGACGGCCGCGCGATCTTCGACGGCACCTGTGAGATCTTCGAGGCAGCCGGCGAGCCGACCCAGCGCACGAAGGAGCAGGGAAAGGCACTCGGCGACGGCTTCTTCCACGGGCTCGGCCACGGCGTGGGGCTGGAGGTGCACGAGCAGCCGGGAATGGGCATGACCTCGAAGGTCCCGCTCGTGGCCGGTGACGTCGTCACGGTCGAGCCCGGGTGCTACCGGCAGGGCTACGGCGGCGTCCGGCTCGAGGATCTCGTGCTCGTGACCGGGGACGGGGCGGAGAACCTGACGCAGTACCCCTACGAGCTCGAGCCGTGACCACGGCGAAGGACATCGACACGCTGTTCCTCGAGGAGCGGCGGTACCCGCCGTCGCCCGAGTTCGCCGCGCAGGCGAACGCACAGCCGGGGATCTACGAGGAGGACTTCGACGAGTTCTGGGAGCGCGAAGGACGCGAGCGTGTCGCGTGGTTCGAGCCGTTCACGAAGCTGTACGAGTGGGAGGCGCCCTACGCCAGGTGGTACCTCGGCGGCAAGCTCAACGTCGCGTGGAACTGCCTGGACAAGCACGTCGAGGCCGGCCGCGGCGACTCGGTCGCCTACTACTGGGAAGGTGAGCCCGACGGCGACCGGCGCGCTCTCACCTACCGCGATCTCCTGCACGACGTGACGAAGCTCGCCAACGGCCTCAAGGAGCTCGGGGTCGGCAAGGGCACCCCTGTGGGCATCTACCTGGGGATGGTCCCGGAGGCGCCCGTCGCGATGCTCGCCTGCGCGCGGCTCGGCGCGCCGCACACGGTCGTCTTCGGCGGCTTCTCGGCCGATTCGCTCTCAGGCCGCCTGCAGGACATGGGGTGCGAGGTGCTGATCACGCAGGACGAAGCCTGGCGCCGCGGGACAGACGGTGCCGCTGAAGCGCACCGCCGACGAGGCGGTCGCCGCTTCGCCGACCGTCAAGAGCGTGGTCGTCCTGCAGCGCACGGGCAACGACGTCCCGATGACGGACCGGTCGCGACCACTGGTGGCACGACGTCGCCGTCGATCCGTCGCCCTGCCCGGCCGAGCCGATGGACCCCGAGGACCTCCTCTATCTGCTCTACACGTCGGGCACGACCGCGAAGCCGAAAGGGATTGCGCACACGACTGCCGGCTACCTCGTCGGCGCGGCGACGACGCATCACTACATCTTCGACCTGAAGCGAGAGACCGACGTGTACTGGTGTGCGGCCGACGTCGGCTGGGTGACCGGCCACAGCTACATCGTCTACGGGCCGCTCTGCAACGGCGCCACCTCGGTGATGTACGAGGGCACGCCGGACTTCCCCGAGCAGGACCGTTGGTGGGACGTGGCCGAACGCTATGGCGTCACGATCCTCTACACGGCCCCGACCGCGATCCGCTCACACATGAAGTGGGGGCCGGAGCACGCGGCGAAGCACGATCTCTCGAAGCTCAGGCTGCTCGGCTCCGTCGGCGAGCCGATCAACCCCGAGGCGTGGGTCTGGTACCACGAGCACATCGGCGGCGAACGCTGCCCGATCGTCGACACGTGGTGGCAGACGGAGACCGGGATGATCATGATCACACCGCTCCCGGGCATCACGACGACGAAACCGGGCTCAGCGACGCGTCCGTTCCCGGGCATCGACGCGGCGATCTACAACGAAGCCGGCGAGGAGGTCGGACCGGGTGGTGGCGGCTACCTCGTGCTGCGCAGGCCGTGGCCGGCGATGCTGCGCGGTCTCTACCAGGAGCACGATCGCTATCTCGACACGTACTGGTCGCGCTACAGCAACGTCTACTTCGCCGGTGACGGCGCACGCATCGACGAGGACGGTGACTTCTGGCTGCTCGGCCGCGTCGACGACGTCATGAACGTCTCCGGCCATCGCATCTCGACGATCGAGGTCGAGTCCGCGCTCGTCGACCACCACGATGTGGCCGAGGCCGCAGTCGCGGCGCGAAACGATGCGACCACCGGCCAGGCGATCGTCGCGTTCGTCACCCTGAAGAGCGGTGTCGAGCCGTCGGTTGCGAAGCTCGACGAGCTCCGCGACCACGTGGCGAAGAAGATCGGGCCGATCGCGAAGCCCGCCAACATCGTGTTCACACCCGAGCTGCCGAAGACCCGCAGCGGCAAGATCATGCGGCGTCTGCTCCGCGATGTCGCGGAGAACCGGCCGCTCGGCGACACGACCACGCTCGCAGACCCGACCGTTGTCGCCGAACTGCAGGCGCGCGGTGCCGATGAGCAGTCGAAGGAGGACTGAGTGATCGATTTCGAGGTGACCGAGGTGCCGGCGGCGACGTACGCCGTGATCAGAGAGACCCTGGACTTCGCTGATGTGCCCGGGAGGATCGGAGCCTTCATCGACCAGGTCGGCGCGTGGGCGAGGAGCAGTGGCGCGGTCGCGGGTCCTCCGGTCACGATCACGTCGATGGCCGCCGAGGGGCGCCTCAACCTGGCAACCGGCTGGACCGTCGACGGCGCGCAGTCGCCGCCTGCGCCGATCGAGCTGGCCGTCTATCCGGCAACGCGAGCCGCCGTCCACCTGCACGTCGGGCCCTACGACACGCTACCCGACCTCTACCCACGGTTCGGCGCAGCTCTGGCCGAGGCCGGCTACAGCCCGGGCGCGGAGCAGCGCGAGGTCTACGAGACGGATCCCGAGGTCACGGAGCCCGATCAGTACGTGACCCGCGTCATCTGGCACCTCGATTAGGAAGAACCACTGATGTCAGGCGGTCGCGGCCGGGTGACACTGGCGGTGTCGAGTCGAGGAGGCTCCCATGCTCGAGACCGCACTGGAGTACGAGGTCGTCGACCTCCCGCAGGAGACGTTCGCGTTCGTCGTCCGTCGCGTCGCGCCGGACGAGGTCGGGGAGTTCATCCGCGGCGCCCTCTCCCGTGTCGCTGAGTTCGCGGCGCTGTCCGGAGGCGCGCAGGGGCCGCCGATGGCGATCACCACCGCCCCCGACGAGTACGGGTCGCTCGTCGTCGAGGCGGGATGGCCGGTCGCCGCGGACGCCGGCCCCGTGGCGCCCGTCGAGGTTCGAACGCTCGCGGCGACCCGGGCGCTGCGTCACCTCCATGTCGGTCCGTACGAGGAGCTCGGGAGCGGCTTCTACGCCGAGCTGCATGCAGCGGCGCACGAGCACGGCTTGACGCTCGCCTCCGCGCCGCGCGAGCGCTACCTCAACGACCCGTCGACCGGCGAGGAGCCGCTGACCGAGATCGTCTGGCCGCTCTCCTAGCCGAGGGCTACCCTGCGGCGAGTGCTGACCGCTCTCGTCGCAGCTCTCGTCCTGGCGGCCGCGCCGGCGCAGACGGCCACCGTTCGCGTCGCGGTCGCGAACGTCTGGGAGGCTCCCAACGCGGGCCATCTTCCCCTCGACCCGCACGTGTGGCCGACCTCTGCGGTCACCTACTCCGAACGGCGGGCGCTCGTCGGGCACATGCCGACGCAGGTTCTCTACGGCGAGACGGTTCGGGTGCTCGCCCGCCGCGCAGGCTGGACGGAGATCGCCGTTCCCGACCAGCCGAGCCCGCTCGACGCGCGTGGCTATCCGGGCTGGGTGCGTTCGTGGCAGCTCGGGCCGGCGTTCGCCGCACCGCTCGTCGTCACCGCGCGAAGCGCGAACCTCCCGAACGGCACCGAGGTCGGCTTCGCCACACAGGTCCCACGCGGCGCCCTGCCGGCTGCCGCGACTCGGCGGCTGCCGCACACGCGCGCCGATCTCGTCCGGACGGCCGAGCAGTTCCTCGGGCTGCACTACCTGTGGGGCGGGCTCTCGGCCTGGGGCTATGACTGCTCGGGGCTGACGTGGGCCGTCTACCGGGCGCACGGAATCACCATCCCCCGCGACGCCGACGCGCAGTTCGCAGCGGGCGAACCGGTCTCGCTCGCCAAGATGCTGCCCGGTGACCTGCTCTTCTACGAACATCCTGTCGTCGGCCACGTCACCATGTTCATCGGCGGCGGAAAGATGATCGAAGCCCCGAACTCGGCGAGTGAGGTGCGCATCGTCCCCGTGCGGAGAACCGATTTCCGCGGCGTGCGCAGGTTCTTCTGAGACCCCTCGCGCTCGCGGGGACCATCGCCATCCTGCTCTTCGCGACGATCGGGCAGCTCTCCCACGACCACCACGTGTCGCTCGCGGGCTACGCGGCCGACGCGCTGCCGCTGCTCGCAGCCTGGCTCGCGCTCGCCCGCCTGACCGGACGGTTCCTGCCGACGTGGCTCGGCGGCGTCACGATCGGGGTGGCGATCCGGATGGTGGTTCTCGGCCACTACCGCTGGGACGAGTTGGCGTTCCTCGCCGTTGCGCTGGCCTTCATCGGCGCGGTCGCGTGGCCGACGTGGAAGCTGATCGACCGGTGAGCGAGGACCGGCAGCTCGGAGCCGTCGCACAGTCGTAACACTTGGTCTGACCAAGAGACTGGTCTGGAAACGTCAGACTCGCGTGCCCAAGCTTCGAGCAGTCTCATGAGCGTCACGCTCCTGGGGGTAGATCATCCCAATTCCGTCACACTTGGTCTGACCACAGGACTGGGCTCCAGCGGCCACGTCCCGAGCGGACGCTAGAGCAGCGCCGCGAACTTCGACGCGTCGTCGAACGGGCCGATCACGGCGAGGCGCATGCCCTGGCTGCCGATCACGTCCTGTGCGACGCGCAACACGTCGTCGGCGGTGACGGCGTCCAGGCCCGCGAGCACCTCCGTCGGCTCGGCCGCGCGTCCCTCCAGCACCTCGCGGCGCAGGCCGAACATGATCAGCCCGTTCGGGCTCTCGGTCTGGAGGACGAACCGCCCCTTGGCGAGCGCGCGCGCCTTCTCGAGCTCCTCGGCCGGCACAGGCTCCTCGGCGAGCTTCCGGAACTCGGTCGCAATCACCTCGACGGCCTCCTCGGCGCGGTGCAGGTCGACTCCCGCCTGCGAGAAGAGCGTGCCGGCGTCGGTGAACGAGGCGTTGAACGCATAGACGTAGTACGCGAGGCCGCGGCGCTCGCGCACCTCGAGGAAGAGCCGCGACGACATCCCGGTCCCGAGCACCGTGCCGAGCAGTTGCAGCGCGTAGCGGTCGGGATGGTCGATCGGATAGCTCGGGACGCCGAGGCAGACGTTCGCCTGGTCGGAGTCCTTGCGGTGCACGTGCACCTTCGGCTCGGACGACCTCTCGACCTGGGCCGGTTCCGGCGCGCCCGAGCCGTTGCCCGACATGTCCCCGAGCAGCCCCTCGAGTGTCGGCAGGAGGTCGTCGCCGATCATCCCCGAGACGCCGACCACGATGCGCTGCGGCGTGTACCAGTGGCCCAAGTAGTCGAGGAACGTCTGCCGGGTCGCCGCCTTGATCGTTTCCTTCGTGCCCAGTGTCTCCCAGCCGAGCGGATTCGAGCCGAAGAGCAGCTCCTCGTACACCGACGAGATGTAGTCGCGCGGCGTGTCGATGTACATGTTCATCTCTTCGATGATCACGCCCTTCTCACGCTCGACCTCGTCGGAGTCGAACTTCGAGTTGCGCAGCATGTCGACGAGCACGTCGAGTGCGACATCGCGCTGCTCGCCCGCGCAGCGAATGTAGTAGCCGGTGTACTCCTTCGATGTGAAGGCGTTGAACTCGCCGCCGATCTTGTCGACCTCCATCGACAGGTCGCGCGCGGTCGGGCGCTTGTTCGTTCCCTTGAAGAACATGTGCTCCGCAAAATGCGCGATGCCGCGGTTGTCCGCGTTCTCGTAGCGTGAGCCCGCGGCCAGCATGACGTAGCAGGCGACCGACTGGGCATGCGGGAGCGGCGCTGTCAGCACGCGCAGGTTGTTCGACAGGGTTTGGCGCTCGTACACGTCGGTCATTCTCGGAGTCTCCTTCGTTCGTTCGCGGGCGGTGGACCGGCACGCGGCCACGGCGCGATGGTATAGAGACGGGTATATGGCGGGCGAGACGAAGCAGGCGGTCTTTGCGCAGCCCGAGTGGCTGCGCGGCGTGCCGACCGACCGTCAGCTGCCGGACGACGCGCGCGTCGTCTTCACGGGCTGCGGCACCTCGTTCCACGCAGCGCAGACCGGGGGAGTCGCGATCCAGGCGCTCGAAGCCGCGATCAGCCCGCCGAGCGCGGACATCATGGTCTGCGTCTCCCACGAGGGCGAGACGGCGCTGACGATCGAGGCCGAGCGCTGGTTCGGCGGCGACGTCTGGCTCGTCACGGGCAATGCCTCTTCACCGCTCGCGCAGACCGCGGACGAGGTGATCGTCTGCACGCCCGACGTCGAACGGTCGTGGTGTCACACCGCGAGCTACACGTGTGCCGTCGCGGCAATCGCTGCGCTGAACGGCGAGGACATCGGCTGGCTGCCGGATGCGGTCGGGGAGGCGCTCCGCCTCGAGATCGCTGCACCGGCCCAGGACCGGATCGTCGTCGCCGGCGCGGGCCGCGACTGGCCGACGGCGCAGGAAGCCGTCCTCAAGCTGCGCGAGGGCGCCCACCTCGCGGCTGAGGCGCACCAGCTGGAGCAGTTGCTGCACGGGCATCTCGCCGCGATCGACGATTCGACGCGTGTGTTCGTGCTCGAAGGCGAGGGACGAGTCGCCGACCGTGCTCACGACGCCGTTACCGCACTGGAGAAGCTCGGCTGTGAGACGACGCTCGTACCGACCGTGCATCCCGTCGTCGACATCGTCCGCTTCCATCTCCTGACACTCGCCGTCGCCGACGTGCGCGGGATCGACCCGGATCCGATCCGGCGCGAGCCCGGTTCACTCTGGGCCGACGCGGCGGGCGCGGCGTACCCGTACTAGGGGTCGAGGGGGGCCGGGCCGGTGACGAACTTGGCGGACGCGGGCGTCGTCGAAGCGATCGAGCTGCTCGGCCGGCGAGACGCGTCGTCGCGCGAGCTCGTCGAGTCTTGCCTCGCCCGCATTCGCGAGCGGGACGGAACGCGGAGCCACGACGGCGACCCCGAGTCGATCAATGCCTGGGTGCGCGTGTACGACGACGATGCGCTTGTGGCCGCCGACCGTGCGGATGCCCGGCTCTCTGCCGGAGGCGCGCCGCCGCTCTGCGGGGTTCCGATCGGGCTCAAGGACCTCTATGCGGTCGCGCACAAGCCCCTCACGGCCTCCAGCCGGCTGCTCGACACGGTGCCTGAGCGATCGTGCGAGGCGTGGTTGCGGCTCGAGGCCGCCGGGATGGTGCTGCTCGGCCATTTGCACACACACGAGTTCGCGGCGGGCGGGACGACCGACCAGGTCGGCAACCCTTGGTCGCTCGACCGCTCGGCGGGCGGGTCGAGCGGCGGCTCCGCCGCCGCGCTCGCAGCGCGCATGACCCCGGCCGCCACCGGCACGGACACCGCCGGCTCGCTGCGCATCCCATCGGCCCTCTGCGGCACCTCGACGATCAAACCGACGCGGGGGTTGGTGCCGACGCGCGGGCTCGTGCCGCTCGCACCGACCTTCGACCACGCCGGGCCGATGGCGCGAAGCCTCGCGGACTGCGAGCCGTTGCTCGCTGCGCTGGCGAACGTGAGCCCGCCCCACGAGCGGGCAGCGGTCCGGCGAGTCGCGCTCTCGCCGAGGCTCGGGCTCGTCGATCTCGACGCCGACGCGGCCGACGGCCTCGACGCCGCACTCGCCGCTTGTCGCAGCCTCGGCCTGCAGGTGGTCGACGTGCCGGCGCCGGATGTCTCGCTCGAGCTCGGGCTCACGTTCCTCGATCTCGTCTGCGCCGAGATGCTCGTCTACCACCGGCGTTTCGACGAGCGGCGTGCGCTCTACCGCCCGTCGATCCGTGGCTTCATCGACCACGCCGAGCGCAGTGCGCTGACTGCGGAGTCCTACGTCGCCGCGCAGGGACAGCGCGACGAGGCCACCTGGAGGTGGCTCGACTGGCTCGCCGAGCATCGCATCGATGCGTTGCTCGAGCCGACGGTGCCGATCGTCGCGCGCCCGCGCGGCCACGGCTACGACGAGGCATTCACCGACGTCGCCGAGATCTCGCTCACGCACTACTGGAACTGGACGGGCTTCCCCGTCGTGGCGCTGCCCTCCGGGGTGGGGAGGCGGAGCGGCCTACCGGTCGGTGTGTCGCTGATCGGCGCGGCTCGACTCGACTGGGATCTCCTCGCCGCCGGAGTTGCGCTGCAGGCGCGCCTCGGCAGCGTCGGTCCCTGAGCTCAGGCCAGCCGGGACAGCTCGTCGAGCAGCCGGTCGACCTCGTCCGCGGTGTTGTAGTGGACGATGCCGATGCGCACGGCGCCGTCCGCCAGGCGAAGGCGTTGCATGATCTCGACGGCGTAGTAGTTGCCGTCCCACACGGCGAAGCCGCGCTCGGCCAGCCGGGTCGCCGCGTCGAGCGGCGAGACCGATTCGTGATTCACCGCGAACGTGGGGACGCGACCGTCCATCGTGGGCGGCCCGTAGAGCTGCCAATTGCCGGGCAGTCCCTCGAGGAAGCGCCGGCCGAGCGCGCGCTCGTGCTCCTGCACGAAGTCCCAGCCCACGTCGTCCAGATACTCGACCGCCGCCACGAAGCCGGCGAGCAGCTCGTGCGCGAGTGTGCCCGTCTCGAACCGGCCTGCGACCGGCTCGTCGGGAGCGGGCCGCACCTTGTAGGGGCGCCACCCCTCGGCGAGCTCCCGCCGGACGTAGGCGAGCCCGAGATGCGGGCCGTAGAACTTGTAGGGCGAACAGAGCAGCACATCGGCCCCGGCCGCCGCGACGTCGATCGGCCCATGCGGTCCCCAGTGCACCGCGTCGACCCAGGCAAGTGCGCCCGCGCCGTGCGCGAGCTCCGCAATCTCGGCGACGGGTGCCACCGTCCCGACGGCGTTCGAGGCCCACGGAAACGCGACGACACGCGTGCGGTCGGAGAGCAGTGAGCGCAGGTGATCGAGATCGAGGCGGCATTCGTCGTCGACCTCGCAGAGGCGCACGGTCAGGTCCCCGTCGCGCGCGAGCTCGAGCCAGGGTGAGACGTTTCCGTCGTGGTCGAGCCTCGTGCAGACGATCTCGTCGCCTGCCCGCCACCCGCGTGACGCCGTGCGCGAGAGCGTGAAGTTCAGCGTCGTCATGTTGGCCCCGAACGCGACCTCGTCGACGGTTGCTGCGAGAAATCCTGCTGCGGTCGTTCGCGCGCGCGCGATCAGCGCGTCCGAGCGGCGCGATGTCTCGAACGAGCCGCCGAGGTTCGCGTTCGCTTGGCGCAGGTAGCCGGCGATCGCGTCGATCACCGAGTCGGGCACCTGGGTCCCGCCCGGGCCGTCGAAGAATGCGAGCGGCCGCTGCAGCGCTGTGAACCGAGCGCGAACCGCCTCGATCGTTGTCGGAATGCGCACTTGACTCGCCACAACCGGGACGGTATCTGGCTCCGTCCGGTCCCGGTCCTAGGGTTCGCGGGCATGAGGCTCAGGACACTCACCGAAGCCGAGTGCTACGCGCGGATCTACGGCGGGCGCGGCGATGAACGGGTGAGCTTCGTGCGGCTCCTGCCGCGGCGTGGCACGCGCGACACCATGGCGGGAGAGCACCTGCGTGGACGGTTCGAGGAGCGCCTCGACGTGCGTGGGCCCGAGGCGGAGGCCGCATGACACGCACCTGCAGGACGTGGAACGCCCGCCGGCTACCGAAGCAGGTTTCGGCAGGACGCCGGCCCGCGCCGCCGCTCCCGAGCTCGTGGGTGTGCACGGCCACCTGGACGCAGCGCGTGCCACGCTGTAAGCCGCGTGGCAAGCACAGCTGATTCCTCGTCGACCCCGAGCTCCGTCCCGGACGTCCTCGCGCCGGGGCTCGCCTGCGTCTTCTGCGGGATCAACCCGGGTCGCGTCTCCGACGCCGCAGCTGCGCACTTCGCGAATCGACGCAACGACTTCTGGCGGCTCCTGCACGACGCCGGCTTCACACCCAGGCGCTACGACCCGCAGGAGCAGTTCTCACTGCTCGAGCTGGGGTACGGCATCACCAACGCCGCCTATCGGACGACTCCCGGCTCGGGCGACCTGCGACGCGGGGACTTCGACCGCGCTGCATTCGAACGGCGCATCCGCGAGCACGCCCCCCGCGCTGTCGGCGTTCGTGGGGAAGGAGGCCTACCGCGGTCTCTTTGCCGAGCGGGCGGAGCTCGGCCCGCAGCTGCGGAACATCGGCTCGACTGCGCTCTATGTCCTGCCATCGACGTCTCCTGCGAACGCCGCGGTTCCATATCCCGACCGGCTGCGGCAGTTCCGCGCGCTCGCCGCCTGGCTCGAGCCCATCGAGCGACAGGCCGTGCGGGGGCTCGTGCTCGATGCGGAGAGTCGCGTGCTGCTCGTCCGCTACGAGCATCCGGTGAGCGGTGACAGCTGGTGGGCGACGACCGGGGGAGGCGTGGATCCGGGCGAGAGCGACGAGGAGGCGCTACGGCGCGAGCTGCTCGAGGAGTCCGGGCTCGACGAGTTCGTGCTCGGTCCGATGATCCACACCCGCGAGCACACCTTCCCCTGGGACGCACGCATCATCCACCAGAGCGAACGGTTCTACCTCGTCCGTGTGGAACGGCACGAAGCGGTGCCGACGATCGACGTCGCCGCCGAGGGTGTCACCGAGGTGCGCTGGTGGGGCCTCGCCGAGCTCGATGTCACCGACCAGCGGATCATCCCGTCCGGGCTCTCGCAGCTCGTGCGTAGTCTGGCGCCGTGACCGCTGTCCTCGTGACCGTGCACCTGCTCGCGGCGGGCATCTGGTTCGGCGGTTCGACCGCGCTCGTCTTCGTCGGTGTGCCGGCGATCCGGACGCTCGACGGCGAGCCACGCGGACGTGCGATGAAGGCGCTCGGCCTGCGGTGGCGGCCGCTCGGCTACGGCGCGCTGATCGTGGCCGCCCTGACCGGCATCGTCCTCGCCTCGCGTGACTGGCAGCACAGCACGGCGTTCCAGGTCGTCCTCTGGATCAAGGTGGCGCTCTTCGCCTGCCTGCTCGTGGTCTCGTACCTGCACAACTTCGTCCTCGGGCCGCGGTTGCAGGCCGAGATCCGTGACGGTCTCGAGCAGCGCACGCGCACGCGCCTCGTCGTCGTCGGCTGGTTGAGCTACTCGCTGACGATGGCGTTGCCGATCCTCGGTGTCGTGCTGGCGCGTCTCGTCGACTGAGGCGTCGAGTCGCGCGCTGAGCGTCGATCCGATCGATCTCCTCAGAGGAAGCCGCGCGGAAGTGGGCCAATAGTGCGAAAAGAGTGTGACGGTGCTCAGCTCTTCCAGCGGTTCGTGATCGGCGTGCGCCGGTCGCGGCCGAACGCTTTCGGCCGCAGCTTGACGCCCGGGGGCGCCTGCCGCCGCTTGTACTCGGCGCGGTCGATCATCCCGACGGCGCGGTCGACCACCCCTGCGTCGAAGCCGTCCTGCGACAGTTCCTCGCGCGAGCGGTCGAGCTCGACGTACGCCTCGAGCACCCGGTCGAGCGCCGGGTACGGCGGCAGCGAATCTTCGTCGAGCTGGTCGGCGCGCAGTTCGGCGCTCGGTGCGCGCTCGATGATCGACGAAGGGATCAGCTCGCGCCCGGCGCGTTCGTTCAGCCAATGCGACAGGCGGAAGACGTCGGTCTTGTAGACGTCCTTGATCAGCGCGAAGCCGCCTGCAAGGTCGCCGTAGAGCGTCGAGTAGCCGACCGAGAGCTCCGACTTGTTGCCGGTCGCGATCACCAGCCAGCCGAACTTGTTCGAGAGCGCCATCAGCAACGTTCCGCGGATGCGCGCCTGGAGATTCTCCTCGGTGAGATCAGTCGCTCGCCCCGCGAAGTGCTCCTGCAGCGCGTTCGTGAAGGCGCCGACCATCGGCTCGATCGCGATCTCGCGGAAGTCGATGCCGAGTGACCCGGCCAGCCGCTCGGCGTCGCCGCGCGTGGCGTCCGACGAATAGCGCGACGGCATCGAAACGCCGTGGACGCGCTCGGCGCCGAGCGCCTCGACGCACAACGCTGCCGTCAGGGCCGAATCGATGCCGCCCGAGAGGCCGATCACGACGTCCCCGAACCCGTTCTTGCGCACGTAGTCGCGCAGTCCGAGCTCGAGCGCCAGCCGCATCTGCTCGAGATCGTCGAGCTGCGGGAACGATCCGCAGAGGCCGCGCAGCGGACTGCTCGCGCGGCGGCGAGAAGTCGATCTCGGTCAGGTCGACGGTGACCCGCTCGCGTGCGAGGGCGCGTCGCCGCACGTCCCGCAGTCGCCGGCCGACGGCTGCGGCGGGATCGACGTCGACCACGAGCAGCTCCTCCTCGAAACCGGCGGCACGCGCGAGCACCTCGCCCTCGTCGTCGAGCACGACGGAATGGCCGTCGAAGATCAGCTCGTCCTGTCCGCCGACGGCATTGCAGAGTGCGACGAAGCAGGAGTTGTCGAGCGCCCGCACGCGCAGCATCTCCTCGCGCTCGCGGTCCTTGCCGACGTGGAACGGCGACGCCGAGATGTTCGCGATCAGTTGCGCGCCGCCGAGCGCCAGGTCGGTCGCCGGTGGCCCCGGCTGCCAGATGTCCTCGCAGATCGTCGGGCCGATGCGGACGTCGCCGAAGCGCAGGAGGATGAGGTCGTTGCCCGGCGCGAAGTACCGGTCCTCGTCGAAGACGCCGTAGTTCGGCAGGTAGCGCTTGCGGTAGATGCAGCGCACCTCGCCGTGCGCGAGCACGTAACAGGCGTTGTAGAGGTCGGCGTCGAGGTAGGGCGCGCCGACGAGCACGGTGATGCCGTGCGTCGCCTTCGCGATCTCGTCGACGGCCCGTCGCGCGGCGCGCACGAAACCGGGGCGAAGCAGCAGGTCCTCAGGCGGGTAGCCGGTGACTACGAGCTCGGGAAAGAGGACGAGGTCGGCGTCCGCGTCGCGGGCCTCGGTCAGCCAGTCGACGACGCGGGCCGCGTTGGCGTCGATGTCGCCGACGACGCTATTGATCTGGGCGAGTGCGAGTCTCATCGAGTTTTCGCCTCTCGGTCGAAAACTCTACCACGGCGCTCCCGCAGGGCGGTGCGGCGCCAGGTGAAGTAGAGGACGACGGCGCACAGGAAGACCGCGAAGCTGAGCCAGCCGAGGAACGCCGAGTGCGACTTGTTGCCGACGACACTGAGTGCCGCGGCGAGCAGGAGCACGACGATCAGGTACACGCGGAGCGTCTTGGCCGTCATCAGGCGCCCAGTATGGCGGCCGCGCGCACCGAATCGCCGACGGTGAACCACAGGCCGGCGTCGTGCAGGCGCAATTCGACGACGTCGCCGAGGTCGAGCGGCTGCCGGTATTCGAGCGTCGCGCGCTGTGGCGCACTCAGCCTCGCGGCCAGGTGCTCCTCGACGGGCGCCCAGTACGCCGCGTTGTTCACATGGCGGAGCCGGTCGACGTCGGTCGCCCGCAGGCGCCATTCGACGCGGGCCGCGTCGTTCGGTGGGCCGGGCAGCACGAGGCGGGTCGACGCGCGGCGGCCCGCCGCGGACTGTCCGTAGACCGACAGGAACCGTTCGCCGAGACGTTGCGGCTGCAGGTCGCGCCCGAGCTGGATCCAGGTCATCTCCGCGTCGATGCGACCGCCGCGGTCGCCGGCCAGCGAGGTGCAGCGCAGGGCCGCGGAGGCCGCCGTTCCGGCGCACCAGGTCGTCAACTCGACGAGCGTGTCCTCGAGAAACGGCCGCACCACGTCGAGCACCGTCCGGCGCACGACCCAGATGTGCTCGTCGGGCGACCAGCCGGCATCGAGCACGTCGTCGGCCGCGACGTCCTGCAGGTACCGCGCGACCGCATCGAGCCGCAGCCGGCCGTGCTCGTCGGTGTCGGACAAGCGAATCGGCCGCTGCGCGCTGAACCTGCGCGCGGTCACGCGAGCAGGCGGCGGACGCGTGCCTCGACCGCCGACGCGACGGCGGCGTGAGCCGCCTCGTCGAGGTGCTCGACGTCGTCTCCGAGCTCGACGTACGAGGCGACGCCGTCGAGATCGAGCAGCTCGCACCCGAGCTCGCTGCACATCTCGGCAAAATGCGGCCCCAGGCGATGCCCGTCGAACGGCGGTGGGCACACCACGAGGATCTCGGGCGTCCCGCCGTCCGGCCCGGCCTCGGCCGAGCGCACCAGTTTGACCAGCCGGCCGACCGACCTGGCCACGTCCCGCTCGGGCAGCCTGAACCGGTCGCCGACGTCGTTCGTGCCGAGGAAGATGACGAGGAGATCGATCGGCGCGTGCGAGTGCAGGCACGGCACCAGGTACGGGAGCCCGTTGCGGCCCTCGGCCACGGGACTGTCCATGGCCGCGGTGCGGCCGTTCAGCCCCTCGGCGATCACCTCCCACTCCTCGCCCAGCGCGAGCTGAAGCCGCACAGGCCACCGAACCTCGCGGGGAAACCGCCGGCCGTTGCTGCCGGGCACGTAGCCCCAGGTGTTGGAGTCGCCGAAGCAGAGGACTGTCCGCATCAGCGTCGCAGCCGGATCGCGTTCAGGTCCTGCTCGCGCAGCTCGTCGATCCGCGCCAGCAGATCGTCGACGTCGTCGTGCTCGGCGTGGATGTAGCGGCCGGCGAGGACGTCGTACTTGCCCGTCGCCAGCTTCCGGACGAGCTCCGGCGCGAGCTCCGGAGGAGTCCACGGCGCGTCCGCCGGGACGTGACTCTCGGTCATCGCGGTCCGGACGAGTCCTGGGCTGAAGACGAACACGGGAATCTCGACCGCGTTGTTCAGCGTCTCGGCATAGCGGCACACCGCCGCCTTGGAAGCCGTGTACGACGTGTTGCTTGCGCCCGGCAGGTAGGCGGCGCCGCTGCCGGTGATGACGATGCGTGATGCGCCGGCGGCGAGCGCTGCCTCGCAGCAGAGATGCACACCGAGGACGTTCACCTCGAACGTGTGCCACCAGTCGGCGTCGTTCCCGACGCCGGCGTTCGCGACGAGCAGATCGACACGGCCCGCCGCCTCGAAGCCCTGCTCGACCGACGCTCGTGAAGCGACGTCCATCTCGATTGCGCGTCCTCCCGTCTCGGCCGCGACGGCGTCGATCTCTCCGCGGGACCGGGCGGTGACGACCACCGACCAGCCGTCGGCTGCGAGCGAGCGCGCGATGTCGGCGCCGATGCCGCGGCCGCCGCCGGTGACGAGTGCGATTCCTTCAGCCAACTGCTGCTCCGATCTGGTCGAGTGACTCGGGGTTCTCGAGCGCGGAGAGGTCGCCGGGGTCGGCGCCGAGCGCGCTCGCTTTCACCGCGCGCCGCACGATCTTCGCGGAGCGCGTCTTCGGCAGTGCGTCGACGAAGAAGACGCGGTCGGGCTTGAACGCCTTGCCGAGCTCGGCTGCAACGTGGGCCGCGACATCGTCCTCGGTCGCCTCGGCTCCCGGGAGCAAGCAGCAGAAGATCCAGGCGGTCTCGCCCTTCACCGCGTGCGGCACGCCGATCGCCGCAGCCTCCCGCACCGCCGGGTGCCCGACGGCGGCGGATTCGAGCTCGGCGGGGCCGATGCGCTTGCCGGCGATGTTCAGCGTGTCGTCGGAGCGGCCGTGCAGGAACCAATAGCCGTCCTCGTCGACGGAGGCCCAGTCTCCGTGCACCCAGACGCCCGGGATCCGCGCCCAGTAGGTCTCGAGGAACTTGTCGGGGTCACGCCAGAAGCCGCGGGTCATGCCGGGGAACGGCCTGCGGCAGACGAGCTCGCCGACTTCACCGGTGCCGATCAGCGAGTGGCCGTCGTCGTCCACGACGTCCATCGCCATCCCGAGCGCGGGCCCGCCGAGCGAGCACGCCTTGATCGGGCCGGCCGGGGTCGGCGAGAGAAAGCACGCGCCGACCTCCGTGCCGCCCGAGCAGTTGATGATCGGCACGCGTGAACCGCCGACGTTCTCGGCGAGCCACCGGTACGGCTCGGGGTTCCACGGCTCACCCGTCGTCACGAACGTGCGCAGCGACGAGAGGTCGCTCGTCGGGTCGCCGTGGGGCAGGAGCGCGCGGGCGAGTGTCGGGGAGAGCCCGAGCGACGTCACGCACTCCTCCTCGACCGTCGTCCAGAGCCGGTGCGGGTGCGGCCAGTCGGGGGCGCCCTCCGCGAACACGATGGTTCCGCCGAGCGCGCCGACGCCGACCACCGTCCACGGGCCCATGATCCAGCCCATGTCGGTCGCGAAATGCATGACATCGCCTTCGTGCACGTCGGCCTGGTAGGCGACCTCGCGCGCGACCGAGACGAGGAATCCGCCCTGCACGTGCAGCACGCCTTTCGGCTTGCCGGTCGTCCCGGACGTGTAGGTCAGCAGGTAGGGCGCCTCCGAGTCGACCTCGAGCGGAGCCAGTTCCCCGGGCCTGTCGTCGAGCTCGAACGGGGCGAGCACGACGTCCGCGGTTGAGCCGGACAGGCCGAGCGCCTCCCCGAGGATCGCGAGCATCGGCACGCTGCGACCGCGGCGCGACGATTCACGCTGGGTGATCACGACCCGGGCCTCGCTGGCCTCGAGCCGCTGGGCGACGGCCGGAGCCGCGAAGCCGGAGAAGATCGGCACCTGGACGGCGCCGATGTGCGCGATCGCGTTCGACGCAACGGCTACCTCGGGCGACATGGGGAGGAAGATCGCCACGCGGTCGCCCTCGCCGACGCCCAGGGCGACGAGGTGCTCGGCGAGCCGTGTCACGTCGCGCGAGAGCTCGCCGAAGGTGAGTGACCTGCGCGAGCCGTCCTCGCCGAGCCCCACGGCGGCGAGCGCGTTGGGGCGCCGCTCGGCCCAGCGATGGACGCAGTTGCGCGCGATGTTGAGCTTCCCGCCGACGAACCAGGTCGTCCATTCCGGCCCGCGCGAGCTGTCGTACACCTCGTCCCACGGCTGCGAGAACTCGATCTCCAGGTCCTCGACGCAGAGCGGCCAGAACCAGGCCGGATCGTCCTGCGAGCGGCGGACGAGCTCCTGGTAATTCGCGGCGCCTGCCTTGCGCACGAGCCGCGTTGCGTTCGCGTGCTCGATCGTCGCCTCGTCGGGCGTCCACACCACGTCGGTCACGCGAGAACCCTACTTGCGGGCCTCTGTTAGCGTCTGCTAACTTAGCGGACGCTAACTTCGAGGAAGGAATCCGAGGATGCAGCGTTTCGTGACGCCGGAGAACAAGAAGTGGTGGACGCTCGGGGCCGTGTCGGTCGGGCTGTTCGTGATCATGCTCGACAACACCGTGGTCAACGTCGCGCTGCCGTCGATCCGGCGCTCGCTCGGGGTCAGCCTCGAAGGTCTCGAATGGGTCGTCGCCGGTTACGCGCTCACCTTCGCCGCGTTCCTCCTGACCGGCGGCAAGCTCGCCGACTACTTCGGCCGGCGGCTGATCTTCATGATCGGTCTCGCCATCTTCACCGGCGCGTCCCTCGCCTGCGGGTTGGCCCCGAGCGGGGGATTCCTGATCGGCGCACGGGTCGTGCAGGGGCTCGGCGGCGCGCTGATGAACCCGGCGACGCTCTCGATCATCACGGCGACCTTCGCGCCGCGGGAGCGCGGCAAGGCGATCGGCATCTGGGCCGGCGTCTCCGCCATGGCGCTCGCGATCGGGCCGCTCGTCGGAGGGCTGCTCACCGAGCACGTCAACTGGAACTGGATCTTCTTCATCAACGTGCCGATCGGCATCGCGGGGCTGTTCGCGATCCCGATCTTCATCGACGAGTCCCGCGACGAGTCCGCGGAGCAGCGTCTCGATCTGCCCGGTCTCGTGTCCTCGGCGGTCGGCCTCTTCGCGCTGACCTACGCCTTCATCGAGGCGAACAACTACGGCTGGACCTCGACCCGGATTCTCGGCTCGTTCGCGGTCGCAGCGGTGTCGCTCGTCGCGTTCATCCTGCTCGAGCGCCATCAGCGCGCGCCGATGCTCGATCTGTCGCTCTTCCGCAACCGGACGTTCAGCGGCTCCAACGCCGCGATGCTCTTCGTCGGCCTGGCGATGTTCGGCACCTTCTTCTTCGTCTCGCTCTACATGCAGAACGTGCTCGGCTACTCACCGGTCCAGGCGGGAGCGAGCTTCCTGCCGATGACGCTGCTGATCATCGTGCTGGCGCCGCGGATGGGCGGGCTCTCGGACAAGTTCGGCTCCCGCTGGCTCGTCGGCGGCGGCATGACGCTGCTCGCAGTGATGCTCTTCTACTACTCGCGGCTCGGCCTGCACGAGAGCTTCTGGGCGCTCGTGCCCGGGCTGCTGATCGGCGGCACGGGGATGGCGATGACGATGACGCCGACGACGGCGGCGGCGATGAGCGCCGTCGCGGTCGACAAGGCCGGCATCGGCTCCGCGGTGCTGAACTCGGCGCGGCAGGTGGGCGGTTCGCTCGGAATCGCCGTGATGGGCGCGATCGTCGCGAGCCAGGCCACCTATCTGGCCGGGTTCCATGACGCCCTGCGGGTCGGCGGGCTCCTCTGTCTCGTCGGCGCGGCGGTCGCGGTGGCCGCGATCCGCAAGATCGAGCATCCGCAGGAGGAGCCGTCTCGCGAGTCGGCCCTCGTCGAGGCGGCATGACGCAAACCAAGCAGCGGCTGAGCGCGGAGGCCCGCCGGCAGGCGGTGCTCGACACGGCCGGCCGCGTCTTCTCGCGCTCGAGCTATCGCGGCGCGACCACCGCGGAGATCGCCCGCGAGGCGGGCATCTCCGAGCCGATCCTCTACCGCCACTTCGGCTCCAAGCGCGACCTCTATCTGGCGTGCCTCGATGAGGCCTGGTCGAGCTTCCGCGCCGGAGCCGAGCGTGCGATCGCCGAGGACCCCCTGAAGTGCCTCGGCGCGATCGCCGACGCCTACATGTCGAAAGGGAAGAAGATCCGGCTGATCGACCTCTGGATCCAGGCGCTGACGGTCTCGGCCGAGGACAAGGTGATCGCGGCAGCCCTACGGCGCCAGGTCCGGGAGGTGCACGATTTCTTCGCCGAGCTGATTCGCGACGGCCAGCGCCGCGGCGCGCTGCACGCCGACCGCGATCCCGAGGCGGAGGCCTGGCTCTTCGTCGCGGGCGGGCTCCTCGCGACGATGGACAGCCGTCTCGGCGGCCTGCTCGGCGACGATCTCCAGCGCGTGCGGGCCGAGCGCCACCGCTGGATGGCCGCGGACCCCGCAACCTAGTCAACCGCCCCCAGACACGGAAAAGCCCCGGCTGCGGCACCCGGGGCTCTTCCTGGTCAGGCGGGGCGCCGGTTGGGCGTCTCCGAATGGCAATGGCTCTGCGGCCCAGCCGTACCTTCGGGATTGTCGCCTCTGGCGCTCCCCCTGCACACGTGGCCTGGCGTCCGGCCGTGGTGCAAGGTGCGCTCACTCTACGAGCCATGTCCCACTCTGTCAAGTGGCTCGGTCAAGTGATTCGGAGATCGGCGGCTTGACAGGGAAAAGCCAGCAAATATCCCCCTTTTGGGGGACTGTCCCGGAGAGGGGATTGCAATCCGGTCAAGTGTTCGGCATGCTGAGCCGGCGTATGACTCCTCGCGCCGCACGAGCGAGTACCCCGACGAGTGCGCCCCGCGCGCCTCGCATCGGCGAACGCCTGCGCCAGCTTCGCGTGGCAGCGGGGCTGACCCAGACCGGGCTCGCCGGTGACCGCTTCTCGAAGGAGTACATCTCCCAGATCGAGCGTGGCAAGACCCGCCCGACGACGGAGACGGTCGAGTGGCTCGCGCTTCGACTGGGGGTCGATGCGGGCTTCCTCGCGAGCGGCGTCTCCACGGACGACCGCGCGAAGGCGGAGGCGATCCTCGCGCGCGCCGATTCGCTGCTCCAGGATCACGAGCTCGCGGCGGCGATCGAGGAGTACACGCGTGCGCTGCCGGCCGTGCTCGGGACGGGCGCGCCGGAGCTCCATGTGCGCGCGCTGAACGGCGAGGCGATGGCGCGGGCAGAGAACGGCGACATCAAAGGCGGTCTCGCCCTCCTCGCGGAGTCGCGCGCGCTCGTCGAGGGCGACGGATTCTCCGACATCGACCGTGCCGAGGTGCTCTACCGGCTGGGGGTGTGCCGGTACCTGCTCGCGAGCATCTCGACGTCGGTCGGGCTCTTCAACGAAGCGCTCGCTCTCGTGGAGCGCTCGGAGCTTCCGTCCGACAGATTGCGACTGAACATCTTCGCGTGGCGCTCCCGCTGCTATCGCCGTCAGCGCGACTACGAGGCTTCGCGCGAGGACGTCGAGCGGGCGCTCGAGCTCGCCGAATCGCTCCAGGACGCGCGGGCGCTCGGTGCCGCGTACTTCCAGGCTTCGCTGCTCGCGGAGCGCGACGGCCACTACGTGCTCGCGCGCACCTATGCGGAGCAGGCCAAGACCCAGTACGAGGAGCTCGCCGACCGCGCGAACGTCGGTCGCCTGATGAACAACCTCGGCGCGGTCGAGTTCCTGCTCGGCAAGCCCGAAGTCGCGGTCGAGCAGTTCAAGCAGGCGTTCGCGGTCGCGCTCGAGCTCGGGCGCGACGAAGAGGCCGCCAAGGCGGTGTCGTCGCTGGCGCAGGTGCATCTCCGCACGGGCGACGTCAAGAAGGCCGAGGAGCAGGCCCGCCAGGCGCTCGAGATCATCGCCGAGCGCCAGGACATGCTCGACGAGATCGGGAACGCGCGGCTCGTGCTCGGGCGCGCGCTGCTCGAGCAGGGCCGACTCGACGAGGCCGAGGTCGCCTTCGCCGCGTCGGAGGATGCTTTTGCGAGGTTGACGTCGACCTCGCACCGGGCCGCCGCATGGGTGGCCCAGGGAGATCTCGCAACCAAGCGTGGGGACGAGCGGCGTGCTGCGGTGCTCTACCGCCGTGCCGCCGAGGCCCTCCAGGACTTCCGGTTTTGAGGAAGGGAGGTGTTCACTGTGGCAAACCTGTTTGCAACGCTCGTTCGGCGTCGGGCGATCGTTCTGCTGGCGTCGGTTGTCGTTGCGGTCGTGCTTGGCAAGTTCGGGGCAAACTGGCACACGGGCCTGTGGGACGGTCCAGCTTAGGTCGCTGACCAAGGCCCTCCGAGGCGCGCTCTCAAATGGGGAGCCGGCGCGCGCTTCACTCGGACTGGGGCTAGGTCGTGGCCGCCGGCCTGCGCCTGAGAATTCGCAGGTCGTGCAAGACATCTTTCGCGTGCACCTGGCCTCCGTAGAGGACGCGCTCCTTGCCGGACGGGTCGACCAGTGCGGTGTAGGCGACATGGTCGACGAGCTCGGCCGACCGTCTGACGCTCAGCACGTTCCACGCCGCCCACGCGCGCCTCAGTTCGGGCCGCGAGCCGATCAGGTAGCGGAACTGCGGCGCGAGGTGCAGCCGCCTCGCGAACGCCCGCACGGACGCCGGCGTGTCGCCCTTGGGGTCGACGCTGACTGCGAGCACGCGCACGTCGCTCGCCGCCGGGCCGAGCGACCTGAGCGCCGCATTGAGGTTCTGGGCGATCAGTGGGCAGACGTCGGGACAGTGCGTGTAGAGGAACGTCACGAGGACGTAGCGGCCACGCTGCGCGGCCAGCGTCACGGGCCGTCCGGACGCGTCATGCAACTGGATGGGCGGTGCCGGGCGCGGCGGAGACACCTCGCCGCCGGCGAATGTCCGCGGGGGCGTCACCGGCGCGCTGATCCTGGGGGCTGAGCTCCCGCAACCGGCGAGCACAACGGCCGAAACGGCGAGCAGTACGAGGCGCTGCATGCGCCGAGAACGCTAGCGCCTGCGCCTAGGCGACGCCTTCGGACGAACCGACTCGCTCGACGACCACCTGGGGGATCCGGGCGCGCGGCGAGAGGCGCAGGCACATGCGCACGATCTCCGCGCAGTCCTCGGGCGTGATCATCTCGTCCGCGGCGAGCCCGGACCACTCGGCCATCGGCGTGTCGACGAAGCCTGGGCAGATCGCGATCGCTCTCACTCCGTCACCGTCGAGCTCCGCGTTCTGGGAGCGTGTCAGGGCGATCACTGCTGCTTTCGTGGCGCCGTAGACGGTGAGACCCGGTGTCGGTGTCGTCCCGGCGATCGACGCGAGGTTGACGATCCAGCCCTTCGTCTGCTTGAGCAATGGGATCGCCTCACGGCTGACGAGCAGCAGGCCGCGGAGGTTGATGTTCAACTGCAGGTCGATGTGCTTCGTCTGCAGCGATTCGACGGTGCCGCCGATCCCGATCCCCGCCGAGTTGACGAGCATGTCCATGCCGCCGAAGCGGTCTGCGTGCTCCGCGACGACGCGGATGCAGTCTTCTTCCTTGCTCATGTCGGCGGTGACGGCGAACGCGCCGATCTCAGCGGCGGCTGCTTCGATCTTCGCGGCCGTGCGGGAGGCGAGCGTCAAGTCGAAGCCCTCGTCGCGCAGCATCCGCGCGATCGCGAGCCCGATGCCAGACGAACCGCCGGTGACGAGTGCGCTCGGCATCGACCGACCTTAAAGGACACAGGGCAACCGCCGCGAATCCGGGCGCCAGCACCACGTTCCTCTCCCCTGACGGCGGCGGCTCCCCGGCCGCCGCTGTCGCGTTACGGTGCGGGAGTGAAGCTCACCGACCTTGCGACAACCGGAGGCTGCGCGGCCAAGTACTCGGCCTCGCGACTCGAGGAGCTGCTGCGCGGCTTCGTCCCCGCGGAGGCGGAGAACCTGCTCGTCGGGCTCGACCCGGCGGACGACGCGGCGGTCTACAAGCTCGACGACGAGCGTGCGCTCGTCTTCACGATCGACTTCTTCCCGCCGATCGTCGACGACCCGTACGACTTCGGGGCGATCGCCGCGACGAACGCGCTCAATGACGTGTTCGCGATGGGCGGGGTGCCGTTGCTCGCGCTCTCGGTCGCGGCGCTGCCAGAGGAGCTGCCGACGGAGGTCGTGCGTGCGATCTTCGACGGCGCGGACGGTCAGGTCCGCGCCGCCGGCGCGATCCTCGCCGGCGGCCACACGATCCGCGACACCGAGCCGAAGTACGGCCTGGCGGTCGTCGGCACCGTGTCGCTCGGCGGCATCTGGCCCAAGTCGGGCGCCGGGCCGGGCGACGCGCTCTATCTGACGAAGCCGCTCGGCACGGCGCTCGTCCTCGGCGGCGCGAAGCAGGGGCTCGCCGACATCGCGATCGCCGTGGAGTGGATGCGCACGCTGAACCGCGACGCCGCCGACGTGCTGCGGTCGTTCTCGCCGAGCGCGGTGACGGACGTGACCGGCTTCGGTCTCGCCGGTCACGCGCACGAGATGGCGAGCCGCAGCGGTGTGCGCATCGTTCTCTCGGCGGAGCGGCTGCCGGCTCTCGAGGGCGCGCTCGCTGCGGCGCGCGCCGGGGTCTCGACGGTCGGAACCCGCAACAACCGCGACTATGCCGGGCTCGAGGTGGGTGACGTCGCGCCCGAGTTCGTCGAGCTGGCTCACGATCCGCAGACCGCAGGCGGTCTCCTCGTTGCGTTGCCGCACGAGCAGGGGATGGCGCTCGAGGCGGAGTTCGCCCGGGCCGGCCTCTTCCTCGCGCGCGTCGGCGCGGTCGAAGCGGGCGCCGGCGTCGCGCTCGCCTGATGAAGGACCTGCCCGACGGCGTCGACGGCGGCGCGGTCGTGGCCGCCCTCGGCCGGGAGTGGGGCTTCGAGGTCGACGTCGCCGAGTACGCCCCGGTCGGTGGCGGCAGCTACCACTGGGAGGTCGTCGACCGCACCGGCCGGCGCGGGTTCGCCACCGTCGACGACCTCGACCACAAGACATGGCTCGGTGACAGTCGTACCGCGGTGTTCGACGGGCTCCGGCGTGCGTTCGACACTTCGACCGCTCTGCGGGAGAGCGGCCTGGACTTCGTCGTCGCGCCGATCCCAACGTCGGCAGGCGATTCTCTGTGGCGTCTCGATCCGCGCTACTCGATCGCGCTGTTCCCGTACGTCGCAGGGGAGTCGGGCCGCTTCGGCCGCTATGACGACGAGGGGGACCGGCTGGCTGTCCTGGCGCTGCTCGCCGAGCTGCATCTGGCTGTGCCGGTTCCGGCGCCGGGCGGTGCAGGCTTCGAGCTGCCCGGCCGTGACCAGCTCGAGGCGGCGCTCCGCGAGGTGGACGACCCGTGGAGCGGCGGGCCGCTCTCCGAGCCGGCGCGGCACGCGGTGCGGGACTGCCGGTCGGAGCTCGCCGAGTTGCTCGCTCTGGCCGACCGGTTGTCCGCTGCCGCGCAGCTGAACGACGAGGGTTGGGTCGTGACCCATGGCGAGCCTCATCCAGGCAACGTCATGCGAACGAGCGAGGGCCGGCTGCTCGTGGACTGGGACACCGTTGCGCTGGGCCCGCCGGAGCGCGACCTCTGGATGCTCGTGGGCACTCGTGACGAGGGGGACCTGTACGTCGGAGCGACCGGCCGGCGGATCGACGAAGCAGCGCTCGACTTCTTCCGCCTCACGTGGGACCTCAAGGACTTCGCCGAGTACCTCAGCGTCCTGCGATCACCACATCGGGCGAACGACGACACCATCGGCCGGTGCCGGGCGCTGGGCGACTGCGCGGCGGTCCGAGACCGGTGGTCGGCGCTGCTCGACTGAGCGCTGGGAGAGGTCGCGGCACCCACAGCGCCAGGTGCAGGTTCGAGATGAACGGCTGCAGCTGCTCCGGCGAGAGTCCCGATGTGAGGCGCGCCGCTACAGTGCGCGCGAGATGGAAGCCGGCGCCCAGCCGCTCGCCCGCGTGCGCGCCTTCGCGCTTTCGCCCTCGGCCTTCCGCCGGCTCGCCCTGGCGAACGCCGCGATGCTCGTGCTGATCGTGGCCACGGGCGCAACGGTGCGGCTGACCGGCTCCGGCCTCGGCTGCGAGCACTGGCCCGGCTGCGCGCAGCATCACTTCGAACCGAAGAGCTACCACAGCTACATCGAGTTCTCGAACCGCGTGATCGCGTTCTTCACGATCCTCGTCACACTCGCGACGTGGGTCCTTGCGCCGAGGCTGCGCCGGCTCGCGTTCGTCGTCTTCTTCGGGACGCTGCTGCAGGCGCCGCTCGGCGCGCTGACCGTGCACTTCCACCTCAACCCGTGGCTCGTCCTCTCGCACTTCCTGCTGTCCGTGGTCGTGCTGACGCTCGGCGTCGTGCTCGCGATCGAGGCGCGTGCGCGTGAACGGACCTCACTTCCGGCCTGGGTACCGCGGCTGGGCTTGCTCGTCGGCTTCGCGGCGCTCGTGCTGATCGTCAGCGGCACCTTCGCCACCGCCTCCGGTCCGCATCCGGGCAGCGCGGTCGTTCGCCGGCTGTGGTCCTTCCAGCCCGCCGTCTACTGGCACGTCCGCGCTACGGCGGTGTTCGGCATCTCGTTCGCCGTGCTGCTCGTCTGGCTCGTTCGGCACCGGTCGCCGCAGGTGCGCGGTGCGCTGGTGCTGCTCGGCCTGCTCGTCGTGCAGATGGTGATCGGCGAGACGCAGTACCGTACGCACCTGCCGTGGTGGCTCGTGCTGGGGCACGTGACGGTCGCCGCGACCGTGTGGGTGGCGGTCACCGCGTTCGTCTACAGCCTCTGGCGCCCGCGTAGGATGAGCGGATGACGGAGCTGCGCATGAGCTCGCGGCCCCACCTCGACCGGCCGGTGCTGATCGCGGCGTTCCGCGGCTGGAACGACGGGGGCCAGGGCGCCTCACTCGCCGGGGCATACCTCGCGCGCGCGTGGGCCGGGCAGGAGTTCGCCTCGATCGACCCGGAGAACTTCTACGACTTCCAGGCGACGCGGCCGATGGTCTCCCTCGTCGACGGCTACACGCGCCAGATCGACTGGCCGGAGAACACGTTCATGCATGCGCCGCTGCCCGGCGCCGGCCGCGATGCGATCATCTTGCTCGGCGTCGAGCCGAACCTGCGCTGGCGCACCTTCTCCGAGCTGATCACCGGCGTCGCAATGGACTTCAAGGTCGAGCTCGTGATCACGCTTGGCTCACTGCTCGCCGACGTACCGCACACCCGGCCGTCGCCCGTCACGGGCAGTGCAACCGACCCCGAGCTGATCGATCAGCTCGGGCTGCAGGCGTCGCGCTACGAAGGCCCGACGGGGATGGTCGGCGTTCTGCACGACGCCTGCGCGAGCGCCGGCCTGAAGTCGGCGAGCCTGTGGGCGGCGGTCCCGCACTACGTCTCGTTGACGCCCTCGCCCAGGGCGGCGAAGGCGCTCGTCGACAGGCTCGGGTCCTGCTCGGCGCCGACGTCGACACCGTTGAGCTCGACGAGGCCGCCGACGCGTACGCGCAGCAGGTCAGCGAGGCGGTCGCGACCGACGAGGAGACGTCCGCGTACGTCCAGGATCTCGAACGCCGGGTCGACGAGCTCGCCGACGAGGCCGATCTGCCGTCGGGCGACTCGATCGCAGCCGAGCTGACGCGCTTCCTGCGCGAGCGCGAGAACGACCAGGGCGACGACGACGTCGCGCGGGAGCACTAGGAGGGCTTCTAGCCGAAGGTGAACGAGTACGCCTGGATGCCGGGCGTGAAGCGCAGTTCCAGGAGCCCAGTCTCGAACGTGGTCGAGGAGCGAACGGTGTAGAGCCGCTGTGCGTCGACGTTGATCGTGCCGGCCGGCTTGCCGTTGATCAGGGCGTGGACGGTGCCGTGCCCACCGAGGACGATGTAGACGTTCTTCGCCTGGAAGCGGAGCCGCAGGCGGGCCTTCGCGCCTGCGACGATCCGCTGAGGTCCGACGCGCCAGTCGCCGTCGTAGGAGAGCGTGTTCTGCGGGATGGTCGGCGCGAAGTGGTACGCGTGGACGACGTTCGGGACCGGGCTCGTCCCGACGTAGTTCGACAGGCGTGCGTAACCGAGGTAGCTCTCGGCGGTCAGCAGACCGGTCGGCGTCATGTCGGCGAACTGCCGGGCGTGCGCGCCGCCGTCGCCGAGGAGCTTGCGGATCAGCGCCTCCGTCTGCGGATACTCACCCTCGCCGAAGTGCGTGTGGCGAACATGGCCCTGCTTGTCGATCAGGAACTCGGCCGGCCAGTACTGGTTCGCGTAGTTGTCCCAGGTCCTGTAGTCGTTGTCCTGCAGGACGGGGTAGGTGATCCCGAGTCGCCTCACGGCCGCCTGGACGTTGGAGGTGACGTGCTCGAACGCGAACTCGGGCGTGTGGACGCCGATGATCACGAGCCCCTTGTCGTGGTAGGCCGCGTACCACGCTTTGAGGTGCGGCAGCGTGCGTAGGCAGTTGATGCACGAGTACGTCCAGAAGTCGACGAGCACGACCTTGCCGCGCAACTGCGCCAGCGTCAGCGGCCTGGTGTTGATCCAGGCGCCGTCGGCATGCAAGGGTGGTGCGACGCCGTAGTCGGGGAGGCTGCCCTTGGGCGTCGCGCCGACGGCGGCGAGCGCCTGGCCGCCGCCGCGCACCTTCGACAACTCACGCTTGGCGGTGGAGTTGTCCTCGAGCTTGTTCTGCAGGAACGTGGTGTAGCCCGGCGTGAGCGTCGCGAGGTTGTCGTCGAGGTGGAAGACGAGCCCGAGCGCAACGACCGCCATCAGGGCGCCGGACACGACTCGCACCGCTTCCGCGTGCCGCCCGAGCCGGTCCGAGGCTGCGCGGCCGCCGCGCGCGATCAGGAACATCGGGAGCGCCGCGCCGGCCGCGTACGCGAGCGTGAGCAGGATCGCGCGCAGTCCGACGGAGTTGTTCGCTGCGACGACGGTGACGGTGGCGAGCACCGGTCCGGCACACGGTACGAAGACGAGCCCGAGTGCCGCACCGAAGAAGAAGCCGCCGCCGACGCCGCTCGGCCGGAAGCGCGAGAAGACTGCGAGCGGCCGCTCGACCAGCAGCCCTGCGCGGGGAACGAGCAGCGTCACCGCCAGCACGAAGAGCAGGACGATCGCCGCGTTGCGCAGGAAGTCCTCGGGGAGGCCGAGCTGGTCGAGCAGCCACGCGGCGAAGAGCGTGAAGACGGTGAAGCTCGCGACGAGCCCGGCCACGATGCGCAGCGGCTTGCGCCCGGATGCTCCGCCGGCGAGCAGGATCGGCAGCACCGGCAGCACGCACGGCGACACCGCGGTCACCACCCCCGCGAGGAAGCCGATGGGGAGCAGGATGAGCATCCGTTACAGAACCAGTCTGCCGGTGATTCGTTACGACGTCCCGATCGGTTTCGGCCGTGTCTCGATCAGCCGTGTCGCGGGGTCGGGGTCAGACCCCGGACGTGTCCGAGAGAGCTACGCGGCGTCTTCGGTCGGGCACGGCCTGTTCGGCCGGTGCTTCCGGGGTGGCCGGCGCGGAGGCTTCGCGAGCGGCGCCGTTCGCCAGAGCGGCGTCCGCGACCGTGCCCGCCTCCGGCGGCTTGCGGCGCCTGCGACGGCGTTTCCTCGCCGGTGCGGGCTGGCCCTCGGTGCCGTTCTCGGCCGGCGTCGCGCCGCCCGCCGCCACCTGCGTCGCGCCGCCCGTTCCCTCCGTCCCGGTCTTCTTCTTGCGCCGGCGGCGGCGCCGTGCGCGGGACGGTCCGGTCTTCGGCTGCGGGAGGCTCTCTGCGATCCAGCCGGCGACCTCCTGGATCGTCCCGAGCCGTTCGCGCGCCGCCTCGAGCAGCTGCGTCGAGCGCGGCGTGTAGCCCTCGGCCGAGGCGAGCAGCGCGGCTCCGACCTCGCGCGGCATCTCGAGGGCGGCGTTGACGAGCTTCGCTGCGTTCTCCTCGTGCCGGTGCCCGCGGGAGTTCGCGAGCGCGCCCAGCAGACGCTTGGCGTCGGGGTACTCCTGCGACGCCTTGCGGTCGAGTTGCTTGCGGACTGCGCGCGAGAGCTTCCACGTCCAGCGCGCGAGGATCTGGTCCGGCGCGTCGGCCTTCCCGTCCGCGATCGCGCGCAGCATCGTCCGGACGCCCGCTGCGCGGTCCTTCTCCCAGGGCGGCGCCTGCGTGACGAGGGTGACGAGATCGTCGAAGTCGGCGCGCTCGACCTTCATCGACACGCGATCGGCGAGCGCGATCAGCCGCAACCGGCGGTTCGGGTTCTGCGCGGCGCAGGTCGAGAGGAACTTCTCCATCGCACGTTTCGACGCGCCGCGCGCGGTGAGCTTCTCGACGAACGCCGCGCGCTCGTCGAAGCGCAACTGGCGGCCCGCGATCTCGCCCCAGAACTCCTGCTCGTCCTCGTCGAGGAACTTCGGATCGACGCGCTGCCACTCGCGCGCGATCACCATCTTGCGGCGCAGGACGTCGGGCGTGACCGGCACGAGCCACGACGCCGGTGTCAGCTTGCGCCGCGCCCGGCGCTGGGTGCGGCGGCGAGGCGCGGGAGTCACGCGAGCGCCCTCGCGGTAGAAGTCCGCGTCGAGCAGTGAGTGCAGCGACACGACACGTTCGTTGTGTGTCGCCGCCTTCGGCGTGAAGTCGACGACGATGCCCGCTTCCTTCCGCGGGTGGATGCGCATGATGCGGCCGATCCGCTGCTGGTAGACCCGTTTCGACGCGGTCGGCGCGAGATGCATGACGACCGTCGCGCGGGGCGAGTTCCAGCCCTCGGCGAGCAGCATGGCGTTGATCAGCACGTCGATCTCGGCGCGCTCGTACGCCGCCAGGATCTCGGCGAGCTTGACCGGCGGGGTGCGGCCGGACACCGCTTCGGCCTTGATGCCCGCGGCGCGGAAGGCGGTCGCGAGGTTGTACGCGTGGTCGACACCGGCCGCGTAGACGATCCCCGGCGTGTCGCCGAACCGCTCGCGGTAGAGCGTTGCCGCCGCCATGTTCAGGGCCTCGTGGTCGAGGGCCTGCGCGAGGGCGCGCTCCTCGAAGTCGCCGCCGACGATCGGTACCTGGTTGATCGCCGCGACGGGCGGGACGCGCAGGCAGCGCAGCGGCGCGATCAGGCCGCGGCGCGCGGCGTCGGCGAGCGGCAGGTCGTCGACCGAGGCAGGGAAGACGTCCGAGACCTGCTTGGCGATCAGCTCTTCCGTCGCCGTCATGCCGATGTAGATCGGCTCGCTCAGCGAGCGAATCGCGGTCGACGTCTTCTCTCCGAGCGCGGTGTGCGCCTCGTCGCAGATGACGAGCTCGTACGCGTCGCGTGCGATCTCGTCGACGTGGCGCGCGAACCACGCGTAGGTCTGGATCGTGATCGGGTTCGACGGGCGCGGCGCGGTGTGGCCCGTCGAGCACCGCCTCGTGGAAGCGCGAGCCGTAGCCGTGCTCGGTCAGCTCGCGGCGAAACTGGTCGACGAGCAGGCGCCGGTGGGTGAGGATCAACACGCCTTCGGTGCGCGCCGCCTCGACGAAGCCCGCCGCCGCGATCGTCTTGCCCGATGCGGTCGGATGCCGGAAGCGGTAGCGGCGGATCGCGCCCGGGTCGGCCTCGACCGGCAGCGGTTCGACGTCCTCGTCGTTCTCGGCCTCCGGGTCGAGCTCGAGCTCGTCGTCCGGCTCTCGTCCTCTTCCTCGGGCTCGTCGTGCCCGTTGCCGTTCTCGCCCTTCTGGGCGGCGGCGATCAGCTCGGTGAGCATCCCGGCGAGCGCGTCCACCTGATGGCGGCGCAGCTCGGTGCCGGAGGCGAGGTGCGGCGGTTTCTCCGACAGGACGCGCTCGAGCCCGAGCAGGAGCGCGTAGCGCACCTTCCACTCGGGTCGACGGCGCCTCGCGGCCGGCGTCGAGCTCGGCGAGGCCGTCGTCGAGCGCGCGGCGCCGTGCGGTCCCGGGGGCCAGCACGACGTCCGGATCCTCATCGGGACGAAGGAAGGGCTCGCCGGCCCATGACTCGGCTCGGAGGGCGTCGGCCCGAATGGCCAACGCGTCCTCCGATTCTCTCGGAGAGTGCGTAATGGTTTCTGCCAATGCCTGCGGCACATCTGCCGTGCCGCCTCCTCAAAGGGTCGCGCCCGCGGGTTCAAGCCCCGTTTCGCGTAGCGCAAGCGCAGAATAGCCGATGCGCCGGACGTCCGTCGGAGGTGTCGCGCCGAGCCTGAATACTGCAGTCATGGAGCCGGGAGCCTGGAATCGGCCGTCGCCACGGCTGCGCGGCGTCCGCCACGTGGAGGCGCTCGTCCCGACGGCGGCCGCCACGGTCGCCGTCGCCGTCCTTCTCGCACTGAGGTTCGGCGCCGCCGAGGCGGTCGCCGGCGCGCTCGTGGCGCTCGCCGCCGGGGCAGTGCTCGACGTGCTGCTCCAGCGCCGCGTCGGTGCGTGGGGCTATCTGGAGCGCGAGGACGATCTTCTCGTGCGGCGAGGGGTGCATGGTCCGCCGGCTCTCCGTCGTGCCGTACGGCCGCATGCAGTTCGTCGACGTGACGGCCGGACCGGTCGAGCGCTCGTTCGGTCTCGCGACGGTGCGCCTGCACACTGCGGCTGCCGCAAGCGACGCACGCATTCCCGGGCTCGAGGCTGAGGAGGCGGCGCGGTTGCGCGATCAACTTGCGGCGTTCGGCGAGGCGAGCTCCGCGGGCCTGTGAACGGCTGGCATCGCCTGCATCCGCTGTCGCCGGCGGTGCGCGCAGGGCGTGCTCTGATCGCGATCGGGATCATCTTCCTGCCCACCCTCGTCTCGGGCGGGACGAACAGCTGGGACGTCGCGTGGCATGTGGTCGCGGTCGGCGCTGCTGATCGTCCTCGGCTTCGTCTCCTGGCTCGTCACCCGCTGGCGAATCGACGGCAACGACCTGCGGATCGAGACCGGCCTGCTGCGCCGCAGCTCGAAGCGCTACCCGCTCTCCCAGGTGCAGGCGATCGACACGGTGCGGCCGGGCATCGCGCGGGCGCTCGGGCTTGGCCGAGCTGCGGCTGCGGATGGGCGGGACCGGGCGGCGCAGCACGGCTCGCGTACCTGCCGGTGCTGCAGGCGAACGCCATGCGGGCGCGCCTGCTCGCGCTGTCGCAGGGCGCGCACGAGGAGACGCCCGAGCCAGCCGACCGCGAGCTCGTGCGCGTGCCGCCGGGTCGCGTCGCCGCCTCGCTCGTCCTCAGCGCGTCCCGCAGTCGTGCTCGTGCTCTACGTCGCCGCGCTCGCTGCCGCGACCTCGGCCGGCAGGCACGGGCTGCTCGGGCCGACTCTGCCGATCCTGCTCGCGACGCGATCGCGATCTGGCGCCGGTTCAACCGCTCGTTCCACGCGACCGTCGCCGAAGCGCCGGAAGGGCTGCGCGTTCGCTCGGGTCTCGTCGAGACGACCGCGGAGACGATCCCGCGCGGGCAGGGTGCAGGCGGTGCACCTCGTCGAGCCGCTGCTCTGGCGCCCCTTCGGCTGGTGCCGGCTCGAGGTCGACGTCGCGGGACGCGTGCGCGACCGCTACGATGCCGGGCGGGGCAAGCGGCGGCTCCGCACGCTGCTGCCGGTCGGCACGCGCGCCGAGGCGGCCAGCTGGTTGCCGCTCGTCGTCCCCGGCGCGCCGCAGCCCCAGCGCAGGCCGCCGCGGCGCGCGCGCTGGAAGTCGCCGCTGCTCTATCGCCGACTGTCGTTCGCGTTCGACGAGCACTACGCCGTCGCCACCGCAGGACGAATCGCGCGCACTGCGTCCTGGGTGCCGCTGGCGAAGGTGCAGAGCCTGCGCCGGCTCGAAGGCCCCGTCCAACGCCGGCTGGGGCTCGCGACCGTGTACCTCGATACGGCGGGCAAGAACTTCGGCGCGGCCTTCCGTGATCTGGACGGTGCCGACTCGCTGGCGATGCTCGATCGTCTGACCGGGCTTGCGCGGGCGGCGCGGCGCGCGTGAGGCTGCGTTCCTAGGCCGCCGCGGCGACGAGTGACTCGAGCCGGCCGAGCAGCCACGGCAGCTCACTGCGCTCCGCTTCGAGCACCTCGCCGTGGAACTGGATCAACATCGCGCCGTCGGCAGACAGGTGGTCGCCAGCGCCCGCGATCAGGCGCCGGTAGTGGTCGAGACCGTCGCCGGTCGAGATACACCGCAGCCGGCGGCTCGTCCTCGTAGCCCGGCGTGCCGGGGGCGAGATAGGGGAGGTTCGCCACGATCAAGTCGAGGTCGTGTGGCAATCCGTCGAGGAGGTCGCCCTGCACGAGGTGCACGCGCGCACCGAGCCGGTCGGCGTTCAGCGACGCGACGTCGAGCGCGCGGGCGCACGTGTCGCTCGCCCAGACCTCGATCTGGGGCGCGCGCAGCGCCAGCGTGATCGCGACGGCGCCCGAACCGGTGCCGACGTCCGCGACGCGCGCGGGCTCGTCCGGCGATCCGTTCGAGCGCGGCGTTGACGAGCCGTTCGCTCGTGACGCGCGGCGAGAAGACCCGCCCGGGGTCGGTGACGAAGGTCAATCCGTGGAAGCGCGTGGTCATCTCTCTAGTACAACGTAGCCCGATGAACTGGATTCCCTTTGTCGGAGGCAAAACAATCCCGCTACGAGGATACCGCACGGAGAGCTGGACGAGCGTGGGATCGTCCGGCAGGGGAACGCCGCATATGCTGCCGCGCTCGGCCTCCTGATGGCCGGCGATCCGGCTGCCGGGGAGTGGTTTCAGCGGGCCGCCGGCCGCTGGCGCGAGAGCTGGGATGCCGGGGAGGGCCGCGAGTCGTGGGGGCGCCCGATCGGCGCGCTGAAGGCGTCGCTGCTCGCGCGCGACGACGAAGCGGTCGCCGAGTACGCGCGCTGGACGCTCGAGCTCGGCGCGGCGACCACGGAATCGCCGATCGGCCGCTACGCCGGGACGCTCGCGCTGCTCGCCCTCAGCCGCTGGGCCGAGGCGCGTCACGTCGCCGAGTCGTTGCGCAGCCGCGACGACTTTCCGCAGGACGTCGCCGATGCGCTCGCGTTCATCGCGGCGCACGATGTGATCGGCTACTGCGAGTCGGTCGAGTCGGTGGTCGCCTCGTTCGAGACGCGCGACGAGTTCCTCGAGGAAGCCGCGGTCGCCGACACCGCGCTCGTGCTCGCGCTGCTCGCCGCGCGACGCCACATCGACGAGCCGCTGCCGGCGTCGCCGATGCTTCCCGCCTAGGCCGTGTCGCCGTGCTCGATCGTGGGGTGGAAGGCGATCGTGATCGTCTGCTGCGGATGCGACTCGTCCTCGAGGTCGGTCAGCGTCCGGACGAGGTCCTTGAGCAGCTTCCGCACGGTCTCGACGTCGAGCTTCGTGTGCACCTGCGCGCTGCGGAACTCGCCCGCTTCCGCGTAGAGGTCGAATCCGCGCTGGAGCTCGCGCAGCTGTGCTGCCTGCAATTCGCTCGCGAGCCCGGCCGCGCGGATCTCCGGCCCGACCGTGAAGTGCTTCGCGACCGGCCGGTACGGCTTCTCGCGTCCGCGCCCGTCGGAGGCAGCGAGCTCGATCAGCCCGGCGCGGTTGAGCATGCGCACGTGGAAGTGCAGGTGGCCGGGGTCGACCGAGAGCCGCGCGGCGAGCTCACGGTTCGTCAGCGGCCCTTCCGCGTCGCCGAGGACCTGCAGCACCTTCAGGCGGAGCGGATGACCGAGCGCCTTCAGCTGCTCGGGGCGGTCGATCTCGAGGACGTCCCGTGGCGACGGGCGTCGGGGCCGGTGTGCTCATGCACCCTCTAGTTTGGACGCTGCGGGCCGGTCGAGGAAGACCTCGACCGAAATTGGGGCCAGACGGGCCATGCTCGCGGGCACGTCCCGGCTGATCTCGCCGCCGAAAGCACGCGCCACGGCATCGGCTTTCCCCTCGCCCGCGACGAGGAAGACGATGCGCCGAGCCGAGTGGATCCCCGGCAGGGTCAGCGTGACGCGGTCGACGAACGGCTCCAGGCCCGCCGGGCCCCAGGCGACGCGGCGGTCGTCGACCGCGAGCTGCGGCGAGCCCGGGAAGAGCGACGCCATGTGGCCGTCGCTCCCGAGCCCGAGCAAGAGCAGGTCCAACTCGACGCCCTCGAGCGCGTCGTCGTATTCGGCCGCTGCGGCCTCGGGCGGAAGCTCGCCACGCATCCGGTGCACGAGCGCCGGCGGCACGGCGAGCCGGTCGAGCAGCGTCTCCTTCGCCAGGCGGTAGTTCGAGCGCTCGTCGCCGGGCGGCACGCAGCGCTCGTCGCCCCACCAGACCGTGACGCTGCTCCAGTCCGGCTGGAGCGCGGCGGCGCGCTCGTAGGCCTCCCGAGCGTCGAGCCACCCGTGAGCACGATCGCGCCGCCTCGCCTCGCCTGCTCGGCGATCACCTCGGCGACGACCGCGGCAGGATCGTCGGCGACGTGAATCAGGCACGGCGGCGGCACAGGCAAGGGTACGAGACCGCGTCCGAAGCCCGCCAGCAGATAGACGCTCGCCAGCCCCGCCCACTCGCCGTAGCGGCTCGAGCAGGACGTCGGCTTCTTCCGGCTCGGCCCACCTCCCCAGAGCGCGGTCGCGAGCTTGGCGAGCCCGAGGTCGCGTGCGAGCCCGTGCTCGTAGCGGCCGAGCCCTTCGATACAGACGATGCCGACCGACCACGGGCCGAGCCCACGCTCGCGGCCGAGCCGCGCCGCAACGGCGCCCGACGGCTGCTCCTTCAGCCGCTCGAGATCGAACGAGCGGCAGAGGCGGATCAGGCAGGCGGCGCGGCGTCCGCCGAGCCCGAGCCGGCCGAGCTGTGCCGGCGAGAACGCGCCAGGTCGGCCGAGGTCGGTGGCGCGTGCAGGCCGCCGTGGGCGGGGGTCGCTGCGCGGATGATCGTTCGCTCGATCTCCGTGCTCGGCTCGCCTGGATCAACTGCCCTGCGACCGCGCGGAGCAGCGCCTGCGCGACGGTGCCGGTGCGCATCGGCCGAGGCCGCGCAGTCGGCGGAGCGTCTCGCCGAGCAGCGGGTCGTCCGCGAACCGGCGCAGGAACTCCGAATGGTCGTCGTCGATCCCCAGCGCGAAGCGCACGTGGTCGACCCCGGCGTCGCTCTCCGCCGCGACGACGACCATCCCGTCGCTGCGTTGCACCGCATGCACGCGTTCGAGCCGGCCTTCGACGCGCACGGTGGCCGCGGTACGTGCCGTCGACGACGACGCGCGTCGCATCCGAGGCGTGGCCGACCGGAGAGCGCGGAGGGAGTACGGCCCCTGCGGGCGAAGCTCGGCACGGACGTTCATCCGCCGAGTTTAGTGCCGGCTCGACACTGGGCTACAGTCAGCCGATGCTGCGCCGGTTCGCGTCGCGGGTGTCCATGCGGAGCCGCCGGCGGAAGCTCGACCTCCTGCTCGAACTGCTGCAGCCCGGGCCGGAGACGACGGTGGTGGACGTGGGTGTCACCGACGCTCCGTTCGGCGAGGGCTCGATCCGACAACTTCTTCGAGGCGTTGTATCCCTGGCCCGGGCGGATCACGGCCGTCGGGCACACCGAGCTCGACAGGTTCGCGGCGGCGTTCCCGCAGGTGCGCGCGGTTCGTGCCGACGGCCGCGACCTGCCGTTCGCCGACGGCGAGTTCGATCTCGGCTTCTCGAACGCCGTGGTGGAGCACGTCGCCGGCGGGCGCGACGGCCAACGGCGTTTCGTCCACGAGCTCTGCCGAGTCTCGAACAGCGTGTTCGTGACGACGCCGAATCGCTGGTTCCCGCTCGAGGTGCACACGCTCCTGCCGTTCGTCCACTGGCTTCCGGCGGGCGCGCGCGACTGCGCGTGATCCCGTTCGACGACGTGCTCGAACCGCTTGGGCCGAAGGCGCTCGTCTCGCTCTTTCCTTACAGCGTGCGGGTAATCAACACCGGTATGACGCTGATCGCCGTGGGCCGCCGAGTGAGACGGTCGGTTGTCGCGCTGCAGGTCCTGATCGTCGGGCTGGCGCTGCACAACATCGTGATGGCGCTGCTCTGGCGCGCCGGCCTGCGCGGTGCCGCGCTCACGGCCGTCGCCGCATGGAAGGACGTGCTGCTGCTCGTCGCGCTGCGTGCTCGTCGTGCGCGAACGGCGGCGGCTGCCGTTCGACGGTCGCCTCACGGATTGGCTCGCCCTGGCCTTCGGCGCGCTCGTCGTGCTCTACGGGCTGCTGCCGCAGTCGTGGCTCGGCGGCGGCGCGACGCACAGGGGCGTGCTGTATGCAGCGCGGCACGACCTGCTGCCCGTCGGGGCGTACTTCCTCGGCCGCGGTCTCCACCTGACCGATCGAGAGCGCAGCCGGCTCTGCCACACGGTCCTGGCGACCGCCGCGTTCGTCGCCGCCTTCGGGCTGATCGACGTCTACGCGGTCCCGCTCTCGTTCTGGCGGCCGGCGGCCGGCTGGTTCCACGACCAGCTCGGGCTCCGGTACGCGGGTCTCTCCGGGCTGCCGGAGAACTTCGTCTACAACGCCGGGAACGGCGTCGTCTTCCGGCGTCTGACGTCGACGTTCCTCTCGCCGCTCGCCACCTCGTACCTGCTCGTCGTTGCGCTGTTCTTCATACCGATGCGCCGCCGGTGGGGCCCGCCGCTCGGACTGCTCATCTTCGCGGCGCTCCTGTGGACGCACACGCGCTCGGCGCTGCTCGCGCTCGTCGTCGTGCTCGCATTGCGCGCGATCGTGCGACGCCGGGTGCGCCCGCTCGGTCTGGGTCGCCGTCGTCGCGTTGATCGGGCTCGCGTTCGTGAAGGGCTACGACCACTTCGGCCCGCGCACCCACTTCACCGCCGCCGAGTTGAAGGTGCAGGAGCGGATCGCCCGCGAGCATCCGCACGCCTCGAACGACGCGACGAGCGCGAACGAGTCGTCGACCAGTGAGCATCTCGCGTCGCTGCGTGACGGGGGACGAACCGTCCTGCACCACCCGTGGGGCTTCGGGCTCGGCAATTCGGGTGTCACCGCCGCACGCACGCAGGTCACGGTGCAGGCGGGCGAGTCCACCTACACGGAGCTGGGCGTGGAGACGGGGATCCTCGGGGCGCTCGTCTTCGTCGCCTGGTCGCTGGCGTTGCTGCGCGCGACGATGCGCAACCGCCTGTGGGTCGGAGCGGCGTTCGCGGCCGTGCTCTTCCTCGGGCTGCAGACCGACGTGATCGGCGTGCCGTGGGTCGCGGTCACCGTCTGGGCGTTCGCAGGCGACTCGGCGTGATTGCAACAACTTCGTAACGGTCCGAAAAGGACACTTGCCGGCGCGCCCGCCGTTCGTATCGTTGAGCGCATGCGTGTGTCACTCGTCGAGATCGGTCTGCTCGCGGGCGCCGCGGTCGTCGCGGCCACCGCGCTGCCACGCTGCTCGGGCGGCGCGAAGACCGTGGCCGTGCGTGCGAGCTGGGCGCTCACCCCGGGCGTGCTCAACCCGGCGGTGACACAGGCGACGATCCGGACGACGATCTGCCGGCGCGGCTGGACGCGGACCGTTCGGCCGCCCGTCTCCTATACGAACGCGCTGAAGGCGCGGCAGCTTGCGCGGTACCGGCTCCGTGGACCGCCTTCGGCGTTCCAGGAGGACCACCTGATCAGCCTCGAGCTGGGGGGCAACCCCACCGATCCGCGCAACCTGTGGCCGGAGCCCTACCCGCGCGCGGCCGCGGTCGACCGGATCGAGAACGAGCTCAACGATCGCGTCTGCTCGGGGTCGCTCACGCTCGCGGAGGCGCAGCGGCGCGAGTCGGCGCTCAAGCACGCGTCCGGCTAGCGGGAGATGCGGTCGGAGCAGGGCGATCCGGGAGACAGCAACCAGGGCGCCAACGATCAGGGAGCCAGTGCCTCGGTCATGCGCGCGAGCAACCCGAGCAGCAGCTCGCGGTCGGCGGGCGTGAGCGCGGCGACCGCCGGTTCGAAGGCCGTCGAGGCGCGCGCCTTGCGCTCGTCGACCAGGCGGCGCCCGGCGGGTGTCAGCTCGATCCGCACTGCCCGGCGGTCGTTCGGGTCAGGGGTGCGCGCGACGAGCCCGAGCTCGTCCAGCACGTCGACTGTGCGGCTCGCCGTGGGGGCGCTCGTCCCGATCCGGGTGGCGAGGTCGTTCAGGCGCAGCGGCCGGGCGTCGGCGATCTCGACCAGCGCAATCCGCTGCGTGGCGGTCATCGCGGGGCCTTCGTCGGCGCCGCCGGCCAGGCGCGTCAGCTCTCTGATCAGTTTCCCGAGCTGGTCCAGGATCGCTGCGGTGTCGGGGGAGGCCCTCATCTCACCGTAATAGTTGCATACAACAATAGTTTCACCTTGTTGGTAGTATCCCCGAGGTGACGGACACCGCCCCGCAGCCCCAGCCGCGCGTGCGCGCGATCTTCATCGCGCTGATGCTCGTGCTGCTCCTGGCAGCGCTCGACCAGACGATCGTCTCGACGGCGCTCCCGACGATCGTCGGCGACCTCGGTGGGATCTCGCACCTCTCGTGGGTGGTCACCGCGTACCTGCTCACCGCAACCGTCTCGGGGCCGCTCTACGGGAAGCTCGGCGACCTGTACGGGCGCAAGCGCGTGCTGCAGGCCGCGATCGTGATCTTCCTGGTCGGCTCGGTGCTGTGCGGCCTCTCGCAGTCGATGGCGGAGCTGATCGCGTTCCGCGCGCTGCAAGGGCTCGGCGCCGGCGGCCTGATGGTGGTGACGCTCGCGGTCGTGGGCGACATCATCCCGCCGCGCGAACGCGGCAGGTACCAGGGCTACTTCGGTGCCGTGTTCGGGGTTGCGACGGTCATCGGGCCGCTGCTCGGCGGCTTCTTCGTCGACCATCTCTCGTGGCGCTGGATCTTCTACGTGAACCTGCCGGTCGGCGCCGTCGCGCTGACGGTGATCGCCGTCACCTTCCACGCGCAGGAGGTGACGCGCCGTCACACGATGGACTACCTCGGCGCCGCGCTGCTCGCCGCGAGCCTCGGCGCGATCGTCCTCTTCACGAGCCTCGGGGGGACGACGTGGGGGTGGGGCTCCCCGCAGGTGGTCGGCCTGATCATCGCGAGCGTGCTCCTCGTCCCCGCGTTCGTCTGGCAGGAGAGCCGCGCCGCCGAGCCGATCCTGCCGCTCGAGCTGTTCCGCAACCACACGTTCGCGGTGACGAGCGCCGTCGGCTTCATCGTCGGGTTCGCGCTCTTCGGCGCGATCACCTATCTGCCGCTCTATCTTCAGGTGACCAAAGGTTCGAGCCCGACCCGCTCCGGCCTGCAGCTGACGCCGCTGATGGCCGGCGTGCTCGTCACGTCGATCGTCAGCGGGCAGCTGATCTCGCGCATGGGGCGCTACCGGTTCTTCCCGATCGCCGGCACGGCGATCATGGCTGTTGGGATGGTGCTGCTCGCGCAGCTGCATGCCGGGACGAGCACCTGGGTCGCAGCGGTGTTTGCGCTCGTGCTCGGCCTCGGGCTCGGGATGGTCATGCAGGTGCTCGTGCTCGCCGTCCAGAACTCGGTCGACCCGTCGATGATGGGCGTTGCGACGAGTGGCTCGACGCTCTTCCGCCAGATCGGGGGCTCGATCGGGGTCGCCCTGTTCGGGACGATCTTCGCGAACCGCGTGCGCGTCGAGCTCGCCTCCCGGCTGCCGGCGGGCACGCACATTCCGAAGACGATCAACCCCGCGGGAATCCGGCAGCTACCGCCGGCCGCCCACACCGCGTTCGCCGACGCGTTCGCTGCTGCACTGCATCCGGTGTTCCTCGTGGCCGCGGGCGTCTCCGTGCTCGCGTTCGCCCTCACATGGCTCCTGCGCGAGGTGCCGCTGCGCACCAAGGCCAAGCCGGGCGAGGCGATCCCGCCCCCCAGCGGCGAGCTCGAAGCCGCGTAACAACGAGGCCCGCTCGTGCTCGGGCGTCGGTCGAGCGAAGCCGCGACCAGCCTGTGGCCGCCTCATCCGCGGGCTAGTCGCGCCGCTGCTCGACCGGGCCGGTCGTGAAGGCCTCCCGGCGTCCGCACGTCACCTCGTCCTCATAGCGCTTGACCAGAGCTGCGATTCGCGTCGTGCCGACCAGTTCCGGGCCTTTCTCGCGAAGCGTGCGAATCCGATCGTCGAACAGGATCATCGGTCTCCCTTCATCGCTTGCCCTCGAACGTACCGAGAGCGATTCGCGCTCTGGGTGACGAAGGGGTGAAGACCCTGGAAGGACCTTGAACCGGGCGCGACTGCACGCTCGAGCTCCCGGGGCTGCCGGCGTTGTGGACACAGCGGCGCAGTGCCTGAGAGTGCAGTGCCTGAGTGTCGTTGCTCTTAGGGATTCCACAGGGCGGACTGGTTTGCTCTGATCAGTGTTCTATCTGCGCTACCTGAGAAACGAGCTGGTCCGCCGTCGTGCGCGCACCATCCTCACAGCGCTCGGTCTCGGTCTCGGCGTCGCGCTCGTGATCGTGATCGCCGGCGTGTCGAGCGGTCTCGACAAGGCACAGAAGAAGACGTTGAACCCGCTCGCCGGCATCGGCACCGACCTGACGGTGACCCTCACACCGACGCAGCAGGACACCGGCGGCTTTCAGGGCGGCCCGGGTGGCGGCGGTGCGAACCGCGACCTGATCCAGTCCAACCTCTCGGTCGTGACCGATCTCTCGAAGCTCGGCAAGCCGGGCACGCATTTCGTCCACGACTTCTTCCTGCCCGGCACGCAGCTCACGTTCAAGCAGAGCGCGGCCAGGCAGATCTCGACGATCGCAGGTGTCGCCCAGGTGACGCAGGGGTTGACGCTGCTCGCCGAGCACCAGGAGGGCGTCGTGCCGAAGATCGTCGCGACGCTGAAGACGCAGGCGAGGACGATCACGCAGACGCGGCGCGTGCGTCCGTCCGCGTCCGACTTCGCGAAGATGCAGGCCTGCCTGGCGAAGGCCGGGATCAACTTCGGCCCCGGCAGCGGTAACGGCGGCGGCGGGCTCGGCGGCGGCGGCGGGTTCGGCGGCGGCGCGAACTCGAACGGCGCCCAGTCGAGCGCCCGGCGCGCCGCGCTCCAGAAGTGCCTGCCGGCCTCGCTACAGCGGTTCCGCTTCACCTCGCCGAGCCAGACGCTGCGCCAGGTGCTGAACCCGCCGCAGACGAACATCACGACGAGCGCGTACACGATCGGCGGCGTCGACCAGACGCATCCGACGATGGGCGTCGTCACTGTTTCGCAGGTGACCAAGGGCAAGTACCTCTCGCCCGCCGGCGGGCATGAGGCGCTCATCTCGCAGACCTACGCAGCGAAGCACTCGCTGAAGGTCGGTTCGACTCTCGACCTGAACGGCACGAAATTCGTCGTCGTCGGGCTCGTCAGCCCGCCGCTCGGCGGTCAGAGCGCCGACGTCTACCTGCCGCTGAAGCAACTGCAGACGCTCGCGAACGAAAAGGGAATGGCGAACGTCGTGCTCGTCCGCGCGACGAGCGGCAAGAACGTCGCGCAGGTGAAGCAGGCGATCCAGGCGGCGTTGCCGCAGGCGCAGGTCGCGAGCTCGAAGGACGTCGCCGACAAGATCACGGGCTCGCTCGTCGACGCGTCGAACCTCTCGCACGATCTGGGCTTCGTGCTCTCGATCATCGCAGCGGCCGCAGCGTTCATGCTCGCGGCTCTGCTCACACTGTCGTCGGTCGGCAAGCGTGTGCGCGAGCTCGGAACGCTGAAGGCGCTCGGGTGGACGCAGCGGATGGTCGTCCGCCAGATCGCCGGTGAGTCGCTCGCGCAAGGGCTGATCGGCGGGCTCTTCGGCATCGTCCTGGGCGTCGTGGTGTGCCTTGCCATCGGCGCCTTCGGGCCGTCGCTCTCCGCGAGCTCGACCACGGGCGGCGGCAATCTCCTCGGCCTGGGGGCTGAGACGGCGCGGACGGCGACGAGCTCGATCTCGCTGAACGCGCCGGTCGGCGTCACCATCCTCGCGATCGGCTTCGGACTTGCCCTCCTGGGCGGCCTGGTCGCGGGGATGGTCGGCGCTCTCCGCGCGGCGCGCCTGCGCCCGGCCGATGCGCTGAGGACGGTCGAGTAGTGGCAGCGCTCTACACCTTGCGTGGGGTCACCAAGTTCTTCGAGCGCGGCCCGACGACCGTGCGCGCGCTCGACGGGATCGATCTCGAGATCGCGGCCGGGGAGTTCGTCGCACTGGAGGGGCCGAGCGGGTCCGGCAAGACGACGCTCTTGCAGCTGCTCGGCGCGCTCGACCGGCCGAGCGGCGGCGACGTCTGGTTCGAGGGCTCCGACCTCGCCGGCCTGCCCGACCATGAGCTCGCGGAGCTGCGCCTGCGCTCCTTCGGCTTCGTGTTTCAACAGTTCAACCTGATCCCGACGCTGACCGCGGTCGAGAACGTCGAGGCGAAACTCGTCCCGGCCGGCGGCGATCGCGCCCGTGCGCTGCAACTGCTCGGCGAGGTTGGGCTCGCCGAGCGTGCCGATCATCTGCCTGCGCACCTGTCGGGCGGCGAGCAGCAGCGGGTCGCGATCGCACGGGCGCTCTCGGTGGAGCCGCGTGTCGTGCTGGCCGACGAGCCGACCGGCAACCTCGACTCGGCGACCGGGGGCGAGATCATCGATCTGCTCTCGAATCTCGCTGCGGAGCACGGCTCGACGGTGATCGTCGCGACGCACGACTCCGATCTGGCCGCCCGGGCCCCTCAGCGCCTGGTCATGCGGGATGGCCGCCTTGTGGGAAACCCCGCACCTGCGGCTGCGTAGGCCGGTGCTATAACGGCCGTTGGTGGCCAAGCCGGTCGAACAGCTGGAATCGGTCGTGATCCGCTTTGCGGGTGACTCCGGCGACGGGATGCAGTTGGCCGGCGGGCGCTTCACCTCGGAGACGGCGCTGACCGGCAACGACCTGGCGACGTTCCCGGACTTTCCGGCGGAGATCCGCGCGCCGGCCGGCTCGCTGCCGGGTGTGTCGGGTTTCCAGCTGCATTTCGCCGACCACGACATCCTGACGCCGGGCGACCGGCCGGATGTGCTCGTGGCGATGAACCCCGCCGCGCTGAAGACCAACCTGGCCGATCTGCCGAAGGGCGGGACGCTGATCGTCGACACGGACGCGTTCACCGACCGCAACCTGAAGAAGGCCGGCTATGCGGCGAACCCGATCGAAGACGGCTCGCTCGCGGACTATCAGGTGCATGCGGTGCAACTGACCGGGATGACCGTCGGTGCGCTGAAGGAGATCGAGGGAGTGACCGCGCGCGAGGCCGAACGCGCGAAGAACATGTTCGCGCTCGGGTTGATGTCGTGGCTGTACGGCCGCCCGACGGAGTCGACGACGACCTACATCGAGCAGAAGTTCGCCAAGCGGCCCGAGATCGCCGAGGCGAACCTGAAGGCGTTCAACACGGGCTACGCGTTCGGCGAGACCTCCGAGTCGTTCGCGGTCCAGTACGAGGTGAAGCCCGCGAAGCTGCCGCCCGGGCAGTACCGGCAGATCACCGGCAACGCGGCGCTCTCCTGGGGGCTGCTCGCCGCGTCGAAGCTCTCGAAGCTGCCGCTGTTCCTCGGTGCTTATCCGATCACGCCGGCGTCGTCGATCCTCGAGGAGCTCGCGAAGCACAAGTCGTTCGGTGTGCGCACTTTCCAGGCGGAGGACGAGATTGCCGCCGTGGGCGCAGCTCTGGGAGCATCCTTCGGCGGCGCGCTCGGCGTCACCACGTCGGCCGGCCCGGGAGTGGTGTTGAAGTCGGAGACGGTCGGTCTCGCGATCACGCTCGAGCTGCCGCTCGTGATCGTGGACGTGCAGCGCGCAGGCCCGTCGACCGGGATGCCGACGAAGCCGGAACAGGGCGACCTGCTGATGGTGCTCTTCGGGCGCAACGGCGAGTCGCCCGTGCCGGTGCTCGCGTGCGCGACACCGGGGGAGTGTTTCTACGCGGCGATCGAGGCCGCCCGCATCGCGATCGCCTACCGGACGCCGGTCTACCTGCTGAGCGACGCGTATCTCGCGAACGGCGCCGAGCCGTGGCTCGTCCCGGACATTGCGTCGCTCGCTCCGATCGAGGTCGAGTTCGCCTCCGCGGACGGCACGGAGTTCCAGGCCTACCAGCGCGAGCCCGAGACGCTCGCGCGGCCCTGGGCGATCCCCGGCACGCCGGGTCTCGAGCATCGCATCGGCGGGCTCGAGAAGGCGAACATCACCGGCGCGATCTCCTACGACCCGGACAACCACGACCTGATGACGCAGCTGCGTGCACAGAAGGTCGCGGGCATCAAGGTGCCCGACCTCGAGGTCGACCACCAGGAGGGCGCCGATGTGCTGGTGCTCTCGTGGGGCGGCACCTACGGCCCGGTGCACGCGGGCGTGCGCCGCGTGCGTGCCAACGGTGGCATGGCGGCGCATGCGCATCTGCGCTGGCTCAATCCGTTCCCGGCGAATCTCGGCGACGTGCTCGGAAGCTACGACCGCGTCCTGATCCCGGAGATGAACCTGGGCCAGCTCCTGCAGTTGATCCGCGCGAAGTACCTCGTCGACGCGGTCGGCTACAACCGTGTGACCGGCAAGCCGTTCAAGGCCGGTGAGATCCGGGATGCGATCGAGGCACTGCTATGACGAGCGAATTGAAGCTGACCGCCAAGGACTTCAAGTCCGACCAGGAGGTGCGCTGGTGCCCGGGCTGCGGCGACTACGCGATCCTCGCCGCGGTGCAGAGCTTCATGCCCGACCTCGGCCTCGAGCGCGAGAAGATCGTCTTCGTCTCGGGCATCGGCTGCGCTGCGCGGTTCCCGTACTACATGCAGACCTATGGAATGCACTCGATTCACGGCCGCGCGCCCGCGATCGCGACGGGCCTCGCGGTGTCGCGCCCCGATCTCTCGGTGTGGGTCGTGTCGGGTGACGGCGACGCGCTCTCGATCGGCGGCAACCATCTGATCCATGCGCTGCGCCGCAACGTGAACATCAAGATCCTGATGCTGAACAACCAGATCTACGGCCTGACGAAGGGCCAGTACTCGCCAACGAGCGAGCAGGGGAAGGTCACCGGTTCCACTCCCGCGGGCAGCGTCGACTACCCGTTCAACCCGCTCAGCCTCGCTCTCGGCGCGGAGGCGACGTTCGTAGCGCGCGCGATGGACATCGACAAGCCCGGGCTGACCAGCGTGCTGCGCAGAGCCGCCACGCACAAGGGCGCCGCCTTCGTCGAGATCTACCAGAACTGCAACATCTACAACGACGGCGCATTCGACTTCGTGCGCGAGGAGAAGGAGAACCGCCTCTACATCGAGCACGGCAAGCCGGCGGGCGACACGGGCATCACGCACGACGAGACCGACTTCGCCACCGCGTTCGCGCTCTCGCGGATCAACTTTGCGCAGCACGGCGTCGTGCCGCTCGGCGTCTTCCGAGACGTCCCGCGCGACAGCTACGACGAGCTCGTGCAGGCGCAGCTCGACAACGCCAAGGGCGACGGCGACCTGCAGGCGCTCGTCGGCTCCGGCGATACCTGGTCGATCCCGTAGGCCCCGCGCCGGGTCAGCTCAGGAGGCCAGTGACTTCGAAGCCTGCCGGTCGCGCGGGATCCGCACGACCTTCCAGGCCAGACCGAGCTTCTCGAGCCCGGTGATCACCCAGCCGCCGGGATCGAGGGCGGCTTCGAAGCGCCGCATCCCGTGGAACGCCGACGACGGGAACGCGTGGTGGTTGTTGTGCCACGACTCGCCGAACGAGATCAGGCTCATCAGCCAGACGTTGCGGCTGTGATCCGGCGTCTTGAAGCGCCGGCGGCCCCAGAAGTGGCAGACCGAGTTGATCGAGAACGTGACGTGGTGCAGCAGGAAGATGCGGATCGCGCCGCCCCACAGGAGCGCGGTCAGCGCGCCCTGCCACGTGCCCGAGATCGCATAACCGATCCCAGCGGGCACGACGAGCGACACGACGAGCCACATCCAGAAGAGCTTCGAGATCTGCCTCATGCCGCGCTCGGTGAGCATGTCGGGCACGTACTTCGTCAGCTCCGCGCGGCCCTCGGCGACGAACAGCCAACCCATGTGCGCGTGGAAGAGATTCTTCACCGCGGCGAAGAACCCGTTGCCCGCGCCGGTGTGCGGACTGTGCGGATCGCCCTCGACGTCCGAGAACTGGTGATGCTTGCGGTGGTCGGCGACCCAGACGAGCACCGGCCCTTCGACCGCCATCGAGCCGAGGATCGCGAAGGTCCAGCGCATCCACTGCTTCGTCTGGAACGCGCGATGCGTGAAGAGGCGGTGGTAGCCCACCGTGATCCCGACGCCCGTCAGGACGTACCCGACGGCGAGCAGCACGAGGTCGGTCCAGCTCACCCACGTGTTCCACAGGAGGCCGATCGCGGCAACCAGTCCGACGAACGGGAGCACGACCCCCAGGAGGTTCGCGAACTTGTGCGCGCGCGTCATCTGCGAAGGACGGTAGCTTCTCTCGCTGTGGGCGGGGTCATCTTTCAGGTCTACATCCGGTCGTTCGCCGACTCGAACGGCGACGGAATCGGTGATCTTGCAGGGATTGCGGCGCACCTCGACTACTTAACACGACTCGGTGTCGACGCCGTCTGGCTGAGCCCCGTGCACCCTTCGCCGAACGTCGACTGGGGCTACGACGTCGCCGACTACCGCGCCGTCCATCCCGACTACGGGACGCTTCCAGACCTCGACGCGCTGATCGCTGCCGCCGGTGCGCGCGGCATCGACATCTGGCTCGACCTCGTCCCGAACCACACCTCCGACCGCCACCCCTGGTTCAGCGACCGGCCCGAGTACTACGTGTGGTCGGAGGAGATCCCGAACGACTGGACGTCGATCTTCACGGGTGCCAGCGGCTGGCAGCACGATGCCACGCGACGGCAGTACTACCTGCATCAGTTCGCACCGGAGCAGCCCGACCTCGACTGGTGGAGCGCCTCGGTACGCAACGAGTTCGACGACATCCTCCGGTTCTGGTTCAACCGCGGCGTCAGTGGCTTTCGCATCGACGTGGCGCATGCCCTGATCAAGGACAGGCAGTTGCGGAACGGCGAGAAGTACATGCGCCAGCGGCCGGAGGTGCATGAGATCTACCGCCGGTGGCAGGAGATCGCCGGCGAGTACATCCCGAAGCCGACTCTGATGGGCGAGACGTACGTGCCGCTCGACAAGCTCTTCGACTACTTCGCGCACCTCGACCTCGCGCAGAACTTCCCGTTCCTGCGGGCCGAGTTCGAGCTCGACGAACTGCGTCCGATCGTCGAGACGACGATGAAGAAGCTGCCGAAAGGACGGGAGGCGCTTTGGTTCGGCTCGAACCACGATCACTCGCGCATGGCGACCCGCTGGGCCGGCGGCGACGAGCGCAAGCACAAGGCGGCGCTCTTCCTGCTCCTCACGCTCCCCGGCAGTGCGATCCTCTATCAGGGCGACGAGCTCGGCCTCGAAGACGGAGTCGTGCCGGCCGATCGCATCCTCGACCTCGCAGACCCGCCGCGTGATCCCGAACGCACGCCGTTCCCGTGGACGCGTGGCGGCCAAGAGTGGCAGACCCCATGGCTCCCGCTGACCGACGCGTCACGGAACGCGGAGGACAGCGCGATCCTCCCGTATGCCACCGCGCTGATCGCGCAGCGCAAGGAGCTCGGCGCGGGCTACCGCACACTCGAGAGCGCCCAGGGCGTCTGGGCCTATGCACGCGGTGACAAGACGTGCGTGCTGAACATGACCGGCGACACGGCTCGTCATGGAAGCGTGATACTCGAGCCCTGGCAGGGGCTCATCCTGCCGACCTAGGGAAAGGATGCAGAGGTGAAGGACTTCAAGGAGTTTCTCCTCCGCGGCAACCTCGTCGACATGGCTGTCGGCATCGTGATCGGCCTCGCATTCGCGGCCGTGATCACGGCCCTCGTCGCAGACCTCGTCACGCCGCTGATCGCCGCGATCGGCGGCAACCCGGACTTCAGCTCGCTGAGCTTCACGATCAACAACAGCCACTTTCTCTACGGCGCGTTCATCAACGCCCTGATCACGTTCATCGTGATCGCCGCCGTCATCTTCTTCCTCGTGGTGAAGCCCGTGAACGCATTGATGGCGCAGCGGCGGGCCGAGTTGCCCGTCGACGCGGACGTCCGGGCCTGCCCGGAGTGCCTGAGCGAGATCCCGAAGGCCGCCCGGCGGTGCGCGTTCTGCACCGCCGAGGTCGCACCGGTCTGAACCGTGCCCGACGACCGTTTCGGCGAGCAGGTCGCGGCACGGTACGACGACGACCCCGAGATGTTCGACCCGGCCGTCGTCGACCCCACGGTCGACTTCCTCGCCGGCCTGGCCGGTGAGGGCGCCGCGCTCGAGCTCGGCATCGGCACGGGCCGCATCGCGCTGCCGCTCGCTCGGCGTGGCGTCCGCGTCCATGGCATCGACCTCTCGACCGCCATGGTGGCGCGACTCGAGGCGAAGCCGGGCGGCGAGGAGATCGCGGTCACGATCGGCGACTTTGCGACGACGACGGTCGCAGGCAGCTTCACCCTCGCCTACCTCGTCTTCAACACGATCATGAACCTGACGACGCAGGACGAGCAGGTCGCGTGCTTCCAGAATGTCGCCGCCCACCTCGAGCCCGGCGGGTGCTTCGTGATCGAAGTGGGGATCCCGGGCCTGCAGCGGCTCCCGCCCGGCGAGATCTTTCAGCCGTTCACCGTCACCCCCACGAGGCTCGGCTTCGACGAGTACGACGTCGCAGCGCAGGGTCTCGTCTCACACCACTACTCGGTGGTCGACGGCACCTTCACCGTCAACTCGGTGCCGTTCCGCTACGTGTGGCCGTCGGAGCTCGACCTGATGGCGCGGATCGCCGGGATGACGCTGCGCGAGCGCTGGAGCGGGTGGCAACGCGAGCCGTTCACGAGCGCGAGCACCGAGCACGTCTCGGTCTGGGAGAAGCCTGCCTAACCGAGCCGCGTCGAGCCGTCAGCGGCGATCGTCCAGTGCGGGTTGTGCGCGACTTCCCACGGATGACCGTCGAGATCGACGAACACGCCCGAGTAGCCGCCCCAGAACGTCTCCGCCCCCGCCCGGGCGATCCGCGCTCCGGCGGCGCGCGCCTCGTCGATCACTGCGTCGACCTCGGCCGGCGAGCGCACGTTCAGGGCGAGCGTGACGCCGCCCCAGCCGCCTCGATCCTCGACGCTGCTGTCCTCGGCGAGCTGCCTGCGACTCCAGAGTGCGACGATCATTCCGCCGGTCTGGAAGAAGACGACGTCGTCGTCTGGCTCGGCCTGGGTCGCCCAGCCGAGCGCCTCGTAGAACGCTCGCGCACGCGCGAGATCGGCGACTCCGAGCGTGACGAGGCTGAGCCGCTGTTCCATCAGCGTGGGGGATGCCCGAACTGGCGCATCAGCGCGTCGAACTGCTCCCACTCGAGCGACCAGGTGCGTTTCGCCTTGCCCGGCTTCCAGTCCACCGAACCGCGGCTCGCCTTGAGGACGCCGAGCCGCTCGCCGTCTTGCTCCACGATCACCTTGATGTCGACGTTCCCGACCGGCAGCTCGTGGTCGATCTTCAACCCGACTGAGTGTGCCATCGGGCGAGTTTATGTTCTGCGACGTCTAGGCGGCCTTCAGTTGGAGCCGGCGCATCAGCGCGAGCGACGCCTCGTTGCTCGGCGCGATGTCCGCGCGGAACGAGTCGATTCCCGCGGCGCGCGCGTCCGCGGCGAGCCGCTCGATCAGCAGCGTGCCGATCCCCCGGTGCTGCCAGTCGTCCGCCACGGCGAACGCCACCTCGCCCACGTTGCCGTCCCGCACGAGCCGGGCGATCCCCACCGGCTCGCCTTCGACGTAGGCGACGAGTGCATGGTGGTTCGCGTCGACCCGGGTGAGCAGTTCCAGGTCGGACGGGAGGAGCACGTTCTTCGCCCCGCCGAACCGGAGCCGCCGCGACACCGGCCCGAGCCGGTCGAAGACCGCCTGGACCGCCGCCCCGTCACCCCTCCGGAGCGGGCGAATCGTGACGCCGTCGATGCACTCGGAGCGCATATGGGCCATGCTGCCAGCGGGCCATGGCCTGCCGCGTCGGCGCGACGGGCCATCTTTCCGAGATGGCCCGTCCGGGCCACTACCCTTCGCCCGATGGAGCAGGAGATTCGCTACCTCGACTTCGAGGGGCGGCGCCTCGCCTACTCGACCTACGGCGACGGGCCGCCGCTCGTCGTCGGCCCCCGCTGGGTCTCGCACCTCGAAGAGGAATGGGCCGACGCCGACCAGCGGCCGTTCTATGCCGAGCTCGCCCGGACGCACCGCGTGGTGCGGTTCGACCGGATCGGCTGCGGGCTCTCCTCGCGCGAGCTCGATCCCCGGCCGACCGTCGAGTCCGAGAGCCGCCAGCTCGAGGCGGTGATCGAGGCGGTCGGCGGCAGCGCCGTCGTCTTCGCCTCGTCCTGCTGCTGCCTCGCCGCCTCGCAGCTCGCGGTGCGGCGGCCGGGTGCGACCGACAAGATCGTCTACTTCGGCGGCTATGCCTCGCGCCACGACATCCCGGACGCGACGAAGGCGTCCTTGATCGCGTTCATCGCCTCGAACTGGCGGCTCGGTGCACAGATGCTCGCCGGTCTGTTCGACCCGCACGCGTCGGGCGACGAGATCGCCAATTACACCCGGATGCAGCGAGCCGCCGCGACTGCCGAGGCGGCGTCGATCTTCCTCGAGCTCGACCTGTCGGCCGACCTTCGCGATCTGCTGCCCCGTGTTGCCGTGCCCGCACTCGTGCTGCACCGCCGCGGTGACCGCACCGTGCCGATCGGGCGCGGCCGTGAGCTCGCATCGCTGCTGCCGAATGCACGCTTCGTCCCGCTGACCGGCGACTCGCACCTGCCCTGGCGGGACGACCAGCGCGAGCTGTTCCGCGCGCTCGCCGGTTTCCTGCACGGCGAAGCTCCGCCGGAGCTGAACGGCCCCTCGCCGCTGACGTCGCGCGAGACCGAGGTGCTACGGCTCGTCTCGACCGGAATGTCGAACCGCGAGATCGCCTCGACGCTCGTGCTCAGTGAGCACACCGTGCACCGGCACATCGCGAACATCCTCCGCAAGCTCTCCCAGTCGACGCGCGCGAGCGCGGCGACGCATGCCACGCGCGTCGGGCTCATCTAGGAAATCGTGCGACGGCGGAGACCGGCGGCGCCGCAGGGCCGTCGCCCTCCGCGGTCGCACGCTGCGGACTATGCACAGCTCGCGTAGGAGTTACGAGAGCAAACCCGTATGAATCTCGTCAGCCGATGAAGGCGGCGATCCGCCGTCCGATCGTCTCGCCCTGGTCCTCCTGCAGGAAATGACCCGCGCCGAGAACCGGCGGATCGAGCTCGGCGTTCGGCAGGAGCTGCGCCATCACCTCCGCGGCGCGACGCGAGAAGATGGGGTCGTCGTCGGAGAAGAGGACGAGCGCCGGCCGGTGGAGGGAGCGCAGCTCCTCCCGCACTTCGAGCATCCGAGCCGCGTTCGGATGCTCGGAGGAGGTGGGGACGAGCTCCGGGAACTGCACGATCCCGACCCGTGACTCGGGCACCGGGAACGGCGCGTCGTAGGCGGCGATCACCCGGTCGGTCACCGGCTGCACCAGAGAGAGCCGGAGGAGCTGCCCCGCGACGATGTCGGTGCCGACGCGCCGCATGAGCTCCTGGAAGCGCAGCCACTCGTCGCTCGGCGCCCGCGCGCCGATGCCGGTGTTCAGCACCACGAGCCGCGCGATCCGCTCGGGGTTCTCGACCGCCAAGCGGAAGCCGATCGGGCCGCCCCAGTCCTGCACGACCAGCGTGATCGAGCGGAGGTCCAGCTCTGCCACGAAGCGCGCGACCGACTCGACGTGGCGGTCGTAGGTGTAGAAGCCCGGTTCGGTCGGCTTGTCGGAGCGGCCGAAGCCGAAGTAGTCCGGCGCGACACAGCGGGCCGTGCCGACGAGCTCGGGGATGATCTTCCGGTAGAGGAACGCCCAGGTCGGCTCCCCGTGCAGGAGCAGCACCGGATCGCCGGCGCCCTCGTCGACGTAGTGCATGCGCAGGCCGTCCTGTTCGAGGTATCGCGGCTCGTAGGCGTAACCGGGCAGGTCGTCGAAGCGTTCGTCGGGCGTGCGGTAAACGCTCATGCGCGCGACCTTAATCCGCAGAAACCACCGATGCGGGTTTTGGGAGCCACGCGCAGCCTGCCGACTGTGAGCGCTCTCGAACTCGCCCGCTGGCAATTCGCCGTCACCACGCTCTACCACTTCCTCTTCGTCCCGGTGACGATCGGCCTCGTCTGGTTCGTCGCCGCCTTCCAGACCGCGTGGTACCGGACGCGCGACGAGCGCTGGCTGCGCATGACGCGCTTCTTCGGGAAGCTGTTCCTGATCAACTTCGCCCTCGGCGTCGTCACCGGCATCGTCCAGGAGTTCCAGTTCGGGATGAACTGGTCGGCGTACTCCAAGTACGTGGGCGACATCTTCGGCGCGCCGCTCGCGATGGAGGGTCTGGCCGCGTTCTTTCTCGAGTCGACCTTCCTCGGCCTCTGGATCTTCGGCTGGGACCGGTTGAAGCCGAAGGTCCACCTCGCCACCATCTGGATCGTCGCGATCGGGACGACCATGTCGGCCTACTTCATCCTCGCGGCCAACTCCTGGATGCAGCACCCGGTCGGGTACAAGATCAACCCGGTCACGCACCGCGCCGAGATGACGTCGATCGCGCAGATCCTCACCAACTCGACATTGATCCGCGCGTTCGGCCATACGATCGCGGCCGCCGCGCTCACCGGGTCGATGCTCGTGCTCGGCGTCGCCGCGTGGCACCTCCGCAAGAGCTCCGGCAACGCCCTCTTCGGGGTCGTCGCCCGGGTCGGTCTCTGGGCGACACTCGTCGCCGCGGTGGCGACGCTGCTGCTCGGCCACACGCAGGGGCAGCTGATGACGAAGCAGCAGCCGATGAAGATGGCCGCGGCCGAGGCGCTCTACGAGACGAAGACCGGCGCTCCCTTCTCGCTCTTCGACATCGGCCCCTGGCAGGCGCGACCGTCCGGATCGCTCGTCTCGATCGCCATCCCGCACGGGCTCTCGATCCTCGCCGACAACTCGTGGAACGGGAAGGTGCTCGGGATCAACGACATCGAGGCGGCGTATGTCGCCAAGTACGGGCCGGGCGACTACCGCCCGATCGTCGGCATCGACTACTGGAGCTTCCGGATCATGACCGGGCTCGGCTTCCTCGCCCTCCTGATCGCGGCGATCGGCCTCTGGCTGGCCCGCGTGCCCGGCCGGATCGAGGGCTCGAGGCGCTACCTGCGCGTCGCCGTCTGGGCGATCGCGTTGCCGCTGATCGCCAACCTCGCCGGCTGGGTCTTCACCGAGCTGGGGCGGCAGCCGTGGGTCGTCCAGGGCCTCCTGCTGACGAAGAACGCAGTCTCGCCGACCGTCGGCCCGTGGTCGGTCGGGCTGACGCTGGCCGGCTTCACCGCCCTCTACGGCGTGCTCGCGTTCGTCGAGGGGCTGCTGATGATCCGGGCCGCGCAGGCCGGGCCCGAGCCCGCAGGCACCTATCCCGCCCCCGCCGACGGCAGCCCGATCAAGCTGCCCGCCCTCACCTACTGATGCTCGCCGCGACCGCCACCCACGGCTACTGGAACCTGCAGTCGTTCTGGTTCCTCCTGATCGCGATCCTGTGGATCGGCTACTTCGTCCTCGAAGGCTTCGACTTCGGCGTCGGCATGCTGCAGCGCTTCATCGGCCACACCGAGGAGGAACGCGGCACGCTGGTGCACACGATCGGGCCGGTGTGGGACGGCAACGAAGTCTGGCTGCTCGTCGCGGGCGGCGCGACCTTCGCTGCGTTCCCGACCTGGTACGCGACGCTCTTCTCCGCGTTCTACCTGCCGCTCTTCCTCGTGCTGGTGGGTCTGATCGTCCGCGGTGTCGCGATCGAGTACCGCAACAAGAAGCAGGATGCAACGTGGCGCAGACGGTGGGACACGCTGCTCGCGGTGTCGAGCGCGGTGCCGGCGCTCCTCTGGGGTGTCGCGTTCGCCGACTTCGTCAGGGGCATCCCGATCGACAGCAGTGGGACGTTCACCGGCAACATGCTCGACCTGCTCGTCCCATACGCCTTGCTCGGGGGCCTGATGACGCTGGCCCTCTTCACCTTCCACGGCGCCCTGTTCCTCACCCTACGCGTCGACGGCGAGCTCAAGCGCCGCGCGCGCCGCGCCGCGCTGGCCGCCGGGCCGATCTCGGCCGTCCTCGTGCTCGCCTTCCTGGTCTGGACGTACATCAACGCCGTCCACGCCCACGAGAAGGGCATCGTCCCGGGAATCATCCCGATCGCCGCGATCGTGCTGCCGTTCGTCGCCGGCACGCTCGCCCGCGCGGGCCGTACCGCCTACGCGTTCGGGGCGACCGCGCTCTCGATCGTGCTCCTGTTCGCCACGCTGTTTCTCAATCTCTATCCGCGCGTCCTCGTCTCGAGCACCGACAAGGCGTACAGTCTGACCATCTTTTCGACGAGCTCGAGCCACTACACGCTGACCGTGATGTCGATCGTCGCGGTCGTGCTGACGCCCGTCGTTCTCGTCTACCAGGCCTGGACGTACTGGGTGTTCCGCGCGCGCCTCACGGGTGAGACGGCGACGCCGCTCGAGGCGATCGCACACTCGCCGCTCGGTTCGGGCACCTCGCCGTAGGAAATGCGCCCGCTCGACCCGAGGCTCGTGCGGGAGGTTCCCGCCGTGCGCCGGTACCTCGGAGCGTGTGGCGCACTAGCCCTCCTGTCGGCGGCGACAGTCGTCGCGCAGGCAGCGCTCCTCGGGCGCATCGTCGCGGGAGCGTTCCTCGGGCACGAAGGCCTCGACACGCTCACGCTCCCGCTCGTCGCGCTCGCTGCGGTCTCCGTCGCCCGGGGGCTGCTCGGGTGGGCATTCGAGAGCGGCGGGGCGCTCACCGCCGAGACGACGCTGGCGACATTGCGCGGCCGCGTGCTCGCGCAGCTCGTCCGCGCCCGCCCCGGCGGGCTCGGGGCGCTGCAGGCCGGCGAGGTCGCGGGCGCCGTTCTCGACGGCGCCGATTCGCTCGAGCCGTACTTCGCGCGGTTCCTGCCGCAGCTCGCGCTCGCCACGGTCATCCCGCCCGTGCTCCTCGTCTGGGTCGCGTTGCACGACCTGACCTCGGCGATCGTGCTCGCCTGCACCGTGCCGCTGATCCCGATCTTCGGGATCCTGATCGGCAAGGCGACCGAGCGCTCCACGATGCGACGCTGGCGGGCGCTCTCCACGCTCTCCGCGCATTTCGTCGACGTCGTCCGCGGCCTGCCGACGCTGCGGGCCTACCGGCGCGGCAAGGCGCAGACCGAGTCGATCGCCACCTACACCGACGAGTACCGGCAGGCCACGATGTCGACGCTGCGGATCGCCTTCCTCTCGGCGTTCGCGCTCGAGCTTGCGGCATCGCTCGGCACCGCGGTCGTCGCCGTCGAGCTCGGGATCCGGCTCGTGCACGGCAACGTCGCCCTCTCGCCGGCCTTCGCGATCCTCGTGCTGGCCCCCGAGCTCTACGCGCCCCTCCGCACCGCCTCGGCGCAGTTCCACGCGAGCGCCGACGGCCTCGCTGCGGCGGGCCGCCTCTTCGAGCTGATCGACCTCGAGGCGCCCGAACCGATGACCGCCGCGGCGCCGGAGCCCGGGGTTCTGCGCGTCGAGCAGGTGGGCGTTGCGTACCCGGAGCGCGGACGGGTGCTGAAGGGCGTCGAGCTCGAGCTGCAGCCGGGCGAGCGGGTGGCGATCGTGGGACCGAGCGGCGCCGGCAAGTCGACGCTGCTCGCACTGCTCCTCCGCTTCGTCGAGGCGGACGCCGGGCGCGTCACCGTCGCCGGTGTCGATCTCGCCACCGTCAGCTCTTCGTCCTGGCGCCGGCAGCTGGCGTGGGTGCCGCAGCGGCCGCTGCTCGAGCCGGGCAGTGTCGCCGATGCGGTGCGGCTCGGCGCGCGCGCGGCCGCCGACTCCGAGGTCGCTGCGGCGCTGTCGTCCGCCGGGCTCGCCGTGCGGCTCGACGCGGACGTGCACACGCTGTCGGCGGGTGAGCAGCGTCGGGTCGCGTTCGCGCGCGCCCTGTTGCGTCGCGCGCCGCTCCTGCTGCTCGACGAGCCGACCGCGCATCTCGACGCGGCCTCGGCCGAGACGATCGTCGACGTCCTCGAGGCGCTGCCGCGCACGCGGACGGTGCTCGTCGCGACGCATGACCCGCGCGTGCTGCGGGCGGTCGACCGAGTGCTCGAGCTGCGTGGCGGGCGCCTGTCGGTGCTCGAGCCGGCGGAGGCCGCGTGACCCGCCGGTTCGCAGCCGCGATCGCGCTCTCGACGCTGACGCTCGCAGCCGGCGCCGCCCTGCTCGCCACGTCGGGGTATCTGATCTCGCGGGCGGCGCTGCGGCCCGACATCCTCTCGCTCACCGTCGTGATCGTCGGTGTCCGCTTCTTCGCCCTCGCGCGCGCGGTGCTGCGCTACCTCGAACGGCTCGTGTCACACGACGCGTCGTTCCGGTATCTCTCGCAGGTACGCGTGCGGTTCTTCCGCCGGCTCGAACCGCTCGTGCCGAACGACGTCGGCGGCGCGCGGACCGGCGATCTGCTCAGCCGCTTCGTCGCAGACGTCGACGCCCTTCAGCATCTGCTCGTGCGGGTGATCGCGCCGCCGATCGCGGCACTCGTCGTCGGCGTGGCCGCGGTTGCCGTCGCGGTCGCGCTGGCGCCGGCCGCCGGTCTTGCGCTCGCACTGTCGCTCGCCGTCGGCGCCGTCCTCGTTCCGCTGGCCGTCACCGGGCTCGCGCGTGCAGCCACGGGGCGTCGGCCGGCAGAGCGCGCGGTCGTCGCCACCGGCGTCGTCGAGCTCGTGAACGCGCTGCCGGAGCTCGTCGCCTACGACGCGGCCGGCGACCGCCTCGAGCGACTCGCGCAGGCCGAGCGGCGCCTGCGGCGCTCGGCTCTCCGCCAGGCACTCGCGACCGGGGCCGGGGATGGAGCCGTGCTCGCGCTCGGCGGGGTCGCGGCGGCGGCCGTGCTCGCCGCCTCCGTGCCCGCCGTGCGCACGGGCTCGCTCGACGGCGTCCTGCTCGGGCTGCTTGCTCTGCTGACGCTCGCCGTGTTCGAGGGCGTTCGCGCCCTGCCGCCCGCGGCCGAGCAGTACGTCGCCACCCGGGCGGCGTCCGCTCGGCTCGTCGAGCTGACCGCGCGGGAGCCCACCGTCGTCGATCCTCCCGCCCCGCGTGCGCTCGAGGGCGCTCCGGTGCTCGAGCTCGAAGGCGTGCGCGTCCGCTACGGGCCCGATCAGCCGTGGGTGCTGGACGGCGTCGACCTGACGCTCGCACCCGGCCGGAATGTCGCGCTGCTCGGCCCGAGCGGGGAAGGGAAGACGACGCTCGCCCATCTGCTCGTTCGCTTCCGGGATCCGAATGCGGGACGCGTCACGCTCGCCGGCCATGATCTGCGTGAGTACGCGCAGGACGACGTTCGCCGCACCGTCGTGCTCGCCGGTCAGGACGCGCATCTGTTCGCGACGACGATTCGCGAGAACGTCCAGCTGGCGAGACCGGCGGCCGGTGAGGACGAGCTCGTCGCCGCGCTCCGGCGTGCTCGGATCTGGGAGTGGGTCGAGTCGCTGCCCGACGGCCTCGACACGTCCGTGGGGGACGAGGGCTCACTCGTCTCCGGTGGAGAGCGGCAGCGGATCGCGCTCGCGCGTGCATTCCTCTCGGGCGCGCCGCTGCTCGTCCTCGACGAGCCGACGGCGCACCTCGACGACGAAACTGCCGCGAAGCTCCTCGACGACCTGCTCGACGAGGCAGGCGATGACGGCGTGCTGCTGATCACACATTCGCCGCTTCGCCTCGAGCGCTTCGACACCGTGCTCGAGCTCGTAGACGGTCGTGTTTCTCAGTTCACGCCGGGATCCTCGAGCACGATGCGCTCGGGTCGGCGCGTCGGCAGCTCCGAGCCGACGTAGGAGCGCACCGCCTCGTCGATCCCGACGTCTTTTCCCGCTTGCTCGGAGAGGAACCAACGGTGCTCGAGCACCTGGTGGAAGACCTCGGCTGCCGGCAGCGCCGCCCACAGCTGCTCGGGCACGGCCGCCACGGTCGGCTCGAACACCTCGTCACGCCAGCGGGCTGCGACCACCGACTCGGGCAGGCTTCGCTTCTGTGTCCGCTCGAGCGACTCACGGAACCGGGCCAGGTCGTTCAGCATGCGGCGTGCCTGGTTCTCCTGGGCGTCGAGCCCGGTCAGCCGCAGCAGGCGGTGACGGTGGTGACCCGGCTCGACGACATGGGGATCGAGCCGCAGCCGGTACCCGCCGGGCGTCGCGTCGAGCTGGATCTCCTCGACGTCGAAACCGAGCTCGTTCAGCCGTTCCAGCCGCTCGTCGACCCGGAAGCGCTCGTCGGCCCCGAACACCTCCTCCCGCATCAGCTCGTCCCAGAGCGTCGAGTAGCGCCTGCCGATCTCCACGCCCGTCTCGTCGGGGTCGAGATCGGGAGGCAACCCGACCTCCGCGTCGACGTCGAGCAGCTCACCGACGATGTTCGTCTGCGCGATGTCCAGGTCGTACATCCGCTGCCCGGGCGACAACGCGCCGTGCAGCTCTCCCGTCTCGGCGTCGACGAGATAGGCGGCGAGCGCGCCCGCGTCGCGCCGGAACAGGGCGTTCGAGAGCGAGCAGTCGCCCCAGAAGAACCCGCGCAGATGGAGGCGTGCGAGCAGCTCGACGAGTGCGTTCAGCAGATGTGTCCTCAGGTCGGGGATCGCCGCGCCGGCGAAGAGCGTCCGGTACGGGAGGGAGTACTCGAGGTGTCTCGTGATCAGGATCGCGTCGAGATCGCCGTCACGCCCGGTGACGAGACCGACGGCTTCGACGACGGGCAGTCCCTGTCCCTCGAGCCGTCGCAGGAGCGTCCACTCGCGGCGCGCGGGGCGCTCCGGCAGTTCCTTGAGCGCGTAGAGAGCGCCGTCGTATTCGACGAAACGCACGACGTGACGGCTGATCCCGCGAATCAGGTTGACGATGCGCGGTGACGTCCACTCCTCGAGCGGGGCCTCCCAGGGCAGATCGAGGAAGCTCGGGTGGCCCGTGCGGGCGGTCAACTGGAAGGTGGCGGCCATCGGGGTTTGCACCTCCGGTGCGGACGGCGGCGCGGGATACGGACTGATGTTGACCCTAGATGACGCCATGGTGTTAGGCTCGAACGACCCCCCTTTCGCCCTGGGCCCTTCGGGCCGATTCCAACAGAAAGGAACGAGCCACATGAAACCCCGTGTGTTGGTTCTCATGGCAGGGGCAACCGCCGTGCTCGCCTTGCTCGTCTCGCTGAGCATTGCATCGGCGGGAACGACGAAGCCGGCGAAGGTCGCCTCACCGGCTGCGATCGTGCCGCCGGCTGTCCCGAACGCGCCCGCGATCAGGAAGAAGTACGGCGGGCAGTCGATCACCTTCATCGGCGACAACGCCGTGGGGTCGAGCCACACGCGCGACATCGCGCTCGCCAAGAGGTTCTCCGCGGCCACCGGCATCAAGGTCAAGGTCGTCCCTCACCCGACAGCCTCGGACGCAGCGTACGCGCAGCTCGCCCGGGCATTCTCGTCCCACTCGTCGTCGATCGACGTGGCGATGCTCGACGTCGTCTGGCCGGGCGCCTTCGCACCGTTCCTGGTCGACCTGAAGCCCGCGCTCGGCTCGCAGGCGAAGCTGCACGCGCAGGGCATCATTCAGAACGACACCGTCGACGGGAAGCTCGTCGCGATGCCGTGGTTCGGTGACTTCGGGATCCTCTACTACCGCACCGACCTGCTCAAGAAGTACGGGTACTCAGGCCCGCCGAAGACGTGGACCGAGCTCGGGCAGATGGCGAAGAAGATCCAGGACGGCGAGCAGGCGGCGAACCCGAACTTCTATGGGTTCGTCTGGCAGGGGAACGCCTACGAGGGCCTCACCTGCGACGCGCTCGAATGGATCGCCTCGTCCGGCGGCGGGAACATCGTCCGCAACGGCGTCGTGACGATCAACAACAAGAAGGCAGCCGGGATCCTCGACATGATCCGCGGCTGGGTCGGCACGATCGCTCCCCGCGGCGTCACCTCCTACCAGGAGGAGGACGCCCGGAACGCGTTCGACAACGGGAACGCGGCCTTCATGCGCAACTGGCCGTATGCCTACAGCGCGAGCAAGGGCACGGCGGTCGACGGGAAGTTCGCCGTCACCGTGCTCCCGCACGAGAACGGCGCTGTCTCCGTCGGCACGGTCGGCGGCTGGCAGGTCGCTGTCTCGAAGTACTCGAAGCACCCACAGGCCTCGATCGAGTGGGTTCGGTATCTGACGAGCCCGATCGTCGAGCGGTACGACGCGATCTTCAACACCAACGTCCCGACGATCCCGTCGGTCGCGAAAGACCCCGCGGTCGTCAAGGCCAACCCGTACCTGCTGCCGGCGATCGCGACGGTGGCGCGGGCGACACGGCCTGCGAGCTTCCTGAAGACGCACTACGCGCAGGGCTCGCAGATCATCTACCAGGGCATCAACCGGATCGAGAACGGGGCGCCGGCGTCGTCGGTGCTGCCCGGAATCGCGGCCGGGTTGAAGCCGCTGATCAAGTAGCTCGACTCGTAGAGAACCCCGGCGGGAGGACGGGCAAGCCCCGTCCTCCCGCCGCATCACCTGACCTCTGATGGACTCGCCCGAGATCTACGACGACATTGCCACCGCCGGCCGCAGGCCGCGCCGCCACCGCCGGAGGTCGGGGCGGCTCCAGCGCAAGCAGACGCGTCTCGCCTGGATCATGCTCGGACCCGCACTCGTGGTGGTGGGGCTGGTGGCGCTGTACCCGCTCGGGGTCACGATCTTCCAGAGCTTCACGGACAAGCAGTTTCTCGCGCTCGAGCCGACGAAGTGGATCGGCCTCGAGAACTACCGGACACTGATCCACGACACCATCTTCCGCGACTCGATCGTGACGACCGTGAAGTTCACCGTCATCACCGTCAGCTTCGAGTTCGTCCTCGGCCTGATCATCGCGCTGGTGGTGAACTCCAACTTCAAGGGACGCGGCGTGATGCGCGCTGTCATGCTCATACCGTGGGCGATTCCCACCGTGGTCGCCGCTCAGATGTGGAAGTGGATGTATGACGACATCTTCGGCGTCATCAACGACCTCGGAGTTCGTCTGCATATTCTCCATCACTCCGTCGCTTGGATCTCCCAGCCGAGCACGGCGCTCGCCAGCGTGTGCGCAGTGGACATCTGGAAGACGACACCGTTCGTCGCACTCCTGCTGCTCGCAGGCCTCCAGGTCATCCCGAGCGACCTCTACGAGGCGGCGGACGTAGACGGAGCGAGCAAGCTCCGGCAGTTCTGGCGGATCACGCTGCCTCTCCTGCGTCCGGCAATCCTCGTCGCGCTCATCTTCCGGACGCTCGACGCGCTCCGCGTCTTCGACGTCTTCTACGTCTTCTTCGGCAATCGCGTCGACACGCAGACCATGGCGATCTACGACCAGAACACGATCGTGTCGGTCGGGAACGTCGGTTACGGGGCGGCGATCAGCGTTGCAATCTTCCTGATCATCGCTCTCTTCGTCGTCATCTACGTGACGTTCATCAGGGTCGAAGAGCAATGAGCACGGTCGCCGAAGCCGCGTCGAGAACCGAGGCGCGCACGCGGGTGCGGCGTCGCCGTGGCAGACGGCTCGTGAAGCGCATCCCATTCCTCTTGTTGGTCGTGATCATCATCGTGTACATCGGGTTCCCGTTCTACTGGGCGGTGCGTTCCGCGTTCACCCCGGACTCCGAGCTGTTCAGGACGCCCGTGCGGTACTGGCCGAGCGATCCGACCTGGTCCAACTTCAACGCCGTGCTGTCGAACGGCGACTTTCAGCGTGCGCTGATCAACTCGACGATCGTCGCAGGCTCGATCACGATCATCGCACTCGCCCTCGGCTCGCTTGCCGGATACGCCCTCGGACGCTTTCGCTTCCGGGGCCGCTCGACGGCGCTCTACCTGATGCTGTCGATGACGATCTTTCCGCAGATCGCGATCCTCGGCGCCCTCTACACGATGATCAATCGCGTACATCTCTACAACACCCTGTACGCGCTGATCTTCAGCGACATGGTCATCGTCTTGCCGTTGACGGTGTGGATTCTGACGACCTTCATGCGCGCGTTGCCAAAGGATCTCGAGGAAGCCGCCTACATCGACGGCGCGACTCCGTTCCAGGTCTTCTACAAGGTGATGCTGCCGCTGGTCGCTCCGGGCCTCGTTACTGCGGGCCTGCTGGCGTTCATCGCGGCCTGGCAGGAGTTCCTCTTCGCGCTCTCCTTCACGGAGACCCCGGACAAGCACACGGTGACCGTCGCCATCACGACGTTCACCGGCAAGTCGGGGAGCGCGTTCCAGATTCCGTGGGGCGAGATCATGGCGGCGACCGTCATCGTCACCTTGCCGCTGATCGTGATCACCCTGGCACTGCAGCGCCGCATCCTCGCCGGCTTGACAGCCGGCGCGGTCAAGGGCTGACGGGTTGCCGCCGGCGGCGGCCGCCGCCTTCGGCTAGATGCGTGCGCGGGTCTCCGGATCGAAGAAGTACAGGCGGCTCGTGTCGACGGCGAGCTCCATCGGCTGCCGTTCGACGATTCGTGTCCGCGGGCTGACGCGGGCGACCAGACGCGTCTTGCCCTCGGCCTCGTCTGCGCCTCCGCCGAAATGCACCTCGGCGTCGGCGGCCTGCTCCTCGATCGCGCTCGAGACGACTCCGACCGCCGAGGTCGCGAAGTGGACGAGCACCTCGGCGCCCAGCGGTTCGGTCAGGAGGGCGACGCTCTTGATCCGCCGGTCCGCCGGCGCATCCGGTTGCAGGCTCGCGTCCTCCAAGTCCTCGGGCCGGATGCCCAGGATCAGCGTGCGGCCGATGTAGTCCGCAAGACCGGAGCGGTTCCTCGCCGCGCGGTCGTCGACCGAAAGCCGGTGACTCCCGAAGCTCACGGTGAGCCCTCCATCCTGTCGCTCCAGCTCGGCTTCGACCAGGTTGATCGAGGGCGAGCCGATGAAGCCGGCGACGAACTCGTTGACCGGTTGGTCGTAGAGCACCTGCGGCGTGTCGACCTGCTGGAGGTGGCCGTTGCGCATGACTGCGACCCGGTCGCCCATCGTCATCGCCTCGACCTGGTCGTGCGTGACGTAGATCGTGGTCACGCCGAGCCTGCGCTGCAGTTGATGGATCTCCGCGCGCATCTGCACCCGCAGCTTGGCGTCGAGATTCGACAGAGGCTCGTCCATGAGGAACGCGTGCGGCTCGCGGACGATCGCGCGCCCCATCGCCACTCGCTGGCGCTGGCCGCCGGACAGCGCCTTCGGTTTCCGCTCGAGGAACTCCTCGATCTCGAGAGCCGTTGCAGCGTCCTTGACCCGTTTCGTGATCTCGCTCTTCGGCAGCTTGCGGAGCTTCAGCCCGAACGCGAGATTCTCCTCGACCGTCATGTGCGGATAGAGCGCGTAGTTCTGGAAGACCATCGCGATGTCTCGCTCTTTCGGCGTGAGGTCGTTGACGACCTGATCGTCGATGCGGAGCTCTCCGTCGGTGATCTCCTCGAGCCCCGCAGCCATCCGCAGGGCCGTCGTCTTGCCGCAGCCCGACGGACCGACCATCACCATCAGCTCGCCGTCCGCGATCGCCAGATCGAGATCGGAGACAGCCCGCGTTCCGTCGTCGAAGACCTTCGAGACCTTGTCGAATTCGATCGTCGCCAGCGTCAACCCCCTGGTGTCCGAGTGAGTTTAGTTGGTTCGAAACGGGTCCGCAGGGAGGCGTGCTTCGTGGTCATCATGCCTTCATGGCGCTGACCGTCCTGGACGGGTCGACCTTTTGCATCTGCGACCAGCTGGGCGATCTCGTGGAGGGAGCCGCGGGGCTCTTCGCCGATGACACCCGCCACCTCTCCCGGCTGCACCTCACCCTCGACGGACTGCGCCCGCTCTTGCTGACGTGCCGGAACGTCGAGTACTTCGCCGCGGCCTTCTACCTGCGCAACTCTCCCTCCGACACCCTGCCTCAGAACGCGCTGCTGATCAGCCGGGAGCGATTCGTCGGTGGTGGAATGCAGGATCACCTCGCGGTTCGAAATCAGCACCTCGAGCCTGTGAGCTTCGAGCTCGCCGTCGATCTGCAAGCCGACTTCGCAGACATCATCACGGTGAAGGAGCATGAGCTCGCGGGCGGGGCAGACGAAGGCTTGCGGCCGCTGCCCCCGCCGGGAGCCTGTCGGGTCGACGACGACTGCAGGGAGCTGCTCTTCTCGGATGGCGAGGGTGGAGGGAGGGCACGAACACAGATCGGCCTCTCATGCGCGGCGGAGGTCGATGGCAATCGGCTCTCCTGGCGCGTCGAGCTGGCGCCTCGCGAGATCTGGAAGCTCCGTCTTGACGTCGCTGCCCTGTCGCCCGGCGTCCGACCTCGGCCCCGCCGGCAACTGGAGCGCCACTTCGACGAGGAGCGGCGGCGCCTCCGCGAATCCCTCGAAGGGTGGGAGGACGGCCTGCCGCAGCTGCACGCCTCCTGGGGCACGATCCAGCGGGCCTACGAGCGGTCGGTGGACGACTTTGCCGCGCTACGGCTCGGAGGCGTGGGGGCGGCGGGCAGCCTGGCCGCCGCGGGCGTGCCGTGGTTCATGACGATCTTCGGCCGCGACACGATCATCGCCTCTCTGCAGACGCTCGTCCTCGGGCCGGAGCTCGCGTTGAATGCCCTCGAGGCCCTGACCGAGCTCCAGGCGGCGGATGAGGACCCCTCGATCGATGCCGAGCCGGGGAAGATCATCCACGAACTGCGTCGAGGCAAGGCCGCACAAACCTGGTTCGCGCGGTACTACGGGTCCGTTGACGCGACACCGCTCTACCTCGTTCTCCTGTCCGAGGTCTGGCGGTGGACCGGGGACACGACGCTTGTCGCGCGGTTCAAGGCTCCGGCGCTCGCTGCCCTCGATTGGATCGACCACTACGGCGACCGCGACGGTGACGGATTCGTCGAGTACGAGCGCCGGACGAATCGAGGGCTGCCGAACCAGTCGTGGAAGGACTCCACCGACTCCCAGCGCTTCAGGGACGGTCGTCTCGCACAGACGCCGATCGCGCCGTGCGAGGTGCAGGGCTACGTGTTCGATGCAAAGCGGCGTCTCGCCGAGGTTGCGCGGGACGCCTGGCACGACGGCGCGCTCGCGGAGCGACTCGAACGCGAGGCCGTCGAGCTTCGCGATCGCTTCGACGAGGCGTACTGGGTCGACGAGCGGGGCGGCTACTACGCACTGGCACTCGACGGCGAGAAGCGGCAGGTCGACTCGCTCTGCTCGAACATCGGGCACCTGCTGTGGAGCGGCATCGTCTCGGAGCGACGGGTCGAAGCGATCGTCGGCGCTCTGATGGGCGACGAGCTCTGGTCGGGGTGGGGAATCCGGACGATGTCGGCGGGCGACGCCGCCTACAACCCCCTCAGCTACCACAATGGGTCGGTCTGGCCCCACGACGGCTCGATGATCGCGCTCGGTCTCGCGCGGTACGGGCGATGGCCGGAGGCACATCGGATCGCGCGCGGCCTGCTCGAAGCGGCCGAACATTTCGAGTTCGAGCTTCCCGAGGTCTTTGCCGGGACGCCGCGCGGCGAGGCACCGTTCCCGATCGCGTATCCGGGCGCGGCCCGTCCCCAGGCATGGAGCGCGGGGGCAGTCGTTCTCCTGCTGCAGGTGCTGCTCGGGCTCCAGCCCCAGCGGGCGACGCGCACGCTGGACACCTTCGCGCCGCCCGACCTGCCCGGTTGGATCGGCTCGATCGCGTTGGAGGGCGTCCGCGCCTTCGGGTGCTCCTGGGACGTGCAGCTCCGGGACGGCAGCGTGAGCGTCACAGCTGCCTGATCCTGCGCTACGCCGCGAGCCGCTCGGGCGCAGGCTCGGCCCGCAGCCGGGCCGGAGCGGGCGTCTTCGGCAGCTTCACCGCCGCTGCTCCGAGCGCGGTCATCGCGAGAGCGCTCGCACCTCCGACGAAGAACGCCAGTTCGGTGCCGCCGCGGTCGCACATGAAGCCGACGAGCAGGGCCCCGAAGGGCGCCAATCCGTTCCACGCGTAGTAGTAGAGCCCGAGCACGCGGCCGCGGATGTAGTCGGCGCTGGCCATCTGGATCGCGGCGTTCGAGTTCGCCGAATAGCTCGTGAAGAAGACGCCGCAGATGAAGAGCACCACGCCGGCCAGTGCCGTCGAGTGCAGCGGGGCGAGCACCAGCTCACAGAGCCCGAAGCCTGCAGCACCGACGAACATCACCCGCCAGCGCGTGGTCGCCATCATCGCCGCGGAGAGCGCCCCGACGAGCGCGCCGGCGCCGAAACACGCGGAGATGATCCCGAACGTGCGTGGTCCCGCGTCGAGCGTGTTCTTCGCGAGCAGCGGCAGGACGATGTTGAAGTTGAAGCAGAACGCCGAGAAGACGGCCATCATCGAGATGATCACCAGCACCGTCCGGTTGCGCAGCGCGTAGACGAATCCCTCGCGCGTGCCTCGCCACAAGGTCGGGCGGCGACGGTCGAGCAACGGGTAGAGCTCCGACTTGCGCATCGCGAGCAGCCCAGCCAGCACCGCGACGAAGCTGACGGTGTTGATCGCGAACGCCCAGCCCGCGCCCCACGCCGCGATGACGATGCCCGCCAGCGCGGGCCCGAAGATGCGCGCGGTGTTGAACAGGCTCGAGTTCAGCGCGATCGCGTTGGGCAGTTCGTCGCGTCCGACCATCTGGAACGTCAGGTTCTGGCGCGACGGTGCGTCGAAGACGAGCGCCGTGCCGGTCAGCACCGCGATCGCGTAGACCTCCCAGAGCTGCACCTGCCCGAGGAGCGTGACCGTCGCGAGCACGGCGGAGAACAACATCTGCACGGACTGCGTCGCGATCACGACGCGACGGTTGTCCAGGCGGTCGGTCACCACCCCGGCGAACAGGCCGAGGAGCGTGAACGGCCCGAAACGGCAGATCGCGAGCAGGCCGACCGCGAGCCCCCGCGAGTGCGGCGCGAGCTGGACGACGAGCCACGCGAGCGCGATGTTCTGCATCCACGTGCCGGCGACCGACGTCAGCTGGCCGGCGAAGAAGAGTCGATAGTTCCGGTGCCGCCGCAGTGAGGCGAAGGTGCGGCGGCCGGCAATTCTGAGCAGGGCCACTACTCGTCGCCCAGCAACTTCTCCAGCGCGTCGATCGACCCTTCGATGCTCTCCCGTTCCTCCGGCTCGAGCCGCTCCAGGCGCTCGACGAGCCAGGCCGTCCGCTTCTTGCGCACCGACTTCAGGACCTTCTCGCCCTCGGGCGTCAGGGACAGGCCGATGCGGCGACGGTCCGAGGCACGGGTGCGCTCGATCAGGTGCGCCGCCTCGAGGCGGACGAGATGCCCGGACATCCCCGGTGCCGAGACGCGCTCGCGCTCGGCGAGCTCACTGGCCGTGATGCCGGGGTTGTGCTGGATCGCAGCGAGGAGCGAGACCTGGCCGCCCGTGACGCCGAGGGAGTGGATCTCCCGCCTGAGCTCGCGCGCGAGGCGGAGCAGGACGGGCCGGAGCCGGCCGGCAATGGTCATCGGATCGTTAACCACGCGAATCATTAACCTCATTAACGATCATAGCTAAAACCGCCAGGTTCCGTCGGCCACGAGAGGCACCCGCCGGCCCCGTTGTGTGACCCCGAAGGCGTTGAGCGCGGGCGTCCCGATCATCACGTCGAGGTGCGTGGTCGAGCGGTTGACGCCGAAGCGCTGCCGCCCGATCGGGACCGTTCGCGTCTTCGCGAAGCCCGAGCCGAACGCCATGTGCGCGGCGGCGTTCTCGTCGAGGAGGCCGTTGTAGTAGATGCGACCGGTGTGGCCGATCCGCGACGACGCGTCGACGAGCGCGATCTCCCCGAGGCGGTCGGCATTCCGGCTCGCGGCGAGATACCGCGCGAGCCAGTCCCGGTCGGCCTCGCGCTTCGCCTCGAGCCGCACCAGCCTGCCGCGGCGGAACTCTCCGGCGAGGCCCTCGATCATCCGGCCGCCGAAGCTGCGTGGCCGGGAGCAGCGAAAGGTCCCTTCGGTCGCCGCGGCGTCGGGCGAGATGAAGCACTCCTCCGTCGGGACGTTCATCGCGATCTTGCGGCCCCAGTGATCCTCCTCGCCGCCGCCGCGCCAGATCGAGAACGGCGCGATCTTGAGGCGCAGGTCGGTGCCGTCGTCGACGACGTGGAGCTCCTTCAGGTCGAGCCTGGTCAGCCGGGCGGCGCGCCGGCGCAGCGCCGCAAGATGCTGTGTCCAGCCCTTGTGGCCCGGGGGATCGCCAGGCCCGATCCGGCAGAACCAGAGGAGCTCCTGGGCGAGCTTTCGCTTGGCCTTCGCCGGGTTCAGGCCCGGGAAGACGCGCGTCGCCCAGGCGTCGGTCGGCCAGGCACAGATCGTGCCGCGCAGGCGGGCCTCGCGCCGGATCCGGGCGAAGTGCGGGTTGCGGCGGCCGCTGTCGGCGGCGACGCGCTCGGGCGCGAGGTCCGCGACCACGTCGAGCTCGTATTCGCCCATCACCTGGACGATCGCGACGCTCTCGTCGCCGAGCGCGCGGGACTGGGCCCGCTGCCACGGCGTCCGGTGGCCGAGAGCTTTCTGGGCCGCGTGCTGGATCTTGGCGGCGTAGACGCGGTTGTCCTCGTAGGCCACGTCGACGGCGAGTGCGCCTGCTCGGTAGGCGGACTCGGCGATCGCAACCGCGAGCTCGCGATGACCGAGACTGACCATCTCCAGCAATGTGTCGTCACGGCGAAACGCGATGCAGCCGCGGACGATCAGCTCCGCATACCGCCGGAGCTCCTCCGGCCTCATCGGTCCCTGGGGCATCCCGGGGGACGCTAAACGCTACCGTCAGGCAATGCCGAATCCGCTGGACTCCCTCAAGGCCCTCGGCGACCAGCTCCGCGCGCAGATCGGGGAGGAGCTCGACCTCGACGTCCTGCGGCGCCAGGAGCCGGCCCGTCCGCTGGAGGAGCTGCTCGCCGAGCTCGATGCGCTCCCGGGGCTCGAATCGGTCAAGGAACAGGTGCGGGCGCTGGTGGCGTTCCTCCGCGTCCAGGCACGCCGCCAGGAGGCGGGGCTCGCCGAAGTGGCGACCACGCAGCACCTCGTGTTCCTCGGCAACCCCGGTACCGGCAAGACGACGGTCGCGCGCCTGCTCGCACAGATGTATCGCTCCATGGGCCTGCTCAAGCGCGGGCAGCTCGTGGAGGTCGACCGGGCCGGGCTCGTCGGACAGTACGTGGGGTTGACGGCGGTCAAGACCGAGCGGGTGGTGCGCAAGGCGCTCGACGGCGTGCTCTTCGTCGACGAGGCGTATGCGCTCGCCCGCGAAGGTGAGCGACTCGACTTCGGCGACGAGGCGATCGAGACGCTGCTCAAGCGGATGGAGGACAACCGCCACCGCCTCGTCGTGATCGTCGCCGGGTATCCGCGCCTGATGCGGCGCTTCCTCGAGTCGAACCCCGGGCTGCGCTCGCGCTTCTCGCGTGAGATCGACTTTCCGGACTACTCGACCGACGAGCTCGTTGCGATCTTCAGGCGCTTTGCGATCGACGCGGAGTACACACTCGGCGAAGGGACGAGCGATGCGCTCCGCACGATCTTCGGCGGTGCCGAGCGCGACGAGCGATTCGGCAACGCACGCTTCGCGCGGACCCTGTTCGAGCAGGCGTTGAACGCGCAGGCGCTGCGCCTCGGTGCCGGCAACGTCGAGCAGCTCGGCTACGAGGACCTGATGTCCCTCACGCCGTCGGATGTCGTTGCGGGCGCCCGCACGCTGGGCGAGGAGCCGGCCGCTGCACGCGGCGGCTGGTTCGGCCGGCGCCGGTAGAGCGCCGGACTGTGTGCGTGTGCACGAGCCGCTGAACGAGCAACCGCGGACCGCCCAACTACCCTGAGTCGCATGAGAGGGCCTGTCGCGCTGGTCGCCGGACTGGCGGTGGTGCTCGCACTCGGGAGCCCGCACAGCCGCGCTGCCGCGCCCGGCGGCTGTGGACTGCCCTCGAACGGCCCGCTGTGGATCGACTACGCGGGCCACAGCGCGCCGATCATCCCGAAGCCGGGCCTCGTCCTGGCGCTCTCGTCGGGCACGGTCCTCCCGGCGGAGCTGCGCGCCGCCGGTTCGGCGACGATCTTCTTCGACCTGCATCTGAACGACCGCATCGGCACACCGAGCGCGCCTGTCGATCCGTCGACGATCGCCACCAGGGCGCAGAAGGAGTTCGACTTCGCCGTCCAGGTGACGGGCTGCAGCACGCCGCTGATCGCGGAGAACGAGCTGTTCGGTGCCCAGACGCCGACGCCGTGGACCGCGACGACCGCTCAATACCGGGCGAACGTCCTCGCGTTGCTGCAGGCGTTGAATGCGCTGGGTGCGACGACCGCGATCACGATCGCCAACCCGCCGTACATCGACGGCGACGCCGCGGCGTGGTGGCGTGACGCGGCGAAGGCGTCGATCCTCGTGCGCCAGGTCTACTTCACCTCACCGCGCCCGAAGGGGCTCTACGCGCTCGGCCCGGCGCGCGCGAGCCGCTCGATGCGCCAGGGCATGCGGGCGCTCGTCGCCCACTTCGGCCGGATCGGCATTCCGGCGAGTCGCGTCGCGCTCGAGCTGCAGTTCCAGTCCGCCCCCGGCCAGGGCGGGCGCCAGGGCCTGCAACCGACCTCGGCCTGGCTCGAGTTCGTGAAGCTCGAAGCGCTCGCGGCGAAGCAAGTGGCGAGTGAGCTTCCGGTGCAGGGCATCTGGTCGTGGGGCTGGCCGTCGTTCTCGACCGCCGGTAACGACCCCGACAAGCCGGCTGCGGCGTGCGTCTACCTGTGGGCTCGCGATCCCAGGTTCTGCGACGGGCCTGCGCTCGCCGGACCGAGCTTCGACGCCTCGCGCACCGAAGGCCAGCTGGCACTGCCCGCCGGCGTACGTTGCACACTCGCCACCGGCCGGATCCTGAAGAGCGACGTGGGGCGCACCGCCGCATTGACGGGCGACCGCGAGTCGGCGGCAACGGCCTTGCTCGAGCGCGCCGTCTTGCGCGCCGAGGAACCGATCGACCCGCTGACGGTGTTGGCCGCCGAACGGGCGATCGTGCGCGACCACTTCGGCCGCAGCTCCGCCCGTTACCGGGCTGCGTTGAGTGTGGCCGGGCTGACGCTCGCGGACGCCCGTGCGATCATCGCCGACCGCCTCGCGCGCGACCGGGTGGAGGAGCGCTTCCGTCCCCGGCCCGCCACCTCTGGGCAGATCGCGGAGTTCCTGGCCACGTACGCGGCGACCCGCGTGCGGCTCGTGTCGGTCGAACCGGAGGCGCCCTGGCTCGGCGATGCTTCGCGCGGCTTCGCCGTGGAGACGATCGCCCCGGGCGAAGTGTTCTCGTTGCCGCAGGCCCGCCGGTCGCCGATCGACACCGTCGACGGCCGCTTCGCGGTGCTGCCACTCGGGCCGCCGCTGCCGCTGCTCGGGCTGCCGCCGGCCGACGCGCGTGCAGTCGCCCGCGGCGTGCTCGGGCGCTTCGCCCGGGACGAAGTCTACGAGCGCTGGCTGAACCGGGAGGAGGCCGACTTGCTCGCGACGGCCGTCTGCGCGCGCGACGCACTGCCGGTGAAGGGCGACGTCGACCTGACCGCGTGGACGCCGTTCCTCGGCGACTGACCGCTGGCACACTGGCGCGGTGCGTCTCGTCGTCTGCCTTGCGTGTCTCGTGGCACTCGCAGTCCCCGCGGCAGTGCTCGCCGACGGCGATCCGGCGAGCGACTATCTGATCGCCGCCGACGCATACCTGCCCTACCCGCCGCCTTCTGCTGCTGTCCGTGCGCAGCTGACGAGCGCGATTGCCTCCGCCGCCAAGGAGCACGGCAGGGTGAAGGTCGCCGTGATCGCGACGCCGACCGATCTCGGCGCGATCCCCAGCTTGTTCGGCCGTCCCGCCGACTACGCGAAGTTCCTCGGGCGGGAGATCGGGTACTCCTACGACGGTGCCCTGCTCGTTGTGATGCCCGCCGGCTACGGGTTCTACGAGAACGGCCGGCCGACGCCGGTCGCCGACGCGACGCTGGCCGCTCAGTCGATCGGCGACAAGTCCTCTGCCGGGCTCACGCACGCGGCGGCGCAGGCGGTCACGGCCCTGGCGCATGCGGGAGCGCTCGCCTACACGGACACGAAGAAGCCGACGGCAGTGCCGCGGGTCGAGGCTGCCCGCGCAGGCCGGCCGGTCAAGCTGGGCTACCGGGCCACCGACGACAGCGGCCGTGCCGCGGTTGCCCTGACCGTGTTCGACGGCACCCGTCGAATCGCCCTGTTCAAGCTCCCGGTGCGTGCGGCGGTCCCAGGGGCCTTGTACTGGGTCACCTGGCATGTTCCGGCGAGCGCTGCGCATCGTGTGTTGGCGTACTGCGCGCGGGCGACGGATCCGAGTGGGAACCGCAGTCCGACGATCTGCGCCAAGTTGTCCGTCCGGTAGCGTTCCGGGATGCGTTTGCCGTCGTTGCGAGGCAGGCTCCCCGCCGGCAGCGGCCTGCTGTTGATCCCTGCCGCGTCGCTCGTCGTCCACCAGCTGCGCTACACGCTCGCCTACGGATCCCGTGCGAACGCCGAGCTCGCCGCGCAGGGCCATTCCTACCTCTATTCGCTGACCCCCTGGTTCGTCTTGGCACTCGGTGTCGGCCTCGCGCTGTTTCTCCGGCGCGCAGCCCATGCGCTGCGCACTGGTGAGGCGGGTGTGTTCACGCGCCTCTCGTCGCTGACGCTCTGGCTGCTGGCGTGGACCGGTCTTGTCGCGATCTACGCCACGCAGGAACTGCTCGAGGAGCTCCTCGCCTCCGGGCATCCAGGTGGGGTGGGCGGCGTGGTCGGGCACGGTGGCCTCTGGGCGGTCCCGGTCGCGGCCGCCGTTGCGGCTCTCGTCACGCTTTGCCTGCGCGCCGGGCGTGCCGTGCTGCGCGTCTGCGCAGAGGCGCGCCCGCGGCTCTGGACGAAGGCGCTCCACCTCGCTGTTCCCGCCGGGAGCGCGCTCGTTGCTCCGGCTCCGCTCGCCCGCGCGCAGGCGGGCCGTGCGCCTCCGCACTCGCTGCCGTCCCGGTAGTCGAGGCCCGCGGGCTGCCGCCCGTGGCGCACAGGAGGTTCGAGTGAGCAAGCGATTGGTCGCGCCGTTCTTGGCGTTCGTGACGCTCGCGGTTCCCGCGAGCGCTTCGGCGCACCCGAAGTCGGCGACCGTTGCCCTCGACTACCGGCTCGTGCTCGACCGCGCAACGCGGGCACTCCCGGGCCTCACGGCTCGGATCCTCGACGGCGACCGCTCTCTGCGCATCCACGTGCGCCGTGGCCGGCTGACCGTGCTCGGCGATCTCGGGGAGAAGATGCTCCGGATCGACGCAACCGGCACGTGGGTGAACGAGGCGTCCGTGACTGCGCAGGCGGCTCGGCTCACCGGCAACGGCACCGGTTGGCGGCGCATCGGCGGCTCGACCTTCGCCTGGCACGACCATCGGCTCGCACCGCCGCCGTACGACGGTCGCCGAACGGGGACCGTCGCCCGGTTCGCGATCCCGGCGACCCTGAACGGCGAGCGCGTGACGCTCGGCGGCGCGTTCGTGCGTTACCGTCGACCGTCGCCGTGGGCGTGGCTCGCCGGCGTCGCGATCGTCGTGGCGACTGCTGTCGCTGCGACGCGGGCTTGGCCGGGACTTCGCGCCCCGCTCGCGCTCGCGCTGGGGATCCTCGCCGGGGCGGCGGCGCTGATCGCCTTCGTCACCTTCGGCATCGCGGATGCACCGAGCGGGCAGGCCGCCTGGGCGCAGATCGGGCTCGGGGTCGCTCTGGCCGCGGTGGTCGCCGTCGCACTCGCCCGCCTCGGCGGCGAACGCCGCCTCGTCCTCGCCGGCCTCGTCGGCGCCGCGGCGGCGGCGGCCAGCCTCGGCTCGCTCGGGGTGTTTCTCCACGGCGTGATCGTGTCCGTTCTCCCAGGAGCGGCGAGCCGAGGCGTCTGCGCGCTCGCCGTCGCCGCAGGGATCGCGTCGGCCGTGACGGTCTTCGCCGGGCACGAGAGGTCGAAGTGATCGTCGCGCCGCCTCCGGTGTACCCGTGGCCGATCGGGGTCGGCCCGCGCTACCACCCGACGGCGTACAACGCGACCGTCGGTGCCGGCCGGCCGGTCGGGGCCTTGCGCTGCACGAGCGGCGGCGCGAGCTTCGCCGTGCACGTCGAGCTCTTCGCTCGGCGCAAGGTCGTGATCGTCCCGCCCGGGATCGGCAGCGGCCCGCGCGGCTGCAGGTATCCGCTGAGCACGACCGCGCCCACGGGAGTGGTGCACGTCGCTCGCCGCGGGTTGACGCTCGGCGACCTGTTCCGCGTCTGGGGGAGACGCCTGACGCGCTCGGCATTGCTGTCGTTTCCCGGACGCGTCACGGCCTTCGTCGGCGGGCGGCGCTGGCTCGGCGAACCGCGCGCCTTCCCGTTGACGAAGCACGCACAGATCGTGCTCGAGGTCGGCGGTCACGTCGCGCCTCATCCCAGCTACCTCTTCCCGAAAGGAGACGGATGACCCGGCGCATCCTGCTCGCGGCGCTCGCGCTCGTTCTCGTGCCGGCCACGGCCGGTTGCGGCGGCTCGTCGAAGTCGAGCTTCCCGACGATCGGTGCTGCGCACACCTATGCGCTCACCGGTTTCCAGCCGTCCGCTCCGGTCGCGGCGGGCCGGCCCACGCCGGTCTCGTTCACGATCACGCAGCCCAACGGCAAGCCGCTCACCGACTACAAGCGTGGCCCCGGCCCGCACACGGGCGTGCATCTGATCATCGTGCGGCGCGACCTCGATTCGATCGTGCACGTGCATCCGCCGATCGCTCCTGACGGGAAGGTCAGTACGAGGATCACGTTCAGGCAGCCAGGCCCCTACAGGGTTGTGGTCGATGCATATCCGAACACAACAGGGCCTCAACGCAACTTCCAGTTGTTCAGCTCGTTGCGGGTCGCCGGCCGCTACGTCCCGCAGAAGCCACCGCCGTTCGCAGCGACCGACGTCGTGGACGGGTACCGCGTCACGTTGCACGGACGACCCACGTTGCACGCGATCCAGGCGGGGGCGCTGCCGATCACCGTCACCGATCCGAGCGGGAAGCAAGCCGAGTTCACGCCGTGGTTCGGCGCGCTCGCGCACGCGATCTTCTTCCGTGAGGGATCGCTCGATTACTTCCACACGCATGTCTGTGCGCCCGGAGCGTCCGGTTGCACGAGCTTCCTCGGCGCCGCCAAGGTGACCGGCAGTTCGTCGACGCCCGGGAAGCTGAACGTCGGTGTGCTCGTGCCCGTCGCCGGCACGTGGCGCCTCTTCCTTCAGACCAACGTGGACGGTCACATCCTGACCGCGCCGTTCACCCTGGTTGTCAAACCATGATCAAGGAGCAATCACCGTGAAGAAACTGTTCGTGCTCGCCGCACTGACCGCGCTCGTGCTGCCTGCGGCAGCGTTCGCGCATGCCAGAGTCAGTCCAGCCGTTGGTGTCGCCAAGACGCTCGAGCTGTACACGCTCGCCGTTCCGACCGAGAAGGACAACGCGACGACGACGCAGGTCGAGTTCTCGCCGCCGTCCGGCTTCAGCATCGACTCGTTCGTCCCCTCGCCCGGCTGGACACGGAAGGTCCAGCAGACCGGTTCCGGTGAAGACGCGGTGATCACGAAGGTGACGTGGAGCGGCGGCAAGGTGCCGACGGGCGAGGATGCTGCATTCGCGTTCCTCGCCCAGCCGTCGGAGTCGAAGACGTACACCTTCGGGGTCCGCCAGACGTATTCCGACGGATCGGTCGTCGACTGGTCCGGCTCGGAGTCTTCCGACAATCCGGCGCCGACGATCGACGTGGAGTCGTCGCTCGGCGGCGGCGGCGGGACATCGACGCTCGCGCTGATCGCGCTCGTCGTGGGCGCGGTCGGCGTGCTGCTCGGTGCGCTCGCGCTCTTCTCGGGAGGCAAGCGCTCCGTCGCATGAGGCGGGTCGTCCTGATCGCTGCGGTCGCGGGAGCGCTCGCGCTTCCCGCGACCGCGTGGGCACACGCGGCTCTGCTCCGCACCGTCCCGCAGGCGAGCGGCACCGTGAACACGCCGCCGAGCCAGGTCGCGCTCACCTACAGCGAGGCGGTCGAGCCGCGTTTCGCGATCGTCTCCGTCACCGACTCGGACGGCAACCAGGAGACAACGGGACCGCCCCGCCGGTCGCCGGCCGACCCCGACACGCTGCTCGTCCCGTTGCGCTCGATCCCCGAGGGCTGGTACCTCGTCTACTGGCGCGCCATCTCCGTCGACGGTCATCCCGTTCGCGGAGCGTTCACCTTCGCTGTCGGGCCGAACCCAGGGCCGGCACCGCAGTTCGTGATCCCGTCGATCTCCGAGACGGCTGCGACTCCGCGGCTGGTCACCGCGCGGTGGCTCGTGTTCCTCTCCATGATGGTGGCGATCGGGCTCGCCGCGCTTCGGCTCGCAATTGCACGGCCCGTCGCCCGGCTCCCCGGGACGAGCCTGCGCGCCGTCACCGTTGCGTTCGTGATCAGTTCGGCGATCGCGCTCGTCTCCATGCCGGTCTACCTCCTCGTCGCGACCGCCGACTTCGCACTGCGTTCCGTGTTCGCAGTCGGCGCGCTCGTGTCGCTGGTGCGCGTCTCCGCCTTCGGCCGCGGCTACTTCGATCTCTGGATCGTCTTCGCGCTCTTCGTCGCGGCGGCTGCCCTCGCGATCCGCGTCGACCGGCCCGACCGCGAACAGCGTTCGCTCGCGGAGCTGCTGGCAGGCATCGGTGTGGTGCTCGCCGCGAGCGCGGCCCTGCTCGTTCCCGGCGCGTCGGGTCACGCCGCGCAGACCGCGCCGCGTGGCTGGTCGCTGCTCTTCGACTGGCTGCACCTCGTCTCGGGGTCGATCTGGATCGGCGGCCTCGTTGGCCTGCTCGTGCTCTGGCGCAGTCTTCCGGCCGACTCGCGTGTCGCCGGGCTCGCCGTCGGCGTGCCGCGCTTCTCGGGTGTCGCGTTCGTCTCGGTCGTGACGCTGATCGTCTCCGGAACACTCGCGTCGATCATCCACCTGCCGACTCTGGCGTCGCTGTGGCAGACGTCCTACGGCCAGGCGCTGCTCGTGAAGATCGGGCTGCTTGCCGCGGCGTTGGCGCTCGCGGCGGTCAACTTGCTGCGCACGAGACCACGGCTCGCGCGGCCGGAAACGGGCGACGGCGCGGCGCGGCTCCTACGCCGGCTCGTGACGGGCGAGACCCTGCTGGTCGTCGCCGCCGTGTTCGCGGCGGCGGTGCTCTCGTCGCTGCCGCCGCCGGCGAAGGCCCTCGCCGCGGTCGGCGGTGCGAGTGCGCACGTCGGGCCGGGGCCGGTCACGAAGGTCGTGCGGAAGAACGGCTACACGATGGCCTTCGACGTCGCGCCCAACAAGGCCGCGGTGCCGAACACGTTTCGGGTGCGAATCTCGCAGAGCGGGAAGCCGGTGAGCGGCGCGGACGTGGTCGCATCGTTCCTCATGCTGGACATGGAGATGGGGACCCAGGCGTACCGCCTCGCGGAGACCGTGCCCGGCACGTACGAACATGCGGCGCCGGCGCTCGTGATGGTGGGGCATTGGGGGCTCTCGTTCGACATCACCCCACCCGGTGGCGCGCCGTTCAACGTTCTGCTCGTCGACAAGGCGAACGGATGAGCGTGCGCATCCGCCTTCTGGCTGCGCTCCTCGCGCTTGCCTGCGGAGCCGCAGCCGTCACGATCGTCCTCGTGCTCCTGAGGTCTGTCCTTGGCTAGGCGCATCGTGCTCGTCGTGCTGGCCGCGGCACTGGCGGTGGTGCCGCTCGCACGCGCGGACGGCGACCCGGCCAGCGACTACCTGCTCACGCGCTCGACGTTCGTGCCGCCCGACCTCGGCGTCTCGGCGGCCGACGCCGCCCGGCTGTCGACGACCGTCGCGCTCGCGCAGGCTCGGGGCTACCCGATCCACGTCGCGCTGATCGGCAGCGCCTATGACCTCGGCTCGATCAGCTCGCTCGACCGCCGGCCGAAGCGCTACGCGCGCTTCCTCAGCGCGGAGCTCACGCTCATCTACCACGGCCCGTTGCTGATCGTGATGCCGAACGGCTTCGGCGTTGCGCGTGCCGGCAAGCTGCTGCCCTCCGAGCAGCGCGTGGTCGACCGCCTGCCCGCGCCCGGAACGGGTGGGACACGGCTCGTGCAGAGCGGAATCGACGGCGTCCGCGCCCTGGCCGCCGCGGCGGGGGTACGTGTCCAGGCGCCGCGGCCCACGGCCGCGCAGGGCGGCGGATCCGGCGCGCTCGTCTGGGGCCTCGCCGGCGGCGGAGCCGCGGCGGCGCTGGTGCTCGTTGCGGCCGTCCTCCTGGTCGTCCGGCGCCGGCGCGCCTCCGGTTAGCCCCACCCGCGGAAGCCCGGGCAACTTTCGCGTCAGATCGACCGAAAAGGGGGAGTGAACCCAGCCGACCGGCGTGGGATGATCGGCGCTAGCTCCAGTTGACTCTCGATCTGGAAGGGACGTGCAATGGATCTCTCCAAGCTCACGCTCGGCTCGAAGATCGTCGCCGGCTCCGGGATACTTCTCCTGATCGACTCGTTCCTGCACTGGCAAGAAGTGAACTTCGGGCCGATCTCCGACGGAGTCACGATGTGGCACGGGTGGGGCGTCCTGATCGGCCTCACCTTGCTCGCGATCCTCGCCTGGGAGGCGGCACAGCTCGCCGACATGGAGATCGCAATCGGACCGCTCAGTCCGAGCATGGTGACCATGCTCCTCTCGGCGCTCCTCGTCCTCTTCACGCTGATCAAGGTGCTCTCGAACGACTATGTCGCGAGCTGGGCGTGGATCGGGCTCGTGCTGTCCATTGTCGTCGCCGTCGGCGCCTGGCTGAACATGCAGGCGGCGGGCGAATCGCTCGGCGACCTCAAGTCGTCCTTCACGCCGGCCGGCTCGAGCACACCCGCGGCCGCGACACCCGAGCCCGCGCAGCCCCAGACTCCCGCGGCGCCGGACACCCGGGAGGCAGGTTCCGGGCCGGCCGACGCCGCGTCGTGACGGGTGGCTCCGGAGCCGAAAAACCACCCGGTTTCCGGGGCCTTCCTGTGCTAGCTTCGCTCGAGTCGTTCCGAGGGGGAGAGGGTTGTTGAGAACGCGCACAGGTGCGCTCGCATGGGCTTGCTTGGTCGTGCTCGTCGTTGCGGCGAGCACCGGTTCCGCGGCGTCCGGGCTCGGCTCGCAGCTCGATCCGCAGCTCGGCTCGGCCCGCGCCGCGAAACACGTGTGCGCCTCGAATCTCTCATTCCGCGCAAACTGCGGGGCGCTCGTCGTCGCCGACGCGGCCGGGTCGCCCCTCGCCGGGGGCTCGCCGCCTGCCGGCGCGCTCAGCCCGGCGCAGTTCCATACCGCCTACAACCTGCCGGCGACCGGTTCCGGCGGGGCGACGCTCGCGATCGTCGACGCCTTCGACGATCCGGCCGCTGAGGCCGACCTGGCCGCCTACAGCACCGCCTACAACCTGCCCGCCTGCACGACGGCCAACGGCTGTTTCCGCAAGGTCAGCCAGACCGGCGGAACGAATTATCCCGCCGTCGACGCGGGCTGGGCGCTCGAGATCTCGCTCGACGTCCAGATCGCACATGCGATCTGCCAGGACTGCAAGATCCTGCTCGTCGAGGCGAACTCCGCGCAGCTCAGCGATCTCGGCAAGGCGGAGAACGAGGCGGTTGCGCTCGGCGCGAACGTGATCTCCAACTCCTGGGGCGCGCGCGAGTACTCGCAGCGAGGTCGCTCGACGAGCAGACGCTACTTCCATCACCCGGGTGTGGCGATCACGGCGTCGACCGGGCGACAACGGAGTCGGCGTCGAGTTTCCCGCGTCCTCGCGGTACGTGACGGCGGTCGGCGGCACGACGCTGTCGCTCGGCGCGAACGGCAGCTACCTCGGTGAGAAGGCGTGGAGTGGGGCCGGGCTCCGGCTGTTCTCGTACATCTCGAAGCCGGCGTGGAAGACCGACAGCGGCTGCGTCCGCCGCTCGATCGCCGACGTCTCCGCCGACGCAGACCCGAACACCGGCGCCGCCGTCTTCGACTCCGTGCCGTACAGCGGCCAGACCGGCTGGTTCCAGATCGGCGGCACGAGCCTGGCTGCACCGCTGATCGCCGCCGCCTACGCGCTGGCAGGGAACACCGCGGCCTACCAGGACCCGTCGGGTCTCTACAGCCGTGCCTCGTCCCTCCACGACGTCACCTCCGGGTCGAACGGCTTCTGCTCGGGCAGCTATCTCTGCACGGCGCGGCGTCGGGTACGACGGGCCGACGGGCCTCGGCACGCCGAACGGCCTCGGCGCCTTCGCCGCCGGTTCCTCGGGACCGCCGCCGGCCCAGGACTTCTCGCTCGGCTCGAGCCCCGCCGGCCAGACGGTGACCGCCGGGACCGGCACGAGCTACACGATCAACGTGCCGAGGACGGGCGGGTTCCCGGGGAACGTCGCCCTCTCGCTCGCCGGACTGCCCGCAGGGGCATCGTCCGCGTTCGCGCCGGTCCAGGTCGACTCCAGCACGCCGAGCTCGAGCCTCTCCGTGAGCACGACCGCCGGCGTCGTCGCCGGGCAGCTACCTCCTGACGGTCACGGGCACCAGCGGTTCGGTCACCCACACGGCAGCCATGACACTCGTCGTGCAGGCCGCCACCGCGAGCGACTTTGCGCTCGGTGTTTCGCCCGCGAGCCGGAGTCGGTCGGCCGGCGCCGCCACGACTTACACGGTCAGCATCACCCGCACCGGCGGGTTCTCGGGCAGCGTCGACCTCACGACGTCCGGTCTGCCCGGGGGCGTCTCCGCGGGCTTCAGCCCATCGTCGGTCTCGGGATCATCCTCCACGCTTGACGCTGACCACCGGAGTGCTCCCGCCGCAGGGTCGTACCCGTTCACGATCACCGGTACGAGCGGCGCCGCTCGTGCGCTCGACCGCGTGCGACGCTCGTCGTGCAGCAGGCCGCCTCCGCCGATTTCTCGATCAGCGTCTCGCCTTCGTCCGCGACCGTTCCGTCCACGGGCACGACGACCTTCACGGTCACGTCACCCCGAGTGGCGGCTTCTCCGGCCAGGTGACGCTACCACGAGCATCCCGCCGCGGGGCATGTCGTTCTCGTTCTCGCCGAACCCGGCCTCGTCGACCTCGACGCTGACGCTGACCACGTCCGGGGTCGGGCATTCCCGAGCTCCGACTCGCATCACGATCACCGGGACGAGCGGCGCCAAGTCGCACGCGGCCACGCTGAGCATCTCCGTCTGAGCCTCGGTTTCGGCCGTCTTCCGCGCCCCGGGACGGTTGTCGGCGGCCCAGCCGACCCCCGGGGCTAAAATCCCCTCCCAGCATCGTGCGCTTCCCCACCTCAGCCCGCCGGGCCGCGTTCGTCGTGGCTTTCGTCTCGGCCGGCCTCCTTGCCGCCTATGCGGCGACCGCACCCGGCCCCGTCGCCGCGGCGACCAAGACGGGTGACTGCACCCCGGGCGCCTCGTGGCCGGCAGCGAACGGCGGCCTCGCGTCGCAGGTGATGTCGCTGATCAACCAGCACCGTGCCTCGCTCGGGCTCGGGCAGCTCGTCACCTCTCCGACGCTCTCGGCCTCCGCCGTCTGGAAGGCGCGCCACATGGCGGCGTTCGGCTACTTCTCGCACGACGACGCGGGGCCGCCGACGACGACCACCCCCGCCCGCACTGCCGCGGACCGCGTGGCGACCTGCGGCTACCACGCCTCCTGGGGAGAGAACATCGCCGAGGGCTTCCCCGACCGCAATCGGTCGTGAACGCCTGGCTCGGCTCGGCCGGGCACAAGGCGAACATCGAGAACGGCTCATACGTCGCCACCGGACTCGGCGTCGCGACCGCGAGCAACGGTGCGATCTTCTGGGTGCAGGACTTCGGCGTCGTGGCCGACGGCGGGAGCCCGCCGCCGCCGCCGACGACCACCGCGCCCACGACCACGAGCACGCCCACCTCCACCAGCACGCCGGCGACGACCACCACCCATAGACGACCACCACCCATACGACGACTGCGACGACGACAACGACGCCCGCGACGACGACGACCAGCCAGAGCGCGACGACGACCACCACGGCGCAGGGAGCCAAGGTGACGCTACGTCTCTCGGCCATTCGTGCCGATGTGCGCACGAGGCGGCTCGGGCTCACGACCCAGGTCCACTCGTCGACCGCGACCACCTCCAGCCCGTGAGCGTGAAATGCGTCGCGCGGGTCGGGCTGCGGGACCTGCGAGTCGTCGTGAACGCCTATCGCACGGGCTTTGCGCACTGCTCGTGGCGCCTGCCGCGAGATCTCCAGCCGGGCGCGCGGGCGCGCGGCTGGGTCAAGGTGACGCAGGGGCCGCTGCACGTGCGGCGCGATGTTCAAGCTCAAGCTCGCCTGAGCGGTCGTGGGTTCCGCCGGTCGCCGGCGGCACCGCGTCACTTCTTCTTGACGGTCGGCGCTTTCTTGGCCGGTGTCTGCTTGGCCGCCGCGGGCGCCTGCAGCGACACGATCCAGGCGGTCACGCCCTTTGCGCCGGCGCCGTCGTGCGCCGAGAGAGTGCCTTCGTCTTCATGCGCTTCACGCGACTTGAGCAGCTTCAACCCCGTCGGTGTGAGCTTGGCCATGAACGTGCCGGTCTTCCCGAAGCGAACCGAGTAGACGCCGCTCGCGATGCGCACCGTCTTGATGACCGTCTTCTTCTTGACCTTCGTCGGCACGCCGATCTCGAAGGTCGCGGTGCCGATGCACGTGCGGATCACGATCGAGGGGCAGCTGATCTTGAAGGGCGCGCGCCCCTTCGCATCGACATGGCTCGTGCCGGTCAGCATCTGCACCAGCACGAAGTGCGTTCCCTTGTTCGGGGGCTGCGTCACGGGCTGAGGCGTCGGCTTGGCCTGGGTCGGCGTCGTCTTCGGCGTCAGCACGGGCGGCGGCGTCTTCGTCAGACGTCGTTGAGGATCGTGACCGGGCCCGACCCGACCCCGATCGCAGCGCCGCCCGTCGCGTTCGCCAGGTTGACGGTGAAGTCGCGGTTCGGCTCGACGAGCTCGTTCGCGATGATCGGGACGTTGATCGTCTTCGAGGTGGCTCCCGGAGCGAAGCTGAGCGTGCCGCTCGTCGCGGTGAAGTTGGTGCCCGCCTTGGCCGCGTTCGCATCGGTGCCGTCGGCCGTCGCGTAGTCGACCGTCACCGCGCCTGTCGACGCCGGCGTCATGTGCACCACGACCGGCACCGAGCCCGCATGCTTGGCGGCCGATGCGTCCGCGATCGAGATGAACGGGACCGTGGATCCCGCCGGCACGATCGTCACCGTCGCCGTGCCGCCGCCGACGAACGTCGCGTTCGTCGAGGTGAAGGCGACCTTGAACGTGATCGGTGCGGTGGTTGCCGGGATCCGGGTTGATCGATACCGTCACCGGCATCGGATTCGAGCCGTTCGTCCCCGCCGGCCAGGTGATGTCACCGGAGGCCGCGGTGTAGTCGGTCCCGGCGACCGCGCTTCCGTCCTGCGTCTGCCAGTGCACCGACACCGGCTGCGGGCTCGACGGCAGCGGGGTCGGCAGGGTGAGCGAGAGCTTGACGCTGACGGGCACGGAGCCGCTGGTCGGCTGCGTCACCGGTGCGGGGTCGGTGATCGTGATCGACCCCTGGCTGGCGCCGCCACCGGTGGTGCTGTGGATGGTGCACGACGCAGAGCGAGTTGTCCAGTCTGACGTTCTGCGGGTTCGAAAGCTGCACGTGGAACGAGCGGTCGCCGACAGGGGGATTGTCCTTCGTCTGCACGTGCAGGTCGAACTCGCGCTGCCCCGCCGGGATCGTCAACGTGCCCGAGGTCGGCTCGAAGTCGCCGGCGACGGTCGAGTCGCCGACCGTCGCGTAGTCGACCGACGCCGGCAGCGTCGTGGGCGGGTGCGCGCCGGCAAGGAGCACCAGGAACGTCGCCTGGTCGCCCGCGTTCACCGTCGAGCCATTGCACCTGGAGATCCCCATCAGCGGCGGCTGGTCGGCCTCGGTGATCGTCCCGGTCGCCTGCTCGTTCGCCCCGTCGGCAAATGCGGCGCCCTGCGGGTTCGAGAAGGTGACGGTGAAGCTCCGGTTGGTGCCGTACAGCCCGTCGCCCTTCGACTTGATCTGGACGTCGACGGTGTTCGAGCCACCCGGTGTGAACACGAGCGTTCCGTTCAGGTGCCCGTCGGCCGGCTTCGTGACCGTGTAGTCCCGGCCGTTCTGTGCGGAGCCGTCGCCGACCGTGTAGTCGACGGAGATCGGATGGTTCGTCGGAGCTGCGCCGAGCGTTCAGCATCGCCGTGAAGTCGATCGTCTGGCCGCCGCTCTCCGACACGCTCGGTGGATCGGGAGTGGTTGTCATCGACGTGATCTTCCAGTCGTCGTCCACGATCGATCCCGTTGCCGTTGCCGTGCCGAGTGTCGCCACGCCCGGATCCGGCGGCGCATCCAGGGTCACCGTGAATGTCCGATCGTCCTGCGGCGACGTGTTGGAGGCGGTCGGCACGACGGCGGTCTCCGCGGTATCGGTGGTGTGCACGTCGAACGAACCGTTGAGCCCTTCACTCGTCGTGAAGGTCACCGTGAAGTCCGAGCTTGCGGGCTGATCGAGTGTCACTGGGAAACTCGCCGGCTGGCCCTCGGCCACAGCGATGGGCGCGTTCGCGATCGAAACGGAGACAGGCGGTGGAGGATCGTCGGCGGTCCGGGCCCCTCCGCTCGTCGCCAGCCCGAGCACGAAGGTCATGGCGACCGCAACGGCGATCGCGACCCGCAGACCTCGACGGACCTTTCCCTGCATCGACCCTCATCTCCCCTACTGTCGGTTCTACTCGCTGCGAGGCGCCCATCCGATGAGCCCGCGAGCCCAGAATAGTGCACCTTTTCATCCCCAGCCAGGGGGCTAGGTTTTTGGGTCTGTTCGTTTGGGTCTCCTGGGTGTATTCTCCAGGTCGGTCCTCGTCACGACAAGGGGACAGGCGTGCCGAACAAGGGGTCGCGGGTGCACAGGGAGCAGCCGCGAAATGGTGGGGAGGAGTAGTGCGGTGGCCCAGAGGCTCCAGTTGAGCCGATTCGAATGTTCGCTTGCGGCACGGTTCGCCGTCGTCGCCGCCGTGCTGTTCGGCGTCGGCGTCGCCGCGTACCCTGCTGCCGCGGACACCGGCACGCCGCCGCCGGCCGCAACCGCCGGCTCGGATGCGGGGACCACCACCACCACGGCCGCCGACACGTCGACCTCGCCGGCGACCGACACGACGTCGACGAGCGCGCCCGACACCACGTCGACGAGCGCGGCTCCGGGGAGCACGGCCACCGACACCACGTCGGCTCCCGCAGGTGACGGCACGTCGACCGGCGCGACCACGACCGATCCGCAAGGGACGGACACGACCGCCACAGGCGGCACCGCAGCCGGCTGCGCCACTGCTGCCACGGGCGACGCGACTGCGGCCACTGCGACGGGAACCGACTCGGGCTGCACGTCGGGAACGACGGCGACCTCGATCGACACGTCGTCGCCCGCACCGGCGGCGCCCACTCCCGTCGCATCCACCGCAACGTCGAGCCCCGATTCCGGCAGCGCACCGCCGGTTGCCGCGGCGACGTCGGACCAGCAGAGCATCACGCTGTCCGTCCCGGCGACTGATCCGGCCCCGAGCGCGGCCAACGACACGACCGACGGGCCGACTCCCGCGTTGCCGGTTGCATCAGTGGTGGCGGCCCAGAGCACACCGAAGCTTCCGGTCGTCTCTGTTGTGCATCTCGTGCCGGCGAGCCAGTGTCGTCAATCCTGGGCTCTCGGCTCTCGGCGCTCGCAAGCTCGATGCACAGTTGGCCGGCGTCGCAGGCGCAGCCAACACGTTCACCGCTTCGATCGATGTGGCGTCGTCAGCAGCCGATTACGTGACGATTGTCTCGCCTTCCGCCGGTAGCGGCAACCCGAGCTCGGAGTCGTCCGGGACGCGGCGCATGGTGCCGCCGCACGGGCCGCTCGCGCCGCCCGGCGACCCGAACACCCCTCGCTCGGCGTTTGGGTTCACGAGCCCCGGGAGTTGGGGCGGCACCGGATTCGTCGTCGCCGCACTCGTCGGCTTGCTCATTCTCGTTCTTTCGAACTTCACCTCGCGCGTCGCATTGCTCGTGGAAGCGCCTCTCGCCTACCGGCGGGCGCTTTCGCTCGAGTGCCCTGGCTAATCCCGCTTCGGCCTGACAAGGGGTCGGTCTGCGCCCAGTCGCGGTCCGACATGAACCTGCGGACGAAAAACGGGAACCAAGGGAGAGTGGGAGCATGAGAGGGAACAACGGAAGAGAGACCGCAACAGCGGTCGTGATCGACTCGAATCAGCTGCGGCAGCAGCGCACGAAGCGGCTGCTTCATCTGCGGGGGATCGAGGTCGTCGGCATGTCGTCGGTGGTCGAGCGGGCTGCCGAGTTCGCGGACATCCACGGCTGCGATCTGTTGATCGTCGCGCTCGGCGAGGAGATCAGCGCGGGCACCGTCTTCAGCGTGCTGCGCAAGGCCCATCGGCGCTGCGCCGAGCTCGTCAGCGTCGCGCTCGTCGAGAACGACGATCCCGGCATGGTCGAGGCGGCGCTCGCCGCCGGAGCCTTCGCGGCCGTCGATCGCTCCACGAGTGTCGACGAGGTCGCGCGGCTCGCCGAGCGGGCTCTGGCCGAGCGCTGGGCGGAGGACCCGCAGGACGCGGGGATGCTCACGCGGGCCCGGCTCACGCGCCGGGAGATCGAGATCCTCCGGCTCGTCGCCGAAGGGCGGTCGAACCGCGAGGTCGCGATGCACCTCTGGGTGACCGACCAGACGGTGAAGTTCCACCTGGCGAACACCTACCGCAAGCTCGGCGTCCGGAATCGGTTCGAGGCGAGCCAGTGGGCCCTGGCTCGTGGGCTCGTTCGCGGTGTGTCGACGCCGACGACGGTGGCGCGCATGGCCAAGTCGAGCGTGCTCAACTCGAGGCAGGGGGGAGGTGCCGTCCCGGCGACCCCGTGACGGCACCCCACTCGCCTAGCGCGAGAAGACGGCGTTGGCCGTGAGCTCGTAGCGCTTGCGGTTCACGGAGCTGCAACGCACGTTCACCACGTAGGTGCCGGCCTTGCGGATGGTCGCTGACAGCGTGTGAACGGTGCGCTCGGCCGCCAGGTCGACGTAGAGCGTCCCGCCGATGCGGACGCTCATCGTGCAGTCCTGGGCGGCCGGGCCGAACAGCTGGAGCACGAGCTGGCCCGGGCTGAGCGGGAGCCGGACCACCTCGGACCGGCGGACGGAGCCGGTGCTGACGAGCACCTGCGGCGAGATGACCGGCGGTGTCGGGACGGGTGTCGGCGGGGGCGGAGGACTCTCAGGCACGAGGCCGAGGTAGTGCGCGGCGGCCCAGGCATCGACGCGGCCGCCGGCGATGCCGCTCACCGGGTGCGCTGTGGCCTTGAGCGCGCCGACGATCTGGTACATCGTCAGGCCGGGCCGCAGCGACAGCAGCAGTCCCGCGATGCCCGTCACGGCGGGCGGCGCGAAGGACGATCCGCAGGCGGACGCGGGGCCTATCCACGGGTCGAGGAACTCGGCGCAGCCGGGGGCGCTCAACGCGACCGACGGTCCGCGGGAGGCCCAGCTGTAGAGCTGGTCGTTCTCGTCGGTGCCCGCGACAGACAGGACGTTGCTGAGGGACGTTCCGTCCGCGGCGGGATAGAGGAGTGTCCCGTTGCCGGTGTTCCCAGCCGCCGCGACGACGAGCACCCCATGGTCAAGTGCGTACTCCACGGCACCGTACTCGTTGATGTCCGCCTCGTTGCTTGCCAGGCTGACGTTGATGATTCGGGCGCCGTGGTCGACTGCCCACCGGATCCCGGCGGCGATGTTGGCCCCGACGGCGCCGTCGTGGCCCGCCGCGACGCGGACCGGCATGATCGAGCAGGCCCAGCAGTAGCCTGCGATGCCGACGCCGTTGTCACCCTGCGCGCCGATCACGGTCGAGACCCACGTCCCGTGGCCGAAGCCGTCACTCGTGTTCGCATCCCCCCCGAGAATGTCCCAGCCCGGCACGACGTGGGCCATGTCCGGCTGCGGCGTAGCCGAGAGCCCGGTGTCGACGACCGCGATCACGATGCTCGGGTCTCCCGTGGAGTACTGCCAGAGGTCGGAGGCGCGGGTGAGGATCGGCCCCCATTGCTGGGGCCAGAACGGGTCGTTCGGCTGCGAGCCGGCGCCGGAGGCCCCGGGGGCCGCCAGCAGGAAGAAGGCGAGCAGAATCAGTCCCAGGCGCCGCACGAAAACGAACTGTAGACGCCTCCTCGAGAAATCGCCCACGGCCGGCGGCCGCACTGGGGCGAAGTGCCGGCCGCGGCGAGCCGAGGAGCCGAAATCTCCTGCTGAGGTTAGGTTTCGACCCCTAAAAGCCTACCCGGGCCGCACTTGATTCACGCCGCCCCTGGGTTTAGAACTCAAGTGAGCCCGCACGGCGCGTGCCGGATGCGGGGATTGGGAGAAGAAGGGGGTGCAGCGCGATCTGGATCTTTCTGTGGCGTCTGCCACAGGTGGTCTTCTTTTCATGCGTTACATCTGGTTTCTGAACTAGGAAGAAGGGGAGGGTTCAATGCGTTTCCGCGTTTTCGGGACGCTCGCAGTTCTTGTCGCAGCGGTTGGGGTGCTCGCAGTTGGAGTCAGCACCGCCGCGGCCAAGAGCTCGACGATCGTCAACCCGTACTACAACTACGCGGCCGACCCGCAGACCACGAACATTCCGTGGGTTGCTGGGCCGGCGAGACGGTGAAGGTGGCTCGGTGCTTCGGCCTCGGCGACAGCCAGGTCAGCCAGGATGCCTTCGCCAGCTCACAGTTCAACCACGGCTCGCCGGTGATCGGTGAGTTCGACAAGTCCGACTGGAGCGGCGCTGTCGATCAGCCGCCGTTCTTCCAGATCGGTACTGGAGACCAGACGTCCCGCCAGGTCCAGCCGACCTGGGATGCAAACGGCGGCGTCTGCTTCTCGACCAATGTCACGTCGGAAAAGGCCGGGCTCGAGAGGATCAAGTTCTCGATCTCGACCGACCTGGGCAAGTACCTGAACTTCATCCTTGGCCAGGACGTCATCTTCCAGCAGGACCTGTACGTCATCTGGATGTGGGACTCGAATCCGGTGCTCACAGAGTCGGAGACGACAGGCGCCTACAAGGTCGGCGACCCGGGCGGAAGCGGTTCGTTCTCCCCGATCGCAGCCTCGAACGGCTGGAAGTCCCTGGAGCCTGGGCTCCTGAAGGTGCAGGTCACCGGTACGTTCCCGCTGGGGAACGACTACGCCGGCCTATGACTTCACCGGAGCGCCGGAACAACACAGTCACGTTGCCGACCGACTGGCCGTGGCTGGCCCAGCACTTCGCGGAGGACTTCACGCTTGGGAGCACCTACCCGGGCGCGACGCCCAACCGTTGGGACATCCACGATGGTCAGGACGCTTCCGAAGGCCATGTCGCTGCGAGCAACTGCGCCAGCGAGATCGGCCCGACGGAGTCCGTCGACAACTGCGTCGGCTCGTCGCCCGATCCGGACCTGGGTCCGTTCTCGTCGATCTTCGGTCTCGTTGGGACCAGCAACGACGCGTACGGCCCGTTCGACCCGATCCGGTCGTTCGAGACGCTGCTTTCCGACGGCAACCTGAACGCCGACGACGCGCCGATGCCGGCGCTCCGCGTCGACGTTGGCCTGACGAACGTGGGCGCCGATCACTCCGTCGGCACGCTGTCGAAGGCCGACAAGAGCTCGATCGACAACCGCAATGCAGCTGCGTACGGCGGGAACACCACCGATCTCGGTGACCCGCATCAGCTGTACGCGCCGTTCTACAAGGCGTACGTGCCGGCAGTCGTGCCGATCATCGACCTCAACTCCACGTCTGGTGTCGAGGGCTCGATCGGTGGCAACTACGGCAACTGGCTCACGTCAGGCGCCTACGGCGTGCCCACCACGATGGACGACCTGTTCATCTACGACTACTGGGATACGTTCTCGCTCAAGACGCACGAGGGCAACAACGATTGCTACGGCGTCAACGGCAGGCCGATCTCCCAGCCGAACGGCGCGACCAAGGTCGCGGTCTACACGGACGAGCACGGCCAGGCGTACGTGCAGTTCAACCCGGCGAACTCCGAGGACGGCGAGGGCATCTACCTCACCCCGGATTCGAACGGGCGCTGCGACGTCTACTCGGGCTCGCTCGTCGGCACGGCCAAGATCCAGGCCGAGTCGGTCTACCCGGCTCAGCAGCCTGCTGATCCGGCCAACTCGGGTCACCCGAAGCTGTCGGCCGAAATCACCAAGACCGTCAACTTCACCCCGAACAAGACCCTGACCTGCATCCCGAAGTCGACCAACGAGGCGTACTGCGTCGAGACGGTCACCGACTTCGAGGGCAACCCGATCAACGCTGACGTCGAGTTCACGACCGAGGCGAACGCCCAGATCACGAGCTGGGGCCCCGACTACAACAAGGTCGGCGGTTATGACCCGTCCGGGCAGACGCTGATCACGTGGGACTCGGACTTCATCGACCTGCACAACTACGCTGCAACTGGTCAGGCTGCGATCTACGTTCACTCGTCGATCGACCAGTGCGTCAACGTGACGGTCGAGAACCTCGGCACCCGGAACGGTGGCTCGGGCATCACGCGCGACTATGACTTCAACGTCAAGCTCGGCGTGAAGTGCGGCACCAACACGGGCACCGGTCCGATCGTTCCTCCGGCAGGTGGCACTACGCCTCCGGCCGGCGGTTCCGGTGCGGTGACCGGCGGTAGCAGCACGGCAACTCCGGTTGCTGTGACCTCGCCGGCGCCGACGACCCAGACGACCTCGGCGAAGGTCGCCAAGGTCGCCAAGATGACGCTCGTCTCGGCGCGTGTCGTCTCGACGAGGTCGGGTCGCTTCTTGAACGCCCGCGTGAACAGCACGGCGAAGTTCGCCATGCTGCGCATCACGCTGGTCAACAAGAACGGCACGAGCCGCGTTGTGCTTCGGAAGGTCGCCACGAACCATGTGGTTCGCGTCGCCAACCTGAAGCTCGCTCCGTCTGTCAAGACGGTGCGCGTGGCAATCGCGTAACGGGCTCGCCCGCGACGCAAGCGGAACAAGACGAAGGGCCCGCTCCGGCGGGCCCTTCGTCGTTTCTCGGGAACGGGCGCCCGGCTCAGGTCGAGACGAACTGCTTGAGGAGCTGCAATGCGTCGACGCGGCCGCTGCCGACCGAGCCGGGAAGGGGCTTCGCCGTCCGCTCCAGCGCAGCCTCGAGCTCTGCCTCGGACGAGGCGCCCGCCTGGAAGCCGAGGGCGGCGAGACCGGCGACAATCGGCGCTGCGGCAGAGGTGCCGCAGAAGGTGGCGAAGCCGCCGCCCATCGCCGTCGTCATCGAGCAGCCGGGAGCTGCCAGGGTCACCCACGAGCCGTAGGACGACCAGGGATAGAGGTGGTCCGCGTCGTCCGTCGCCGCGACCGAGACGACCATCGGGTAGGCGGCGGGGTAGGTGGCGTCGCCGGTGCCGGCGTTCCCCGCGGCGGCCACGACGATCACACCCTGGGCGTGGGCGTAGGCGATCGCGGCCTCGACGGCCGCGTCAGGGCCGCTCAGAACGAAGCTCAGGTTGATCACGTTGGCGCCGTGGTCGGCCGCCCAGCGGATGCCGTCGGCGACGCTCGCCGATGTGCCGACCCCGCTCGCGTCGAGGACCTTGACCGGCATGACGAGGCAGAGCCAGCACACACCGGCAACGCCCTGGCTGTTGTTGCCACGCGCGGCGATCACTCCGGCGACCATGGTGCCGTGCCCGTACTGGTCGGCCGTGCTCCCCGTCGAGTCGGCGAAGTCGGCGCCCGCGACGAGCGCGCCCTGCAGATCCGGCTGGGACGGATCGACGCCGCTGTCCACGACGGCCACGACCACGGGGCGCGATGCCCCGGGCACGAGCGCCCAGGCTGCGGGCGCCTCGACCTGGCGGAGGCTCCACTGCTGGGACCAGTCGGGGTCGTTCGGAAGGACCGTCAGCGGCGCGGCCGGGGTCGCCACGGCCGTCGGCTGAGGCGACGTCGGCCGCTTCACGCGCGAGGCCTTCTTGGCCGGCCGGGCGCCGACGTGGCGGAGCAGCGGCAGGATCCGGAGCTGCGACTGCCGTGCGCGCGGGCGCGACAGCCGGGCACCCGCCCGTGCGGCGTGGGCCACGTGCAGTTTCGCGTGCGAGATCTTGGCCGCGGGGGAGGTCGTCTCCCAGGCCTTCGCGCCGGGAACCTTCGCCGCGCAGGCCGTGACGAGCGCAACGCAGACGATCGCTCCGAAGGCTGCACTGCGGCTCACCCATGAGCTATCGGCACCCTCGAGCGGGGCCTTGAGCCCTTGTTGCCGAAGCGAAGCCGGCTCGCGAGGCGCGGCTCAGAAACTGGCTTCGGGAAGGTCGGCCGGGAGCGGAGCTACTGCACCGATTCGGTGGAGACGAGCTTCCCGGCGGCGTTGTAGCCGAGCACCGTCCGGACCCACTTCGCGCAGCTCGTCGGCGCCGGGCAGCCCCAGAGGTACCCGTTGTCCGTCGTCAGTGGGATCGTCAGCTTCTTCGATCCACCGGTGAGGACGATCTTCTTGACATCGTTTTGCGCGATGCCGCCGATCAGGCCGTTCGCGGTGGACGTCGTCTCGCGCCTCCCCGGCTCGAACAGCAGCGTGACGGGGAGGCAGTCCGATGTGGACGCCTTCCCCTGGATGAGGACGATGCAGGCGGTCTTGTCCTTCAGCTGCGCGACGTAGACGTAGTACTTGCGCTTCTTCTTGTCCACTGCGGTCGCGACCCGGCGCGAGGCGACGACGTTCGGCGCGAGCGTCTTGGCCTGCGGGGGCAGGTTGTCGTACGAGTGGTGCGCGCGCTTGAATGCTTTCAGGTCGTTGGCGAGGTTGCGCGGGCCTGCGGCGACCGCCACCGCCGCGATGATGAGACCGACCCCGAACATGACCCCCACGATGCGAAGCACGCCGGAATGATAGCCGCATCCGAGTGTGATGGCGTCGCCTCGAACAACCCCCCATCTAGCAAATCGGCACGAAATGGGAGAGACTGTCGAAGCATCACGTCAGGGACTTACAAAGAGGGAGGAGAGACGTGAAGATCTCGATTCGTCGGCTGACGTTGTCAGCCGCTGTTTTCGCTGCGCTTGCGCTGCTCGTGGCGGCTGTCGCCGGAGCGGGTGGCGCGGCCGCGGGCCGTACCGTGCTCGCGGGCTCCAAGCCGTCGTGGGTCGGGCCGGTCGCTCAGGCCGGGACGGTGCCCGCCGGGCAGACGGTCTCGGCGAAGGTCTGGCTGGCGCCGAACAACGCGGACGCGCTCAAGGCGCTCGCCAGGGCGGTGGCAGATCCGTCCAGCGCTCAGTACCGTCACTATCTGACACACGGTCAGTACGTCAGCCAATTCGCACCGACGGCGGCTCAGGTCGCCACGGTGAGGGCCTGGCTCACCGGTGCAGGCCTGACGGTCAAATGCGTCGGCGCCGACAACCACTACATCGCCGTGTCGGGCGCTGCGTCGGCCGTCGTCGGCCGCATTCGGCACGTCAGCTCGGCCTCTTCAACGTCAACGGCAAGCAGGTGCAGGCCCCGGCGAGCGACGTCTCGGTGCCGTCGACGGTCGGCACCCTCATCCGAACGGTCAGCGGTCTGACCCCGGTCGGCCACGTCGTCCTGAAGGCCGACCTGGGCGCGCCGGCGGGCTTCGTCAACGCCACGCCGTGCTCGACCTACTACGGCCAGCAGATGGCGACGACGCTGCCGAAGTTGCACGGGCGGACGCTGCCGTACGCGCCGTGCGGCTACATCCCGTCGCAGCTGCGCGGCGCCTACGGCATCACGGGCTCCGGTCTGACCGGCTCCGGCCAGACGGTCGCGATCACGGACGCGTTCGACGCAAGCACGCTGCTGAGCGACGCGAACACGTATGCCACGCGCCACGGCGACGCGGCCTTCTCGACCGGGCAGTTCTCCGACCGCAGCGTTCCCGAGCCGCAGCCCGGCGATCCCGACTACGGGCGGGTGGACGACTGCGGTGGCAACGGCTGGTACGGCGAGCAGACGCTCGACGTCGAGGCGGTGCACGGAATGGCGCACCGGCGCCAAGGTCGCTCTACTACGGGGCCCGTAGCTGCTACGACGACGACCTCATGGCGCAGCTCGCGCAGATCGTCGCCGACAACGATGCCTCGATCGTGACCAACTCGTGGGGCCAGCCGACGTTCGTCGTGATCGGCGGCACCCTCTACATCACGATCGACCAGGGACACGATCGCCGCCTACGAGTACGATCTTCTAGCAGGGAGCGGTCCAGGGGATCGGCTTCTACTTCTCCTCGGGCGACATCGGCGACGACTACGACGCCTTCGGTTACGCCCATCCGGACTACCCGGCAGGCGACCCGTGGTGACCGCCGTCGGCGGGACGCTCGCTCGGCATCGGCAGCAACGGCGCCCGCACCTTCGAGACGGGCTGGGGCACCTCGAAGTACGCCCTCGTCGGCTCGAGCTGGGTGCAGACGATCCCGTTCCAGTACGGCGCGGGCGGCGGGTTCAGCGAGCTCTTCTAGGAGCCGTGGTACCAGGCCGGCATCGTGCACCCGAACCCGACGGGCGGCCGTGCCGTTCCGGACATCGGGATGGACGCAGATCCGACGACCGGCATGCTGATCGGCGAGACGCAGAACTTCGCGCTCTCGAGCGTGTTCGGCCCGGCGGGAGTGCATTACGGCGAGTACCGCATCGGCGGCACGAGCCTCGCCTCGCCGTTGCTGGCGGGCGTGCAGGCCGTCGTGCAGCAGGGCGCCAATGCACGGATCGGGTTCGCGAACCCGCTGATCTATTGGCTGAAGGCGAACGAGCACAACTCGAGCGTCTTCTTCGATCCGAAGGGCGGCAAGGGCTCGCCCGACTTCGGCAACGTCCGCAGTGACTACGCGAACGGCTACAACGCCACGAACGGGCTGCTCTTCTCGCTCCGCGCGTTCAACCAGGACTCGTCGCTCATCACGAGCCAGGGCTGGGACGACGTGACCGGAGTCGGAACCGTGTCGAAGGGCTACATCACCACAGTCGGCCACTAGCCGAGCGGTACGCACTGACCTGGGGGAGGCCGCCGCAAGGCGGCCTCCCCCGTTGTTGGCTCCCTACGAGATCTTCAGGCGGCCGGACGCGGTCTGCCCACGCACCTGGAGCCACACGGCATACGAGCCCGGATGTTTCGGGTTGACGAGGCCTGCGGCCTCGTGAACCGGACGGTGACGCGCGACGGGCCGATCGAGTCGCACATCATCCCCTGCGGCGGCGGCATCGTCACGTGCACGGTGTGTTGCGACATTCGAACGGTCGCCGCATGCACGCCGTTCACGACGACAGCCGTCGCCGGGATCGAACGCACCCCCATCGCCGCCGGCAGGCCGACCGTCACCGCGCTCGCGTGGCCGCACTGCAACTCGAGCGTCGCCTGCAGCGTGAGGGCGGACGGCTTCGCCGCATGACTCGCCGGCACCGCGGTCACCAGCAACGTGGACGGTGCTCCGACGGCGACCACGAGCGATGCGAGGGCTGTGACAACGCCCGGCACGGCGCTCAGCGTAGCGCGTTCCGGGGCCGTGCGAGCCCGGCGACCCTCGACCCTTTGCTCCTCAAGTGATTGAGCACCAAGACGCGGTACTCGAACACCTGCCCTCCTGCGAGCGCGAACCAGCAATGCGCAGAACACGGTTCCAGCGCATCGACAACGATTGTCTTCGTGTGACCTACGAGGCGGTTGCCGGTCCCGTTCCGCTCCGCGTCAGGTTGCCGCGTCCCGTCGGCCACGGCAGGCAGTTCGTCCCGGAGCCCGGGACGTGGAACACGTCGATTCCGTGGTCGAACGTCGTCAGGACGATCTCCAGTGACCCGTCGCCGTCGAGGTCGCCGATCGACGGTGCCGCGGGGACGCCGATGCCGTTCCCGTCGCGTCCCTGGTGCGGGAGCCGGATGTCGTAGAGCAGCTTTCCTGCGCTCGTAAGCACGACCAAGCGGCCTGAGCCGGGCGTGAGGCTGTACGTCCCGAACGCGAGCTCCGGCTTCCCGTCGCGGTTCAGGTCCGCAGCGACCACCTCCGACGCGAAGGACTTGGGCGCCCCGTGCGCATAGTCGAAGCGCCACAGGCGCTTGCCGGTCGGCCCGATCGCGTAGACGGAGCCGTCGGGCACCGCCGCGACGATCTCCGGACGCGCGTCACCCGAGATGTTCGCGACGGTGGGGGCGGGGATCCCGCTCGGCGGATACCAGTCGCCGTCGGGGCGAAACGCCGGCTTCGACGAGAGCGGGAGGCTGACGAAGCCCGCGTGGCGCATCGCCGAGCGCGCGCCTCCGTGCTGGGCACCGTCGAGGACCATGAAGGCGTACGCCTGCGTGACGTACGGCTCGCCGTGCTCGACGTTGGGCAGACCGATCACCTCGTTCTTGCCGTCGCCATCGAGGTCGGCGACGGCCGGCGGTGACGCGGTCCACTGGAGCCAGGGAGTCTTCCGAACGTCTGGCCACGAACCGACGTGCCGGTGGTACTGGTTGTTCTCGACCGCCGGGTTGAGCCAGCGGATGAACTGTCCCCAGCCGAGCCGCCGACCGGCGTAGCCGGACTCGCGGTTGGTGAACCATGGCGCGGCCAGCACCGACGTCCCGTCATCCTTGAAGACGTTGATCTGGTGGTTGTCGAAGGTAACGACGATCTCGAGCTGGGGATCGTCGTCGACGTTCCCGATCGCCACGTTCTCGCCGTAGGCGCCGTACCCGTGGTTGCCGGCCCCGTTGAAGTTTGCGTCGTTTCCGGTGCCCGACAGTCGGTTGTAGCGCGGCCACGAGGCCGCCGGCGCCCCTTTCGGGTGCCAGAGGCGGCCGTTGGCGCCGAAGACGAACACCTGCGACCCGGTCGTTGACGTGTTGGTCGTCGTGACGACGACCTCGCTCTTGCCGTCACCGTCGAGGTCTGCCGCCGCCATGCCGCGAGCCTCGGGGCACTGGCCGGCGCTACACGTCGATGCCGGCCAATCGCGCTTGAGCCTCAGCTTGCCGCCGACAAAGTCGTAGGCGGCGACGGTGCCCTCGTTGCCGCCCACGACGAGCTCGGGGATCTTGTCGCCGTCGAGGTCGGCGACGACGCCGGGTGCGTAGACGCGGCCCTTTGTCGCGGTTCCCTTTCCGAGCAGGTGTCCTTTCGCGTCGAAGACGAAGGTCGAGTAGAACGGGGCGACGATCTCGAGCTTCCCGTCGCCGTTCAGGTCGGCGAGGCTCGGCGATGCGAACCAGCCTGTCTCGCCGGTCGGGATGTTGCGTACGAACTGCGGTCGCTTCACGCTCGACGTCCCACCCGCCGGAGCGCAATCGCCGGCGGCGGACGTCTTGGCGTGTGTCGCACCGGCGAGCGTCAACGACAGTCCGGCGAGCAGCACCACGGCGGCGGTGGGGCGCGTCATGAAGCCTGGCATCGTAGTCTCGGCCACGGCTTGCCTGCGCGGGCGGGTCACTTGCTGCCAGCCTCCGCCACGGCTCGAGACCCCATCACTGAAAGGCGCTCTAAGGCCTCGCATAAAAACGGCCTGTTGCCAGGCCGTTCTTGACGGGAGCGACGGGACTCGAACCCGCGACCTCCGGCGTGACAGTCCGTGCCGGCGCCTACGGCGTCCCGCGGCAGCGGGGCAGCAATGTTGCCTTGAACACGCATGGGTGAGCCGTTCGCGTGTGAAGGATTGTCGATTTCCGACGTCGTGCCTCCGTATGTGGGGGCGTCTCGAGGCGTTTGGGGCATGAGCTGACGCGGTGAGGTACGCCCAATGGGAGCCCACCGCGCGCACGGGTGGCCTCCCTTGTTGATCGGTCGACGAACGGTTCCTAGGAGGTCTTCTGGATGCTGGCGCGGCACGCGTTGTTAGCGCCTTGGATGTAGATGTCGTCCACGTGCCACTCTTCGAGCCATTCGCCATTCGAACGCCGAGGTGGCGGTTGCCGGTGAGTTCAACGTTTGCGGCCGGGTAGTAGTCGAAGCCGTTCGCGCTCTGGGTCCGATCAGCTGACCCCAGAGATGGAGTCATCGATCCAGAGTGACGAGGTTGTACCGACGTTGCTGCCGAATCCCAGGAAGTACCCTTCGTCGGGGCCTGTGGCACCCGGCCCGCAGCCGATGTAGACGAACCCAACGCCTGGGATGCTGAATGTGTTCTGTTCTCCAGGGGCGAGTGATTGGAAGGTCGCGCCGGGCGCACCCTGGGGGCCCGCCGGACCAGGTTCGCCGCCCTGCGGCCCAGTCGCACCCTGCGGGCCTGCCGGGCCTGGCGCTCCGGTGGCCCCAGTCGGGCCGGCCCGGGCCCGCGGGGCCGGCGGGGCCGGTGGCACCAGTCGCGCCTGTATCACCCTTGGGACCGGCAGGCCCAGCAGCCCCGGTGGGGCCAGGAGGACCGGCGGGACCGGTCTGGTTCCATGAGATCGCCGTTTCATTGGGGTTACAGCTGCCGCTCGGCGGATCAATGAGACGCAGCTGACCGTTCTGCGACTTGTAACAGCCGTTGATCACTCCGCCGCCGCCGATGTCGGCAACGGCATAGGTGACACCGCCCGCTACCGCTACGACCACGGCGGCGGTGGCGGCGACGACGACGCGGCTGAGATGCCTGCGTGACCGCCCTCCTGTTCGCTCTTCGCGAACTGCCGCAATGAACGAGGGCCTCTTTGGATGGGCCTAGGACGCGCCG
>CAWGLA010000012.1:0-451622 GCA_963823265.1 uncultured Thermoleophilia bacterium
GGGCGCGTTCGCCACGACGATCCCCCGTCTGGTCGCGGCGTCGACGTCCACGTTGTCGACTCCAACGCCGGCGCGGCCGACGACCTTCAACCGCGTCGCACGTCCGATCACATCCGAGGTGACCTTTGTCGCAGAACGGACGATCAGCCCCTCGTAACGGTCGATGATCTCCTCGAGTGGCGAGTCCGTGTCGACGTCGACCTCGAAATGCTCCCGCAGCAGATCGACGCCCGCATCCGCGATCTGCTCACGGACGAGGACTCTCATCCGCTCCGCCGCCGGCCAAGCCGGCGCCTACGCTCTTGAACCGGCTCCGTCAAGCCTACGCCGGTCATCGTCAAGCCGTGACGGGAGTCTCGAACGCTTCGAACGCGCGGGCGACGGCGACGCCGCGCTCGATGTCCGCGCCGAGCTCGGTCAGCGAGAGCTCCACCGCAGCGAGCGCGGTGGCGATGTCGAAGACGTCGAACCAGCCGATGTGCCCGATCCGGAAGATCTTTCCCTTCAGATGCTGCTGGCCGGGCGCGAGCGTGACGCCGTGCCGGTCGCGCAGATGGAGCAGCAGCTCGTCACTGTCGATTCCGTCCGGGGCGCGGATGGCAGTCACGACTGCGGCCGTGTCGTCGTCGGGCGAGAAGAGCTCCAGCCCCATCGCCTTCACGCCGGCACGTGCGGCGCGGCCGAGGCGAATGTGCCGTTCGAAGCCCGCTTCGAGCGTATCGGCGAGATCAGCCCGAGTGCCACGTCCAGGCTGCGGATGAGCGAGACGGCCGGTGTGAATGCGGCATCGAGCGCGTCTTGCGCCTTCTTGTTCCTGCGCCAGTCGAAGTAGAAGCTGCGCGAGGGCTTCGAGCGCTCGAGGACGTGCGCCGGCACGGAGGCCATCGCGAGCCCGGGCGGGCACATGAGCGCCTTCTGCGAGCCGGAGACGACGACGTCGATCCCCCAGGCGTCGGTCTCGAGCGGGACGGCGCCGAGGGACGAGATCGCATCCACGACGAGCAACGCGTCACCGACCGCCTCCTTGATCGCACGCACGTCCGAAACGACCCCGGTCGAGGTGTCGGACTGCTGACAGAACACGAGCTCGACGCCCGACTCGCGCACCGCGGCTCCCACCTCTTCGGCGTCCGGCACCTCTCCCCACTCGTAGCGGAGCGCCTGCACCTCGAGACCGTGCTGCTCGCAGATGGCGATCCAGCGCTCGCCGAACGATCCGTGGCTGACGACGGCGACGCGGTCGCCGAGCGCGCAAAGGTTGGCGACCGCCGACTCCATCGCACCGGTCCCGGACGCCGTGAAGAGCAACACGTCGGAGGTCGTGCGAAAGACGTCTCTGAGCCTGTCGAGCGTGCCGGCATACACGTCGCGGAAGTCAGGCCCGCGGTGGTGGACGATCGGCTCGGCGCCGGCGGCGAGCACCGCAGGCGGCACGGGCGTCGGCCCGGGCGTGAAGAGGTAGCGCTTCTCCAAGGCTCTGCCAGCCTAGCGCCGCCCGCGGCACGCGCCGAGCCGAGAGGTGTCCGACACACGGGTGTCAGACACCGTGCGCGGGTTGCGGATGCAGCACGTCATGAGCCCCTTCACGGCAGCCGTCGAGCGCCTTCCGCACGAGGGAAGCAGACTATCGCCGTGGACGTTCTTCTGTCGTTCGCCGCGGCGCTCGTCTCGCTGCGGCTCGCAGGCCTGCTCATGCGCTCGCGTCACTACGCCTGGGCCGGCGGTGTGCTCTCGTTCGCAGCCGCGTGCGCCATGATGGCCTGGGGTGCCGCGCACGGGTGGGACGCGGCTTCGTTCCGCGTCTGGTACCTGGCGGGGGCCCTGCTCTCTGCACCGCTCCTGGGCGTCGGCTCGCTCATGCTCTGGGGGCGCGGGTGGGCAGCGCAGCTCGGCCTTGCCTACACCGGGCTCGCGGTCGGCCTGGCAGCGGCGATGCCGGTGCACGGCTCATTCGACTCGACGACCGTGCCGCACGCGCAGGATCACGTCGACACGCTCGCCCGCGTCGTCGCGATCGCCGCGAGCTCGCTCGGCACCTTGGCCGTCCTGTTCGTCGCCGTGGCAACCTGGAGGCGCCGGCCGCTCGGCAACGCGCTCGTCGTCGCCGCGGTCGGTGCGGCAGCGGCGGCCTCGGCGCTCACGCAGACCGCGGTCGCGGCCGCCGCCGCGTGCTTCGCATTGGCCGCGGCGCTCCTCTACGCCGCAGTGCGCAGTTAGCTAGGCCCCGTGCCGTCTGCGTACAGTGTCCGGGATGCGGAGCGCAGTCGTCCTCACCGTTCTCGCCGCGGTCGCCGGCGCTGTCCTGCTGGCTCACGGCGGCTCCGCCGCGTCCGGCCCGACCTACAACGCCGACGTCGCGCCGATTCTCGACGCGAAGTGCACGAGTTGTCATCGTCTGGGCGGCATCGCGCCGTTCCCGCTGACCACCGCCGCCGACGCGAAGGCGCATGCCGCCGGGATCGTCCGGATGACGAAGGCGGGACTGATGCCGCCGTGGATGCCTGGTGACGACTCGGCGGCGATCGTCGGACGCGACGTTCGCCGGCTGACCGGCGCAGAGCTTGCAACGCTGGCACGCTGGGCCGCCGCAGGCGCCCCGGCCGGCCAGGCCGCCGACCGGCATTCGAAGCCGTCGACCGGCGCAGGGCTGACCGGCCCCGGCACGACGCTCGTGCTCGCCCCGAACAAGGCGTACACGCCGCATGCCGCGAACGGCGCGATCGACGACTACCACTGCTTCGTCCTCGACCCGAAGCTCACGCGGGACGCTCTCGTCACGGCTGCGCTGATCAAGCCGCAGCGGACCGGCATCGTCCACCACGTGATCCTCTACGAGGCCGCCGGTGCCCAGGCGGCGGCGGCCGGCCGGCTCAACGCCGCGAGCGGCGGCAAGGGCTGGACGTGCTTCGGCGGCCCCGGGCTGCCGCTCGACCTGTCGGGCTCGGACTCGCTCACACGGCTCGGCCAGCCGCCGTGGATCGCGGCCTGGGTGCCCGGCCACTCGACGAACGCGCTCCCGGGCGGCACCGGCGTGCTCGTGCACAAGGGCGCGAAGATCGTGATGCAGGTGCACTACAACCTGATCGCGGCGTCCGGCCCCGACCGCACGCGCGCGGAGCTACGGCTTCGGCCCGCCACAACGCCGCTGACACGCCTGCAGACGCAGCTGATCGCGGCACCCGTCGAGCTGCCGTGCCCCGACGGCGTCACCGGCCGGCAGTGCAGCCGCCAGCAGGCCTTCCAGGACGAGATCGACAAGTATGGCGCCGAGAATGCAGCCATCCCGACTGCACTGCTGAAGATCTGCGGCAAGACGCTGGCCGACTATCCGCAGTCGGTCGGCACGGGCACGGCGATCGTGACGTCCTGCGAGCGGGCGGTCACCCAGACGGAGAGGATCTACGGCGTCGCCGGCCACATGCACCTACGTGGTCACGACCTCGAGGTGACGATCGATCCCGGCACACCGAAGGAGCAGACGCTGCTGCACCTGCCGGCGTGGGACTTCCACTGGCAGGACGTCTACTACCTCGAACATCCGGTCACGGTCGGCCCCGGCGACACGGTGCGCGTCTCGTGCTCGTTCGACAACTCGAAGCTCGATCAGCCGGTCGTCGGGACGAAACAGTTGAAGCCGCGCTACGTGCTCTGGGGCGAAGGCACGACCGACGAGATGTGCCTCGCGATGCTCAGCGTCGCGACTCCCTAGAGGTGTCTGACACGGCAGGTGTCAGACACGAGTGAGCTTCGCGCGGACGCGCTCGTTGACGACGCGCGGGTCGGCCTTGCCGCCGGTCTCCTTCATCACCTGGCCGACGAAGAAGCCGAGCAGGCCCTCCTTCCCGCCCCGGAACTGCTCCACCTGGCCCGGGTTCGCCTCGATGATCCCGTCGATGATCGGGTCGAGCTCTCCCGCATCGGCGACGACCTTCTGCTCGAGATAGGGCGCCGCGGTGAAGCCGGCGTCGCCGACCTTCGCGAGCGCCTCGTCGAACGTCGCACGCGGAATCTCGGCCCGGGCGGAAACGAGCTGCGCGAGCTCGCCGGGGCTGACCGCGTCAGGTGAGATGCCGGTCGCGACGAACTGGTTGGCGAGCACGTTCGCGGCTTCCTTCGGGTCGGCGCCGGCCGCGACGAGCGCCGACCAGAGCCGGTCGAGGCTGCCCGTCACCAGCACATCGGCGTCATAGAACGACAGGGTGTCGGCAATACGGCGTATCCGAGCACCCGGCAGCTCGCCGATCTCGGCCCGCAGGCGGTCGACGACCTCGCCGGGCGGCTGCACCGGCACGAGGTCGGGCTCCGGGAAATAGCGGTAGTCCTGCGCCTCCTCCTTGGAGCGGGACGGCGGCGACTCCTCGTCGCCAGGGACGAAATGCAGCGTCTCCTGCTGCACTTCCCCTCCGGCCTCGTAGATCTGGATCTGGCGCGCGATCTCCCGCTCGATCCCCTTCGCCGCGAAGTTGAACGAGTTCATGTTCTTCAGCTCGGTTCGGGTGCGCAACTCGTTCGAGCCGGCGGGACGGACCGAGACGTTGACGTCGAAGCGCATCGAGCCCTTTTCGAGCTCGGCATCCGAGAGATCGAGCTCGACGACCGTCTGCCGCAGCAGCTGCAGAAAACGCTTCGCGGTCTCGGCGTCATGCAGGTCCGGCTCGGTGACGATCTCCACGAGAGGAGTGCCACCGCGGTTGAAGTCGACGAGGGTCGCCGTCGCGCCGTGCAGGCGCCCGGACGCCGCGACGTGAACGTTCTTGGCGGCGTCCTCCTCGAGGTGCGCCCGCGTGATCCCGATCAGGATCGTCGCCGTCCGCGGTCGGGACAGCGAGCCTGCCGTTCGAGCAGAGCGGTTCGTCGTACTGGCTGATCTGGTACGCCTTCGGCAGGTCGGGGTAGAAGTAATTCTTGCGGTGGAAGACCGCCCGTTCCGCGATCGTGCAGTCGAGCGCCAGCCCGAGCTTGATCGTCTCCTCGATCGCGCGCCGGTTCGGCACCGGCAGCGCACCCGGGAATGCCAGGCACACCGGGCACGTCTGTGTGTTCGGGGCCGCCACCGAAGCCGTTGCGGCAGCGGCAGAACATCTTCGTCTCCGTCTTCAGCTGAACGTGGATCTCCAGCCCGATCACGGCTTCCCAGCTCGTCGGTGCGGTCATCTGAGCCTCGCCGGGACGACGTCGAAGCCGATCGCCTGCTCGAGGCGTGGCCCGCCTTGAACAGGGTGTTCTCCGAGAACTGGGGCCGATCAGCTGCAGGCCGACCGGCAGGCCGTCGCTCAGCCCGCACGGGATGTTCAGGCCGGGCAGCCCTGCCATGCACGACGGGATGGTCAGGACGTCGTTGAGGTACATCGCGAGCGGATCGTCGATCTTCGCGCCGAGCGCGAACGCGACCGTCGGGCTGGTCGGTGAGACGATCAGGTCGAAGTTCTCGAACACTGCTTCGTGCTCGCGCTTGATCACGGTGCGCACCTTTTGCGCGGTGCCGTAGTACGCCTCGTAGTAGCCCGACGAGAGCGCGTAGGTGCCGATCATGATCCGCCGCTTCGGCTCGTCGCCGAACCCCGCGTCGCGCGTGCGCATCACCATCTCGCGAAAATCCGCACCGTCCACCCGTAGGCCGTACCGGGCTCCGTCGTAGCGCGCGAGGTTCGACGAGGCCTCCGCCGGGGCGATCAGGTAGTAGCAGGCCACGCCGTACTCGACCGAGCGCGGCAGCGAGCACTCCCCCACCTCCGCGCCGAGCGACTGCGCGAGCTCGATCGCGGCACGCACAGCTGACGTGACCCCGGCTCGATCCCCTCGGCCTCGTTCAGCTCTCTCGGGACCCCGATCCGGACACCCTTCAGGCTGTCGCCCGCAGGCAGCTCGATCGGCGGAACGTCCACCGTCGTCGAGTCGTTGTCGTCGCGGCCGGCGATCACCGAATAGAGGAACGCGCAGTCGCGGACGTTCTTCGCGACCGGGCCGACCTGGTCGAGCGACGACGCGAACGCAACGACGCCGTAGCGCGAGACGGTGCCGTAGGTCGGCCTCAGCCCGACGTTGCCGCAGAGCGCGCTCGGCTGTTTGATCGAGCCACCCGTGTCTGAGCCGAGCGCCCAGGGCGCGAGCCCGCCGCTGACCGCCGCCGCGCTGCCGCCCCCGGAGCCGCCGGGGACGCGCGTCGGGTCCCAGGGGTTGTGGGTCGGGCCGTAGGCGGAGTTCTCGGTCGACGAGCCCATGGCGAACTCGTCGGTGTTCGTCTTGCCGAGCAGGCGCAGACCGCGCTGCTTGCAGCGCGCGGCCACGGTCGAGTCGTAGACCGGCACGTAGTTCTCGAGGATCTTCGAGCCGGCGGTCGTCGGCACGCCCTTCGTCCCGATCACGTCCTTGATCGCGATCGGGATCCCTTCACCCGGACTGTCGTCGCAGACGTGCAGGTACGCGTGCAGCTCGGGGTTGCGCTCCCCGATCGCCTCGCGGTAGGCGGCGACCAGCTCGTCACTCGAGACCTCCTTGCCCTGCAAGAGCTCCCAGGCGCGACTCCGCCGTGAGCCGCAAGGTGTCGATGACCGGCGCCGCTCATGCGGGCGGCACCCGGAAGTGGTCGTCCTCGCGGTCGGGCGCGTTCGCGAAGACCTCGTCGAGCGGCAGGCACGGGCGCGGCACATCCTCCGCCCACGCATTTGCGATCTCCAGCGGGTGCGCTGTCGGCGGCACATCGGACAGGTCGAGTTCGGAGACCTTCGAGACGGCCTCGAGGATGTCGGAGAGCTGCTCCTGCAAACGGCCGACCTCGTCCTCGGTCAGCTCGAGGCGCGCGAGCCTCGCAACATGCAGAACCTCGTCCCTCGTGATCCGTGCCATACCTCGAACACCCCCGCTAGACGACGAGAGGCTCCTTTCGGAGCCTCCCATCCAACTTGGTTCCGAAAGGGTCTAGAGCGCCGTGACGTTCGATGCCTGCAGGCCCTTATCGCCCTGCACGACTTCGAACGCGACGCGCTGACCCTCGGTCAGCGACTTGTAGCCCTCACCGGCGATGGCGGAGAAGTGGACGAACACGTCCGCCTCGCCGTTACCGCGCTCGATGAAGCCGTAGCCCTTCTCGTTCGAGAACCACTTGACCGTGCCTTCAGCCACTTGCGCCTACTCCTTGCTGGATGACTACAAGTCCGCCATACCGACGGAGCGCGCGCAACATTAGCACCGAATTACCCTGGATATGCAAGCTCGCCACGCCGGTAGCGGGCACAGCGAACGGCGTTCTGCAGCAGGCAGGCGATCGTCATCGGCCCCACGCCGCCCGGAACGGGCGTCATGAACGCCGCAACTTCGGCCGCTCCGGGGTCGACATCTCCGACGAGACCAGCATCCGTCCTGTTGATGCCGACGTCGATCACGACGCCGCCGGCTTTCACCATGTCCGGGGCTGACCATCGTCGCGACGCCCACCGCTGCAACGAGAATGTCGGCGTCGAGCGTGTGACGCGGCAGGTCGCGCGTATGCGAGTGGCAGATCGTGACGGTCGCGTTCGCCTGCATCAGGAGATGAGCCATCGGCTTCCCGACGATGTCGCTGCGGCCGATCACCACGGCCCGCGCGCCGTCGATCTCGATCTGGTGCTCGCGCAGCATCTCCATCACGCCGACCGGTGTCGCGCCGACGAGCGTGGGCCGCCCGAGGAAGAGCTGTCCTGCGTTGAAGGGATTCAGCCCGTCCACGTCTTTCGCAGGGGCGATCGCGCGGAGGATCCGCGCCTCGTCGATGTGGTCGGGAAGTGGCAGCTGGACCAGGATCGCATCGATCTCGTCGTCCGCGTTGAGCGCCGCGACCTTGGCGAGCAGATCCTCCTCGCTCGTCTCCACCGGCAGCCGAACGTCGCGTGCGTCGAAACCGGCTTCGAGCGCAGCCTTGTGCTTGAGCCTGATGTAGACCTCTGAGGCGGGGTCGTCGCCGACCAGAACGGTCACGAGCCCGATGTGGCCGATTCCTTGCACCTGCTCGGCCACCTCCGCCCGGATGCGCTCCGCGATCGGTTTCCCCTTGATGAGCGTCGCTGACATGGGTACGACTCTAGAGTCTCCCCATGCGCTGGCCTCGGAAGAACGACGCAGAGTCGATCCGTAGTCGCCGCGAGGCCATGAGCCTCGACGGCGGCCTCGTCACGTCGGTCGACCTCGAGCCGTTCGCGGGAGCGGCGGAGTCGCTCGTCGGCGTGGCGGTGATCCCGGTCTCAGCGGTGCCGGTCGAGATCGAGTTCGGGGAGTACGACCTGTCCGAGGGCGGCGACGTCATCGAGACCGGGCGGACGACGGAGACCGTGCACGTCCCGCTCGCCCACACCGAAGGAGGGCTCACGGCCTCGATGACCCGCGGTGCGCTCGCCGCCGGCGCGATCCGCACGTTCGTGCTGCACGACCGGATCACGCGCGCCTCGTGCTTCGTCTGCCGGGACGCCGGCGCGGCGGTCGCGCTCGCGGGGTGGATCGAGTCGGAGCTCGCGGACATGCAGGCGTACCTCGCGGCAGGCGGCGACCCATCGCTCTCCACTCGCGCGAAGCTGCGCGGGGTCAAGACCCACGTGGTCGGCCCCATGTGCCACGTGCTGTGGCAGTGGACGACCGGCGATGCCGTCGGGCCGAACATGATGACGCGCAACTCCTACGCCCTGAACATGGCGTACGTCATGCAGCGGGCGCCGGTCAAACCGGAGCGGGCGATCCTCGAGGCGAACATGGGCGGCGACAAGAAGCCGTCGGCCGAGTACTTCCAGTCGGGGCACGGCAAAACGGTGCTCGCCGAGGCGTTCCTCACCGACGAGCAGATCCGCCGGGTGCTCCGCACGACCGCCGAGGACCTCGAGGCGCTGTCGTGGGCCGGCACCCACGGCTCCGTCGCGAGCGGGATGCAGTCGGTCGCGTTCACGCCCGCCTCGGCGGTGGCCGCGATCTTCGCGGCGACGGGCCAGGATCTCGGCATGGTCGGGACGAGCTCGATGGCGCACGGCACCGCACGGCGCGTCGAAGGCGGCCTCCAGGCGACGATCCGCTTCGGCGGCCTCGAGGTCGGGACGGTCGGCGGAGGCACGACACTGCCCTCCGCCCGCGACTGGCTGGCATCGATCGGCTGCGCAGGCCCCGGCCGCGTGTACCGCTTCGCGCAGATCGTCACCGCCGCGGCGCTCTCCCTCGAGATCAGCGCGTCGGCCGCGATGGCCACCGCCGGCAGCGAGAACTTCTTCCAGGCGCACCACGAACGCGGCGGTCTCCGCTGATGCAAGTAACAGTCTGTTACAAGCCTCGGTTCGGAGCTCGACACGCTCGAGGACGGCGGTTCGCGGCGCTTCCGAAGCTTGTAACAGTCTGTTACTTGTCCGGCTCGGGCTCGTGATCGCGCTCGTCTTCCGCTACGACGCCCGCGACCCCGAGGCGTTCGAGGAGGCCTACGGCCCCGAGGGCGAATGGGCACGGTTCTTCCGCTCCGGCGACGGCTACATCGGCACCGAACTGCTGCACGACGTCGAGGAGCCCGACCGGTATCTCGTGATCGACCGGTGGGAGTCGGCGGACGCCTACAACGCTTTTCTCAGCGTGCACCAGGCGGAGTACCTGCGCCGAAGCGACGAGGCCCGCTTCCACTACGTCCAGGAGCTGCGCTTCGGGACGTTCGAGAACATCTGGCACGAGTGACCCCACATCATGATCCGGCGTGCTGGGGGTGCGGCGACAACCCCACCGGGCTGCACCTGCCACTGCCGGTCGCGGAGGGCCTGACCGAGTACGAGGCGTACTTCTCGTTCGCCGAACAGCATCAGGGCGGCCCCGGCATCGTCCACGGCGGGCTCGTCGCCGGCGCGCTGGACGAGGCCGTCGGGCTGCTGGCCACCTGGTACGCCTTCCCCGCGGTGACGGCCCGCATCTTCGTCCGCTTCCGCCACCCTGTGCCGATCAACACCGAGCTCCTGATCCGCGCTTCGCTCGAGGAGGCTCGCGGGCGCCGGCTGCATGTCACCGCATCGCTCGGTGACGGAGCCGAGATCTTTGCCGAGTGCAGAGCCGCGCTTCTTCGAGTGCCGCTGGCGCACTTCCTGCGCACGCCCGAGGGACGGGCCGCGGCGGAGCGCTGGGCTCAAGAGCCCGAGAGCACCTCGTAGCGTCCGGAGCCCGGCCGGGCATCGTCCGGGCGGGCGAGGGTCGCGTTACCAGCCGCGACGTTCGAGCAGGTCGCTCGGGTCGAGCGACTGCGTCGAGATGCCGATCATCGCCTCGCCGAGGTTGGCCGAGACGCGCGCGAGCACGTCTGCGTCCATGTAGTGCGTCGTCGCCTCGACGATCGCGCGCGCCCGCTGGGACGGGTTCCCCGACTTGAAGATGCCCGAGCCGACGAAGACACCGTCGGCACCGAGCTGCATGCAGAGCGACGCGTCGGCCGGCGTGGCGATCCCGCCGGCCGTGAAGGTGACGACCGGGAGCCGACCGTGCTCGGCCACCCAGCGAACGAGCTCGTAGGGTGCCTGCAGGTTCTTGGCCTCGGCGAAAAGCTCCTCGCCGCGCAGCGACTGCAGCCTGCGGATGCCACCGAACACCGCGCGCATGTGGGTGACGGCGTTGACGATGTCCCCCGTTCCCGCCTCGCCCTTCGTGCGAATCATCGCCGCGCCCTCGGCGATGCGGCGGAGTGCCTCACCAAGGTTCGTGCAGCCGCAGACGAAGGGAATCGTGAACTGCCACTTGTCGACGTGGTGCTCGAGATCGGCAGGCGTCAGCACCTCGGACTCGTCGATGTAGTCGATCTCGAGCGACTGGAGGATCTGCGCCTCGGCGAAGTGGCCGATGCGGCACTTCGCCATCACTGGGATGGTGACCGCCTCCTGGATGCCCTTGATCATGTCGGGGTCGGACATCCGGGCGACGCCGCCGTCCCGGCGGATGTCGGCGGGCACGCGCTCGAGCGCCATCACGGCGCAGGCGCCGGCCTCTTCCGCGATCTTCGCCTGCTCGGCGTCGACGACGTCCATGATCACGCCGCCCTTGAGCATCTCGGCGAGGCCGCTCTTCACCCGCATCGTCCCGATCTCGTTCATCGGGATGATCCTAGCTCAGCGCGGGTTGCCGACCTCGTGAATCCGGTTTGCCTACCAGACGCCGCGCGAGAAGTAGCCGAGCAGCGTGAGCACCAGAACCACGATCAGAACGATCCAGAGAATTCCCATTGATCTCGCCTCCCCGTTTTCGACGATCGGGAAACGAGGTTCAGCCGGAAGCGGATACGGGCAACGGCAGAAGCCGCTCGATCGCCGGCTCGACGCCCCAGCGGTCGCGCAAGTCCCGGTACTCGGCCGCGGCGCGTTCGGCGCGCGAGCGCGACGGGCGCCCGCTCGGCGCGGAGCATCACGTTCTTCGCGGTGTGCTCGGCGGAGACGAATTCGATCACGTCGACGCGGTAGCCGAGCATCTCGAGCGCTGCGGCACGCAGCGCGTCGGTGACGAGGTCGGCTTGGCGGCCGAGCAGCAGCCCGTGCCGGAGCAGTGCATCCTTCTCGCGCGTTCGCGATCTGCGCGGCGAGCTCGTGGTGGCAGCACGGCGCGACGACGATCGCCTCCGCGCCGAGCCGCACGCCGGCGGCGATCGCCTCGTCGCGTCGCGGTGTCGCAGGCGTGCAACGACACCAGCAGGTCGACCGGCTCGGCGGTCGTCGTAGTCGACGATCGCCGTCGCCTCGAAGCTCGCCTCGTCGTAGCCGAGCCGCTCGGCGACGCCTCGAACCGTCTCGATCACGGCTGCGTTGCTGTCGAGCCCGACGAGCTCGACCCGCGTGCCCAGCTCTCTGCCGTAGGCGACGAGCGCGAGACTCATGTACGCCTTGCCGCAGCCGGCATCGACGACGCGAATGCGCTCGCGTTCCCAGAGCGGCAGCGGCGCGGAGGAGCTCGACGTAGTGCTGCACCTGGCGCTCCTTGTCGCGCGAGCTCTTCGTCGCGCGAAACAGCGGATGGTCGGCGGGCAGCGGATGCTGCGGCGTGCGGTCGTGCTGCGCGTTCGCGGCTGCCGTCGAGGACGGCTTCGCGAACGAGACGAGCCAGTGCCTTTCTTCGTCCGCCGCGCGTGCACGTCGCCGTCCGGGCGAGAGCAGGTGCACGTTGCGCGCGCCGTCGAGCAGCTGCGTCGAGCCTGGCCGGCCAGGCCGCGAGCGGCACCGTCTCGGTGCGTGGGCCGTCGACGACCTTGACCGCGGCGCCGCGGCGAACGTCCACCGGCGTTGCGGTCACGCCGTCAGCGACGAGCTTTCGCCAGCCGTCGCCGAGCGCGCGTTCAAGCAGCTGGTCCATGTGCCGAGTGTGCCAACGTGATCACCTCCAGCTCCGGCGGCGGCCGGCGGAGGAACGACGCCACGACCCGCAGCTCGTCCGCCACCTCCGGCGCGAGCGTCGGCTCGGCCCGAGCGACGGCAGCGAGCCCTGCCTGCCATTCGAGCCCGTGGGGGCCGATGCCACGGGCCGAGCGCAGACGACCTGGCCCTTGGCGACGAAGAACCCGCGCCGGGTAACCTCGCGCTCGCCGGGCACGACGATGCACACGGCGAGCTGCGCGCAGCTGCTCGATGCGCCGGAGCTCCCGCGCCGACCTGCTCGAGCGCCTCGATCCGGTCACGCAGGCGCGCGGCGTCCTCGAAGCGAGGTCACGCGCGAGCCGCTTGAGCTTCGCCCGCAGCTTCGGCAGCGCATCGTCGAGCGTGTCCCATTCGACACCCTGCAGCGCACGGGAGGCGAGCTGCGCGCGCTTGCGGCTCTTCAGCGGGCCGAGCGGGTCGGGCTGTCGAGGAGCAGACGACGCTGTCTCCCCGGCGCCGCAGATAGAGGTAGCGGTCGGGACGCACGGAGCGCGCGTTCGCAGGCGGCCGCAGCTCGCGGATCAGGCGCAGCTCCTCGAGCGCAGCCTCGAACTCGGAGCCGAGCACGCGCCATTCGATCCGTTGCAGCGCGGCGAGCGCCGCTCTCGACCGCCGGCCGCTGGCTTTCGGAGCGAAAGTAGGAGCGCAGCCGCGCATGCAGGTCGCGGGCGCGGCCGACGTAGAGCATCTGGTCGTGCACGTCGCGGAAGAGGTAGACGCCGGGACGCTGCGGCGCGCCGAAGGCGAGGCTGCGCTTGCGATGCACGCGGCGCGGCTTCGTCGCAGCGAGCTCGACGAGGTCTGCGACGGTGCGCGCACCGCGTTCCTGCGCCATGCCGATCAGCCGGAGCAGGATCTCCGCGGTCGCCTCGGCGTCGGGCAGCGCGCGATGGCAGGGCCGCGCGTCGGTCGCGAAGCGGTACGAGAGCGCGGCGAGATTCGCAGGCTGGCGTCCGAGCAGCCTCCGCGCGAGCCCGACCGTGTCGACGACCGTCGCTGCGACTCGCTTGCCGGTCAGCCGCATCGTCTCGTTGTCGAGGAACGCCATGTCGAAGCGCGCGTTGTGCGCGACGAGCACGGAGTCGCCTGCGAAGCCAGGAAGCGCCGTACGGCCGCGGCGACGGGCGGAGCACGGCGCAAGCTCTTCGTCACGCAGGCCGGTCAGGGCGGAGATCGCCGGCTGCAGCCGCAGGCCCGGGGTTGGCGAGCGTGCTCGAACCGCGCGGTCGAGCTCGAGGCGCTCGCACGCGCACCGCGCCGAACTCGCACGGTCGGGCCGACGCCGGCCGCAGGCCGGTCGTCTCGAGGTCGAAGACGACGAACGTCGCCTCCTCGAGGAGCAGCTCCTCGCCGGGCGCGGCGGCAAGCGCCGACCAGGTCGCCCGCCCAGCGCAGCCGTGCGTCGGCCTGCACCGCTTCTTCGAGCAGCGAGCGCGCGAGCCCGACGGGAACGGCGCTCCCCAGCTTCAGGACGGCCCGCGCCGCCTCGTCGGCGGCGACCGGGCCTCGGCGTTCCTCGACGAGCTCGACGAGCCGGTCGGCGGCATCGAGGCGCAGCTGCACGCCCCGATGCTAATGCGAACATATGTTCGTGTCCATTCGGGACAGCCTACTCGGCGCTCGGACCGTCTGCTGCGTGCGCGGTGACCGGCGCAGTGCGAGCCCGGTCAGCACCTCGCGCACGATCCGCTCGGCGACGAGCGCCGTGATGTCGGCCGAGCCGATCGCCGTCGGCAGCACCTCGACGACGTCGGCGCCGGCGAGCTCGACCGAGCGCGATCTGCGCACCGCCCAGAGCAGGTCGACGGAGGTCATGCCGCCCGGCTCGGGCGTTCCCGTGCCCGGCGCGAATGCCGGGTCGAGCACGTCGACGTCGACCGTCACGTAGACCGGCCCCTGCCCCTGCGTGCGCGAGCGCGCGCTGACACGACTCCTCGAATGCCGATCATCGCGGACGTCGTGCATGAAGAAGCTCGCGATCCCGTGGCGGCGCTGCCAGTCGAACTCGGCCGGGCCGGGCCAGTAGCCGCGCAGTCCGATTTGCGCGTAGCGCGCGCCGACGACGCGGCCCGCTTCGACGAGCCGGAACATCGGGGTCCCGTGCGAGCGCTCGATGCCGAACACCTCCCGTCCCGTGTCGGCGTGGGTGTCGAAGTGGAGCAACCCGACGGGGCCGCTGCGCGCTGCGATCGCCGCGATACACGACTCGGTGATCGAGTGGTCACCGCCGAGCGTGACCGGCAGCGCACCGGCATCGACGACCTCGCCGATGATCCGTTCGATCGCCGCATGCGACGCGATCGGGTCGGCGGGGAGCACCGGCGCGTCGCCGTAGTCGACGATGCGCAGCTCGGCGAACGCGTCGACGCGCGCCTCGAGGTGTGCGCCCGGCGGGCAGGATGCGCTGCGGATCGCTCGCGGCGCGAACCGCGTTCCCGGCCGGTCGGAGACGAGGTCGTCGGTCGGCGCCCCGACGATCGCCACGTCGACGCCCGCGAGCTGCTCCGGCTCCTGTGTCAGCGGCGCCCGCCGAACGAGAGGAAACCCGCGTAGTCGGGCTTGTCCGGGAGCGGGCGCCAGCGCTTTTGCGGATCGAGCACGGTCAGGCGCGCTCCGCAGTCCGCCGACGAGAGTGCCGATCACCTCGCGCTCGGCAGCCGCAACGCCTCGGCGTCGTCCGGCAGCTGCCCGAGCACCCAGCCGGTCAGCACCTCTTCGAGCGCGCCGTAGAGCATCCAGGCCGCGATCTGCGGGTCGAGGTCGACCCGGAACGTCCCCTCCTCCTGACCGCGTTCGATCATCCGCTCGAAAGGCTCGCGAACGCCTGGCCGATCTCGTCGAGCTCGTCCTGGATGTGCGGGCTCCGGGTGATTTCGCGGACGAGCAGGCGCACGAGGTCGGGGTCGTCCCGCCAGGAGCGGAGCACGATCTTCACGGCGAGCTCGAGCTGCTGACCCGCATCCTCGCCCGTCTCCTCGGCGAGGGCGAGCGCGGCGAGGAGCCTTCCCCACTGCTCACGGAACACCGCCTCGAGCACCGCATCCTTGGAGCCGAAGTAGTGGTAGACGAGGCCGTAGGCGACGCCTGCCTCTTTCGCGATGTCCCCGACGCGGGTCGCCTCATAGCCTTCCGCGGCGAAGACCCGAACCGCAGCCTGGAGGATCAGCGTCCGCTTGTCCTCGCCCGCCGCCATAGTCCGCAGGACCCTACTCCCGGACATCGTCGGCGGTATGGTCAACGGACCGTCCGAGAAGAGAGGGAGAAATGAGCCGCTTCGCCGACGCCGTCAACACGCAGATCGAGAGCGAGTTCGCCGCTTCGCAGCAGTACATCGCAATCGCGGTGCACTACGACGCGGCGACACTCCCGCAGCTGGCGGCCCACTTCTACCGGCAGGCGCTGGAAGAGCGGAACCACGCGCTGATGCTCGTCCAGTATCTGCTCGACACCGGCGCCGGCGTTGCGATCCCGGGTGTCCAACCGCCTCGGACGGCGTTCGACGACGATCGCGCGCCGATCCAGCTCGCCCTCGAGCAGGAGCAGACCGTGACGGCGCAGATCTCGAACCTCGTCACGATCGCGCGCGAGGAGAACGAGCACGTCGGTGAGCAGTTCCTCGGCTGGTTCCTCGAGGAGCAGCGCGAGGAGGTCGCGAGCATGTCCGCGTTGCTCGCGGTGGTCGACCGGGCCGGCGCCGGCCAGCTTCTGCAGGTCGAGGACTATCTGGCCCGCGGCACCGCGATGGCAGCAGGCCCGTCGAGCGCCGCGCCTCCGGCCGCCGGCGGGGCGCTGTAGTCGCTCCGTCGGGAGTCGGCGGGCGGCGCCGGCCGCGGCAGCCACCCGCCGACTGAACGAGCGCCTGACTTGGGCGACCGTCACGGCAATTGTGCCTCCGGCCAAACCCTGTGACGAGGCTAGGAATTGCAGGCAGGAACCCTGGCCGTCGACGGGCGGCCGGTGTCGGTAGCTTCACCTCCGAAGGGCGGAGCGGCGGCGGCAGCCCCGGGGAGAGGTTCGGCTGCCGCCGACGACTTCGCCCGGCCCGCGGTCTTGCTGCGCCTCGGTTTCGAGGACGTGCCGGATGGGCTCGCGGCGGGTGTCAATGAAGTCACGCTGCACCACGAGCCGATCCGACGTGGAGCCAACTCCCGGAGGGGGTTCCGGGGAATGGCTTACGCAGAACACCACACGGGGCGGCTGTTGCCTAGGAGCGCCCTCTAAAAATCAGCTTAAGGTTGCGGTCCGTCGCGGAGGATTCATGAAGGGCCCGCCTGGATTCGAACCAGGGACCAAGGAATTATGAGTTCCCTGCTCTAACCGCTGAGCTACGGGCCCGAACCGCCAACGCTACTCGTTAGAATCGCAGGCGATGAAGGTCTTCCAGGCGGAGCGGCACTTCCAGACCACCGGAGGCCTCCATGTCACCGACATCACTGCGGAGGTCGCGGAGATCGTCCGTGAGTCCGGCGTCGTCGACGGGATCTGCTGCGTGTACTCCCCGCACACGACCTGCTGTGTGCGCGTGAACGAGTACGAGCGCGGGATGTTCGAGGACTTCGGCACGCTGCTGCGCCGGCTCGTTCCCGCCGAGACGTACTACGCCCACGACGACTGGGACCGCCGTACCGAGAACATCTGCGAGGAGGACATGGAGGCGGCGAACGGCCACGCGCACTGCATGTCGATGATCCTCGGCTCTGCCGGCGAATCGATTCCCGTCGGCGACGGCGAGCTGTGCATGGGCCAGTGGCAGCGAGTGCTCTTCATCGAGCTCGACCGCTCGCGCCCGCGCCGCTGGATCTGCAAGGTCGTCGGGTCATGACCTGAACGCCAATCAGGTTCGAATCTGATTGCGGCGCAGCCGCAACAGATTCGCGAGTTTCGAACCGCCACCACCTCCGACAGACTCGCGAACCTGGTTCGACCGGAGCTCCGCCCTACGCCCTACGCCGCCTGGAGCGCCGCGATCTCGCGGCGCTCGGCAAGGCGGCGGAGCGCTTCTGACTCCAGCTGGCGCACGCGCTCGCGCGTGACGCCGAGGATCCTGCCGATCTCCTCGAGTGACTTCGGATCGGTGTCGCCACCCAGCCCGTAGCGGAGCCGCAGGATCTGCTGCTCTCGCTCCGACAGCTCCGCGACCGCGGCGTGCAGCGCCTTCTCGGTCAGCTTGACCTCGACCTGCTCGTCGGGCTGCGCCTCATCACTCGCGATGAGATCACCGAACGACGCCGTGTCGTCCTCACCGACGCGCTTGTCGAGGGAAGCGACCGCGCGCGCGGCGGAACGGGCCTCACGCACCTGTTTCACCGGCAACTTGGCCTTCTCCGCGAGCTCCTGGTCGGTCGGCGGCCGCTCGAGCGAGGTGATCAGCTCGCGCTCGGCGCGCGAGATGCGCTGCTCACGTTCGACGATGTGCACCGGGATGCGAATCGTGCGCGCCTTGTTCGCGACGCCGCGTTGCACCGCCTGCCGGATCCACCAGGTCGCGTAGGTCGAGAACTTGAACCCCTTGCGCCAGTCGAACTTCTCTGCAGCACGAATGAGGCCGATGATCCCTTCCTGGATCAGATCGAGCAGCGTCAGCCCATGGCCCTGATAGCGCTTGGCGATCGAGACGACGAGACGTAGGTTCGAGCTGACGAGCAGGTCCTTGGCGCGCTTGTCGCCCTGCTCGATCCTCTTTGCGAGCTCGACCTCCTGGGCCGCGGTCAGCAGCGGGTAGCGACCGGCCTCGTTCAGGAAGAGCTGCAGCGAGTCGGTCGTGGCGGAGGCGATCTGCTGGTTCGTGTACGCGACCTCCTCCTCGACCGCCCTGGAGCAGTCGTCCGTGATGTCGACCCCGTGGGACTCGAGCCGTTCGAGCAGGCTTTCGAGCTCGTCCTCCTCGAGCTCGAGCTTCGCGACCGTCTCGTAGAGCTCCGTCATGTGGACGCAGCCGTGCTCGTCGCCGTGCTCGACCAGGAGGGTGATCGGATCCTGGGCCATACCGCTCAGGTTCCCGTCCCACGGCGCAGCTAACCCCCGCGTTCAACGAATGCTTACAGCGGGGGCACTGCGGCTTCATCCCTTGCGGGAACCCTGGCCGGGGTGGTGCTCCTGGCGACCCTCTATCCCCTCCCGAAGGCGGCCACGCCCAGTGGATCGATCACGGGTTGGATCTGGCTGACGGTCGTGCTCGCCCTGGTCGTCGCCGGCGGCGTCGTACTGAGCTCGCGGCGCTAGGTACGATCGAGCCGCCATGTGGTGGCTCTACGTCCCCATCCTGATCGTCGGCCTCGCGCTCGTCGTCTTCCTGGTGTTCGTCCTGCTCGGGCGGTACCGGAACGGCGCGCTGCTGCGTCCCGTGATCGAGAAGCTCTCGCGGATCGGCTTCATGCGCCGGTTCTTCACCCGCGTCTCCACCGCGGCGATCGAGCGGCAGAACCCGGAGCTTGCGAGCGCGCTGAAGAAGATCAACCCGGTCGCCGCGAATCCGAACCCACAGGCGGTGCAGAAGGCGATGAGCCGGCTCACGCCGGCGGAGCGCCGCGCCTACATGGAGGCCGCGCAGGAGCAAGGCGCCGTGCCGGAGAGCGCGAACCGGCAGATGCGGCGGCAGGCCGAGCGGATGCAGCAGCAGGCACGCGGCGGCCGCCCGGGCGGCGGCAACTCGCGCAAGCGCAAGCGCTAGCCGCTAACGCCCGTAGGCGGAGAACAGGAGCCGGCCGTGCTCGCACACGGCGGTCGGCGGCACCACCTGCACCGTCGTCGTTCCTCCACCCTGCGCCGTGACGCGCAAGCTGTACGCGGTCGGCTCGCACGGGCCTTTCGTCTGCTCGCCCGTGCCAGGAACGTCGGGCGAGAAGCGTGCCGTCGCCCGGGCAGACTGACCGGGACGCAGGGTCACGAGGACGGCGCTGAGCGCTCCGGGGAACGCTGCGCGGATGTGCGTCGCGAGCAGCCCACGGTGACGGCCAAGCAGCAGGCCCCGTGGCAATCCAGTGACGCTGCACGACGTCTCGGAGGTGTTCTTCAACCGCAGCGCATAGGTGATGTTCCCGGCCCCGGCGCTGCCGGGAACGGCGGCGAACGTGCCCGTGAGCTGGAAGCCCTTGCAGAACACCGTGCCCGTGCCGTTGGCCGAAGACGCACCCGCGAGGACGGCCGAGATCGCGATGAGCATGAGAGCGGCCTTCATACGATCTCTACGCCGCCGACCGGGCCGCTCTCACACCGAAAGCTAGCGGGCGTTGATGTACTCGGTCAGATACTGGATCTGGACGCTCTGCTGCTTCGACTGGAACTTGACCACGTCGCCGATCGAGATCACACCGACGATCCGACCGTGCTCGGCCACAGGCAGGTGACGGATCCTCTGTTCGGTCATCAGCGCCATGCATTCCTCGATCGACGTCTCCGGGGAGACCACGATCAGGGGTGACGACATGATCTCGCGCACCGCCGTGTCCCGATCGGCTCGGCCCTCGAGCGTCACTCGGCGCAGGTAGTCCCGCTCGGTGACGATCCCGTTGATCCGCCCACGCACCGAGACGAGCATGGCGCCGACGTTCGCGTCGATCATCTGCTGCGCGGCCTCGAGCACGGAGGCGTCCGCGTCGACCGAGAGCACACTGCTGCCCTTGCCGGCCAGGATCTCCGACACGTTGCTCATGCCGGGACGATGCCAGGCTTCGGCCCGGTCGTCAAAGGGCCGCGTCGGCGGTGAGACCCTCAGGCCGTCAGTTCGCGCCGCGCGACCCGGCCGACGGTCAGGTCGAGGATCACGCTGATGATCGAGAGGATGATCGCCGCCCAGATCGCCGACCAGAAGAACGAGTCGATGGTCAGGTTGTCCGTGAGGGCGTCGGTGAGCTCGAGGAGCAGCGCGTTCACGAGCACCGAGAACAGCCCGAGCGTCAGCAGGATCAGCGGGAAGGTGAGGATACGCAGGAGCGTTCCGATGATCGCGTTGACGATGCCGAAGAGCGCCGAGACCCAGATGTAGCCCCACACGCCGCCCGAGACGGTGAGGCCGGACAGGATCCACGAGGTCAGCGCGAACGCGACCGCGAGCACGGCCCAACTGATCAGTATTGAACGAAGCATGGCGTGCCCGCGACCCTATACAAACCGCTCGGCGAAGCCAACCTTGGCAACGCCCGAACGCCGTCTGCGGCGATCACCCCGATCGGATGACGACCGGTCCTGGCCCGCCGGACCATGCTTCGCCCAGGAATGGCAAGGCCGACCGACTCCACGAGCGTCACGGACTCCGAGCAGGCAGACCGTTCCGGGGCTCCGGCGGCGCAGGCGCGGGCGAGGCGCAACGTGCATCTCAGCGTGGAGGAACGGCTCGGCCGGGGCAAGGCTGCCCGCGACACCGCCCCGCGGTCGGACCACGGAACCTGGCAGCCGGCGGCCAACCGGCCCGATCCGATCGCGCTCTTCGAGGAGCAGTCCGAGAGCCGGGTCCCCGAGCTCGTCCCGATCCGCTACGGGCGGATGCTCGTGTCACCGTTCACGTTCTACCGGGGCGCGGCCCTCGTGATGGCGGCCGATCTGGCGTCGACCTCGAATTCCGGGATCAACGTCCAGCTCTGCGGCGATGCCCACCTGTCGAACTTCGGCCTCTTCGGTTCGCCCGAGCGGCAGGTCCTGTTCGACATCAACGACTTCGACGAGACGCTCCCCGGCCCATGGGAGTGGGACGTGAAACGCCTCGCCGCGAGCATCGAGGTGCTGGGGCGTGAGCGCGATTTCTCGTCAGACGACCGTCGGGCGATCGTCAGAGCCGGCGTCCGCGAATACCGGCTCGTGCTGCGGCATGCGGCGAACCTGGGGACGCTGCAGGCGTGGTACGACCACATGGACGTCGAGCAGGTCATGAGCTGGGTGCGGGCCGAGGTCGCGGCGGACCGGTTCGGCAAGAAGGAGGCGAAGCGGGCGGAGAAGGACATCGCGAAGGCACGGACGCGCGACCACATGAGGGTCTTCGCAAAACGGGCCGACGAGATCGACGGGAAGCTCCGCATCGTGGCCGAGCCCCCGCTCGTCGTGCCGATCGACGAGCTGATCCTGCCCGAGAGCCCGGGTGACGACTCCGAGAAGCTGATGCGCTCGCTGATCCAGAAATACCGGCGATCGCTCGCCGATCACCACCATCCGATCGAAGAGTTCGAATACATCCACACCGCCCGGAAGGTGGTCGGCGTCGGCAGCGTCGGCGCCCGCGCCTGGATCCACCTGTTCATCGGGCGCGACGAGCGGGACCCGCTGTTCCTCCAGTCGAAGGAAGCCGAAGCCTCGGTGCTCGAGCGGTTCGTCGGCAAGAGCGAGCATGCGCACCACGGCCGGCGGGTGGTCGTCGGCCAGCGGTTGATGCAGGCGGCGAGCGACATCTTCCTGGGCTGGATCCGCGTCAAGGGCCTGGACGGCCAGACTCGCGACTACTACGTGCGCCAGTTCCACGACTGGAAGGGCAGCGCCGACGTCGAGAGCCTGGAGGTGCCGGGAACCACCGCGTACGCTCGGCTCTGCGGTGCGACACTCGCCCGCGCGCACGCACGGTGGGGCGACCGCATCGCGATCGCGTCGTACCTCGGCGCGGGCAACTCGTTCGACCGCGCGATCGCAGATTTCGCAACGACGTACGCCGACCAGAACGAGCGCGACTACGAGACCTTCGTCGCAGCCGTCAGATCGGGCCGGCTGACGGCGCAGGACGGCCTGTAGCGACGCCGGACGTCAGGTCGATCTCCGCAGGCAAGTCGTCCGGGCCGGAGTGTGCGGTCAGCTCGTCGCGCACCCGCGTGTCGAAATAGACATACGCCGTCGTCAGAGCCACGAACGGCAGAGTCACCGCATAGATGACTCCCGCGGCGAGATCGAGCATGGGCAGCGGAGCGCTGGTCAGCACGATCAGGAGCGAGCCGACGAGCGGACCTGCGACCAGCGCGACCAGCGCACCGAAGATCGTCAGTGACCCGACCTTCAGCCAGCTCCGCCGGACGAGGCGGTAGCTTCGGCGCAAAGCCTCGACGCCGGACCGGCCTTCGAGCGCGATCACGGGGGCGATGAGCGCCCAGCGAACGATCAGCCAGACGGCGATCGGGAGCAGGAACAGCGAGCCGGCGAGCAGCACAACCGTCACGGCGGCGATCACGAGCGCGACGAGGAGCGGCCAGACGCTGCTTGCGGCCAGCCGATAGGCCCGCAACGGACCGACCGGCCGGCCGAGCCCGATCTCGACCACCGCCCGCGCGGTCGCGACCTGGACGAGGCCGATCGCGAGCAGGGTCAGTGCGGCTCCCAACGCGACGAGCAGCAGCACGATCAGCCCCCCACCCTGGCCCTCGTTCGAGATGCCCACGACAGTCGACGCCTTCAGCATGATCGTCTGCAGGAGGGCGATGATCAACATGATCGGGACGAGAACGAGTCCGATCCCGACGAAGAGCGCCATCCGCTGCCGGTACAGGCGCCCCGAGGCGGCGATGATCTGCCCCCAGCCCCGCCGCCGCACCGGATCGAGCGGCGCGGTCGGTCGCCAGGTCGCGCGTGACAGCCCGAGCAGCACGAGCCCGATCAGCACCGCGAGCACGAGCACGACGGGCCGCGGCTCGTGCACCAGCCGTCGCAGCACTTCGGAACCGCCGGCGACGGCGCCGCAGAAGAAGTCGGTCGTCCTGGTCCCGAGCACGCCGCCTGCCGGGACCGCGTAGCTCCGGTTGCGCCAGCCCTCCGACCACTGGATCGGCTCTGTCCACTGGCGCTTCATGTTCGGGCCGGTCGGCCCGTTGTAGAACGCGCGTTGAAGCTCGCCCCAACGCCCCTGGAACCCGATCCACGGGAACAGCGCGTACGCCGATCCGGGATCGCTCGGAATCGTCTCGACGACCGGGCGAACGTCGAAAGCAGGCGGCCTCGTGTCGTCGCAACCGACCCCTTGCGAGGCCGAGCTGCCGAGATAGAGCGCCTGGCCGTAGAAGTTCGCGTGCGAGCCGGCGGCCACATGCACGACCGGGTGTGTGCCGTCGACGAGCTCGAGCTTGCTTGCTCCCCAGCTCGCCCGCTCCGCGCCTTCGTGCTGGCTGTAGCCGAGCTCGACGGGGCGCTGCTGAAGCGCCTCGGCGGCAGTGCCTGCGTCGAAGTCGAGCTGGATCATCTCCCAGTCGCCCTCGTGAGGGTTGTTCCAGTCGTTGAAGACGTAGAAGAGCCAGTACTGCAGCGCGAGCTTCCCGGGCCTGGCGGCCTCGGTCGCGACGTGCGCGTAGACCGTGGGCTTCGACCCGACGGAGATCGCGCGCTCCCATTGCTCGTAGGAACAGCCGGGGTTGAGCGCGTCGCCCGGGAAGTCGAGGTGGTACCCGTAGAGCTTCTTCCCGACCTGCGCCGCGGTCGGTCCGATCGCGATCAGGTCGGTGCGATTCCACGGGCCGCGCAATGAGACGGTGTCTGCTCCGAAGAGCAGATCGACGTCGATCGGCCGGTAGGGCTCACCCGGCCCACACTCCTGCTCCTGCGTGACGAGCCGCACGACCGGTGCGTACTGCCTGGCGAGCGCCTGCTCGTCACCGACGCCGGCCGAAGCGGCCCCGCACGAGCAGAGTGCAAGCAGGACGACCGTGAGGGAGATGAGTCGGCGACGACTGAACACGATCATCCGAGTTGATTCTCCCATCCGCGGACTCGAGTCGCCGTCGAGTCGTCCTGAGAGAACGAAGTCCACGTGAACGGACCGCGCACGTGGCGCGGTCCGTTCTCGTGGCCGATGGTTCAGTCACGAACCTGTTCGGGGTAACCCTCCCAGCGTACGCAGAGCGCGAAGAGCACCACGATGTTCAACGTGATGATCACGAGCGCCCAGAGCGGATAGGCGCTCGCTCCGAGCCAGCTGAGCTGACCGAGAACGTTCACGACGACGAGGAAGATCGTCGTCCACCGTGCCCAACCTGCCCCGGACCAAAGTGCGAGACCAACCAGGAACAGAAGAACTCCCCAGATCATCATGATCCAGCCCCAGGTGGTCGTGTCGAACACGATCAGCTGGTTCCCGTGGATCACGTAATAGTTGTTGCGGATGACCGCGATCAGGCCTTCGAAGAAATCGAGCGTGCCGATGACCAACATCATCACCCCTGCAAACCCGATCCAGCCTGCCATCGGTTGTTTCATCGCTTCACCTCTCTAGTCGATGTCCCGACTAGCTCCGACCTCGCCGGAGCTGCCACGTCAAGCCTATTTCGACTCAGGCCCCTGGTTCAACGCGGGTCGATGCAGTCCTACACCTTCCGCGGCCGCGGTGCGTCGTGAGGGTCGGTGCGTCGTGAGGGTCGATCGTGCCCGCCCGAACGGCGAAACATCAGTCAGGTGAGGGATTGCGAAGCCGCCGACTTGCGGGCACAGTGAGCGCATGTCCCCGGCACCCGAGGCGCAGCCCAAGCTTCCGGTCGGCTTCCGCGGCTACGACCGCAGAGCGACCGACGCCGTCCTCGCGCAGCTGAAGGAGCACAATGCGGCGCTGACGGGCGAGCGGGACGACCTGCGCCGCCAGGTCGACGAGCTCGCAGAGGAGCTCGAACGCCACCGGGAACGCGTCAAGGCCGTGGCCGACGCCCTCGTGACGGCGCAGGTGATCGCAGTCGATCTGCGCAAGGCGGCGGAGGCGGAGATCGAGGAGGAACGGCGCGGCGCGAGCGAAGCGCAGCAGCGCCTCACCGACGAGGGCCTGGCGATCCGTGCCAAGGCACGGCAGGACGCGACAGAGATCATCCGCGAGGCCCGGATCCGCGCCGACAAGCTGATCGAGGAGGTGGTCGCAGCCCTCGAGGAATATCGGCAAGACACCGATCAGTTCCTCTCCGGCACGCGCGAGCGACTCGACTCGTTGGTTCGTGATCTGTTGGGCCGGATCCCGGGGAGCGCTGCCGAGGACTTCCCGCCCGCTCAGGACGAGGCCGAGGACGAGGCTCCGTCCGCCGGCGCAGCAGCGGCCTAGCCGAGACGCGTCGCGCCGAGACCTCGAATGCCCCCGCAGGCACGACCTGGCGGACGGCGTAGGATCACGCCATGGCGGCTGAGGACTCCGGCGGCGTCGCAACAGCACCGCCTGGGGAGGAACGCCCGATCCGCGCGGCCGAGGTGGTCGGCGCCCTCTCGCTCGCGACCGACCTCGGTACGGGGCAGCCGCTCGAGCATGCCTTGCGCACCGCTGTGCTCGCGGTTCGTCTCGGCGAGCTCGCCGGGGCTTCGGAGCAGGAGCTTGCCGACACCTACTACGTCGCGCTCCTCCACGCCTCGGGTTGCACGTCGAACGGGCACGAAGCGGCGGCGCTGTTCGGGGACGACATCGCGCACCGGGCCGCGTTCTTCCTGATCGACCCGGTCAACTCCGCGGAGGTGCTCGCGTTCTACCGGGCGAACGTCGGCGTCGGCCGGGCCCCGGAGGACCGCGCCGCGATGATCGAGGACGCGATCGCGAACGCCGCCCCGCGGGCCCGTGCGTCGTTCGCGACGATGTGCGAGGTGGCCCAGCGGTTCGCCGGTTGGCTCGGCCTCGACTGCGAACATCCAGGACGCGCTCGAGTACGTGTTCGCGCGCTGGGATGGACGCGGTTTCCCGGGCGCGCGTGGCGACGAGATCCCGTTGCCGATGCGGCTCCTGCACGTCGGCCGGGACATCTCCCTCTTCCTCTCCGCCTCGGGCCCCGCCGAGGCCCGGGCCGTCGTCGAACGCCGAACGGACGCCGCCTACGATCCTCGGCTCGCCGCCCTTGCGCTGCGGAATTTCGATGAACTGCTCGCCGAGCTGGACGAGACGCGCCTGTGGGAGCAGGCGCTGGAGATCGAGCCGTTACCGCGGATCTGGATCGCAGGCGGCCGGGTCGACGCCGCCTTCGCGGCGATCGGGGCGCTCACCGGTCTCAAGTCACCGTGGCTGCGCGAGCATTCGACGGGCGTGGCCGAGCTGGCCGAGGCCGCCGCCTGGCGCCTGGGACTGCCGGCAGCGTCGGTGACCCTCCTACGACGCGCAGCGCTCGCGCACGACCTCGGACGGGTCGGCGTGTCGAATGCGATCTGGGAGAAGCCGGGGCGGCTCGGATTCGGAGAATGGGAGCGGGTGCGGCTTCATCCTCACTTCACGGAGCGAGCGTTCGCCCAGTCGCCGGCGCTCGCTCCGATCGGGGTCTTGGCCGGCTCGCACCACGAACGGCTCGACGGCTCCGGCTATCACCGCGGCACCGGCGCCCAGGGCCTCGACCAGGCAGCCCGCATCCTCGCTGCGGCGGACTGCTACGCGGCGATGCGGGAGGCGCGGCCGTACCGGCCGGCGCTCGACGTGCCCGACGCCGAGGCCGAGTTGCTGCAGGAGGCTGCGGCGGGACGGCTCGATGGGGACGCCGTCGATGCAGTGCTCAACGCCGCGGGCCATCGAGTCCAGCAGCGGCCCCGTGAGCTGCCGGCCGGACTGACCGACCGCGAACTGGAGGTCCTGCTCGTCCTCGTGCGCGGGGAGTCCAACCAGCGGATCGCCGAGGATCTCGGCATCTCGGCCAAGACGGTCGGACACCACATCCAGCACGTCTACCAGAAGGCCGGCGTGCGCAGCCGCGCCGCGGCGACCCTCTGGGCCTTCGAGCAAGACCTCGTTCGCGCCGCCTAGGCGCAAAGCGCCATAGGGCGTTCGCCCGATGTGGTCCCGCAGTCCGAGGAGCACACTCGCTTGCACATTCGGCGTCGAGCAGCGGTGCCGAGAACCGACGAGGAGGAGAACGTTGATCCTGGCAACCACAAAGGTCGAGGACTTCGACCGCTTCGTGACGATCTTCTCGACCAAGGGCGCCGAGAAGCGCAGGCAGCACGGGTCGAAGGGCGCGCACGTCTTTCGCGATCCCAACGAAGACGACCGCGTCTGGGTGCTCTTCGACTGGGACGGCGCGGGCTGGCAGAGCTTCGTCTCCGATCCCGAGGTCCCTCCGATCATGCAGGAGGCCGGGCACAAGGGCCGGCCCCAGGCGGCGGAGCTCGGCGGCCACTACGACGCGTAGCACTCACTTCAGCCGACACGGCACGGCGAGGTCCCGCCTGCGGGCCTCGCCGTGGCATTCGACGGCCCTGCCGAGCGCGTCAGTCCTGGTCGGGTCGTTCGGCTTCGGTGTCGATGGCGCCCTGGGCAGCGGCGGAGCCTGCCTTCCCGCCGCCTTCACCACGGAGGACGAAGGCGAACCCGACCGCGATGATCGCGCCTGTGATCGGGCCTGCGACGTAGACCCAGTAGCTTCCGAAGTCGCGGCCGACGAGGTCGGGGCCGAAGGTGCGCGCCGGATTCATCGAGGCGCCGGAGATCGGGCTCCCCCAGAGGCCGGCCAGAGCGATGTAGGAGCCGACGCCGATCGCACCGAAGATCCCGATGTTCTGCGCCCCCGAGGCCGTCCCGAGGATCACGCTGACGAGGCCGAGGGTGAGCAGAGCCTCCATCAAGTAGGCCTGCCAGCCCGAGTAGCCGCTCGCCGGGTAGTTGGAGCCGAACTTCGCCGAGACCTTGATCACCTCGTGCAGGAAGAGCGCGGCCAGGGAGGCACCGACGAGCTGCACGACGATGTAGCCGGGCACCCGCCGCCACGGAAAGTCACCGCGGAGCGAGAAGGCGATGCTGACCGCAGGGTTCAGATGCGCGCCCGAAACCTTGCCCATGAACATGATGATCCCCATCACCATCAACCCGGGCGCAACCACCGCTGCGGTGCGGGTGATCGTGTTCGGGAACGCCTCGCCCATCATCCCGCCGCCCGCGGCGACGATCACGAGCAGGAACGTGCCGTAGAGCTCGGAGAAGAGCCGCCGCCACTCCTGCTGAGGGTCCTGGAAGTTCTCCATCGGCTCCGTGATGTCCTTGTCGATCCAACTCAGGACACCCGTCTCCGCGCGCCTCAACGACTCGTCCAAAACGCCTCCCGTTCCTCGAGTCGACCCGCCATTTGTCGCGACGGGCCAATGAAGATGACCACCATCCTTCACCCGCGGCCGACTTGTCAACTTTGACGGCGACCCTCATCGAGGGTCGACCCGCACCGAAACGCCGGTGCAGCTAGCGTGGCGCACCTCATGGTGACGGCGGAGGAGATCTGTCGCGTCGCGGTATTCGCCGACCTCGAACCGGCCGAACGCGAGCGGCTCTCGCGCGTGGTGTCGGATATCAAGCTCGCGCCCGGCGAGTCCGCCGTGCACGAGGGTGACGGGCGGGCGTTGTTCGGCGTTCTCGAGGGGCGGATCGACGTGATCAGGCGCGTCGACGGCATGGAGAGCGTGATCGGCGAGCGGAGGCCCGGTGAGGTGTTCGGGGAGATGTCGATCGCGTTCGGATTGCTCCACCCCGGCGGGTTCCGAGCAGCGGAACCGACGCGCGTGTTCCGGATCGAGCTGGACGACTACCAGGAGCTCGCCGCCACCGCGCCGGAGATCGCGGAGCGGATCGCCCTTCTGGCCGCCCACCGGCTCGGGGGAGCCAAAGGCCTACAGGCCCGTGCGTCCGCACCGATCCCGTTCAGGGCGATCGTCCTCGGCCGTCGGTCGGACAGCTCCTGCGCGGAGCTGAGGCGCTTCCTCGACCGCAACCAGATCCGGTTCAGATGGCTCCAACCGGACGTGCCGGCCGATGCGGAGCAGTGGTCGGGCGCACTGCCGGCCGAGGGTGACCTCCCCGCCGTTCGCGTCGTGAACGGCAAGACCGCTGTGCGACCCCAGCTTCGACGTGTGGCCGAGCTCCTCGACCTCCCGACCGAGCCGGCGGCCGCCGAGTACGACACCGTGATCGTCGGTGCGGGGCCGGCCGGCCTGGCAGCCGCGGTGTACGGCGCCTCCGAGGGGCTTCGCACACTCGTGATCGAGCGCGAGGCACCAGGTGGCCAGGCGGGCACATCCTCCCGGATCGAGAACTACCTCGGCTTTCCCTCGGGCGTGTCGGGCGACGAGCTCTCGAGCCGGGCGCTGCAGCAGGCGCGCCGGCTCGGCGCCGAGATCCTCGTCACGAGATCGATCACTCGGCTCGACGCCGCGACCCATCAGGTGCACCTCGACGGCGGCGACGTCCTGCGCGCCCAGACGATCATTCTCGCCTGCGGCGTCACCTGGCGGCGCCTGGCGTTCGAAGGTTTCGACCGTCTCGCCGGCAAGGGCATCTTCTACGGCGCGGCACGCAGCGAAGCAGCGAACACCCACGGGCTGGACATCCACATCGTCGGCGCCGGAAACTCAGCCGGGCAGGCGGCGATGTTCTTCTCCTCGCATGCCCGCAGCGTGACCATCCTCTACCGCGGCGAAACGCTCGCGAAGAGCATGTCGCAGTATCTCGTCGAACAGCTCGGCACTCGGTCGAACATCCGCGTCGGATATCGGACCGAGGTGGTCGCCGCACACGGCGACACCTCCCTCGAGGGGATCGACGTCCGCAACACCGCGACCGGCGAGACGACTCGGCTGGCGTCGGGTGGCCTGTTCATCTTCATCGGCGCCGACGCCGAGACGGCGTGGCTCCCACCGGAGATCGCACTCGACGAGAAGGGTTACGTGCTCACCGGCCCCGACGTGCGCGCCGCGGGACGGTGGCAGATCGAACGGGACCCGTACCTCCTCGAGACGAGCGTCCCGGGCATCTTCGCCTGCGGCGACGTCCGATTCAGCCCCGTGAAGCGCGTCGCGGCGGCGGTCGGCGAGGGCAGCATGGCGATCGCCTTCGTGCACCAATACCTCAGGGAGCACGCGTGAACCGGATGGCTGGAGGCGCTCCGCAGTTTCCCCGATGACGGGGACCACTCCCCGCGAAACACTTCCGATGTAGCTCACCGAAAGGGGGGATCATGACGTTCGCCCCAACACCTGTACATCATCGGCCGCTGCATTCGAACTTGCTGCTCGGGCTCGTACTCGGTGCTGCGCTTGCATCCATTGGCGCTTTTCTGTTGGTGAAGGTCAACGCCGGCGGAAACTCGTCGGGTTCCGCGACGCTGCAGGGATCGGGCCACGCAGTCACTCAAGTCCGGACCGTGCCTCGGTTCACCAGCGCGGAGCTCGCAGGCAGCAACAACGTGACTGTCAGAGTCGGCAGCCGGCAGCAGGTCGTCGTTCGCGGCGACGACAATCTGGTCGGGCGCGTCACGACACGCGTGCGGGCCGGACGGCTCGTCATCGGCAACAGGCCGGGGAGCTTCGCGACGACGACACCGATGAGCGTGACGGTGGGGGTTCGGACATTGGATGGTTTCACGCTCAGCGGCTCAGGCACTGTCACCGTCACGGGGATCGAGGCCAACCAGTTCACGCTGGCGATTCCTGGGTCGGGCGTGATCAACGCGAGCGGGACTGCGACGCGACTCATGACCACTATCGCCGGGTCGGGCCAGGCGGGATTGATCGGCCTCAGCGCAGAGAACGTGCGAGCTTCGATCAGCGGGTCCGGGACGATGATGCTGACCGCCCTCGACCGTCTTGATGCCGCGATCTCGGGCGGCGGATCGATCGTCTACCGAGGCAATCCCGCGCACGTTACGAAGACGGTCAGCGGATCAGGAGCGATCATCGGTGGCTGACGTTCGCCCCCGAGACCAGAACCTCGGACGAGAGCATCCGAGGGCGCCGCTCCACCTCTAGTCGAGGTTGCAACGGCGTGCCGACCCGAGGCTGAGAACTCAGCCCCCGTGGCCGGCATCCAGTGGCACAGGCAGCTCAGACAGGCCGACGCGTGCTGCGAGCGGCCGACGCCGGCCGCCGGCGGACGATCGCGACGTCGGTGCCGGGGTAGAGCAGCGACACGTGACCGTCCTGCCAGCGAACCTGGAAGTGCTGGTTCGGCGAGGTGCCGAGAACCTCGACGATCTCGCCGTGGCGCTGGGCTTCGCCGACCCGGTGACCGGCGATCTCGACGCGATCACCTACGTGTGGTTCTGCGGGCATCGCTTTCGTCATGAGCGTCCTTTCAGGTGTGTGACGGTGCGGCCGCCGCGGGAATCGCGCGGCGGCCGCACTTGGTTCCGGCGTTCGGATTCACTTCGTGAGGATCTTCACGCTCCGCGGTTTCGTGGCAGCCAGTTTTGGCACGTGCAGTGTGAGGACGCCCTTGCCGTACTCCGCGGTCACGCGCTCGGTGTCAGCCTCGATCGGCAGCTGGAAACGCCGTTCGAAGTGCGCCTCGAGCCGTTCGCGCAAGCGCACCTTCTTCTCGTCCTCCGCCGTGTCGCTCCGGCGTGAACCGCTGATCGTCAGCGTGTGGTCGGTGACGGCGACCGAGAGGTCGTGCTCATCGAACCCAGGCACGTCCAGCTCGACGACGAGCTCACCACCGATGTCGTAGACATCCGCGGCCGGCGTGATCGACGGCGCCACACCGACATCCTCGAAGAAACGACGCATGCGCCGCTCCACGATGTCGAGGTCGGGGAGCGGAGCCCACTTCTCGAGCGTGGTCATGGCTCACCTCCTTTCGGGTGCAGAGCCAGTGTCTCGCGTTCTCCCGGCTCTGCGAATCCGCGGATTTGCGGATCCCCGCCGCCGGGATCACCCGTCGTGACGCCGAGGTACTGGTTTTCGCGGATGCGGCCCGATCCAGGCCGGTGCAGTCTGCGGCGGAAGGGAGGTGTCCATGACAAGCGTTTCGCACGGTCCTGCGCCCCTCGTGCCGGAGCGGCCGCGCTGGATCGACGCCCTCGAGATCACCGAGATGTGGGCGGGCCTGTCGATCTTCGCGATGTGGCTCGCGGTTGTCTGTGCCTCGGTGTGGGGCTCGGACATCGTGAGCAACTCGGGCCCTGGAGGCAGTTCGACCTCCGTTCCCTCTGGGGTGGCGGTTGCGTTCTTCGCGGTGCTGGGCACGGTCGCGGTGGCCAGACACGGCCTCGATCACAGCAAGCAGAGCTCGTGATTCGCGAACCGTCCGGGCCACGCGCCGCAACGGGCCGGGCGGGAGCGTAGTGCGCTACGGCCACTTCGACGACGCGGCGCGGGAGTACGTGATCACGCGACCGGACACTCCGCTCCCGTGGATCAACTACCTCGGCAGCGAGGACTACTTCGCCATCGTCTCGAACACCGCGGGCGGCTACTCGTTCTTCCGCGACCCCCGTCTCCGTCGACTGACCCGGTACCGGTACAACAACATCCCGCTCGACTCGGGCGGCCGGTACCTCTACGTCCGCGACGAGGACTCCGGAGACTTCTGGTCTCCGTCCTGGCAACCGACCAGAAGCGAGCTCGAGCAGTACCAGTGCCGCCATGGACTCGGGTACACGATCATCGGATCGCGTCGTTCCGGGATCGAGGTCGAGACGCTCTACTTCGTACCGCTCGGCGAGACGCTCGAGCTCTGGCGCACGCGCGTCGTGAACCAACGCGACGTTCCCGCCCGGCTCTCATTGTTCAGCGCGGTCGAGTTCTGCCTCTGGGACGCCTCGGATGACGCAACGAACTTTCAACGGAATCTCTCCGTCGGCGAAGTCGAGGTGGAGGACGGCGTCATCTTCCACAAGAGCGAGTACCGGGAGCGCCGTGAGCACTTTGCGTACTTCGCCTGCTCCGAGACGCCCGCTGGATTCGACACGCAGGCTGAGGCGTTTCTCGGCCCCTATCGGGGCTGGGACCGGCCGATCGCGGTCGAGGAGGGACGCTCCCGCGACTCGATCGCGCACGGCTGGTCACCGTGCGGCTCGCACCGGATCGAGCTCGCGCTCGAGCCCGGCGAGTCCCGCGAGATCGTCTTCGTGCTCGGCTACGCCGAGAATCCACGCGATGCGAAGTTCGACCCGCCCGGCTCCCAGCTCATCGACAAGCGCCGGGTCCGGCCGCTGCTCGACCGCTACCGCGACCCGACCGAGGTCGAGGCGGCATTCGAGCGTCTGCGTGACTACTGGACAGGACTGCTTGCCGGACTGCAGGTGTCCACACCGAGCGAACACGTCGATCGAACCGTCGACATCTGGAACCAGTACCAGTGCATGGTCACCTTCAACCTCTCGCGCTCGGCGTCGCTGTTCGAGTCCGGCATCGGGCGAGGGATGGGCTTCCGCGACTCGAACCAGGATCTCCTCGGCTTCGTGCATCTGGTCCCCGCGCGGGCACGAGCACGGATCCTCGACCTCGCTGCGACCCAGTTGCCGGACGGCGGTGCCTACCACCAGTACCAGCCGCTCACCAAGCGCGGCAACGACGCAATCGGCTCCGGTTTCAACGACGACCCGCTCTGGCTGATCCTCGCCGCCGCGGCGTACCTCAAGGAGACGGGCGACGCCTCGATCCTCCATGAACCGGTTCCCTACGACAACCGTCAAGGCTCCGAGACCGCACTCTACGAGCACCTGCAGCGGGCCCTCCGCTACACGCTCGACCGGCTCGGACCGCACGGCTTGCCGCTGATCGGACATGCGGACTGGAACGACTGCCTGAACCTCAATTGCTTCTCGGAAACGCCCGGCGAGTCATTCCAGACGACCGCGCACCGCGAAGGTGGGGTCGCAGAGTCGGTCTTCATCGGTGGTCTCTTCATCCTCGCGGCGAGCGAGCTCGCCACGATCGCCGAGCAGCTCGGTGACGATGCCGAGTCGCTTGCGGCCGTCTCGGCGGGCACGCGGATGGGTGAGACGGTCCGCCGCTACGGCTGGGACGGAGAGTGGTTCCGCCGGGCGTACGACGACGCCGGCCGGCCCGTGGGGTCGCGCGGAGAACGACGAGGGACAGATCTTCATCGAGCCGCAAGGCATGTGCGTGATGGCCGGCATCGGGCTCGACGACGGTCTGGCGGTGCAGGCCCTCGCTTCGGTGCACGAGCGCCTCGCCACCCCGCACGGGCTCGTGCTCCTCCAGCCCGCCTACTCCCAGTATCGACTCGAGCTCGGCGAGATCACGTCGTACCCGCCCGGATACAAGGAGAACGCCGGGGTCTTCTGCCACACGAATCCGTGGATCGTCATCGCAGAGACCCTCGTTGGGCACGGAGATGCGGCCCTCGACTACTACCTGCGGACGAACCCGTCGGCGCGCGAGGAGATCAGCGAAACCCACCGCTGCGAGCCGTACGTGTGTGCCCAGATGATCGCGGGCCGCGACGCTGCCACATTCGGCGAAGCAAAGAACTCATGGCTCACCGGAACTGCCGCGTGGAACTTCGTCGCCGTCACCCAGTGGATTCTCGGCATCCGCGCAGAGCACGACGGGCTACGGATCGATCCGTGCCTTCCGACCGACTGGGAGGGCTTCACCGCCGAACGTCGGTTCCGGGGAGCCACCTACCGCATAGCGGTTCGCAAACGACGCGGCGCTCACGGGCGTGCCTCGTGCCTTGTCGTCGACGGCGAGCGAATCGGAGGCAACGTCGTTCCGACGCAACCGGTAGGCCGCGTTGTCGAGGTCGAGGTCGAGCTCTCCAGCGACCTTCCCGCGGATCGGACACAGAACGTCATCCGACCTCCCGGGCGATCATCGATTTGACGTAATCGACCAACTCCTCCCCACGCCTCACAGGGGCACCGAGACGCCACGCACATCGAGTTCCAGCAGTTGCCGGCGCAGGTTGGGTCGGGGCGCTCTCGAGCGCCTCGACGGCAGCAGCCGACGGTCTCCGAGCAGCACGCGGGCCGCGCGCCTACGGTGCGACGTTCTGGTTCATGTGGAAGAGATTGTCGGGATCGTAGGCGCGTTTCACCTGGACCAGGCGGTCGTAGTTCTCGCGGTAGTTGTCTCGGATTCGGTCGTAGTCGTCGTCCTGCATGAAGTTGATGTAGCCGCCGGGCTCCGAGTAGGGCGACAATGCTTCGTAGTAGTCGCGCAGCCATTTGATCCGCTCGGAGTCCTTGGCCGGGTCGGTCCAGCCCGCCAGGAACACCATCCCATACGTGGCGTCGCGGTAGGCGAACGCGGTGTCGTTCGCTCCCACGCGATGGCATGCGCCGTTGATCGGATACAGGTGCATCGTGCAGGTCAACTCGGGGACCTGGGATCCATGCTCGACGTGGACGGCGATCGCAGCGTCCGGAAGGTCCTTGACGAAGGCCCCTTTCCAGTACGCACGAAGCCCCTTCGGATAGAGCGCGTCGAACGCGCCGTTCAGCGCCGGATACGGCAGCGGCCCGCTGCCGTCGGCAACGATCGGCGCGACGTCTCGGAACGGTTTCAGCGCCTTCTCGGCCTGGTCGAGGGGGCCCGCCCAGTGCACAACGACGAGACACAGAGTGTCGCCGTGCCGGTCCTCCGGGATGAACGGCAACGGCGGGGCGATCTGGAATCCGGGGAAGCCGCCGAACTCCTCCGGAGCCTCGCGGATGAATTCATCGAACATGCGAAACACGGTGGCCGCGTCGTCGAGGTTGTAGAAGATCGGCCCGGCGAAGACCTGATCGACCTCACTGAGCCGAAACTCGAGCGAGGTCACGACACCGAAGTTGCCACCGCCGCCACGGAGACCCCAGAAGAGGTCTTCGTTCTCGCGTTCGCTCGCGGTGACGAACCTCCCGTCCGCGGTCACGACGTCTGCAGAGATCAGATTGTCGATCGACAGGCCGAGCGCGCGGTCCAGGTAGCCGATCCCTCCACCCAGCGTGAGACCGGTGACGCCCGTCGTCGAGATGATCCCGCCTGTCGTCGCCAGCCCGAAGGCGTGGGTTGCGTAGTTGAAGTCCCCCCACGTCGCGCCGGCATCGGCGCGGGCCGTCTTGTTCCTCGGATCCACACGTACGGTGCGCATCGCCGACATGTCGATGACCACGCCTCCGTCGTTTGTCCCAAAACCAGGCCCGCTGTGCCCGCCGCAGCGCACGGAGAGATCGAGCCCGTGCTCGCGGGCGAAGTTCACGGCACCGATGACGTCGCCGACCTGCTCGGCCTTCACGACCGCCAGCGGATGCCTGTCGAACATCCCGTTGTGGACCGACCGCGCCTCGTCGTAGCCTTCGTCCGCGGCGGCTGATCACTCGGCCGCGCACCTGCTCACGTAGGGATTGAACGGCCTCGGTGATCGGACGGACTTGTCATGGCGATGCCTGCCATTTCCTCACTTCCTTCGGACGACAGCACAAAGCCGATCCTACGCCGTCGTCGGGTCCCTGAACAAGAGCCCGGCCCTCAAACTGATGTCCATGACCACAGCTGATCCGGTTCTCGAGCGCATCCTCGCCTGGGCGAAGGCCGAGGACGCCGTGCGGCTCGTCGTGGTGACGAGCACACGCGCCGGGCAGGAAGGGCCGCCGGACGAGCTCTCGGACTACGACGTCATCCTCGCTCTCACCGACCTCGACCGCTTCGACCCGGCTGCTGCCTACGGCACGCCTGCGGCGCGTTGGGGAGATGAGCACGACGTCCATGGGACGCTCACGTTCTTCCGCGGTGTCGTCTACGAAGACGGCGTCAAGGTCGACTGGCTGCTCTGGCCGACGAATGTTCCGGAGCTGATCGCAGAGCACGGACTGAGTCACAACCTCGACGTCGGCTACCGCGTTCTGCTCGACAAGGACAGTGCGACTGCCCGGTGGCCGCGACCGACGTTCCGCGCACACATCCCTGCAAAGCCGACGGAGCAGGAGTACGTGGCGCTCGTCGAGGAGTTCTGGTGGAGCGCGACATACGTGGCGAAGGCGCATGCTCGTGGCGAGCTGTTCTTTGCACGGTTCGTGCTCGACGAGGAATTGACCTACGGCTGCCTGCGGACGATGCTCGAATGGCGCATCGAGCTCGATCGCGACTGGAACTGGAAGCCCGGCGCCTACGGGCGCGGCATCGAGCGCGAGCTGCCGAAGGAGATCGCCGCTCAGCTCGAAACCGCCCACGATTCGGTTGGACGGACGATCGAGCTGTTCCGTCGGGTTGCCCGCGAAGTCGGCGAGCGGCTCGGGTACACCTATCCCGAGCTTGCGGACGAGTCGGTCTGCGCGTACTTCGAGAAGCTCGGACTCAACACAGACCGCGGATCGAGCTGATCAAGGCGCCCGGCCCGGGACCCCAGCCTCACCGATCCGGAGTCGTGAGCACGCTGATCAGCGTCGGCCCGGATGACCCGGACGTACGGAGCGCGCAGGGTCCAGGTAGCTGCGACCGGCTGGTCGCACTGTGCGCTCAGCATGGCGATGAAAGGAGAAATCGTGGCCACAGTCACACAGGAGTCGCATTTGAAGTTGAACCCGTTCGGGGTCGCGCAGGCGCAGTTGCACCGGGTCGCCGAGACGTTCGCGATCGACGAAGGTTTGGTGCGAGTTCTCGAGCGGTGCAAGAAAGCGGTTGTCGTCTCGGTCCCCACCAGGATGGACGACGGCAGCATCCGGGTCTTCGACGGATACCGCGTCCAGCACAACATGGCGCGCGGACCCTCGAAGGGCGGCATTCGATACCACCCGGATGTCACGCTCGACGAGGTGCAGGCGCTTGCCATGTGGATGACCTGGAAGTGCGCGCTCACTGGGATTCCCTTCGGCGGGGCGAAGGGAGGGATTGCCTGCGAGCCGAAGACCATGTCGCGAGGCGAGCTCGAGCGCATGACGCGCCGCTACGCCAGTGAGATCGTCCGAGAGATCGGTCCGCAGATCGACATCCCAGCCCCGGACGTAAACACGAACGGGGAGACGATGGCCTGGATCTTCGATACCTACTCGATGAACATGGGCTACCCGGTCCTCAGCGTGGTGACAGGCAAGCCGCTGACGATCGGCGGTTCTCTCGGACGCGAGGAAGCCACTTCACGCGGTGCACTGTTCACGATTCGTGAGGCCTTGAAGAAGCTCGATCGCCGCTTCGAAGACCTGACCTGCGTCGTCCAGGGATTCGGCAATGTCGGCAGCTTCCTGGCGGTGTTCCTGCACGAGCATGGATCGAAGGTGGTTGGTCTCTCCGACTCCACCGTCGCGCTCCACAATCCCAAGGGCATCGACGTCCCTGCTGCGCTCGCCTGGAAGCGCGAGCACAGAACGTTGCGAGGCTTGAGCGGGGCCGACGAGATCGATCCCGCCGAGCTGCTGGAGCTCGAGTGCGACGTGCTCGCACCATGCGCGCTGGAACAGGTGATCGACGGCGACAACGCCCACCGCATCAAGGCGTCGATCATCTGCGAGGGCGCGAATGGTCCCGTCACTCCCGAGGCCGACGCGATCCTCGAAGACGCCGGAGTGGTGATCCTGCCCGACATCCTGGCGAACGCCGGAGGCGTCGTTGTCTCCTACTTCGAGTGGGTGCAGGGACTCCAGGAGTACTTCTGGAAGGAGCACGAGGTCAACGAGCGCCTCGACGAGATCATCACCCGCGCATTCGACGAGACATGGCAGGTCAGCCAAGCGCGCAAGCTGCCGATGCGGGTCGCCGCGTACGGACTCGCCGTACAGCGAGTCGCCGAGGCGACAACCACGCGCGGGCTCTATCCATAGGAGCATGAGAGTGCTGCCTCCGCACAGGAGGCAGCACTCCCCACCGCGCCGCTCTTGGGCAAGATCGAGACCCCCACTCCGTTCCGATCTGTAACGCGGTGCGACGATAGCGTTGCGTTCTCAGGCCGGACGAACCGGGCATCGTGCCCAGGACTAAGGAGGCTCCCGACGTGACTCGCGAGCCAAATTGTTGTAGAGCACGTGCCCGTCGATCGAGGTCGCCCCGCGCCTCGCCGATCGCCAGGCTCTCCTCGAAGAGCTCGGTGGCGCGCTCGTACTCGCCCCCGAGCATGAGCAGGTTGCCGAGGTTGTTCAGCGCGATTGCGAGCAGCCACTGGTCGCCCCCACGACGGCCGATCGCCAGGGACTTCTCTAGCAAAGCGAGTGCCTGGTCGCGCTCACTCCGTTTGGACGCGGCGATCGCAAGCAGGTGGATCGCCACCTCATAGACATGCTCCCGATCCACGGCGGTCTGCGAGATCTCGAGGATGCGGTACGCGAGCTGCTCGCCTTCGTCGATGTCGCCCTGCCACTGCGCGAGGATTGACGCGCCCCACAACGAATTGACGAGTCGTTCCGGCTCGAGATCTGCCCCGAGGGCGACGGCGGCGCTGAGGTAGCGCCGCCCTTCGGTCCAGTGACCGCGTGTCTGCCCAGTACGGGCCAGATCGCCCCCGAGAGTCGCAGAGCACCGTCCGCGTCCCCGCGCTCGAGCAGGTGCTCGAGCGCCGCTCGTAGATTTGCGTGCTCGGAGTCGAGCCGCTCGAGCCACGTCCGAGCCTCCCGCGCCCGCAACTCAGGGCGCGCACGCTCACCGAGCTCGACGTACCAGGCCGCGTGACCGTCCCGGAGCGAGGACGTCCGCGAGCTCGTCGAGCCGTTCTGCGGCGAACTCGCGAATTGTCTCCAGCATCCAGTAGCGGCCGCCGCGTCCACCGGAGCAGGCTCTTGTCGACAAGCGAGCCGATTGCATCGACGTCGGCACCGCAGATCCATTTCGGCGGCGTCCAGCGTGCAACCGCCGGTGAACACGGCGAGGCGGGCGAACAGGTCCTGCTCCGCCGGCGTCAGCAGATCGTGGCTCCAGGCGATCGTCGCCCGCAGCGTCCGCTGCCGCTCCGGCGCCGACGCGAGCCGCCGGCGAGCAGAGGCAGCCGCTGCTCGAGTCGTTCGAGCAGGGCCTGCGGCGAGAGAACCTTGACCCTCGCAGCCGCGAGCTCGATCGCGAGCGGCAGGCAGTCGAGTCGTGGGCAGATCTCGACGACCTCGCCGTTTGCGGCGAAGTCGGAATTCACCGCTAGCGGCACGCTGTATGAAGAGCTCGACTGCTTCCCGGTCGCGCAGCGGGTCGACGGCGATCTCCCACTCGCCGTCGACGTGCAACGGCTCGCGGCTCGTGACGAGTACCGTCACGCTGCGGACACGAGCCGATCGTCTCGGCGACGCCCGGAGCGGCGTCGAGCAGATGCTCGAAGTTGTCGAGCACGAGCAGCAGCCGCTTGTCCCGCACTGCCGCCGACAACGTGTCTTTCGAGCCGAGCGCCTGAGCAGCGGCATTCTCGACGAGCCTCGGATCTGCGAGCGAGGCGAGCGGCACCCACCAGACACCGTGGTCGTAGTCGTCTGCAGCGGCGGCGGCCGCCTGCAGCGCGAGCCGCGTCTTGCCGCTTCCGCCAGGCCCGGTCAGTGTCACCAGCCGGACGTCGGGTCGCCGCATCAGCACCGCGAGCTCCTCGATCTCCTGCCGGCGACCGAGAAACGCCGTGGCGGGAACCGGGAGGTTCGTCTCGTGCAGCGTCTTCAGCGGCGGGAAGTCCTCCGTCCCGAGCTGGAAGAGGCGCTCCGGCGCACTCAGATCCTTCAGCCGATGCAAGCCGAGGTCGCGCACACCAGCGCCGGCGAGGTCCGCTGTGGCCTGAGACAGCAGCACCTGCCCGCCGTGCCCAGCAGCGGCGATGCGCGCCGCCCTGTGCACGTCGAGTCCGACGTAGCCTTTGCCTTCCTCGGACAGCGGCTCCCCAGTGTGCAGTCCCATTCGCACCCGCACCGGACCGCCGGCAAGCGCACGTTGTGCATCGGCAGCGGCCGCCACCGCATCGGACGACCGCGCGAAGGCGACGAAGAACGCATCGCCCTGCGTATCGACCTCGACCCCGTCGTGCCGCCGCCAGGCCTCTCGCAACGTGCGATGGTGCTCAGCAAGCACCTCCGCGTACCCGTCGCCCAGCTTCTGCAGCAGCAGCGTCGACCCCTCCATATCGGTGAAGAGGAACGTCACCGTGCCGGTCGGGAGCTCGGACTGCACCTGACGATTCTGTCGCGTTTGCGGCGGCACGACCACTGCTCCTGCAGCAGTTGGAGGAGTGGAGGCGACGGGAATCGAACCCGCGTCCGCGCTCCCAGGGACGGTCCAGGGCACGCGCAGGTACGTGAACCCGATGATCGCTAGGAACGCGCAGCCGATACCGACGCTTCCTCGAGCGATACGGCTCGAGTCCGTCAGAGAGCTGCACTAGCGTCGGATCGAGCTTCGTGCGGAGATGTGGAGTCGGCCGGTCACTCGAGGCCACTTCGCCAGCGCACGAGCGTCTCGAGCTCGCGCGGCAACGCGTCCTCGGGCTCGGCCAGCTCCGGGTGCCAGCGCTTCTCCCACTCGACCGTCAACCAGCCGTCGTAGCCGGCCGCGTCGAGTGCGGCGAGGCTCTCGCGCACCGGCACCTCGCCTTCTCCGAGCGGGACGAGCTGCCAGTCGTCGCCGCGGCGGCGGGCGTCCTTGATGTGCACGAGCCTGATCCGCGAGCCCAGTGCGCGCACAACGTCCTCCGGCGACTCGCCGACTCGGTATGGATGGTGCACGTCCCACAGCGCCGCAAACGACGGGCTTTCCACGCGTCGCAGCACGTCGGCGACGAGCGCAGCGCTTGCAAACGCGTCGTGCGTCTCCAGTACAACCGTGACGCCGAGGTCCTCCGCGCGGCCGAGCGCCTTGTCGAGCCGCGACGCGATATCGTCGGGCGCTCCGGCCGAGCCGCCGAAGACTCGCACGGTCGGGACGCCCCACTCTGCCGCCAGCTCGAGCGCCGCCTCGAGGTCGCGCGCGAACGGCCGCGCGAGCTCGATCGATGTGTCGAGCGACACGAGCGGCACCTGCGTGCGCGCGAGAGTCCTGCGCGTCGTGCCGTCGACGGCCGATGAGTCGATCGGCTCGCCGTCGAGCAAACGCAGCTCGAGACCGTCGTAGCCGTACTCAGCGACGGCGTCGAGCGTCCGCTCGAGTGTCCACGCGGGCGCGGCGAGGTTCGAGAACGCGACGCGCGTCAGAGCGCCGCAACCCCGGAGCGCAGGTCCGCGAGGAGCGATGCGTACGCGTCGCGCTCGACGGGCAACGTCACCACCTCACCCGTGTGCGTCGAGAGCACGATCGCGTTCGCGACCTCGAGGGACCACAATGCGTCATGGGCCGGAGCGCGCGGAACGCCGCCCGTGCGCACGGCCGCGGCGAAGTCTGCGTGGACGTTGACGTGGTCGCCGCGTCCGGCGGGAAGCTCGACGCTCTCCAACACGCGGTCGGGTGCATCAAACATCCCGGGCGCTGTCCCGAGGTGCTCCGACACGGGAGGCTCGAACTGCTCGAAGGCAATCGTCTCACCGACGATCTCGATGCGCCCGCGATCGCCCACCAGCTCGATGCGCTGGACGCCCGGTTCCGTCGTCGACACCGCCAGCGTGCCGACGGCGCCGTTCTCCCATTCGAGGAGTGCGGTGGCCGTGTCCTCGGCCTCCATCGGCTGCGACCGTCGCCGGGCCTTCCCCCACGCCGTCGCCGGCGGCCCGGCGAGATGACAGAGCAGGTCGAGCGTGTGCGGAGCCTGGTTCATCAGCACGCCGCCGCCCTCGCCCTCCCACGTGCCGCGCCAGCCCGCCGTCCCGTAGTAGCTGTTCGGGCGATAGAGCGGATCGACGATCGACAAGCGGATGAGCCCGCCGAGCCGCCCGGCCGCGATCAGCGCGCGCGCGGCGGCGATGACCGGCCGGAAGCGCTGCTGGAAGCAGACGCCGAGCAGACGGCCGGCGTCGTCCGCCGCGGCGATCATCGCGTCCGCGTCACGTACCTGGACGGCGAGCGGCTTCTCGACGAGCACGTGCGCGCCTGTCGCAAGCGCCTCGAGTGTCAGCGCTGGATGGGACGGATGCGGCGTCGCGACGACCACGACGTCGAGTCCGAGCGTGAGCAGCTCGACGTTGTCCGTGAACGCCCGCGTGCGCGCGGCCTCGGCGAGCGCCTGGGCCCCGTCGGGCGCGCTGATTCCCACGAGCTCGACGTCGTCGAGCGCAGCGATCCCCTCGAGATGCATCGGGACGACGACGCCCGCGCCGAGGATCCCATAGCGAAGTGTCACGCGCGCGAGCTCCCGGAGGGCTGCGACGCAGTCCCGCGTCGCAAGCTCGCCGCTCCCGTCCCGCTGGTAGTGCGTCTCGAACGAGAGGTAGCCGTCGTAACCGGCCTCGCCGAGGAAGCGGAGCAGCGCTGCGAAGTCGACGATCCCGTCGCAGATGCGCGTCCACTCCTGCGACGCGGTGACGTCCTTCACGTGCACATGCACGACACGCTCCCAGATGTCCTCGAGCCCACCGAGGCCGATGAACGCAGACGGGTCGAGCATCGCGGCGTTGCCGGGGTCCCAGATCAGACGCAGGTGCGGCGAGGCGGCGGCGTCCAGCGCAGCCCGGGCCTCCGCGCTCGTCGCGACGTTGCACTCATGCTCGTTCTCGAGCGCAAGCGTCACACCCGCGGCGTGTGCGCGCTCGGCCGCTTCGTGCAGCGCTTTCCCCGCATCGGGGAGCGCCGCGCGGGCATCGTCCTCGCGCCAGTACGCGAACGCGCGCACGATCGGCGCAGCCAGTATCTCCGCGGCCTGAAGGGTTGCCGAGAGCACGACGTCCTGCTGCTCGCCGCGGGCGCATTTCATGAACGGTGACGCGATCACACTGACGGCGAAACCGCGCCGGTCGAGCTTCGCCCGGATGCTTCGAAGGTCGCCGAGGCCGAGGTCGACGACCTGCACCCGGTCGAGGAAGCGGAGCTCGACTGCGTCGATTCCCAGCTCCTCGCAGACGTCGAGCGCCCGGTCGAGGCTCGGGTCGATCTCGTCCGTGATCACGCTCAGGCGCACGATCGTGCTTGTATCAGGCCTTGCGCTGCATTTGCCGAAGTAGAGGCGACTGGAATCGGTCACTGGCGCGCGACCGGCGCGCACCGTAGGGTGGTGACGCCCGTGGCCGAGACGTCGACGCCAGACTGGCTCGAGGAAGCGTACGTCGCTCTCCGTGACGCTGACCGTGGTGCCCTTAGGGGGGCGGACCGACCAGGCGACAGCGCGTTCGACGGCGTGTCCGAAGAGGTCGAGACGGCTCTCGATTGCCTGGCCGATCTGCGCATTGCGGACTGGACGCGGATCGGTGAGCAGCCGACGGCTCAGATTGCCCAAGCCGTTGCCGAGGTGCGCACGATCCTGGAACAAGTGCAGGACCTTCAGCCGAGCGGCGGTGGAGACATTGCCCGGGACAAACAGAATCTCGAGAGCCATCTCCATCGGGCCGTGATTGGGCTCGTCAACCTGGCATCGCCGTACCGGATGAGCGCGGCCATCCTGGAACGAGCAGAACGCGACAGTCGTTTACGCACACCCGCGTGGAAGAGGCGACTCGTGGCCGTCGGCCACTTCTGCTCGCAGCCACTCGTGATCACCATCTTTGCGGCGGTTCTCGGATCGCTCCTGATTCCGCAGTTGACGCGGCAATGGCAGGACCGACAGGCGGAAAACACTCTCAAGCAAAGCCTGACCGAGCAACTCGCGACGGCGACGACGACCACGCTCGACCAGGCTAAGGCGCTTGCGAATAACCAGCTTCGTGCCGCAGGCGGTCCAGTCCGGCGCGAATGAGCAAACCGTCTACGCCTTGCTGCAGGACTCGTGGTTTACGAAGCGTGCCTCAGTCCGGTCGCAACTCGTCATCTACTTCCCTCGTCTCTACCCCTGTTGGTACTCGTTCGACTCGGCCGTGAGCGGCTTCCTCAATCTTGCAACGACGGCGCCCGCGAAGAAGACAGAGACAAGCCCGCGGCAAGCGGCGCTGAAGAAAAGAACGGCAACCAGAACGACTCGCCCTCAGGGGCTACCTCTGGTTCCCCCGCTACGGTGCAAGCGCGCCGGGAAGGGAGCTCGACAGGCACACGTCTGCAGCCTGCGGGATTACATCCGCTCGAACTTCACCCAGACCTACGTCTTCCCCGGCTCGGGCGTCACCGCTTCGCCCGACCCCTGCGTCTCTCTGACCGTGCTGCCAGAAGTGCTTCAGGAAAGGTTCAGGCACCTCAAGCAGCAGACGAAGTGGCAAAACCTGGCGCTGTCCAACACCGATCCCCGCTTTCAGAACGCCTATGCAATCGTCGGGGAGGAACTCGTGTCCGACATGGACCGGGTTATCGCGACGATCTCTCAGTCCCCGGCCCGCGGCTACAGCCACGGCGTCGGGCTCTGATCGGTCACGCGTCGTCGGCGCAGTCGATCCGGGCTCGCAAAACTCTTACGGGGTGATGACCCTAACCGTCCAGGCTCCCGCGTTGTCGCGGTAGGCGGCGGGCGGGGCGCAGTCGTTGTAAACGAGGTAAAGCACACCGGGACCCTTCACGCCCGCGTGATGGCCCACGAGGAACGACTTCCCGTGAGGGCCGACTCTGCCAGCGACTGCTCCGTAGGGAACATGGGGGCCTGCCGGCCCGTTCCGATACACCTCGCCCATCGCGGTATGGCTGCAGAAGAACCCCGCGCCGGCGGGATTCCTCGGGCAGCCGGGTGCACCAGCGTGACAGGTGCCGTTCCCCCTTGTCACGGCGATCTGCGCCATCGTCCCCGCACGGATGTACAGCCCGGTGTTTTGCCAGGTCGGGGTCCGCGCCGACACGGTGAACGTGTGGCTCCGAGAGGCAGAGCCAGCAAGCGACGCGGGCACAGCCAGCATCCCGAGAATGAATGCTGTACCTCCGACCATTCGGAGAAAGCGAGTCACACCCACTCCTTCGTTGTGCGGACGCTCGAGACGAACGTAACGCGCCGAGGCAATGACGTCAATGCACGGAACCCCCACCGCGCGAGCCACAAGCTCGTGCGCGCTCCAACGGTGGCTCTCCCAACCAACCGCTTGACATAAGACCTGGTTATCGAGCGCGCATGGAGGGTGATCGTGGAGTGAGTGGACCTGAGGGGAACTTACTCAAACCCTCCTGAAAGTCTCAAACGCCTTCTCGACGGCCCTCCTCCAGAATCTCACGAGCGCTGATTCCAGGCAAGCGCCGTCGTGGTGCGCAGCTCACCGTCCCCCTGATGCGGTGAACTGATCGGCGAGCCGGCGGGCTCGAGGCGGTTACGCGGCGTCGTTCGCTTCTTCCTGAAGGAACGTCAGAACCACCTCTTTTGGAAGGACGCCGTGGCCGGCATGTGGAACCACGCACAGCTGCGCGCCGGGGATCGCTCTGAACATCTCGACCGCATGCTCGGGCGTGACGATGTCTTCATCGCCGACGATGATCAACGTCGGCGCCCTGATGCCTCGCAGTTGCTCCGGAGTGAAGTCGGGTTCCGCAATCCACATCGGCTTCAGGCGTCCGAGGACGATCGGCCAATGGTCGGCGCCGTCGGGAGACAGGCGGCCGTACGTCTCGGACACGGGCTCAACCGCAGGATCGAACGTGCGCGCCCACTCTTGGTTTTCCTCGGTGTAGCCGTCGACGCGAGATTGCGCCCCCGTGACCGCGAGCCGCGTCACGCGCTCGGGGTGATGGACCGCGATGTCGAGGCCGATGATCCCCCCATCGCTGTAGCCGACTACGACGGCGCTCTCGACCTCCAACTGGCGCATGAGCTCGACCGTGTCCTCGGCCATGTCGTGGTAATGGAACGAACGATCCGTGGCATCGGGGGTGCGTCCGTGTCCCATCTGCTCGATCGCGATCACCTGGAATCGAGGTGAGAAGAACGGGATCCACTTCTCCGGGATCGCCCCACTCCCGCCGTGCAGCAACAGCAGCGGCGATCCTTCCCCGTGGACTTCGTAGTACATGTTCAACCCGTTCACGGCCGCGTAGGGCACGTTTCAGCTCAGTCGCCGTCCAGGACGTCCGACAGCCATTGCAGCGCAACCTGGTAACGCTCGTCTGCGCGGCCACCATGATTGCCAGAGTTCTCTCTGTGCTCGTGCGCGATCCCGGCTTCGTCGAGGTGGTGGCTGAGGAGCCGGTGGCCCCAATGCAGGTTGTAGTCGTCGTTGGAGCCTGCGTCGAGCAGGATCCCGGCCAGCTTTCGGAGGTTGTCGAGACGGTCGTGAACGTTGACGACGGGGTCGAAGGCGAGCCAGCGGTCCCAGACCTCCTGGATCAGCTCGCCGCTGGGCCAGGCCACGGGCAGATCGACGTAGAACGGCGGACGATCCGGATTGGGTGAGTACGTCGCGGAGTAGTCGTAAACGAGCTCCGACCAGATGTTCCCCTCGATCGGGCCGTTGGGTGCCTCCGGCCAGATGCTGTCGAAGTACTTGTACGGCATGAACTTGTGGGTCATGTCCAGAAACGAGTCGCCCGAGAGCATCGCCAGCGCGCAGAAGACATCGGGGTTGCGCGAGGCCACATTCCAGGCGCCGAAGCCTCCCGACGAGAAGCCGAAGACGCCTCGGCTTCGCGCGCTCGGAATCGTGCGATAGGCCGAGTCGACGGCCGAGACCACATCGTGCAGCAGGTACTGCTCGAAGTTGCCTGTCACAGGCGAGTCCACCCACTGGCCGCAGCCCCAGCGCGACCAGCCGTCGGGTACGACGACGATCATCGGAGACGCCTCCATGCGCCCGAACACCGGGTCGAGGACGTCTTCGAGCGGCGGCGACCATCGCTGGCCGTCGGTGGCCGGGGTGATCATCTCTGCCGCGGTGGTGCCATACGCCTGCAGCAGGTAGGCGGTCGGATAGCGACGGTCTGACTCTTCGTAGCCCGGGGGTAGATAGACGAAAAGATCTCGTTCGCTCGGATCCCCCAACAGATTGCCGGCGAGATGCGACCCCTCGAGCCGCGTGTGCTTGATCACTTCGCGCTCCGTGTCGGTTGGTTGGCGAACGACTCTAACGGTCGGATTCGGTTCCCGAGCGAACGTCGTTTGCGCAGTGGCCCTCGCGCCTGAGCAGACGGCTTGTATAGCACGTTGTCAAACCGACAACAACAATGGACCTGAGGGGAACCTACTCAAACCCTCCACCGCCCCTAGAGAGTCTGCTCGAACGGCTTCTCGAACACACTCCTCCAGGAAGAACAGGAACAAGACCTCCAGAGTTCCGAGTGTAGATCCCAGTGTGAACCACTCAGGAAACGCTCACCCGCGTGCAGCCAGCGTTCGGAAGTGTCGCCCGAGCAGGCGGACGAAGGTCGTCCCAACGTTGTCAGAACGACAAACAGCGTATGGACCTCAGCGGACGATTCTCAAACCTCCCCGCGCCCCTGTCAGAGCTGCTCGGCGACATGGGTGCCACCTAACGGACAGCTGTCAAACCCTCCGGCGCCGCTTGAGCGGCGGCTTCGCGTCTACACCCCTGCCGTTTGAGCCAGTCTGGCCAGGTCGAGCGCTTCCTCGATCGGGAGGTTGCGGCCGGTCTCGGTGGCGCGGGCGACCTCGTCGGCGGGGAGCGCAGCTCGCGCCTGTTCGACGAGCTCCCGGCCCGGCGTGTCGTCGGAGTAGACGACGACGATGCCTTCTTCCTGGGCGTACACCTCGGCCGCAGCGGCGATCTGCACGGCGCGCTCGGGACGGTGCTCGACCGCCTCGGCGGCTGCAAGCCCCAGGAGCGAGAGCCCCACGCCGCGCACGCTGGCGACATCGGTGTGCGCCTGCACCGAGTCGAAGAAGTAGCGGCGGGCCAGCGCGACCTCTCCGCTGTCGAGGCAGGCCCAGGCCATCTCGGACAGGATCCGCGCCACCTCGCCCCGGTCGCCGACCGCCTCGAACGCGGCAAGCGCCTGCCGGTAGAGGTCGAGGGCCGCCGTCGATTCGCCGCGGCCGGCGGCCAGCTGGGCGAGACCGCCGAACGACGTGCCAATTCCTTCGCAGTCGCCGAGCCGCTGTTGAATCTGGAGTGCCTCCAAGTACCGCGCCTCTGCCACGTCGACCTTGCCGCTCAGCGCGTGGGCGATGCCGTTGAAGCTAAGAGCGAAGCCCAGCGCCCACTCGAACTTACGACCGCGGCTCTGCTCGATCCCGCGCGCCGTCCACTCGAGCGCGCCCTCGGTGTCCACTCCGAGCAGCCCGAGCCCTTGGCACAGCGCGGCAAGGCACAGCTCACGACCGGCCCCCACCTCCTCGGCGATCCGGTACGCCTCGCCCCATTCCGCGTTCGCGCGCTCGATCTGGCCGGTCATCCAGGAAGCAAGGCCGACGTTGATCAGCGCCCCGGACCGGCCCAAGCTGGTAGGCAGACCCTGACTCGCTGCGAGAAATGCCTCGGCGTACTCGCGTGCGCTGACGTTCTTGCCGCGGATGTGCCAGTACATCCACAGGTCGCCGCAAAGCTGCATTCCCCCTTCGCAGGCGGCTGCGTCACCGCCCCGGGCTCCGGCGAGGAGCGTCTCGAGCGCCGCCTGCAGGTTGCCTTCCTCGGCGATGCCGCGCTCCACGGATCCGATTTGGTCGGGTCCTTCGATTGCATCGCGAACCTCGCGTGCGACCTCTGCATAGCGGCGTGCGTGTCTCCTCGCGATCTCGCCCGCCTCGCCGGCAAGGTCGAGCCGTTCCGCCGCGAACTCGCCGATCGTCTGCAGCATCCGAAGCCGGCCGCTCCGCCCGTCCACCTGGACGAGCGCCTTGTCGACGAGCGACTCCAGCTCGTCGAGACAGGTTGCGCCGGGGTCCGCACAGACCGCCTCAACGTCGGCCAGCGTGCACCCGCCGGCGAAGACGGCCATGCGCCGGAACGAACGCTGCTCTTGCTCGCTCAAGAGCGAGTGGCTCCAGTCGATCGTGGCGCGCAGCGTCTGCTGCCGCTCGTGCGCATCACGACGACCGGAGGTGAGCACGTCGAGAGCGTGATCGAGCCGCTCGAGCAGGGCGTCCGGCGACAAGAGCCGAAGCCTGGCGGCGGCAAGCTCGAGCGCGAGCGGCAGGCCGTCGAGACGCTGGCAGATGGCCGCCACGGTCGCCTCGCTGTCGGGCGACTCCGCGGCCCTCCCCGCGCGCTCGACGAACAACACGACCGCAGAGTCGATCTCGAGCGGCGCGAGCGGGTACTCGCGCTCGGCGTCGATTCTGAGCGGCGTCCTGCTGGTCGTGACGATCCGGAGCTCCGGGCAGTGCTCGACGATCCGGGCGATCTCAGGAGCGGCAGTGACGATCTGCTCGAGGTTGTCCAGGAGCAGGAGCGCCTTTCTGTTGCCGATCAGCGCGATGATCCCCTCGCCGAGCGTCCGCTCCTCAGCCTCCTTCACATCGAGTGTTTCGGCGAGGGCCGGCAGGAAGTCCTCAGCCTCGGTGATGTCGGCCATCGGCACGAAGGCGACACCATCCAGGAACTCGGGCGCGAGCCGGCGGCCGAGCTCGGAGACGATGCGCGTCTTCCCAACCCCGCCCGGCCCGGTGATCGTCACGACCCGGTGCTCGCGCGCAAGCTTGAAGAGCGCTGCCAGGTCGTCGGCCCGCCCCACCAGCCCCGTCGCCGGGTCGGGGAGATTGCTGGGCAAGCTCGCCAGCCGCTCGCCCTTTCCCTCCAGCGCACCGGGATCCGGGACGACGATGCCGTCGGCTGAGACGGCGTAGAGCTCAAACGGCCGACCGACGTGCTTCAGCCTAAATCGCCCGAGCGCGACGACGGCGACGTCGCTCCGGTTCCTGATCTGGTCGTACGCGGCGTCGGACAGCATCACGCCCCCGGGCACGGCGAACGATTCGATCCGAGCGGCGATGTTGACGGCTTCGCCCGTGAGCCGCTCGGGCTCGACGACCACCTCGCCGACATGGACGCCGATTCGAACCGGGACGTCCTGCGCGGCGAGCTCCTGCTGCATCGCGACCGCGGCCCCGACCGCGGCAAACGAGCTCGGAAACATGCTCATGCTCCCGTCCCCGAGCCGCTGGACGATCGTCCCGCCGAAGGCGTCGTGCTGGCGGTCGAGCGCAGCCACGTACCGCTGTCGCGTGTCGACGGCCAGACGTTCGTCCGTCTGTATCAGCGCTGTGTAGCCGACCATGTCGGTGAACATGACGGCGACCAGCCGGCGATCGAGCCCGTCGCTCACGGAACGACCCTATTGCAACAGGCGATGGGAGCTAGCCGGACTTGAAAACCTCCGGCCTCTTCGGGTCGAAATCGTGAGCCGACGGCACCTTCAACGGAACACCAATCGTCATAGCATGTTGTGGAAACGACAACAGGAATGAATGGAGGCGGCGGGAATCGAACCCGCGTCCGCGGACGCACCGGATTGAGCGTCTACAAGCATAGGCCGCCGTTTGCATTCGCTCGCCGGCCGGTTGGCGACCGACCTACCGTCGAGCTAGTCCTCCTGAAATGTCGCGCCGCCGGCGAGTGACTCTCCTTTGGCGCCGAGCCTGCTAGTTGATGCCGATCCCGGGTCGCAGGCCTCCCCGGGTCGACACGCTGTTCTAAGTCGCTAGGACTTAGGCAGCGAGTGCGAGATTGTGATCCGCACTTGCGTTGTTTCCGGTGGTTTTACGAGGCCGACCGGAACCTCGGCTTGCAGCTCAACCGGAGAACCGACCACGTCGAAGCCATGGCGCCCCCGTATGTGTTTTCCAAATTGTAGCGCGGCCTAGCGGCGGCTCTTCAACGCCCGCTCCATCTGGCGCTTCGCGTCGCGCTCGACCACGTCGCGACGCTTGTCGCGCTGCTCCTTGCCACGCGCGACCGCCAACTCGATCTTCACCCGTGAGTCCTTGAAGTAGAGCCGAGTCGGGACGATCGTCAGGCCCTTCTCGCGCACCTTCCCGTAGAGCGAGTCGATCTCCCGGCGATGCAGCAGCAGCTTGCGCGCCCGCATCGGCTCGTGATTCGCCCGGTTGCCCTGGTCGTAGGTCGAGATCTCGAGGCCGTTCAGCCACGCCTCGCCGTCGCGGATGTCCGCGTAGGCCTGGGCAAGCGTCGCGCGCCCGTCCCGCAGGGACTTCACCTCGGTCCCGGTGAGGACGAGACCGGCCTCGAACCGGTCGAGCAGGTGATAGTCGTGGCGGGCGCGGCGGTTCTCCGCGATCAGCTTTTCTCCCATGGCAATCCGAGAGTAGCGTTGAGGGTCGGACCAGGGTGATGCCGGATAGCCACAGAGCCGGCGCGCAGGCACCCTCGAGACATGAGCGAACACATCACACACACACCCACGGTCAAGCGTCTCGAGCGCAGCTCGGACGACAAATGGATCGCCGGCGTCTGCGGCGGCCTCGGACGCTACTTCGACCTCAACCCGGCCGTCTTCAGGCTCGGGCTCGTCGTCCTGACGCTGCTCGGCGGCGCCGGGATCCTCGTCTACCTCGCGGCCGTCCTGGTCGTGCCCGCAGAGGGCAAGCCGTCGATCGCGGCGGACGTCCTGGCCGAGCGGCGCGACCATCCCTGGCCGCTCGTCGCACTCGGCCTCGCCGGCGTCGCGATTGCCGTGCTGCTCGCCCGTGCCAGCACCTGGCCGACGATCGGCGCGGGCTGGATCGTGATCCTGATCGCAGGGCTGGCAGTGCTCTGGGCTTCCCGGAGCGGCCGCCGTGCCCATCGCGTCCTGATCGCCTTCACCGCGTTCGCCGCCGTGCTCGCCGTGCTCTTCGCGGCCGCCGTTGTCACCGCGTTCTCGTGGTTCAACGTGAGCCTCAGCGACGGGACGGGCAACCGCGTCTACAGCCCGACCACGGTCTCCGCCGTCCAGCCGTCCTACGCGCTCGGCATCGGCGACCTGCGGGTCGACCTCTCGCACGTCGCGTTGACGACGCCGCTGCACGTGAAGGCTCGGCTCGGGATCGGCGAGCTGAAGGTGATCGTGCCGAGAAACGCCTCGGTGGTCGTCGACGCCCACGCGAAGGTCGGCGACCTGTACGTGCTCAACCGTCACGACGACGGGCGCAACGCGTCCATCCATGCCGGTGGCGGCAATGTCCTCTACCTCGACGCCCGGGTAGGAGCCGGCCGCGTCGACGTCGTCCGGGCGGGATGACCCAGATCCCCGCCCTTCCCTTCGAACGGAGCGATGACGACCGGATCATCGCCGGAGTCTGTGGCGGCGTCGCGTCGACGCTGAACGTCGACGCGACGCTCGTCCGGCTCGTCTTCGCGCTGCTGGCCCTCGCCGGGGGCGCCGGCATCCTCCTCTACCTGGCCCTCTGGGCCTACTCCGGCACCACACATCCCGGCCCAGGCGCGGCGCTCGTCGTCGTCGCCTCCCTGGCGCTCCTGTTCGCGCTCGGCCTGTCCGGCGCCGCCGTGCTCGGCACCGGCCTGATCGTCGCCGGCATCGCCGTCGCGGTCAGCCGCGGCGGCTCGCTGCGGCCCGGAGGGCACCTGCCGGTGCTCGGGATCGTGCTCGTGATGATCGGCGCGCTGACCCTGCTCGACCACATCGGCCCCTCCCACACCTTCATCGGCGCCGGCGCGGTCGGAGGCGCCTTGATCCTCGTGCTCGGCCCCTGGCTCTGGCAGCTGGCCGCCGAACGGACGGAACGGATCCGCCTGGCCGAGCGCGCCGAGATCGCAGCGCGCATCCACGACTCCGTCCTGCAGACGCTGGCACTCGTCCAGCGGCACGCGGCCGACGCGCCGCGCGTGACCGCGCTCGCCCGCCGCCAGGAGCGCGAGCTGCGCCGGTGGCTCTACGGCAGCGGCTACGGCGGCTCTGCGACGTTCGCGGACGCCCTCGCCGACGCGGTTGCCGACACCGAAGAGGCGCACGGTGCGCGGATCGAACTGGCGAGCGCGGGCGACGCGCCGCTCGACGACCCCTTGACCCAGCTCGTGCTCGCCGCCCGCGAGGCGATGACGAATTCCGCCAAGCATTCACAAGCCGACGAGATCTCGGTCTATGCCGAGGCCGGGCCGGAGACCGTCGCGGTCTTCGTCCGCGACCGCGGCGTCGGGTTCGACCCGGCTGCCGTCGCCGGCGATCGCCGCGGCATCAGCGAATCGATCGAGGCCCGCATGGCGCGCGCCGGCGGAACCGCGACGATCTTCTCGGAGCCCGGCCAGGGCACAGAGGTCGAGCTCACCCTGCCGCGAGGTGCCTCATGATCCGCGTCGTGCTCGTCGACGATCACGAGCTGTTCCGCGCAGGCGTCCGCGGGGAGCTCGGCAGCGGTGTGGAGATCGTCGGGGAGGCCGGCAGCGTGGCCGAGGCCGTGCCGCTGATCCACGAGCTCGACCCGGACGTCGTGCTCCTCGACGTCCATCTTCCCGACGGCGGCGGCGAAGCCGTGATCGCCGGGATCGCCCCGGAACGGCCCGGAGTCAAGTTCCTCGCACTCTCGGTCTCCGACGCCGCCGAGGACGTGATCGGCGTGATCCGCGCGGGCGCCCGCGGCTACGTGACGAAGACGATCTCGAGCGACGAGCTGACCGACGCTGTCGCGCGTGTGGCCGAGGGCGACGCGGTCTTCTCGCCACGGCTCGCCGGCTTCGTGCTGGACGCGTTCCGCGCGGGCGAGCCCGTCGGGGCGGATGCCGAGCTCGAGACGCTGACTCCGCGCGAGCGGGAGGTGCTGCAGCTGATCGCGCGCGGCTACCGCTACAAGGAGATCGCGGCACGCCTGCATCTCTCGATCAAGACCGTCGAGGCGCACGTCTCGAGCGTCCTGCGCAAGCTGCAGCTCTCGTCCCGCCACGAGCTCACCCGCTGGGCGCACGAGCGGCGCCTGATCTAGCGCCGATGCTCGAACTGGTCGCCGCGGCTGCGCTCGCTCCCTGGACGCAACCCCTTCGCTTCCGGCCGTCGCCCGGCTGGCAACGCGGCGCGAGCGGGACGATCAGCTCCTCCTACGGCCCGATGCCGAACATCAGGTCGCCCAAGGAGTCGACGGCGTGGATGGGGAGAGGCGTCCGCTACCGCGACCGGCCGACGGCAGATCCTCCCGATGCCACCCTCTCCCGGCTACCGCCGCGCGGCGTTCTCGTCTTCGCAGTGATCTACCAATCGGCGCGGACGCCGGAGCGACAGATCACGTTGCGCTTCGACGCCGCACGACGGTACCCCTGTTGCGACGGGACCTATGTCGCCGGCGGCGAATACGCGCTCACGGGCGCGGGGCCGCGACGCGCGTACTCCGTGATCGTCCGGATCTACTTCGGGTCGGCGCCGACGCGAACGATGCGCGTACAGGCACAACGCGCCCTCAGCCGCCTCGAGCTGCCGTCTCCTCGGTAGGCAGCACCGACGGACGGGGTTTGTCCGGGCGCCGTGCCCAGCAGAACCCGAGGCAGGCGATGGAACGGACTCACGCCGCTCCACCGGTGCATGAAACACGCTGCGGCCGGGTAGGAGGCAGTCACGCTGACGAGGATCTTCAAGCGGGTGCGCGACAAGAAAGCCGGCGAGCCGGAGGACAGCCCGCGAGACCCTTGGCGACGAGAAGGCGGGCGCAAGCGCGGTGGAACATCTCGGCGGGTTCGACCCGAACCATCTCGTCGACGATTCCGGCGCGCCGCGCTGATCCCGCCGAACAGTGGATTCCACAGACCCAGAGACTCGCTGCTCCGCAGGACCTAGGCAAGAGCCCTAGCGGGCCTGGGAGCCGCGTCCACGGCTCGCTGCGCCCTGCGCGGGTGAGAGCTCGACCTTGCCCTCGTTGCGCGCGATCGATTCGACGCGTACGTCGATCGGATCACCGAGGCGGTACGTGCGCCCGGTCGTGCGGCCGGCGAGCGCGGTGCCGAGCTCGTTCAGCTCGAAGAACTCCCCGTGCAGACGCCGCGCCGGCAGGAAGCCCTCGAACACCTCGGCGAAGCGGATGAAGAGCCCGGAGCCGATCATCCCGGTGATCTCGCCCGCGAAGCGCTCCTCCCAGCCGAGCTCGTAGAGCCGCCGCTCGAGGAGCCAGGCGAGGCAGATGTCGTCCGCGAGGTATTCGAGCTGCCCCGCCTCGCGCTCCCGGGCCGAACAGTGCTCGGCGAGGTGCTGGAGGTCACCCGGCAGGGGGTCGTCGGAGAGCCCGAGCTCGCGCAGGAGCGCACGATGCACGATCAGGTCGGGATAGCGGCGGATCGGCGAGGTGAAGTGGCAGTACGCCTTGCTGGCCAGCCCCGAGTGGCCCAGATTCCGCGGGTCGTAGCGCGCCTGCTTGAGCGCGCGCAGGACGAGCGCGGGGAACGCCTCGCGTCCACGCCCGGACTGCTCGACGTACTGCGCGACGAGCTTCGAGATCTCGCCCGCGAGCGTCGCCGCCTGCTGAGCCGTCATCCGTCTCGGCACCGGGGGGGTCGGCACGCGGAGGTCGGTCAGCTTCGCGAGCAGATGCTCCACGCCCTGTGGATCGGGCGGTTCGTGCACGCGATAGAGCGCTTCGCGGCGACGGCCCGCGAGGAACGCAGCGACGTGCTCGTTGGCGAGGATCATCAGCTCCTCGACCAGCATGTGGGCGTGCGGCTCGCCCTCGAGCCATGCGTCGGCGACCCCGCCGTCGCCGTCGAAGCGAAACACCTCCTCCGGTGTCTGCACCTGCAGAGCGCCGCGTGCGAACCGGCGGTCGCGCAGCGCCGTTGCGAGCTCGTCGTTCAGCGCCAGCTGCTCGAGCACGCCCGGCGGCGCCTCTCGGCGCTCCGCCTGGCCGTAGGTGAGCCGCGCGTCGGAGCGGATCACCGAGCGGTAGAACTGCGTCTCGCCGCTCGGCGGCAGCTCGACCGTCACGCACAGGCGCTCGACCTCCGGGCGGAGCGAGCAGAGGTCGTCGGCGAGCTCATGCGGAAGCATCGGCGCGACGGCGCCCGGGACATACGTGGAGAACGCGCGGTCGGCCGCCCCGTGGTCGAGCGGCGTGCCCGCGCCGACGAAATACGAGACGTCGGCGATGTGCACCCACGCGCGGATGCCACCAGCCTCACGTCGAAACGACAGCGCGTCGTCGAAGTCCTTCGCCGTGTCCGGGTCGACCGTGTAGGTCGGCAGATCACGCAGGTCGGTGCGCCCGGAGACGTCCGGCTCAGGCGGACTGTGTGGCTCGAACGGCCGGCGGGCGCCACGCTCGACAAGTAGAGCCTCGAGCACGTTCTCGATGCGGTCGGCGGGGCCGAGCACCGCTTCGACGCGCGCGCGGCCGCGCCCGGTCCGGACGACCGCGAGGTCGCCGGCGGAGACGTCACCGATGCCTTTCGACTCGAGGACGACCGGGACGCCGGGTGTGAAGTACGGGTCGCCGACGATCAACTTCCCCTTGCGGCCGACCTCGACCACGATGCGCTGCTCCGCCATGCCGGGAGCCTACGGTGAATCAGGGCCGACCCCGATGTCCGCCCGCGGAGGGCGGTCGCATGCTGGACCCGCCACCCGCGGAGGAGGTTGCCATGAACATCGCAGTGATCTCCGAGCTCGAACGGCGCCACATCCCGTACGAGCTGCTGCCCCACCCGCCGACGAAGACCGCCGCCGACGAGGCCGACGTGCTGCATTTGCCGCCGGGCGAGGTCGCGAAGACCCTCATTCTCGGCACCCAGCACGGCTACGTCCGAGCGCTCCTGCCTGCGTCGAAGCGCATCGACGCGACGAAGGTCGCCACGGCGCTCGCGGTCGACGAGGTCTGGCTCGTGCCCGAGGCGGAGCTCGTCGGCGCCTATCCGGAGTTCGAGCTGGGCGCCGTCCCACCGGTTGCCGGCCCCGGCCACGACCGTGTGGTCGTCGACCAGACCCTCCGGGAGCACCCATGGCTTGTCTTCGAGGCAGGCCGGCACGACGAGTCAGTCCGCGTGCAGACCGGCGATCTGCTCGCGGCGACCCACGCAATCGTCGCCGACATCTGCCTCGACTGAGCGATCTCCTCAGCGCCGCGCGGCAACGAATAGCGCGGCGCTGAGCGGTCGCTCGCTCCGGCCGTTAGACCTTGAGGAAGCGCCGCATCGTGATGCCCGAGCCGAACGCGCCGACGCCGAGGCCGAACAGGAGCACGACCAGCGCGATCAGCGGGAAGCCCCACGAGTGGACGTCGGGATCGTTCGTCAGCCGGGGCACGATCGCGGGCAGGACCGCGGCTTTGCCGATCACCAGGAAGAAGATCGCGAGCAGCGCGCCCGCGAGCCCGCAGAAGACACCTTCGAGCATGAACGGACCGCGCACGAACCAGTTCGTCGCGCCCACGAGCTTCATCACCTCGATCTCTCGTCGTCGCGAGAAGATCGACAATCGGATCGTGTTGGAGATCAACAGCACCGACGCGATCAGCAGGACGCCCGCCGCGAGGATGAAGAACACGTCGATGTAGTGGGCGACGCGCAGGATCGCATGCGACTTCTGCTTTGCGTCCTGCACCCTCGCGACGCCGGGCGGCAGTTTCGGCTTGACGATCGCCTCGAAAAGCTTGTCGATGTCTTCGCCCCGCTTCGGCTTTACCTGGAGAGCGTCGGGCAGCGGGTTGTACGCGACGCCCGCGACGAGCGCGGGGAACCGCTTCTTCATGTCTGCGAGCGCCGCTTCCTTGGACACGTACTTGACGCCGTTCGGGAGCACGTACTGGTTCTGCTGCAGCTGGGAGGCGAGCGTGTTCTTCTGCTGGATCGTCGCGTTCGGGGCGAAGTAGATCTTCACGAGCAGCTCGCTCTTCACGTGCGTCGACCACGAGTCCATCCAGGTGCCGAAGCCGATGAAGAGCCCGAGCATGAACATGCTGATCAGCACGGTCATGGTCGCGGCAACCGTCGTCGAGAGGTTCGCTCCCAGCGACCGCCAGGCCTCGCTCACGAGCAGTTTGAACCGGGCAGTCATCTTCTATTCGCCCGCGTACCCACCGCGGCGCTCGTCTCGCGCGAGCCGGCCGTCCTCGAGCTGGATCACGCGCTTGCGCATCTTGTCGACCATCTCGCGGTCGTGGGTCACCATCAGGATCGTCGTGCCGCTCCGGTTGATGCGGTAGAGCAGCTGCATGATCCCGACCGAGGTGTCGGGGTCGAGGTTCCCGGTGGGCTCGTCGCAGACGAGGAGCGGCGGATGGTTGACGAACGCACGGGCGATCGAGACGCGCTGCTGCTCGCCACCGGAGAGCTCGTCGGGCAGCGAGTTCATCTTGTGCGAGAGCCCGACCATCGCGAGCACCTCCGGCACCTTCTTGCGGATCGCCGAGGACGACTCGCCCTGCACCTTCAGGGCGTACGCAACGTTCTCGGCGGCTGTGCGGCGGGGCAGGAGCTTGAAGTCCTGGAAGACGCAGCCGATGTTGCGGCGCAGTCTCGGAACGTTCGAGCGCTTCAGACGGCCGAGCTCACGGCCGCCGACGACGATCTTGCCGCTGGTCGGGCTCGAGCTCCTTCAGCAGCAGGCGTACGAGCGTCGACTTGCCCGACCCGGACGCCCCGACGACGAACACGAACTCGCCCTTGTCGATGTGGAACGTGACGTCGCGCAGCGCGACCACATCCGGCTCGTAGACCTTCGTCACCGAGTCGAAGACGATCATCGACGACGCACCGGGGCTCGGCGTCGCGATCGGCACGTCCACTGCTGCGGCCGCTTGGATGTCTGTCAGTTCGGGTTCCTGCACGGTCATTCTGAGGGGGCGTCGCCTAACCGAGGCGCCCGGGTGCGAAGGGGGAGTTCAGTGTAGCCCACCGCCTAGACGACCCTCCCGGCGGCCCGGGCGAGCAGGTACTCCCGGATGAACGGATCCAGCTGTCCATCGAGAACGGCCTGCACATTTCCCATTTCGTAACCGGTTCGCGTATCTTTCACAAGTTGGTACGGCTGGAGGACGTAGGACCGGACCGACTCCCCGCCGAAGCCGGTGTCGGCGGATCCACCCCGCTCCTTCGACATCACCGCTTCCCTCTCCTCTTCGGCCTTCTCGGCGAGCCGCGCCTTCAGGACCCGCATCGCCGTCTGCTTGTTCGCGGACTGCGAGCGTTCGTTCTGGCACTGGACGACGATCCCGCTCGGCAGGTGCGTGATCCGTACCGCGCTGTCGGTCTTGTTGACGTGCTGGCCCCCCGCGCCCTGCGCCCGGTAGGTGTCGATCTTCAGGTCGCCGTCGTCGATCTCGGCCGCTGCGTCGTCGGGCAGGAGCGGCGCCACGATCACGGTCGAGAACGCTGTATGGCGGCGGTGGGCCTGGTCGAACGGGCTGAGACGCACGAGCCGGTGTTTCCCTCGTTCGGCCTTCAGAATCCCGTACGCGTTCTCACCGGCGACCGTGAAGGTGGCCGACTTGAGCCCCGCCTCCTCGCCCGGGCTCGCTTCCAGCAGTTCGACCTTGAAGTCGCGGTTCGCGGCCCAGCGCTCGTACATCCGCAGCATCATCTCGGCCCAGTCCTGTGCATCCGTGCCGCCGGTGCCCGACTGGAGCGTCACGACCGCGTCGCCCGTGTCGTACTCGCCGTTGAAGAGCGCCGCCTCCTGGAGACGGTCGAGCTCGGTCCGCAGCGGAACGAGTGCCCCGGCGATCTCGCCTTCCATCTCGCCACCGTCCAGCTCCGCGAGCTCGCGCGCGTCCTCGTAGTCGTGCGTCAGCTTCCGGTACCCCTCGAGCCGCCGCGAGACGCGTGCGTGCTCGGCTGAGACCTTCGCCGCGGTGGCCTGGTCGTCCCAGAACCCCGGCGCATTCATGCGCTCCTCGAGCTCTACGACGCGCTGTTCGAGTGAAGCCGGGTCAAAGGTACTCACGGACCCAGTCGAGCTGGGCCCCGAGCTCGGAGAGCTGGTCCGTGAGTGTTTTCCCGTCTTCGATCATCGAAGCATGGTACTCCGGGCCGGCCTCACTTCGCGCACACGCGGCGCGGGGCGAGACCCGTGAGGGTCTCGAGACCCCGCGTGACGTTGACCGAGACGCGCAGGTCGACGAGCCCGGCGCGCGGCGCGAGCAGGCGGAGCATCCCGTCGGGGCCGCGCCAGACACAGCCCACCGACGCCCGCCAGTACGGCGACCAGCGGACGCGCACCTTGTAGCGACCCGGACCGTCGAGGAGCGCCACGATGTGTGTCGGGTAGAGCCAGAGCACGCTCGCGGCGCCGGCGCCGGTGATCAGCGGGAGCGCCCCGGGCAGCTGGTAGACGATCACGTGCGCCGAGCGGAACACCGGTATGAGCGACGTCTTGCCAGAGCGGATCAGGGTCGCCTCGTTGAGCGCGCTGTAGTCGGGCTGCGCGTCGGGCAGCAACACATAGCGGACGCCCTGGCTTCGCAGCCAGGCCTCATAGGCGTGGGCGCCGAGTGTCTTGTCGTAGAGCAGCTCGTTCTGTGGGAAGTCGCTCTGGCGGTACCAGCCGCGCACGATCGGGATGCCCGCGTCCGGGAGATACGCGGCCGCCCAGTGCTCCTTCGTGTCGACGGCCTCCACGCGATACGAGGGGCTCAAGTGCGCGTGGAGGTAGCCGATGGCGGGCGCCCAGTACGCCGTCGTGTGCGCAGGGTCGGCGGTGGCGCTCTTCGCGGTGTGCGCAAGCGCTGAGATGTTCCAGAAGCCGGCGACGCCGACCAGGGCGACCGCCAGCACGATCCGCTTCGGAGCAGTGATCGCAGCCGCGAGGAGCGCGATCGGGATCGCGGCGAACTTGAGCCGCTCGACATTGGAGCCGAGGTCGCTCGGGATCGCGAATGCGATCAGGAACGCTGCGAGGAAGACCGCGAACAGGCCGAGGAGCCGCCGCGCCCCGGGCACGCGCGCTGTGACCAGGATCCCGAGGACGGCGAACGCCACGCCCGGCACGAAGTCGGCGACCGAGAACGGAAACTGTCCCCCGCTCGGGAAGACGCGGCGGAGCAGCAGCTCGAAGAGCCCGGCCACGGCGACCACGACGACGGTCGCGCGCCGGGGCCGGCGTTCGAGCGAACTGCCGGCGAGGATCAGGGCCAGTAGAAGGAACGCCAGCGGGCTCGCAAGCAGGGTCAGGAAGACGAGCCCGGCGAAAATGCGTCCCCGTCCCTGCTGCAGCGCGCTCATCGCCAGCAGCGCGAGCGCTGCGCCGAGCGCGAACGGGAACGCCGCCGACAGGGCGACGCCTGCCCACAGCACGGCGAACGTCCGGCTCGAGAAACGAGCGGCCGACCCCCACTCCCGCCAGACGACGAGCGTGAACGCCAGCGCTGCGGCGCTGATCGTCGCCACCGCCAGCACCTTGATCCCGATCACCGCGGCAAGCGGGTAGTAGATGAAGCTGTAGGTGACGAACGAGTAGCGGCCGCCGTACCAGAAGTTGTTCCAGAGGGCGAATCCGTGCTCCAGCAGGAACGTCCGCTGATACGCATGTGCCGCCAGGTCGACGCCGGGCGGCCCGAGCCAGACGATCAGGGCCGTCAAGGTCGCGGCGACCGCCGCTGAGATCGCCGCCTCCCGGGCGAGGAGCCGCCGCTCGACTGTGCTCACACCGGGCAGCCTATGGCACGGGAGGATCGTCGCGCAGCCGGGACCAGACACCGACGTCCGCCCTGCGCCCTTCCTTGAAGTACGCCGAGCGGCGGATCCCCTCCTGCAGGTAGCCCGCTCCGGCCGCGACCCGCTCCGACGCGGAGTTCGCGACGTCGATGTCGAGCACGAGCCGGACCAGGCCGAGCTCGTCGAATCCCCAGCGTGTGAGGAGCCCCACCGCGCGGCGGGCCACCCCGCGCCCGCGCGCGGCCGGGGCGACGGCGTAGCCGATCTCCCCCTGTCCGGCCTCCAGGTCGAGCTGGACGATCGAGGCGAACGCCAGGAACGTGCCGTCGCCCACGTCCCGGGCGACGAAGCCGGCGCAACTGCCGTCCCGCCAGCCCTGCTCGTAGCGTGCGATCCACCCCGTGATGAACTCGGCGTCCGCACCGGTCGGCACGAGCGTGAATGCCAGCACCGCCTCGTCACCGACGAGCGCGAGCAGTTCGGCATGGTCACTCTGCGCGATCGGCGCGAGCCGGATGACGTCGTCGGCGAGCGGTGGTTCGGGTGGCGTGAGGCGGCCTACGCCCCGTGGCACTTCTTGTACTTCTTGCCGGAGCCGCACGGGCACGGGTCGTTGCGGCCGACACTCTCGAACTCCGAATTCACCTTCGGCCGCTGGGCGACCGGCGTCGAAACGGCTCCACCGCCCCCGGTCGCGTAGGTCGAGGAGCCGCCGGCGGCGAGGATCGCGTCCGCCCCGGCGAGCGACTCGTGCTCATAGCTCAGACTGCCGTTGCCGTCGCTCGCTTGCGGCTGCTGCAGGGCGGTGTCGTCGTCGGGCGTGACCTCGGCGTGGAAGAGCAGCGTCACGACCTCCTCGCGAATCGCGCGGTTCAGGTCCTGGAACATCAGGTGACCCTCGTTCCGGTATTCGACGAGCGGATCCTTCTGCGCGAGCCCACGGAGGCCGATGCCCTCGCGCATGTAATCCATGTTCTCGAGGTGCTCGCGCCATCGAGTGTCGACCGTCTGCAGGACGATGAAGCGCTCCAGGTCCCGCGCGAGCCCCTCCTGGATCGCCTCGAGCTCCTTCTCACGTTCGGCGTATGCGTCGAGCGCGTCGTCGAGGAACTCCTGCACGATCGCCGGGCGATCGAGCCCCTTGAGCTCGTCCTCCGTCACGCCGGTCCCGTAGAGGGTGTCCATCGCACCGAGGAGATCTCCGAGCTCCCACTCGTTCTGCAACTCGTCGGCGGTGTAGTCGGAGACGACGTTCGAGATCACCTCGGGCAGCCATTCCTCGCGAATGTCCTCGCCGAGGTCTTCGCCGTGCAGCACACGGTTGCGCTGCTCGTAGATCACGTGCCGCTGCACGTTCATGACGTCGTCGTACTTGAGGACGTTCTTCCGCTGGACGAAGTTCTGCTCCTCCACCTTCTTCTGCGCGTTCTCGATCTGGCGGGAGAGGATGCCGGCCTCCATCGGCTGGTCGTCGGGCAGCTTGAAGCGCTCCATGATGTTGTGGATGCGGTCGCCTGCAAACAGCCGCACGAGGTCGTCCCGGCCGGAGAGGTAGAAGCGTGTCTCGCCGGGATCGCCCTGGCGGCCCGAGCGGCCGCGCAGCTGGTTGTCGATCCGGCGGGCTTCGTGGCGTTCGGTGCCGAGCACGTAGAGGCCGCCGAGCTCACGCACCGTGTCGTCGATCTTGATGTCCACACCGCGGCCCGCCATGTTGGTCGCGATCGTGACGGCGCCGACGGTCCCGGCATCCTTGATGATCTCGGCTTCACGCGCGTGTTCCTTCGCGTTCAGCACGGTGTGCGGAACTCCCTGCCGCTTCAGCAGCTCACTCAGGTACTCCGAGGTCTCGACGGCGATGGTGCCGACCAACACGGGCTGCCCCTTGTCATGGCGCTCCTTGACGTCCTGGGCGACCGCGTTGAACTTCGCCTCGACCGTCTTGAAGATCAGGTCGTTCTTGTCGTCGCGCGCGACCTGCACGTTCGTCGGGATCTCGACGACGTTCAGGTTGTAGATCTCGACGAACTCCTTCTCCTCGGTCTTCGCCGTGCCCGTCATGCCGCCGAGCTTCTCGTAGAGACGGAAGTAGTTCTGCAGGGTGATCGTGGCGAGCGTCTGGTGCTCTTCCTGGATCGCCACGCCCTCCTTGGCCTCGACGGCCTGATGCAGCCCTTCGCTCCAGCGGCGGCCTTCCATGATGCGGCCCGTGAACTCGTCGACGATCTTCACCTCGCTGTCCTGGACGACGTAGTCGACGTCGCGCTTGTACAGCGCCTCTGCCTTCAGCGCCTGGATCAGGTGGTTGACGAGCTGCACGTTCCCCGGGCTGTAGAGGTTGTCGACCCCGGCGGCGCGCTCGACCTTCTCGATGCCCGACTCGGTCGGCGAGATCGTCTTGTGCTTCTCGTCGTAGAGGTAGTCGAACTGCTGCGCGAGGTCTTCGTCCTCGACCTTCGTGCCCTTCGACTGCGCCCCGCTGAGACCCTTCACGATGCGTGCGAAGTCGTGATAGGTGCGCGCGGCGGTCGTCGGCTCGCCCGAGATGATCAGCGGTGTCCGCGCCTCGTCGACGAGGATCGAGTCGACCTCGTCCACGATCGCGTAGGTGTGTCCGCGTTGCACGACCCCGTCGAGGCTGATCGACATGTTGTCGCGCAGGTAGTCGAATCCGAACTCGGAGTTCGTTCCGTACGTGACGTCGGCGTCGTAGGCCGCCTTGCGCCGGTCGAACGGCATGTTGTTCTCGATGAAGTCCACCGTCACGCCGAGCCGCTCGAAGACGCCGCGGTTCCATTCGGCGTCGCGCTGGGCGAGGTAGTCGTTCACCGTCACCAGGTGGACGCCGTGGCCCGGCAGCGCGTTCAGGTAGAGCGCCAGGCTCGCGACGAAGGTCTTGCCTTCACCGGTCTTCATCTCGGCGATGTCGCCCTCGTGCAGCACGATGCCGCCCATCATCTGGACGTCGAAGATCCTCTGGTCCGATTCGCGCAGGCGTGCCTCGCGGACGGCCGCGAACGACTCGAACAGCAGGTCCTCGAGCTGCTCGCCGTTCTCCAATCGCTGCCGGAACTCCGCGGTCTTGCCGCGCAACTCGTCGTCGGAGAGCTTCGTGAAGTCCGGCTCGAGTGTCGCGATGAACGAAGCCTGCTCGACGAGGCGCTTCATGCGCCGGCCTTCGCCGAAGCGAAGTGCCTTCTCGAATGTGCCCAGGGCCGACGACATCCCGGAACAGGGTACCGGCCTCCACGGAGGCGTCGTACCGTCTACAGCGGCGTCGCCTCGACCTGCCAGAGGTCGCCGTCCAGACGCTCCGCCCGGACGACGTACTCCGTCCCCTCGGCCTGGCCGACCCGCTCCAGGGCAGGCGCGTGCCCGAGCCTGGCGCGGCCGTCGACGGTCAGCGTCCGCCCCTCACGCGTGACGACGAGCTCCGCCTCGTCGCCGTTCAGGCCGGGCGCGGCGACGATCGCGATGCGCGAGGCGGCCACGGCCCAGGCCTCGGGCCCACGGCGGACGGCCTCTGCCCGGTAGGGCGGCGGAATCGACCCCTCGACTGCGTCGGCGAGGGGCGTCAACGCGGCGTCGGGCTCGTCCTCCTCCACGACGAGCGTGCCGTCCGGCAGAGCGACGAAATGGACACTGTCCCCGGCCAGTCCCGGCGCAGCCGCGCTCGCCACCGCGTCCCAGCGGCGAGGGCGCGGCACACCGTGGATCCCGGGCTCCCCCCGCTGCTCTCCGTCCCAGCCGGGCGGCTGGCTGCTCAACCCGGCCGGCGGGTCGGCGGTGGCCCCGAACGAGAACGCGCCCGCTTCGGCGAGCTGCTCGTGCAGCGGCTTGCGCCGCCTGAACACGCCCACGGTCTAGGCGGCGTTGCCCGGGCCGGGGTCGCCGTTGTGCTCGACGTGCCGCCTCGGCTCGACCGTGCGCATCTCGCGGTACCGCTTCACCTGGCGCTCGAGCTTGTCGACCAGCTGGTCGATCGACGCCCGCATGTCCGGCGACGCTTCGCGCGCGCGAAGCGTCGGGCCCTTCGTGAAGATCGTCGCCTCGGCGACGTGGCTCGCCGCGATCGACGGGTTGCGCTGCTCCGAGAGCTCGACCTCGACCTGCGTCTGCTCCGCGAGCTGCTTCGAGAGCTTTGAGAGCTTGCGCTCGGCGTACTCGCGAATCGACGGGCTGACCTCCACGTTCTTGCCCTTCACCTGAAGCCTCATTGCATGCCTCCTTCGGTGGCGGTCAATTCCCACCTCTCACACTAGCGCACGACCCGCGCAAAGGTGACCACGTCGACGGTTTCTGCTCCGGCCGCGCGTAGTGACCGAGCGGCAGCCGTCGCCGTCGCACCCGTCGTGAAGACGTCGTCCACGACCACGACCCGCGGGTCGAAGCCGGTGGCGGCAGCGAACGCTCCCCGGACGTTGCGACGGCGTTCCGCGGAGCGCAGACCGGTCTGGCGGGCCGTCGTCGCGCGCCGGGTCAGCAACGGCGCCGCGGCGATCTCCCAGCGCCGCGACAGCTCGGCCGCAAGCCGCTCTGCGGGATGCTCTCCGCGCCGCAGCTGCCGGACCGCGTCGGGCGGGATATACGTGATGACGTCTGCCGCCGGCCGCTCGACGTGGGCGACGACGAGCTCAGCGGCGAGACTGGCAACCCGGCGGAGCCCGCGCTCCTTCCAGCCTCGGACGAGCGCCCGAGCGGGGCCGCTGTAGGCCACGGCCGCACGTGCCGTCGCGAAAGCCGGTCGACGTCCGGAGCATTCGCGGCAGCGCGCGACCGGCCACGCCGTCGGGGCACCGCAGCAGCCACAGCAGGGAGCACCGAGTGGCCGCAGCTCGAGCAGGCACCCGGGACAGAGCGTGTCCGCAGCGGCGCCGCAGGCGACACAGCGACGCGGCAAGAGGAGATCGACGAGCCACGCGAACCACGCTAGAGCCGATCGTGCACCGTGTCTGCGACCGAAGTGGAACGAAAGCGCCACTTCTGCCCCGCGGTCTACTCGGGCGCGTAGACGGCGCGTGCCGGCAGGCCCGCAGCGACCCGGAGGCGGTTGTCCGCCTCGAGCAGCTGCTCGTGATTGCCGATGTCGTACCAGGTGGCGTCGAACAGCCAGCCGTACACGGGCTCGTGCCGCTGGAGCCAGCCGACGAAGCGCCCGGGCTGGTCGGCACCGTGCTCGCCGTCGAGGTAGACCTTGATCAGCCGTGCATGCTCGCGGTGGAAGAGATACGTGGCGGTGGCGGCCAGGGTGGACGGGGGGTCGGCCGGCTTCTCCTCGAAGTCGACGATGCGTGCGGCGTCGTCGAGCGCGACGATCCCGTACTGGGAGGCGAGCTCCAGCGAGCCGACATCCCGCACGGCAACTGCACTCGCCGTGCCCTTCGACCGCCAGAACGCGACGAACTCGGCGAGGCTGAACTCGAACAGGTTGTCGCCGGCGATCACGAGCAGCTCATCGTCGAGTTGCGCCTGCTCGATCACGAACAGCATGTCGCCGATCGCGCCCAGCCGGTCGTCGTTCGAGCTCGTGCCGTCGTCGTGGACGATCACAGCGCGCCCCTCTGCCCAGCGGGCAAACGCATCGAACTTGTGCGAGTTCGTGACCACGTGGATCTCGTCGACGAGGTCGACCTCGGTGATGGCAGCGACGATCCGGTCCATGATCGGCCGACCACCGACGGGCAGGAGCTCCTTGGCCCAGGTGTCGGTGAGCGGGCGGAGGCGAGTCGCGTAACCCGCGGCGAGGACAATCGCTTTCATGCCGCCGCCCCCACGCCCGCGAGCGACCGCGTGTAGGGCTCCCGGTGGACGCCGTTCTCGGTGACGATCGCCGTGATCAACGTGGCCGGCGTGACGTCGAAGGCGGGGTTCCGGGCGGCGAAGCGCGTCGTGATCTCCCGTGGGTCACGTTCCTCGATCGGAATCGCGGCGCCGTCCGGGGTGCCCGGGTCGAGCGTCGTCGTCGGCGCGACCACATAGAGCGGGATCGTGTGATGGCTCGCGAGCACCGCGAGCGAGTAGGTGCCGATCTTGTTCGCGGTGTCGCCGTTCGCGGCAATCCGGTCGGCGCCGGTGATCACGCAGTCGACCTCTCCCGCAGCCATGAGTGAGGCAGCGGCGGCATCGGCGATCACCGCGTGTGGGATCGACGCGGCTTCGAGCTCCCAGGCGGTGAGCCGGGCGCCCTGAAGCAGCGGGCGTGTCTCGTCGACCCACACCTGCGCGAGCAGCCCACGCTCCCAGGCGGTGAGCAGCGCACCGACCGCGCTCCCGAAACCACCCGTCGCGAGGCCGCCGGCGTTGCAGTGCGTGAGCGCTCGCGTGCCCGGCGCGAGGAGGTCGGCGGCGTGGCCGGCCATGAGGCGGCACCGCTCGACCTCGTCGGCGTGAATGCGCCGGGCGTGCTCGTACGACGGGTCGTCGCGCATCTCGTCCAACGCCCACGCGAGGTTGACGGCGGTCGGGCGCGACGCCCGCAGGAGACGGTCGGCCTCCCCCAGGTCTTCGCCTTTCGACGCCGCCAGAGCGATCCCGTACGCAGCGGCGACGCCGATCGCGGGCGCGCCCCGGACGACCATCGTCTCGATGGCCTCCGCGAGCGCGCCCGCTGTCTCGCAGCGAACCTCGACTTCCTCGAGCGGCAGGCGACGCTGGTCGAGCAGGACGACAGCATCCTCCTCGAGCCGCAGGATCCGCTCAGGCTCGAGCATGCGCGAGGCCGAGGTGGCTCAGGTGCCTTCGTCCCAGGAGGCGAGGTACTTGGCCTGTTCCTCGGTCAACTGGTCGATCGTGACTCCCATCGTCGCAAGCTTGAGGCGGGCGATCTCCTCGTCGATCTCCGTCGGCACCGGATAGACCTTCTGCTCGAGCGACGCGGCGTGCTGCACCGCGTACTCGGTGGCGAGCGCCTGGTTCGCGAAGCTCATGTCCATCACGATCGCCGGGTGACCTTCGGCCGCCGAGATGTTCACGAGCCGGCCCTCGGCGAGCAGGAAGAGCAGGCGACCGTCCGCGAGCTGGAACTCCTCGACGAAGTTGCGCGCCTCGCGCGTCGCGACCGCGAGCGAGCGGAGCGCCGGGATGTCGATCTCCACGTTGAAGTGGCCGGTGTTGCAGATGATCGCGCCGTCCTTCATCACCTCGAGATGCTCGCGGGCGACGACGTGCTTGTCGCCGGTCGCCGTGCAGAAGATGTCGCCGATCTTTGCGGCCTCCGCCATCGTCATGACCTCGAAGCCGTCCATCAGCGCCTCGAGCGCCCGCATCGGGTCGACCTCGGTGACGATCACGTGCGAACCGAGGCCCTTCGCGCGCATCGCGACGCCGCGTCCGACCCAGCCGTAACCGGCCACGACGAAGCGCTTGCCCGCGAGCAGGACGTTGGTGGCGCGGATGATGCCGTCGATCGTCGACTGACCCGTGCCGTAGCGGTTGTCGAAGAAGTGCTTCGTGCGAGCATCGTTGACGGCGATCACCGGGAAGGCGAGCGCGCCGTCCGCCTCCATGGCCTTCAGGCGGATGACGCCGGTGGTCGTCTCCTCCATGCCCGCGATGATGTCGCCGAGCTGCTCGCGGCGGGCGCTGTGGAGGACGCCGATCACGTCGGCGCCGTCGTCCATCGTCAGCTGCGGTTTGTGGTCGACCGCGGCCTCGATGTGCGAGTAATACGTTTCGTTGTCCTCGCCCTTGATCGCGAACACCGCGATGTCGAACTCGTCGACGAGCGCAGCGGCGACATCGTCCTGGGTCGAGAGCGGGTTCGAGGCACACAGCACCACATCGGCGCCACCCGCCTTGAGCGTGCGCATCAGGTTGGCGGTCTCGGACGTCACGTGCAGGCACGCGGCGATGCGGTAGCCCGCCAGTGGCTGCTCACGCTCGAAGCGCTCGCGAATCGCCTGCAGCACCGGCATCTGCCGGTCGGCCCACATGATGCGCCGAACGCCCTCCGGGGCGAGTGACAGGTCTTTGACGTCGTGTCGCTTGGTGGTTGCCATGAGTCCTTCCTGTTTTGAGTCGCGGGGGAGTGTAGTCCGGGCTTTCTCGATCAGGCCGCAAGGAGCCGCTCGTGCTTGCGCTGCTCCCACTCGACCCAGGAACCGGCGTCCTCACCGGCGGCGAGGAAGGCGTCGACGGCGGTGCGAAGCTCCGGGTCGCGCCTCAGCCGGCGGGCGAACGCGAGCTCTGCGAGCTCCAGGCCGAATTGGCGGCGGAGCTCGCGCAGGCTGCGCAGGCGGTTCACCTCCGAAAGCCCGTAGAGCCGATAGCCCGAGGCGGTTCGCTGCGGCGCGACGAGGCCGTTCTCCTCGAGATAGCGGAGCATCCGGGCCGACCAGCCCGTCTCACGGGCGGCGGCTCCAACGGTCAGCGGTCCCTGCACGCCGCAAACCTTACCAGAACAGTGTGAAGGTTTCTAGGCGGCCGAGGTGCCTTCGCGGCCGTACGCATCCTCGAGCCGCACCACGTCGTCGAGCTGCGGCGTCGAGACCTCGAGGATCGTCGTGTCCTCGATCGCGGTGACACGATGCACCGTGCCGGGCGCATAGTGGAACGCGGCCCCGGCGCCGATCACCTCCTGCTTCAGCATCTTCTCCCCCACCTCCCCGAGCTCGAGCTTCGCGCGACCGGACTGCACGAGCCACGACTCGTCCTTCTCGCGGTGGAACTGCAGGGACAGCGAGTGTCCCGCCTTCAGGAAGAGGACCTTGCCGCAGTAGACGTCCGTGAGCGCCCAGATCAGCTCGTGGCCCCACGGCTTGTCGACCTTCGTCACCTCGAAGGCCCAGCGGTCGAGCGTCACGATGTTCGGCGAGTCGACGCCCATTTCGCCGATCTTGTCATGTCCGCTCCCGCGCAAGCAAAGCCGGCACCTCCGCTACTGGGCGGCTCCGTCGAGCCTACGGCGGTCATGCCAGCCACTCCGGATGCGACTCGACGTGCTCCGACGCGGCTCGCAGCTCTTTCGGCGTGTTCACCGTCAGCCAGAGCCCGGCGTGGCGGTAAGCCCGCAGGCGACCCTCGGCGGCGAGCTCCGGGAACGTCGACGACTCATGGTCGCCGAGGTCCGGGAACCGCTGGACGGCCTCCTGCGAGAGGACGTAGTTGCCGCAATTGACCCAGAACGACACGTGACCGCCTTCCCGGAACCCGTGGACGAGATCGTCGTCGCCGACGTCGACGAGACCGAACTGCGACCTCGGCTGGGCCACGGTAATGGTGGCGAGCGCGCTGCCGGCCACGTGCGCGGCCAGCAGAGCGGGGAAGTCGACATCGACGAGCTCGTCGCCGTTCAGCGCAAAGACGTCGCCCTGTTCGACGCGGTAGGACGCAGCGAACTTGATCGCGCCGCCGCGGCCGAGCCGCTCCGGCTCCTCCGCCGCGATGATCTCCGGGCCGAGCCCCGAGAGCTCCGTGCGGAACAGCGAGCCCTGGCCGGCCGCGCACGCGAAGATAACCCGCGTCACGCCGGCTCTCGCCAGGCGGCCGACCTGATACGCGGCCAACGGCCTGCCGGCGATCTCGACGAGCGCCTTCGGCCGTCCACCGGCAGCGTCACCGAGCCGCTCGGCCTTGCCGCCGGCGAGGATGATCGCTTCCACGCGAGGTCAAGCCTCCTGGGCGGTCTGCGGCTCGAGCGACTGCGGCAGGACGTCGGTGATTGACGTCGGTCGACCGATGCCCTCGTAGGCGAAGCCTGCGAGGCGCGTCTCTTCCGGGTCGAGCAGGTTCCGACCGTCGATGATCAGGGGATTCGCCATGGCCGCGCGGGTCTCGCTCGTGGCCAGGCCCTTGAGCTCGTCCCACTCGGTCACGATCACCGCCGCGTGCGCACCGCGCACCGCATCCGCGACGCTCGGCATCACGTCGACGCCCTTCGGGAGCTTCGTGCCGTCGGCAACGGGATCCCAGGCGCGAACCTCCGCGCCCTCGGCGAGGAGCCGTGACGCGAGGACGATGGAGGGAGCGTCGCGCATGTCGTCCGTCTCCGGCTTGAACGCCAGTCCGAGCAGTGCGACCTGCTTGCCGCGCAGCGACCCGAGGTGCCGCTTCAACTTGCCGATCACGCGGCGTTTCTGCAGCTCGTTGACCTCGATCACCGCGGAGAGCAGCTGGAAGTGGTAGCCGGAGTTGGAGGCGAGCTGCTTGAGCGCCAGCGAGTCCTTCGGGAAACAGGACCCGCCGTAGCCGATGCCGGCGCGCAGGAAGTGCGGCCCGAGCCTGCGGTCGAGCCCGACGCCCTCCGCGACCTTCACCACATCCGCGCCGGTCGCCTCGCACACGTTGGCGATCTCGTTGATGAACGAGATCCGCGTCATCAGGAATGCGTTCGCAGCGAGCTTGATCATCTCCGCAGAGTTCACATCGGTGCGCACGATCGGCGCGTCGATCGATGAATAGAGAGCCGCGACGGCATCGCCGTCCTCAGAGTCGAACGCGCCGATCACGACTCGGTCGGGCTCCATGAAGTCGCGCACGGCGCGGCCTTCAGCGAGGAACTCGGGGTTCGAGGCGTAGCCGACATGATCCAGCCCGCGCTGGTCGAGGCCGGCACGGACCTTCTCGCCGGTGCCCACGGGCACCGTCGACTTCATCACCAGGATCGGCCGCCCATGCAGCTCCGGCAGCTCGTCGACGACGGTCCAGACCCGCGACAGGTCGGCGTCGCCGGAGTAGGTCGGCGGCGTGTCGACGCAGACGAAGAGAAACTCGCAGTCGGCGACGTCCGCGACGTCGAGCGTGTAGGTCAGCCGGCCCGCATTGCGCTCCAGCAACTCGGGCACGTCCTCTTCGTGAAACGGCACCTGGCCGAGCGTCAGCGCGTCGATCTTCTCGGGGACGACATCGCGGATGACGACGTCGTGGCCCAGGTCGGCAAAGCACACACCCGTCACGAGTCCAACCCAGCCTGCTCCGAAGATGCCTACCTTGCTCATCGCGGCAGCAGTCTACTTCCCGCGTGTTAGGGGTTTGAGGCCCTTTGCGATCGCGAGCATGGTCTCGTTCGACAGATCGTCCAGCAGCGTGTTGACGACCCAGTACGTTGCCCCATGCGCGTGCAGGACGACCATGTGCAGATGCGAGCCCGAGTAGTACAGGTCGAACTCGCGCCCACCGAGATCGTGGCGGAAGCTCTTGTCGCCGAGCGCGGGGGCACCGTCCCAGTCGGTCTCCTGGACGCCCCAGTAGGTGTTGCCGTTGTGGAAGACGAGCCGCACGGCGCGATGACCGCCCCGCCGGTCGATCCAGTACTGCCGCACCGGCCTGTCACCCGGCAGGGTGTCCGGGTAGGAGTTGCGCTCGAGCACCGTCGGCACCAGCAACGGGAACTTCACCTTGCGCGCGAGCGGTCTCAGAAGGTCGCTCGCGGGCGCCGAGTCGTAGCGCACGAAGGCGGGCTGATGCGTGGGGACGTGCGCCTGCGGGGCCGGCGCGATCGAGCCGTGGAACGCGCTGCCGAGCACGACGAGCAGCATCGAGCCCGGGTCGCGTGCCAGCAGGCCGGGACGCCGCGGCAACTTGGCGATGTCGGCCGGCTGCATCAGGTTCTGCAGCGCCGTCGCCGCGAGCTTCGACTTCTTCTGAGCCGGGTCGTAGTAGATGATCGAGTGGAAGCTCGCCGGTCCGTTCGCCGAGAGGCCGTTCGGCGGCGTTTGGGTCACGTAGCCGCGCGTGGCGAGGACGTAGGACGTGTTCGCGGCAGCTCCCTGCACGCCGCTGCCGTTCAGCACGGTGACCGTGACCGACGACGGCGGCGGCGACTTCTGCTTGAGCTTTCTTCCGAGCGCTGCGGCATTGGCCGCCTTCGACGAGGTGACATCGGGACTCGCGAACTGGTCCACAGCCGACTGGATGTCGGACGACGAGGCGGTGCAGCCGAGGCCGCATTGCACGTTCTCGATCTTCTGCTGGAACAGGTGGCCCGGCGGCAGCGACTGGGCGAACAGCGCGTAGGAGATCACCTGGTCGCCCTGCAGCGCATGGCCGCCCTCGCCGACCTCGATGTTGTGCGTGATCGTGCTCACGAGGCTGGGCAGTGAGGTGAACGAGAAGTTGTGCGCCACCTGGTCCTTGAACGCGCGCACGAATTCCTGCTGGCGCGCGAGGCGGTAGAGGTCGGAGTCGGTGTGGCGGAAGCGGACGAAGTCGAGCGCCTGCTGGCCCGTCAGCCGCTGGTAGCCCGGCTGCAGATTGATGTTCGCGTAGTTGTCGTAGTACGAGCCTGTGTTCTTGTTGTAGTAACGCCGGTCGACGTCCATCCAAACGCCGTGCAGCTTGTCGACCACTTCCTTGAAGCCGTGGAAGTTGACGGTGATCAGGTAGTTGATCGGCAGCGAGGTGAGGTGCTTGATCGTCAGCACGGTGCCCTTCGAGCCGCAGCGCGAGTAAGCGGAGTTGATGCGGTCGGTGGTGACCACGTGGCCGACGGAATCCGACTTGGACGAGCCGCAATAGATCGGCACGTCGAGATCGCGTGGGAAGGAAAGGAGCGAGATGGTCTTCGTCTGCGGGTCGGCGCGAATCAGCATCAAGGTGTCGGACAGCGACGGCCGGTTCGACTCGACGCCGGCGCGATGGTCGTAGCCGATCACGAGCGCGATCGCGGCGTGGTGCGCGACCGGGATGTCCAGGCTCCGTGCCGCCCGAACGACGTCAGGCGTATGCGCGCGAACGCTCGCAACGGACTGGTGGAAGTAGAGGTAGGAGCCGCCGGCGACCGCCAGCACGAATGACAGCACCGCGAGCAACGTCCCGACCAGGATCCGGCGAAGCAGGCCGAGGCCCGTGCGTCCCGGCGGCGGAGGCTGGCGGTAACGGGTGACCGCGCTGATCGTCCCGGGTGGAAAGACCGCATGGCCGTTGCCGTTTGCGCTGGCTGCCCTGCCGACGCCTCTCTTCAATGTCGTCCGCATGAAAACGTGTGCGGCGCCCCCGAGGGCGCCTGCCCGGTCAGGATAGCCGAGTCGCCGGAGGGTCTAGCCGAGGCTCGGGCCGAGCCAGCGCTCCGCCTCGGCTACGGCAATGCAACGGCGGGCGGCGTAGTCCTCGACCTGGTCCCGGCCGATTCGCCCGACAGCGAAATACCTGGATTGCGGGTGATGGAAATAGACGCCGCTGACCGCCGCTGCGGGCTGCATGGCGTAGGTCTCCGTCAGCGCCAGCCCCACCTTCTCCGCACCGAGCAACTCGAACAGCTTGCCCTTTTCGCTGTGGTCGGGGCACGCCGGATAGCCGAACGCCGGCCTGATGCCGCGGAAGTTCTCCTTCAGCAGATCCTCGTCCGAGAGGTGCTCATCGGGGGCGTACCACTCGCGCCGCGCGCGCTGGTGCAGGAACTCTGCAAACGCCTCGGCGAGCCGATCGGCCAGGGCCTTGACCGCGATCGACGAGTAGTCGTCGTGCGCCGCCTCGTACCGCGCCGACAGCTCGTCTGCACCGTGGATCCCGACGGCGAACGCCCCCATGAAGTCGTCTGCAGCCGCGACGTAGTCGGCGAGGCAGCGGTTCGGCCGCTCGTCGCCGTGGTCCGTCTGCTGCCGCAGGAACGAGAAGCGCGTCCCGCCGATCACCACGTCGTCTCCCTCCGCGTGCGCAGGCCAGAGGCCGTAGATGCCCACAGCGCGCAGCGACGCTCCTTGCAGGATCTCGCGCAGGAGCGCCTGAGCGTCGTCGTAGAGCTCCCGGGCGGCCGGGTTCTCGAGAATCGCAGGGAACTTGCCCTTCAGGTCCCAGGCGTGGAAGAAGAACTGCCAGTCGATGAAGGGCACGAGCTCGGCCAACGGCGGCTCGACCGCGCGGGTGCCGATGAACGGCGGGACGGGGGGATCGGCGTGCGCCGCCTTCACCCGGTTCGCGCGCGCCTGGCTGAGCGGCAGAAGCGGCTTGCGAACCTTCTCGGCATGCTGGATGCGAAGCTTCTCCTGGAGCTCGCGATTCTCGCTGTCGAGCGCAGTCCGGCGCTTCGGGTCGATCAGCGCCGCGACGACGTCGACGACGCGGCTTGCGTCCAGGACGTGCACCGTTTCGTTCTCGTACTCGGGCGCGATCTTCACCGCGGTGTGCTGACGGGAGGTGGTCGCTCCGCCGATCATCAGCGGCAGTTCGAGCCGGCGACGGTCCATCTCCCGCGCGACGTCGACCATCTGGTCGAGTGACGGGGTGATCAGTCCCGAGAGGCCGATGATGTCGACATGCTCGGCCTCGGCGGTGTCGAGGATCTTCTCCGGCGGCACCATCACGCCGAGGTCGATCACGTCGTAGTCGTTGCAGCCGAGCACGACGCCGACGATGTTCTTGCCGATGTCGTGCACGTCGCCCTTGACCGTCGCGAGCAGCACCTTGCCCTGCGCTCCGTGGGTGCCGTCCTTCTCGTCCTCCATGTACGGCTGCAGGTACGCCACGGCGCGTTTCATGACACGCGCGGACTTGACGACCTGCGGCAGGAACATCCGCCCCGACCCGAAGAGGTCACCGACGACGCGCATCCCGTCCATGAGCGGCCCCTCGATCACGTCGAGCGGCCGCTTGGCGGTCTGGCGCGCCTCCTCGGTGTCGTCCTCGATGAAGTCGACGATGCCGTGCACGAGCGCATGCTCGAGCCGCTTCCCGACCGCCGCCTCGCGCCAGCGCAGGTCGAGCTCGCGCTTCGTACCCTCGCCGCGGAATCGGTCTGCGATCTCGACGAGCCGCTCCGTCGCATCGGGCCTGCGGTTGAAGAGCACGTCCTCGACGCGCTCCTTGAGCTCCGGCTCGATGTCCTCGTAGACCGCGAGCTGCCCGGCGTTGACGATGCCCATGTCCAGGCCGGCGCGGATCGCGTGGTAGAGAAACGCTGCGTGCATGGCTTCGCGGACGACGTCGTTGCCCCGAAATGAGAAGCTGAGATTCGAGATGCCACCCGAAGTGCGCACGCCGGGACAGCGTTCCTTGATCTTCGGCAGGCACTCGAGAAATGCGCGCGCGTAGTCGTCGTGCTCCTCGATCCCGGTTGCCACCGCGAGCACGTTGGGGTCGAACACGATGTCCTCGGGGCGGAAGCCCACGTCGTTGACAAGCAGGTCATAGGCACGGCCGCAGATCGCGACGCGACGTTCGACCTCCGTCGCCTGGCCCTCCTCGTCGAAGGCCATCACGACGACCCCCGCTCCGTAGTCGCGGATGCGGCGTGCGTGGTGGAGAAACTCCGTCTCGCCCTCCTTGAGCGAGATCGAGTTGACGATCCCCTTGCCCTGGAGGCACTGCAGGCCTGCCTCGAGCACCGTCCACTTCGAGCTGTCGATCATCACCGGCAGGCGCGCGACCTCGGGCTCGGTGGCGATCACGTTCAGGAACGTGCGCATCGCCTGCTCTCCTTCGAGCAGGTCGGCATCCATGTTCACGTCGATCAGGTTCGCGCCGCCACGAACCTGCTCCAGCGCGACGTCCACGGCCGCGTTGAAGTCGCCGGCCTCGATCAGGCGGCGAAAGCGCGCCGACCCGGTGACGTTCGTCCGCTCCCCGATGAGCACGAAGCCTGTGTCGGCTCCGATCTCGAACGGCTCGAGACCGCTGAAGCGCGGCGAGCGTCGCGGCCGGGGAATCGAGCGCGGTTCGAGGCCGTGCACCGCCGCCGCGATCGCCTTCGTGTGCTCGGGCGTGGAGCCGCAGCAGGAGCCCGCGACGTTGAGGAAGCCGTCCCGCGCGAACTCGTGCAGCAGCGCAGACGTGACGTCCGGGGTCTCGTCATAGCCGCCGAAGGCGTTCGGGAGCCCCGCGTTCGGATGCGCGGAGGTGAGGCAGGACGCGATCCGGGAGAGCTCGGCGACATACGGTCGCATCTCACGTGCGCCGAGGGAGCAGTTCACGCCGACGATCAACGGTTCGGCGTGCTCGATCGACGTCCAGAAGCCGTCGATCGTCTGCCCGCTGAGCGTTCGGCCGGAGAGATCGACGATCGTGACGCTGATCCAGAGCGGCAGGTGCGGGGCGACCTCACGTGCTGCGACCAACGCCGCCTTGGCGTTCAGCGTGTCGAAGATCGTCTCGATCAGGAGCAGGTCGACGCCACCGTCGGCGAGCCCGCGGATCTGCTCGGCGTACGTCTCGACGACCTGGTCGAACGTCTGCGTCCGGTAACCCGGGTCGTCGACCCGCGGGCTCAGCGACAACGTGATGTTCAGCGGCCCGACCGAGCCGGCGACGAACCGCTCCCGCCCGGCTGCCGCCCGCGCAATCTGCGCGCCGGCGACGTTCAGGTCGTAGACCGCGTCCTCGAGCCCGTAGTCGGCCTGGCCGATGGACGTCGCCGTGAACGTGTTCGTCGTGGTGATGTCCGCGCCCGCAGCGAAGTACGCGTCGTGCACGGACCGGACGATCTCGGGCCGGGTCAGGTTCAGCAGGTCCGGGTCGTTGAGGAGGTCGCGCGGGTGGTCCGCGAACCGCTCGCCGCGAAAGTCGGACTCGTTCAGGCCGCGGTTCTGCAGCAGCACGCCCCAGGCGCCGTCGAGCACGAGGATCCGCTCCTCGGCGAGGCGTCTGATCTCGTGGGCGACGTTGCGATCGGTCATGGAGCTCTTTAGGCGTTTGGTGACCCGGTCGCCAAGCTGCTTGTCAAAGCTTTCCGGGGCTCGAATCCTAGCGAACAGTGTCTGACACCAACGTGTCAGACACCAAGGTCAGGAGCGTCCGGCGACTGCGAGCTGATTCTCGGCATGCCGGAGGCGCTGCTCGATCTGCCAGCGGTCGGCCGTCGACTCGCCGCGGTCGATCGCCTCGAGCTCGGCCTGCGCCTCTTCGAGCTGCTTCCTGGCACGAGCGTCGTCGATCGCCGCAGCCTCGACGGCATCGTCGACGAGCGCGATCGCGCGATCCTGCAGGACCTGGAAGAAGCCGGGACCGGTCGCGAACTCGAGCACCTCGCTCTCGCTGACGTGCACGCGCGTCGAGCCGGCCTTGAGCGTCGCGATCAAGGGTGCGTGGCGAGCCAGCACGCCGATCTCGCCCGCCGCACCGGGGACGATGATCATCTGCGCGTCGCCTTCGTACGCCGGCCCGTCGGGGGTGACGACCGAAACCGAGAACTCGCGGCGGTCGGCCATCGGCTCAGGCGGCTGCGCCGGACATCTGCTTCGCCCGCTCGACCGCGCCCTCGATCGGGCCGACCATGTAGAACGCCTGCTCCGGCAGGTCGTCGTGCTGGCCGGCGAGGATCTCCTGGAAACCGCGGATCGTGTCCTCGAGCTTGACGTACTGGCCGGGCGTGCCGGTGAACTGCTCGGCGACGAAGTTCGGCTGCGACAGGAAGCGCTGGATCTTCCGCGCGCGCTGGACGGTCAGGCGATCCTCGTCGGAGAGCTCCTCGATGCCGAGGATCGCGATGATGTCCTGGAGATCCTTGTAGCGCTGCAGCACCTCCTGCACGCTCGTCGCGGTCGAATAGTGCTCGTCCGAGACGATGCCCGGCTGCAACGCCCTTGACGTCGAGTCCAGCGGATCGACAGCCGGATAGATCCCCTGCTCGACGATCGCGCGCGAGAGCGTGGTCGTCGCGTCGAGGTGCGCGAAGGTCTGCGCCGGCGCCGGATCGGTGAGGTCGTCGGCGGGGACGTAGATCGCCTGCACGGATGTGACTGCGCCCTTCGTCGTCGAGGTGATCCGCTCCTGGAGCTGCCCCATCTCGGTGGCGAGCGTCGGCTGGTACCCGACTGCGCTCGGCATTCGGCCGAGCAGCGCCGAGACCTCGGAGCCCGCCTGGACGAACCGGAAGATGTTGTCGATGAAGAGGAGCACGTCCTGGCCCTGGTCGCGGAAGTACTCCGCCATCGTCAGGCCGGAGAGACCGACGCGGAGGCGCGCTCCCGGCGGCTCGTTCATCTGGCCGTAGCAGAGCGCGACCTTGTCGAGGACGCCCGACTCCTCCATCTCGAGCAGGAGGTCGTTGCCCTCACGCGTGCGCTCGCCGACCCCCGAGAACACCGACACGCCCGCGTGCTGGCGCGCGATGTTGTGGATCAGCTCCTGGATCAGCACCGTCTTGCCCACGCCGGCGCCGCCGAAGAGGCCGATCTTGCCGCCGCGAACGTACGGGGCGATCAGATCGATCACCTTGATCCCAGTCTCGAAGATCTCGACCTTCGGCGTCAGGTCGGCGAACGCCGGCGGGTCGCGGTGGATCGACCAGCGCTCGGCATCCTTCGGGGCCTCCTTGTCGTCCACGGGCTCGCCGAGGACGTTCCAGACGCGGCCGAGGGTCACGTCGCCCACCGGCACCGAGATCGGGCCACCCGTGTCGAACACGTCGGTGCCGCGGGCGATCCCGTCGGTCGCGTCCATGGCGACCGCACGCACACGGTCGTCGCCGAGATGCTGCTGCACCTCTGCGATCAGATCGGTGCCGTCGGGCCGCGGAATGCGCAGCGCCGAATAGATCTCGGGCAGCTTGCCGGGGAAGACGGCGTCGACCACCACGCCCTTGATCTCGAGCAGCTTGCCGGTATTCGAGTTGCCATTCGTGGACACGTCTAAAGCTCCTGGGCAGGTGAGGGTGCGAGTTCCGGCCCGCGCTGGGCGCGGCGGACGCGCGCCAGCAGCCTGGGCAGGCGCAGCCTAGCGGAACGCTCGTCAGGAGCGAAGTGCCAACGGAGCTCTGCTCGCCTCAATCCGGCCGACACACGGTCGGCATGGTCGAGTGCTCAGACGTATGAGCTCACAGCGCTCGGAAGCACCGTTCGCGGCCCCCTCTCAGTTCGACGCCGGCCGACGGACGAAGTACGCCCGGGTCCCGAACGCCCCGAACGGGCACGCGCCGCCGATGCAGTCGTGCGTGCTGACGAGCACGAAGCCACACGAGCGGGTCTTGCTCTTGCACGACCCTTCGAAGTGCCCGAACGTCCATCCCGGCGCGGCTTTCGAGTGGAGCGTCACGCGAGAGTGCTCGGTGAACACCGCCCGGCAGACTCCGGGGCAGTGGATGCCGCGCGGCGTGCTCGTCACGGTTCCCTGTCCGTGCACCGCGACGAACGCCACCATCCGCAGGCTGCTCGGCGCCGCCGACGACGAGACGGCGAGGACACCTGCAACGACGACCGCCACGAGCACTCGGACGAAGAACGTCACAACCCACACAATAGCTCGCCCACGCCCGACCTCTGTGGAAATGTACGACTGCTAAATTCGAGTGATGCCCCGGATTCCACAGTCTGCGCGGGCAAGACGGCGCCTTTTCCGCGGCGCCGTCCTCGGCGGCGTCGTCGCGGTCGTCGCCTTGGTCGTCGTCCTGATCCCGAGCCGCCACGCGCCGAGCCCGAAGGCGACCGGGAACGAAGGGCCGGCGCAGCTCGCGGTCGCGACCCCGCGGCACATCTCCCAGGCCGACCGCCGGGCGATCAACCGCACCCTCGATCGCTTCGTGCCGGCGGGGGTGGCCCGCAAATCGCCCACCACCGCCTGGGCGCTCGCCGGCCCCGAGCTGAAGTCCGCCACGACACTCGCCGCCTGGAAGGCCGGCAACTCGCCGATCCCGTACTACCCCGTCCTCGAGAAGACGTTCCACACGTGGCGGACCATCGACGTCGGCCCGCGTTACGTCGTCTTCAACCTCCTGGTCCATGCGCAGCCCAAATCCCATCTGGGGTCCTACGTGTTCTCGGGCGAGATGGTGAAACGCGGCAACGAGTGGCTCGTGAACCGCATCTACACGATCGCGATCATGAATCCGGTCACGAAGAAGACCCACGAGATCGGCCCGGCGGACTTCGTCGCACCACCCCCCACCTCGCAGACCCCGAACGGCAAGTCGACGATCAAGGTGGGGATCCTCCCGGTGGTCGGGATCCTCGCCCTGATCCTGCTCATCCCGCTCTCGTTCGGCGTGATCGCGCTCCTGCGCGCCCGACGCTGGAAGCGCATGGTGCGCGCGAGCTCGAGAAGCGACCTGCCTCCCCTGCCGTCGAGCTACCGGCCAGGGTCGAGTTAACGTGAAAGCAACATGGCCGGGGGCTAACTTTCCGTTGGTACCTTGGTCTTAAGGGCTATGGCGTCCCCCAGCGACACGCTCACGGCATTCTCCAATTCACCGCGCAAGCAGCGGCGGTTCTTCATCGTGGGCGCAAGCGTGCTGCTCGTCGGCATCGGTGTGTTCCTCGCGGTCGTCGTGTTCAGAGGCACCCCGAACGCCTTCACCGACACGCTGTCCAACAAGCCCGCGCAGCTGTACCACCCCGACAAGAACGTGCCGCTGTCGAAGGGAGAGCTGGCGCTGGCCCGGCAGTTCATCAAGACCGCCGTCGAGCGCCGTAACCTCGATGCCGCCTACACGATCGTCCATCCCGATCTCAAGGGCTCGCTGACGCGGAAGCAGTGGGACACCGGCAACATCCCGGTGGTCTCCTACCTGGCACGAAATGCGGACACCGCGGCGTTCGTCGTGGACTACAGCTTCAAGACGGCCGCGCTCCTCGAGGTCGACCTCGTCGCGAAGCGCGGCCAGGACCAGCGACCGCATCTGCTCTTCTACCTCGGGCTCAAGCGCCAGGGCGGCAAGCCGACCGGCCGCTGGCTCGTGAACTACTGGCAGCCGCACTGGAAGCCTCCGGTGCCCCAGGCCGTCGGCTAAGCCGAGCCTCGCCAGGTTTCAGCTGCGGGTCTGGGTCCGGACTCGTGAATCTGGTTCGGCTGCGCCGAATCAGATTCAGGCCAAGACAATTGTGTCTCGCCTCGGCGGCGAGCAACCAGGTTCTAGACCGGAGTGCTGAAGTAGCCGTGCACCGGGCCGTCGGCGATCGAGGCCGGCCGCATGCACAGGCGCGGCACCTCGACGCTCGTATTAGCCGACAGCTGCGCCGGCGAGACGATCAGGACCGGCGCGCCGACCCGCCCGGAGAAGCCCAGCACGCGGCCCGAGTTGCCCGTGTGGGCGCCCGGCCAGACGAAGACGGCGGCCGCCGCCGCAACGACGAGGCAGGCACTCAGGACGCCGGCGGCACGCCGCGGGACGCCCCGCGCGGGCTCGGTGGAGACCCGAACCGGCCGCGTCGGCTGCACCAGCAAGGCGCTGCGCAGCAGGCGTGTCTGCTCGTCCGCGTCGACCGCGAACGAGCGGCAGGACGGGCAGCCGCGGAGGTGCCGGTCCAGGAGGGCCGACTCGAAAGCGGAAAGCATGCCGTCCAGCCGGAGCGAGATCGCCTGGCGAGACCGTTCACAACGTGCAGGTGTCACACCCGGTTCGACGCCGCCGAGCCGAAGGAGTTAGTTAACAAGGTGAAATACTCTAGAAGGCCTGATGCGTAGGATCGATCACTGCGGCCACGACCACCAGCGCCAGACCGAGAGCGAAGAGGAAGATCGCGGTCCTGACCGAGTCCAAGCGCTCGTCGCCCGTGGCGCGGCGAACACGGCGGGCGCCGAAGACCGGCACCGTCTCCCCGGTGCGGTTGACCCCGCGGAGTGGGCCGCGGGCACCCACGACGAAGCAGCCGACGAGCAGGGCGACCCCGGCGACGTAGAACCCGACGGAGACCGAACGGGCGAGGCTGCTCCCCACCGCGAGCCCGATCAGGATCGACGCGGCGACGGTCACGCCGGTGATCGCGCCGAGCACGATCGCGATTCGCCGTGCAGCGTGCAGCAGCACAGCCGGTTCCGTGCTAGTCGGCAGCGCCGACAGGGGCGCCCTGCGCATGACGCATCTCGTCCTCGGTCATCGGCCAGTGCTCGAGCGGGAAGTGACAGGCGGAAAGGTGCGTGGCATCCGCGCCGACCGGCTCGAGCGGCGGCGTGTCGACGTCGCACTTCCCCTCGACGAACCTTGGGCAACGGGGATGGAACGGGCAGGCCTTGGGCGGGTTGAGCGGGCTCGGAACGTCGCCCTGGAGCACGATGGGCTTGCGAGACCGGCCGAGCTCGGGATCCGCGATCGGGACGGCGGAGAGCAGAGCGCCCGAGTAGGGATGCTTGGGATCGCGGTAGAGCTGGTCGCGGGAGCCGATCTCGACGGCCTTGCCGAGGTACATGACCATGACGCGCTCGGAGACGTGGCGGACGACGTTGAGGTCGTGCGCGATGAAGATGTACGTCAGCCCGAAGTCCTTCTGGAGATCCTTCAACAGGTTGAGGATCTGCGCCTGAACCGACACATCGAGTGCCGAGACCGGTTCGTCGCAGATGATCAGCTTCGGGTTGATCGCAAGTGCCCGGGCGATGCCGATGCGCTGGCGCTGCCCACCCGAGAACTCGTGCGGGAAGCGGTTGTAGTGCTCCGAGTTCAGGCCGACGATCTCGAGCAGCTCCTGCACGCGACGCTTCCGCTCGGACTCGCTGCCGATCCTGTGCACCTCGAGCGGCTCGCCGACGATCCCACCGACGCGCTTGCGTGGGTTCAAGGACGCGTACGGGTCCTGGAACACCATCATCATCTCGCGCCGGATCGGCCGCATCGCGTTTCGGTCGAGGTTGGTGATGTCCCGGCCGTCGAAGATGATCTTCCCGCCGGTCGGCTGGAGGAGCCGCGCGACGCAACGCGCCATCGTCGATTTCCCGCAGCCCGACTCACCGACGACGCCGATCGTCTCACCGGCGTTCACCGAGAAGCTGACGCCGTCGACGGCCTTGACCGCTCCGACCTGGCGCTGGAAGAGGAGCCCCTGGGTGACCGGGAAGTGCTTCTCGAGATTCTCGACGACCAGCAACTCGCTCATGCTCTTACCAACCTGCTGCCGGTCTCACGCGGCATCCTCGGCCACCATCGCGGCATGCTTGGCGCTCCAGATGCGTGCGCGAGTCTCGTCGTCGAGGTGGCAGCGGAAGCGGTGCCCATCGCCGACGGGTGACGAGATCAGCTCCGGGAGCTGCTCGCTGCAGATCGACATCACGTACTCGCAGCGCGGGTTGAACGGGCAGCCGGACGGCGGATGGAGCAGCGACGGCGGCTGCCCGGGAATCTGCTCGAGACGGCCGCCGGAGGAGTTGAGACGCGGTAGCGAACCGAGCAGTCCCCAGGTGTAGGGCATCTCGGGCTTCGCGAACAGGTCGTCGACCTTCGCCTGCTCGACGACGCGACCCCCGTACATGACGATCACCTCGTCCGCGAGCTCGGCGACGACGCCGAGATCGTGCGTGATCATCACGATCGCCATCCGGAACTCCTGCTGGAGGCGCTCCATGAGACGCAGGATCTGGGCCTGGGTCGTCACGTCGAGCGCGGTGGTCGGCTCGTCGGCGATCAGGATCTCGGGATTGTTGATCAGGGCCATCGCGATCATCACGCGCTGGCGCATACCGCCGGAGAACTGATGCGGATAGCCGTCGACGCGTCGTTCGGCGTGCGGGATCTCGACCTGTTTCAGGACCTCGATCGCGCGCTTCCGCGCTTCCCTCTTCGAGACGTCCTGGTGGATCAGCACCGCCTCCTCGAGCTGCCAGCCGATCGTCTTGACCGGGTTGAGCGAGGTCATGGGGTCCTGGAAGATCATTCCGATCTTGACGCCGCGAATCTCGCGCATCCGGCTCTGCGACGCCCCGAGCATCTCCTCGCCATGCAGGAGCACGGAGCCGGTCACGTCGGCCTGTTTTGGGTCGACGAGGCCCATGACGGTGAGGAACGTGACGCTCTTCCCCGAGCCCGACTCACCGACGACGCCCAGCGTCTTGCCCTCGTCCACCGAGAAGTTGACTCCCGAGACTGCCTTGACGACCCCGTCGTCGGTGCGGAAGCGGGTCGTGAGGTCCTTGACCTCGAGTGCAACCGACATTCAGTGTGGTCGAACTCTCGGGTCGAGGAAGCCGTAGCTCACATCGACGATGAAGTTGAAGACGATCACGCAGATGGTCGAGAAGACGACGATGCCGGTGATCATCGGCAGGTCGTTGAAGTTGTAGGCGTTGATCACCTCGTGGCCGAGGCCCGGCAGGTTGAAGATGCTCTCGGTGAAGATCGCGCCGCCGAGCGCGAGCCCGAGATCCATGCCGAGGATCGTCACGACGGGAAGCATGCTGTTGCGCAGCACGTGCTGCACCATCACCCGGCTCTGCGAGGCCCCCTTGGCGCGCGCGGTCCGCACGTAGTCCTCGGACATCGTCTCCATCACGTTCGCTCGGACGAGGCGCACGTAGAGCGCGGCGAAGAGGATCATGAACGTGATCCAGGGCAAGATCAGGTGGTAGGCCCAGTTGACCGGGCCGCTGCATTGCGCCCCCACCGTGCCCGGGAAGAAGTTGCAGTAGCCGGCGATCGGCGTGAGGTGCAGCCGGTAGCCGAAGACGTAGGAGAGGATCAGGCCGATCCAGACCGGGTGCGCAGAGATGCCGATCAGCACGAAGGTCATCGAGAAGCGGTCCATGATCGAGCGCGGGCGCAGCGCCGAGAGGATGCCGATCGGAATCGACAGCGAGAGCCAGAAGACCGCGCCGCCGAACACGAGCGAGGCCGTGACGGGCGCGTCCTTGGCGATGGTCGAGTCGACGCTCTGGCGGTTCACGAACGATTGCCCGAGCGACCCGTGGCCGACGAGGTTCCAGACAAAACGGAGGTACTGCTTCCAGATCGGCTCGTCGAGGTGCAGGAAGTGGCTGACGCGGGCGATGTCGGCGGGCGTCGCGGACTTGCCTGCAGCGAGCGCGGCCGGGTCGGCGGGAATCACCCAGAAGATCACGTACGTGATGATCGTGGCCACGAAGAACAAGAAGATGGCCCAGAAGATCCGCCTGATGAGGAACTGTGTCATGTCGTCTTCTTCTCGCTGTCTGGGGACGAGAGGCCGGCGGGCTGGAGAGGCGCCCTCGGGCGCCTCTCCAGCCTGACCGGATGCTGCATCTTACGTACGGGCTAGCCGACCGCCAAAGCGTTGAGGTACGGCGCGCCGAAGTACGAGCTGTAGATCCAGTTCTTCGTCCGTGAGCTGACGAAGTACCGGTTGGTCGAGATCAGGTACGGCACCACCGGTGCGTACGTGACCATCAACTGCTGGTCGAGCTTCGCATACGCAGCGGCGCGGGCAGCACCGGAGAGCGCAGAGGCGGCGTCGAGGCCCTTGTTGAAGAGCGCAGCGTTGAAGTACGTGTAGTTGTTGTTGTTGTTGGCCTGGATCTTGCGGCCGTCGAACAGCACGTTCAGATAGTCGAACGGGTCGAAGTAGTCGGCGCACCAGCCGCCGTTGGTGACGAAGTTGTACGTGGTGCCCTTGGTCTGGATCACCTGGTAGTAGTTCGTCGCCGGCGTCGGGACGTCGTTGATCTTGAACCCGACCTGCTTCAGGTTGTACTCCGCAACCTGGGCACGGTTCGTCGCGTACGAGCTCGTCGTGTGCACGACGTTCAGCGTCGGGGCGGAGTCGATGGCGGAGCCGCCGACCTGCTTGGCCTTCGCAACGTCAGCACCCTTGAGCGCGTACACGTTGATCTTCTTATAACCGGGGATCCCGGGACCAGGATCTGGTCCGCCCGCGCGCCGGCGAATGCGCCGAGCAGGCGAACCTGGGCCGGACGGTCGATCGCCCAGTTGACGGCCTTCCGCAGGCTCACGTTGTTGAACGGGGCACGGGCGGTGTTCATGCCCATGTAGTTGATGCACGACGTCGCGCCTACGAAGAAGCGGCCCTTGTTGATTCCGTAGGTGGCGGCGAGGTCGGACGCGGCCGTCGGCGGGATGCCGATGAGGTCGATGTCGGCCTGGCCTGCCTTGACCTGCAGCAGCGACTGGTCGATGTTCACGTTGGGGGTGAACACGATCTGGTCCGGGTTGGCCGGGCGGTTCCCCTTGTAGTACGGGTTGCGCGCCAGCACGGTGCTGCGGCCCGCGTCGCGGCTCTTGATGTAGTACGGGCCGGCGGCCGGGTAGGTCTGGAGGCCGTCAGCGGAGTACGCCATGTTCGGCTTGACCGCCGTGAACCACTGCATCGAGAGGATCGAGACGAACGTGGCGTTCGGCTTCACCAGGGTGAACGAGATCTTCTGGCCACTTGCCTTGATGCCCGAGATGTGGGCGGCCTTGCCGGCGAGGAACGCGGTGCCGCCGGCGATCGTGTTCTGCAGATCGAGGTTGACACCGAGCGGCGAGCCCATCTTCGGGCTCAGGATCCGCTCCCACGCCCGCTGATACGCCGCAGCGGTCACCGGTGAGCCGTCACTGAACTTCAGGCCCGAGCGAACCGTGAAGGTGTAGGTCTTCCCGTCCTTGGAGACGGTCGGGAAGGCCGTCGCAGCCTGGGGGTACAACTGGCTTCCTGCCGCACCCGACTTCTCCGGGAAGCTCACGAGCTGCATCGAGGTCGTGAAGATCATGTCCCAGTCGTCGGTGCGGTAGGCAAGCTGCGGATCGACAAAGTCGAAGTCCGAGTTGTTCTGGTTGACCCTCAGGGTCCCGCCCTTGCTCACGCCCGCCTTGCCCGTCCGCTGAGTCGCCGAAGTGGCGGCCCCCACGGTCGTGGCGGCGACGAGCAACGCTACTCCCAGGACGAGCATGAACAGGGAGAGCATCTGCTTCTTGCGCATGTGACTCCTTCCTCTTCCTCTGACGGACCCGCTCGCCCCTGACGAGCGGCGCCGCATGGTAACAGGGCTGTTATAAAACACCAGCTTGCGACTAGGACGCAGCCGCGCACGAATAGTTAGCTCGTTCGTGGGGCGACTCCTGCTCGCGCTCCGGGGATCTCTAGATGCGGGCGCGCGGGTCGAACGCGTCGCGCAGGCCGTCGCCGAGCAGGTTGAAGGCGAAGGTCGTCATGAGGATGAAGAGCCCGGGCCACACCATCAGCCAGGGCTGTGTGAGGTAGTAGTCGGGCGCCGCGGCCAGGAGGTTGCCCCAGCTCGCGGTCGGCTGCTCGATGCCGAGGCCGAGGAACGAGAGCCCTGCCTCGGCGATGATGTTGGAGGCGATGATCAGGGTCGAGTAGACGATGATCGGCGCCACCAGGTGCGGAAGCAGGTGCGAGCGCATGATGCGGAGGTCGCTGGCTCCCGTCATGCGCGCGGCTTCCACGAACTCCTTCTCACGGAGCGAGAGGACGACGCCGCGGATGATGCGGGCCGGGTAGAACCACCCGAAGACGGAGAAGATCAGCGCCAGCGTGAAAACGCCGGGCGCGAGGAACCCGAACGTGATCTGGTTCAGCGTGTTCCCGGCCACGACGCGGATGGCGATGATGAAGAGCAGGAACGGGAAGACCATGACGATCTCGATCAGGCGCGAGACGACGGTGTCGACCCAGCCGCGGAAGTAGCCGGCGAGGAGGCCCATCAGCACGCCGAGCCCGACCGACCCGACCGTCGCGAGAATGGCGACCTCGAGCGAGGTCTGGGCGCCGTAGAGCAGGCGGAGGAAGAGGTCGCGGCCGAGGCTGCCGTCGGCGCCGAGCGGCAGGAGCGTCTGTCCGTAGTCCCCACTGGCGCCGGGATACGGCGCTTCGCTGATCCAGGTCCACGGCCCGACCGGTGTCAGCGATTGCGGGTCGACGCCGTCGGCGAAGATGTCGTTCGGGCCGTGCCCGAGGATGTGCGCCATGATCGGCGCGAGGACGAACGACCCGAAGAGCAGAAGGACGATGAAGCCGACGCTCAGGAGGGCGAGCCGGTCGCGCTTGAACCGGCTCCAGACGAGCTCCCAGTAGCCGCGAGCCTTGACTGCCTGCGCGTCGCCTTCGACCGGAGCGGTGTCGAGCGGTACGGGGTCGCCGGCCGCGATCCCGATCTTGTCGGTGCTGGTGCTCACGAGGGTCGCAAGACTACAGGACCGCAGGACGAAAGGGGCGCCATTTGCCCGTGTGACGCCGAAGTTCGAACAAAGTTAGTGCGAAAGCCGATTTAGCCCGAGAGCGCGTCCGCGCCCGCGACGACCTCGAGGATCTCCTGGGTGATCTCGGCCTGGCGGGCGCGGTTCATCGCGAGCGTCAGGCTGTCGATCAGCTCGCCGGCTGCCTTCGACGCGTTTCGCATCGCCGTCATTCGGGCGCCCTGCTCGGACGCAGCCGACTCGAGCAGAGCCCGGTAGAGCTCCGTCTCGACGTACACCGGCAGGAGCCGGGCCAGGATCTCCTCGGGCTCGGGCTCGTAGATGAAGTCGGGGGTGTGCCCGGGAACATCCTCCTCTGCCTCGGCAGCCTGCTCGATCAGCTCCTGCGAGATCGGGAGCAGCTCACGGACAGTCACCCGCTGGGTCAGGGCGGAGACGAAAGCGTTGTAAACGACGACCACCCTGTCGACCTCGCCGTTGACGAACGCTTCCGAGACGGCGTGCGCGAGCACCTGCGCGTCGCGGTACTCGGGCCGTTCGCTGAACCCCGTCCACGACTGGATCACGTTCAGCCGGCGGAAGCGAAGGGTCGACGCGGCCTTGCGGCCGGTGCTGAACCAGACGACCTCCTGCCCCGCCGCCTGCGCCTCACGCTGAAGCGCGAGCGCGCGTCGGATCACCTGCGCGTTGAAACCGCCGGCGAGACCACGATCGGCGGAGATCGGCACGATCGCGACCTTCTGGACGTTCTCGCGCCGCTCGAGGAGCGGCAGCCGCACGGCGCCCGCGGCCTGGGAGACGCCGGCCATCAACTCGAGCATCCGGTCGGCGTAGGGCCGCATCGCCTCGATGCGCATCTGCGACCGGCGCAGCCGGGCGGAGGCTACGAGCTCCATCGCCTTCGTCACCTTGCGGGTGTTGGTGATCGAGCGGACGCGCCGCTTCAGGTCCTGAGTCGACGCCACTTACGCCTGTTCGTCCGATGTGCTGAAACGAGTCTTCAGCTTCTCGATCTCGCCGTTCAGCCGCTCGCCGATATCGTCTGAGAGGTCGCCGCTCTCGCGGATCGTCTTGTAGATCGTCCCTTCGGCGCGCAGGTGCTCCCGCAGCTCGTCCTGGAACCGCGCGATGTCCGCCGTGGGGATGTCGTCGAGATACGCGTTGACGCCTGCGTAGAGCGCGACCGCCTGCTCCTCCATCGGCCACGGCTGGTACTGGGGCTGGTTGAGCGTCGCGACCATCTTCTCGCCGCGGTTCAGCGCCGACTGTGTCGCCTGGTCGAGCTCCGACCCGAACTGCGCGAACGCCTCCAGCTCGCGGTACTGCGCGAGATCGAGGCGAAGCCGGCCCGCCACCTTCTTCATTGCCTTCGTCTGCGCCGACGAGCCGACGCGCGACACCGAAGTGCCGACGTTGACAGCGGGGCGGACGCCGGAGAAGAAGAGGTCGGACTGTAGGAAGATCTGACCGTCGGTGATCGAGATCACGTTCGTCGGGATGTAGGCCGAGATGTCCCCGGCCTGCGTCTCGATGATCGGCAGCGCAGTCAGCGAGCCGCCGCCGAGCTCATCGCTCAACTTGCAGGCGCGCTCCAGGAGCCGCGAGTGGAGGTAGAAGACGTCGCCCGGGAATGCCTCCCGGCCCGGCGGCCGGCGCAGGAGCAGCGAGAGCTGCCGGTACGCGTCCGCCTGCTTGGTGAGGTCGTCGTAGATGACGAGGGCGTGCTCGCCCTTGTAGAGGAAGTACTCGGCCATGGCACAGCCTGCGAACGGCGCCATCCACTTGATCGGCGCGGCCTCGGAGGCGCCGGCGACGACGACGGTCGTGTACTCCATCGCGCCCGCCTCGCGCAGCCGCTCGACGACCTGCGCGACGGTCGAGGCCTTCTGGCCGATCGCGATGTAGAAGCACTTCACGTTCTGGTCGTGCTGGTTCAAGATCGTGTCGATCGCGATCGCGGTCTTGCCGGTCGAGCGGTCGCCGATGATCAGCTCGCGCTGGCCCCGACCCACGTTGGTCATCGAGTCGATCGCCTTGATCCCGGTCTGGAGCGGCTCCTTCACGGGCTGGCGCTGGATGACGCCCGGGGCCTTCCATTCGACGGGTCGCGTCTCGGTCGACTCGACCGGGCCGAGCCCGTCGATCGGGTTCCCGAGCGGGTCGACGACGCGGCCCAGCAGGCCCTCGCCGACCGGGACCGATGCGACCTTGCCGGTGCGGCGCACGGGCTCGCCCTCGGTGACCTTGTCCCAGTCGCCGAAGAGCGCAGCGCCGACGTTGTCCTCTTCGAGGTTGAACGCGAGGCCGACGACCCCGTGCTCGAGCTCGAGCATCTCGAGCGCGAGGCAGTTCTCCAGGCCGTGGATGCGGGCGATGCCGTCGCCGACCTGCAGCACGGCCCCGACCTCGGCGAGGTTCGACTCGGTGTCGAAGTTCTCGATCCGTTCCTTCAGGATCGACGTGATCTCTTCAGGGCGTAGCTTCATCTGGTCACTAACTCCTTGCGTGCGTCAGGTCGTTGCGAAGACGTTGGAGCCGGCCGCGCACGCTCGCGTCGAGCCTCATCGATCCGGCCTGGAGGAGGATGCCTCCGATCAGGTCTGGGTCCACCTTCCGTTCCGCCTGGACCTTGCGGCCCGAAGCGGTTTCGATCCGGCCGAGAATGCGGCGGAACTCTTCATCGGAGAGCTCATGGGCGGTCGTCAGCTCCACGTCGAGCACGCGGTTCGCGGCCGCGACGAGCGCGTCGAGCTCCGCGACGATCTCGGGGATCTCCCCCGCGCGGCCCTTCTCCGCGATCAGGCGGAGGAAGTTGACGACGATCTGGTTCGAGCCGGCGGCGACGCGCGCGAGCACGTCGGCCTTCACCCGCGAGTCGACCTCGGGGTTCTCGAGCATGGCCTTCAGGTCCGGTGCTTGGGGGAGCGCGTCGCGGAGCTGCTGGAGGTCCGAGTGCACGGCGTCGAGCGAGCCGGCGTCCTGCGCGGCCTCGAACACGGCGCGGGCATAGATGCGGTGCGCGACCGCTACGACGGGCTCCCTTCGAGCTCACTGAAATCGATCTCGGCCAGCGCCTCGTCGATCAGCCGGCTCTGGTCTGCGCCGGTGAGCGACTTGCGCGTGATCTTTTCGGCCGCCAGCAGGCTGAGCTTGCCGACCTCCTCGCGGATCTCGCCGAGCGCCTGGTGGGTCGCCTGCTCGATCTGGCGGCGGGTCTCCTCGAGCCGCCGCAGCCGGTCCTCTTCGGTCTCCGCCCGGACGCGCTCACGCTGCGACTCGGCGATGCGCCGCGCCTCGGCGAGGATCTCCTCGGACTCGGACTTCGCCTGGCCGATCAGCTTGCGGTGCTCTTCGAGCAGGTTGCGCGCCTCGTCACGTGCGCTGTCCGCCTCGGCGATCGCCTGCTCGATGCGCGCACGCCGCTGGTCGATCATCTGCTGGACCGGCGCGAACGCGTACCGCTTCAGCACGAACAGGACCACCAGGAAGCAGACGATCGTCCAGATCATCAGCCCAGGCGTGACCTGGATCAGTGGATTCGACGCGAGCATCCCCTACGTCCTCTCCCTAGACCAGGACGTAGGCGAGGATCGAACCGAGCAGGCCGTAGAACACGACCGCCTCGGTGAGGGCGAAGCCGAGCCACTGGATCCCCTGCAGCTCGCCGCGCAGCTCCGGCTGGCGGGCCACGGACTGGATCATCGAACCGAAGATGTTGCCGATGCCGACGCCGGCGCCGAGCGCGCCGAGGCCGACGCCGAGAGCGAGACCGATCGCCTTCCCGGCTTTGGTCACGTCGCCGGTGGTGGCGGCAAGGATGGTGCCGAGCATGAGATTCCTCCTAGTGCTCCGGCTCGATCGCCGAGCCGATGTAGATGGCGGACAGTGCAGCAAAGATGAAGGCCTGAATGCCGATCACGATCACGACCTCGAAGAGGTAGAACAGGATGCCGACGGGCACGACGACGATTGCCAGCACCCAGCTTTGCAGGATGAAGATCAGGCCGATGAACGTGAGGATCAAGATGTGGCCTGCGAGCATGTTGGCGAACAAACGGACAGAGAGCGAGATGAGGCGCATGAACTGTCCGAGGATCTCCAGCGGCACGATCAGCAGGAGCAGCGGCTTCGGGGCCTCGGGGATCCAGCTCTTGAAGTAGCGCACCGGACCGTTCCAGCGGATGCCCTCGACATGGGTGAACACGAACGTCAGCAACGCGAGCGCGAGCGTGACCGAGATCGAGCTCGTGGCGGCATAGATGCCCCAGGTCGGGATCCCGTGCCAGGTCTCGCCCGTCAGCGGCAGCGGGATGAAGCCGAGGAAGTTGACCATGAAGATGAAGAGCATCAGCGTCGCGACGAACGGGAACCAGCGCCCGATCGCCTTCGTCGGCAGGCCCTGTTCCGCGACCTGGGTCTGCGCGATCTCGTAGACCAGCTCGCCGACCGTCTCGCGGCGGCCGGGCTTGCGGCCGGCCTTCGTGCGCATGAAGTAGAGGCCGAAGGCGATCGTCAGCACGCTCCCGAGCATCAGGTAGACGACCGCCTTCGTGATCGAGAGGTTCAGCGGGCCGAGATGGATCGGCACCCACTCGTGCTGCTCGAACTCCTTCGTCGGATCGAATGTCCCACGCGCGAACGCGTTCGCCGGCAGCAGCAGGGCGATCGTTCCGAGCGCGATCAGGGCGCGCTTCATGCTGCTGCGCCCGCTTTCGGGCCGCTGTAGTAGGCGACGAGCTGCAGGCCGAGCGCGGCGGAATAGCCGGCGGCGTACGTCAAGGCCGCCGCCAGTCCGACCCACTTGTCGGATACGGCGACCGCGAAGACGACCACCATGACGGCGATCGCGCGAAAGAGCATTCCAAAAGCTGCCACGCCTGCGGCGGCGAGGTTACCCGTTCGCGTTCGCAGCCGCGTCAGGATCGCGCCGAACGCCTCGGAGCCGAACCAGAGGACCGCGCCGATCGCCCAGCCCTTGACCGGCCAGCCGGCGAGGAGGAACAGCGGCAGTGCGACGAGGATCACGATCCCACCCGCGATCGCGGCCAGGAAGGTCGGCGGGGCCGTGCGTGGCTCGGTCCAGGAGTTGGGCATCAGATGTCGCGGTAGCGGATCACGGTGACGGCGACGCCGACGGGGATCCCGACGACTGCGCCGAAGGCGAGCCCGTAACCGAGGCTCCCCACCGCCCAGCCGATCAGCGTGCCCGCAACGACACACGCTGCGGTGAAGCCAATGAGCACGCTGCCGGCCCCGGCGGGGGAGAACGTCGATCGCGGGGGCTGCACCGGCCCGGAGCATACCAGGGCTTGTGACACCTGTTTTCCCCTCGCCAAGCGGCGGCAAGGCGGCATTTGTGACGCGGCTCAGGCTGCTTTGGAGGCCGCGTCACGCCGGCGTGGCCGCCGGTTCGCGAGCTTGACGATCTCGAGCAGATAGACGACGTAGAACGAAAAGGCGAGCACCGCCAGACCGGCGGCCGCGTCGATCCCGACGTTCGCGGTCTTCCACCGGCCGTGCTGGTGCGGCGGCGCAAAGCGCGTGGCGAGCGCGGCGAGTGCGAGCGTCGCACACCATGTCCAGAGGTACAGCACCGCGCGGCGCTGCGTGTACCCGAGCCGCATGAAGCGATGGTGCAGGTGGCGCGCGTCTGCGACGTAGATCGGCTGTCCGCTCCGCAGCCGTTTCGCGACGACGAACGACGTGTCGAGCACGGGCACCGCGAGCACCAGGAGCGGCAGGACGAGGGTCGCCAACGCCGCGGTCTTCAGGAGCCCTTGGACTGCGATCGTCGCGAGCGTGAACCCGAGCAGCATCGCGCCGGAGTCGCCCATGAAGATCCGGGCCGGATAGAAGTTGTGGCGCAGGAAGCCGAGGCAGGCGCCGCAGACGATCGCCGCCAGCACGGCCGCGCCGATCCGGCCCAGCGAGAGCTCGATCACCGCGAAGGTCAGGCCCGAGATCGCGCAGACCCCGGCCGCGAGCCCGTCGAGGCCGTCCAGGAAGTTGACCATGTTCATCACCGCGACGATTGCCACCACCGTCATGGACGCACCGAGCCACATCGGCACGTCCTGTCGGCCGATGAAGGGGAACGTGAACGTGTGCAGGTAGATGCCGAAGCCCACCGGGATGCTGGCCGCCAGGACCTGCCCGCTGAGCTTCTGCCACCAGCCGAGGCCCCGGAAGTCGTCGATCGCCCCCACCGTCGTCGCAACGGCCGCGCCGAGCAGCACGCCGCGGAGCTCCCCGCCGAGCGGCAGAAAAGCGAGCGACGGAACGAGGATGCCGAGGAACAACGCCAGCCCGCCGAGCCGCGGGATGGCCGGGCGTTCCCGCTCTCCGACCTCCCTGCGTTCGATCAGGCGGAGGTAGCGAGCACTCGCGCCGACTGCAGGCGTGAGCACGAGCACGATCGCGAACGCCGCGGCCGCGCCGTAGAGCACCTGCAGGTGGTCTGTCAATTCGCTCCAGACCATCTCTGCAGGTTACTTCGTGCCGTAGAGCCTGTCTCCCGCGTCGCCGAGGCCCGGAACGATGTAGCCGTGCTCGTTCAGGCCCCGATCGATGGCTGCGACCACGATCTGGACGTCCGGATGGCTGTCGGTGACGTTCTCGATCCCCTCGGGCGCCGCGATGATCGCGAGCAGCCGCACGCTCGTCGCACCGGCTTCCTTCACGAGCTGGACCGCGTGCACGGTCGAGTTGCCGGTCGCGATCATCGGGTCGAGCAGGATGACGTCGCGGTCGGCGACGTCGGACGGAAGCTTGACGTAGTACTCGACGGGGCGCAGCGTCTCTTCGTTGCGATAGAGGCCGATGAACCCGACTCGAGCGCCGGAGATCAACGTCAGCACGCCGTCGAGCATCCCGAGCCCCGCCCGCAGGATCGGGCAGACGGCGACCTTCTTGCCGGAGATGCGAGGGAACGGACACACCTCGAGCGGCGTCTCGATGTCGACGTCCTCGGTCGGGAGGTCCTTCGTCGCCTCGTAGGTCAAGAGCAACGTGACCTCCTCGACCAGCTTGCGGAAGTGGACGGTCGGCGTGTCCTTGTCCCGCAGGTACGACAGCTTGTGCTGGACGAGCGGGTGTCTGACCTCCGTGACGCTCAAGAGATGTACGAGGTGTAGCCGCGAAACCCGGGGTACAGCGGCCGGGCGTCGCAGAGCGCGAGGGCGCGGGCGCGCAGCTCCTCGACGCCGGCGGTCTCGTTCAGGGAATCGACGATGATCGACCCGACCTCTGCAAAGTCTCCCTCGTCGAAGCCGCGCATCGTCGCGGCCGGCGTCCCGAGGCGCACGCCCGAGGCGACCATCGGCGGCCGCTCGTCGAACGGCACGGTGTTGCGATTCGCCGTCAGCTTGCACTCCTCGAGCCGCTCCTGCGCTGCGAGCCCCGTCCACTCGGTGGCGCGCAGGTCGAGCTGCACGAGGTGGGTGTCGGTGCCACCGGTGAGGACGTCGTAACCCCCCGCATCAGCGTTGCTGCGAGCACGTCGGCGTTGGCGCGCACCCGACCCTGGTAGTCCTTGAACGCACTGGTCATCGCAATGCGGAAGCACGCGGCCTTCGCGGCGATCGCATGCATCAGCGGCCCACCCTGCATGCCGGGGAAGTTCGCGCGATCGAGCTTCGACGCGTGCTCCTCGCGGCAGAGGACGAAACCCGCTCGCGGGCCGGCCAGGGTCTTGTGGCTCGTCGAGGTGACGAAGTCGCAGTGCGGAACCGGGCTCGGATGGAGGCCGGCGGCGACCAGGCCCGAGAAGTGCGCCATGTCACACATGAGCAGTGCCCCGACGTCGTCTGCGATCTCGCGGAACCTGTCGGCCTCGACCGTTCGGGGGTACGCCGAGCCGCCACAGACGATCAGTGCCGGGCGAACCTCTCTCGCCTTCGCGAGCACCTCGTCGTAGTCGACCTGCATCGTCTGGCGGGAGACGCCGTAGTGGTGGAACTCGTACAGCTTCCCGGAGAAGTTCACCTTCAGCCCGTGTGTGAGGTGGCCGCCGTGATCGAGCGAGAGCCCGAGCACGCGGTCGCCCGGCTTGAGCACCGCGAAGTAGACAGCCATGTTGGCCTGGGCGCCCGCATGCGGCTGCACGTTCGCGTGCTCGGCGGCGAACAGCTCCTTGGCGCGACCGCGCGCAAGCTCCTCGATCTCGTCGACGACCTCACAGCCGCCGTAGTAGCGCTTGCCCGGATAGCCCTCGGCGTACTTGTTCGTCGGCACCGAGCCGACGGCCTCGAGCACGCTCGGCCAGGTGAAGTTCTCGGAGGCGATCAGCTCGATCTGGCCGCGCTGGCGCTCCAGCTCGCGGCCGAGCAGCTCGGCGATCTCCGGGTCGACGTCGGCGAGACCCGCCGTGCGGAGCTCTTCGAACGTCTGCTGCGCAACCGCCATCGAGGCGGATCGTAGTGGCTCAGACAGGCAGAGCGGCGCGAACCCGCTCGAGCGCGTCCGCCGCGGCCGCGGCACCCTCGCGGATCGCCACAGGCTGTGCGCCGGTGAAATCGAGCACCGTGGACGGAGTGCCCGGCAACGGGCCCAGGTCGAGCTCGGCTCCGACCGCCGCCCGGATCCGGTCGGGCACATCCGCCAGGGAAACGGGATCAGGGCCGCCGGGCTCGTTGGCACTCGTCGCGAGCACGCAGCCGACGGCCGCCAGAACGCGGGCAGCCGCCGGAGGCAGATTCGGCACGCGAACGCCGATCGCGTCGGGCCGGTTCCCGGTCAGCCAGGGATAGCGGGCGGCCGGGTTCGGGAGCACCAGCGTGTACGGCCCCGGCAGCAGCACGCGCGCGATCGTCTCCGACCGGCCGCGGAGCTCCGGGACACGCAGGACGAGCGTGTCGAGGTCTGCAGCGAGGAGGGCGCTCGGCTGGTCCGGCGACCGGCCCTTGAGCCGATAGAGGCGAGCCGCATGCTCCGCCCGGTCGGCCCCCGCCGCAAGCCCGTAGACGGTGTCGGTCGGCAGCAGCACGGGCCGGCCGGCCCGGAGCGCGCTGATCACGTCGTCGACTGCGGCGTCCCCCACCATGCCTCCACGATCCGTTCTTTCCCGGCGAGGTCGTTCGTGATGCCGACGCGCGAAAACCCGGCCTGCTCGAGCGCCTGGGCGATCGTGCGCGCCCGCGCCTCGTGCACCTCGAGGACGAGCCAGCCCGCGAGCACCAGCTTTGCGTCATTCGCCAGCCGTTCGGTCTGACCGTCGGTGACGAGTGCTCCTCGCGGTTCCCAGTCGCGAACCTCCGGCTCGAGTGTGCCGAGCTCGCCGGCCTCGACGTACGGCGGGTTCGAGACGACGAGGTCGAAGGGCCCCTCGAGGCCTGCGAGCAGGTCTCCCTCGCGCAAGTCGACCTCGATGCCGTTCGCGGCTGCGTTCTCGGCGGCCAGAGCGAGCGCGCCCGCCGAGATGTCGGTCGCGTGGACACGAGCGCCCGGCCGTTCCTGGGCGATCGCCAGCGCGATCGCGCCGCTCCCGGTACCGACGTCGACCACGCGCGGCGATTCGATCCCGTCGAGCAGCTCGAGGCACCGCTCGACGACGATCTCGGTCTCGGGGCGCGGCACGAGCGCCCGCGCATCGGTCTTGAGCGTCAGCCGGCGGAAGTCCCAGTCGCCGAGGACGTACGCGAGCGGCTCGCGCTTCCCGCGCCGCTGCACGAGCTCGCGGGCGGCCGCACGCTCGGCGTCCGTCAGCGGGCGGTCGTGCTGGGTGTAGAGCTCGATGCGCGAGAGACCGAGTGAGCGCGACAGCAGCAGCTCGGCCTCGCGGCGTGGATTCTCGATTCCTCGCGCCGCCAGGTAATCGGTCGCGGCCCGCAGGACCTCCCCGAGCGTCACCCTTCGAGCGCGCGGCGCTGCTCAGCCGAGATCAGCGCGTCCGTGTAGTCCTCGAGGTCGCCCTGCAACACCTGGTCGAGACGGTGCGTCGTCAGCTTGATGCGATGGTCGGTGACGCGGTTCTCGGGGAAGTTGTAGGTGCGGATCTTCTCGGCGCGCGCTCCCGTCCCGACCTGAGCACTGCGGGCAGCGGCCTGCTCGGCCGCCTGCCGCTCACGCTCCGCCTCGAAGATCCGGGCGCGCAGCACCCGCATCGCCTTCTCTCGGTTTTGCAGCTGCGAGCGCTCGTCCTGCATCGCGACGACGATCCCCGTCGGCACATGGGTGATGCGGACCGCGGAGTCGGTCGTGTTCACCGACTGGCCGCCGGGGCCGGAGGAGCGGTAGACGTCGATCTTCAGGTCGCTCTCGTCGATCTCGAGGTCGACGTCGTCCGCCTCGGGCATCACGGCAACCGTGGCCGTCGACGTGTGGATGCGACCGGCCGACTCGGTCTCGGGGACGCGCTGCACCCGGTGCGTTCCGCCCTCGAACTTGAAGATCGAGTACGCACCGTCGCCCTTGATCGCGAACACGCCTTCCTTCAGGCCGCCGCCCTCGTTCGCGTTCGTCTCGATCTGCTCGAACTTGAACCCACGCTTCTCCGCATACCGCTGCAGCATCCGTTGCAGCTCGCTCGCCCAGAGAGCGGCCTCGTCGCCGCCGACCCCCTGGCGGATCTCGACGATCACGTCCTTCTCGTCGGCCGGGTCGCGCTCGGCGAGCGCGAGCTTCAGCTCCTCCTCCAGACGCAGCACATCGGCCTCGTAGCCGTCGACCATCTCGGCGAGCTCGGGGTCGGCCCGCGCCGCCTCGAGGTCGTCGCGCGCCTGCTTCCATTGCTGCGCGAGCTTGTAAGGGCCTTCGAGCTCCTTCAGCCGCCGCCCGACGTCGGCCGCCTCGCGGTGGTCGTTGTAGACGGCGGGATCCGACAGGCGGGCCTGCGCCTCCTCGTAGGAGCGGTCGAGCTCCGCGATCAGATCGTCGAGTGCGGCCATGGCCGCAGTCTGCCTATGCGAGCGACGCTTCGAGCGACGTTTCGGGGATGCCCGCGAGCGCCTTCGAAACAGGGCAGTTCTGCTTCGCTGCCTCCGCCGCCTCGACGAACGCGTCGCCGTCCATGCCCGGCACGGTGCCGCGAACGGTCAGAGCACCCTTGACGATCCCCTCGCCCGGCTGGAAGGTCACCGTGGCCGAGGTCTCGAGCTTCTCCGGCGGGTTGCCGCCCTTGGCCAGACCGGCGGAGAGCGCCATCGAGAAGCACGCCGCCCAGGCCGCTGCGATCAGCTCCTCGGGGCTCGTCTTGCCGTTCGGCTCCTCTGACCGCGACGCCCAAGAGACGTCGAGCGGCGCGAACGCACCACTCGTGACGCTCTCGATCGTGCCGCCGCCGCTCTGCAAGTCACCCTGCCAGACGACTTCTGCCTTGCGGTCTGTTGCCATTACGCCATCACCTCCACGCGTCGATCTGTCGGCTCGATCCGGCCCTCGCGCTCCAGCACCTCACGCAGCGCGCGGATGGAGACCTCGAGCTGGTCGAGCGTTGGTTCCCGCGTCGTCAGCCGCTGCAACCACAGCCCCGGCGCGAGCAATGTCATGAGCACGCGGTTGTCCGAATGGCGCCCGGCGAAACGGATCAGCTCGTACGCGATCCCGGCGATCACCGGCAGCAGAACGATGCGGCTGACGATCAGCCAGTACCAGACGGGGCGGCCCAGGGTCGCGTAGACGAACACGCCGACGACCATCACCCACAGCAGGAACGCCGTGCCGCAGCGCGGGTGGATCAGGGAGTAGCGCTGGGCGATCTCGGGTGTCAGCTCCTCGCCCGCCTCGTAGGCGTTGATCGCCTTGTGCTCGGCTGCGTGGTACTGGAAGACGCGCCGCAGCGACGGGATGAAGCTCAGGGACCGTCAGGTAGGCGACGAAGACCGCGACCCGCACGAGGCCTTCGACGAACACGAAGTATTGGCCGTTCGAGATCGGGAGCGTGTCGGTGAGCAGTGCCGGTCCGACCTTGAACACCATCACCGCGAACCCGATCGCGACCAGGAAGGCGAACGCGAGCGCCCAGCGTCCGATCTCGGCTGGCTCGCCGTCTCCTTCCGCTTCCTCCTGCGCTGCGTACGTCGCGGAGACGCTCAGTGCCCGGAAGCCGATCGAGAGGCTCTCACCCAGCGCGACGACACCGCGAATGATCGGCAGGCGCAGTGCCCAGTGGCGCGCGGCGAGCGGGTCGATCGGGCGCGAGACGTGCACGATGTCGCCGTCCGGCTTGCGCACGGCCACGGCCCAGTGGCGCGGTCCGCGCATCATCACGCCCTCGAGGACGGCCTGTCCTCCGATGGCCTGTGCCATGAGTTAGGACGACGCGCGCGCGGCGCGCTCGGCCTTCTCGAGCCGCCGCTGGAAGCGCTCCACCCGGCCGCCCGTGTCGACGAGCTTCTGCTTGCCGGTGTAGAACGGATGGCAGTTCGAGCAGATCTCGACGTGCAGCTCTGGCTTCGTGGAACGCGTCGTGAACGTGTTCCCGCAGCTGCAGTGCACGGTGGAGAGGACGTACTCGGGGTGAATGTCGGCCTTCATCGCCGGGCCAGGATAGCAGCGGCGGTTTCCCCGGCGACGTTGCCGCCCGAGACCAAAAGCACCGGCCGTTCGGCGTCGATCTTGCCTGCGAGCCAGGCCGCGGCTGCCACGGCACCGGCGGGCTCGCACGCCAGCTTGGCCCGGGCGTAGAGGAAGCGAAACGCCTCTTCGATCTCCTGCTCGGTGACGAGAACACGCTCCAAGGTCTTGGTGATCTCGATCGGCAGGCGGCCCGCGAACGGGGCGTTGAGGCCGTCGGCGATCGAGGTCGGCGTGACGTGTGTCGGCTCACCGTGCTCGAGGCCGGTATGGAGCGCGGTGCTCGTCTCCGGCTCGACGGCGACCACGCGCATGGTGGCGCCGACGGCGGTCTGGATGCCGGAGATGAGGCCGCCGCCACCGACAGGGACGACGATCGCGTCGGCGTCCGCCGCGTCCTCCTCGATCTCGAGCCCGACGGTGCCGGCACCCGCCAGCACGAGCGGGTCGTCGAACGGGTGCACGAGCGTCCGGCCCGTTTCACCGATCAGCTCGTCGAGCCGCGCGAACGCGTCACCCGGCCCGGTCGCCTCGAGATCGACCGTCGCGCCGTAGCTGCGCGTGGCCGTGATCTTCTGCTTGGAGGCGCCTTGCCACATCACGACGAGCGCGTCGATCCCCTCCGCCGCGGCTGCATAGGCGGTCGCCTGCGCGTGATTGCCGGCGCTGATCGCGATCACGCCACGCCCTTTCTCCTCGGCCGTCAGGCTGCTGATCTTGTTCAGCGCCCCGCGCGCCTTGAACGAGCCGGTGCGCTGGAAGAGCTCGCACTTGAGACGCGCGTTCAGCGTCCGGCTGGACAGGAGCGGCGTGCGCGGCAGGCGGTCGCCGATGGTCGCGCGTGCGCGTTCGACGTCGTCACGAGTCGGGATCACCACCGAACCGTAATCGGACGCGCGGCGAACGAGCGCCGTCAACCAGCTACTCGGGGGTTACCGTTGAAGAATCTGGGCCGTTCAGCTTCGGATCAGGCTGAACGAGCTGCTCTGCGAGCACGCGATCCTGGCGATCCAGGCAACGCAGCGCGGCCTCATGGGGGGCAAGGACTTTCCGGCGCTCGCGCAGCAGCTCGACGCGAACAGCGTCGCCATCTCGCAGGCGATCGCATCGGTGTACGGCGCCGCGGCCAGCAAGCAGTTCCTGAGCGGCAAGAACCTCTGGCGTGCACACCGGGAAGTACGCGCAGACGTTCTCGCTCGTCAACGGCGCGTACCAGCACATGTTCATGACGGGCTCGGCGCTCGCGGGCGGCATCGCCGCTCAGAAGGGCCTCAAGTAGCGGCGCGCTGACGCACGGCTTCGAAGAGCAGGACGGCGGCGGCGGTGCTCGCGTTCAGCGAGTCCGCCGCCGTTCCTCTCATCGGGATCTCGACCTCGTCCTCGGCCAGCGCGCGCCAGCCGTCGGCGAGGCCGGCATCCTCGGCGCCGATCAGAAAGGCGGTCGGGACGGTGTAGTCGGCTGCGGTGTGCACGCGACCCGCACCGAGCACGGCGGCGACCTTGTTCATCGGCAGCGCAGCGACGTCCTCCGCGGTCGCTTCGACGATCGGCAGTGTGAAGACGGCACCAGTGGAGGCTCGGATCGCGTTGGGGTTCCAGGGATCGAAGTTCGGGCCGGCGACGAGGACCGCGTCGACGCCGGCGGCATCGGCCGTGCGGGCCATCGCGCCGAGGTTGCCGGGCTTCTCGATGTCGACGGCGACGAGCACGAGGGTCGCGTCGACCGGCAGCATCCGCTGGGGCGACTCGAAGACAGCGAGCACGCCCTCCGGCTCGGCCCGATACGCCATCTTGGCGAGGACGCGGGCGCTCACTTCTTCGGTGCCCGCGCGCGTCCACTCCGGCAGCAGCTCGGGCGCAACATAGATCGCACGCGGCACCAGCCCGGCCGCGAGCGCCCGCTCGACCTCGCGCGTCCCCTCGGCGATGAACAATCCATCCCGCCGCCGCTCCCGCGACTTCCGCAGCCGGAGAACATCCTTGACGCGAGGGTTGTCCTCCGAGGTGATCACGACCTGCCGAATCTAGCCACGTCCGGCGGCTGCCACCGTCCTGGAAGTGAAACAAGACCCTGCCAAAGGTGTGACCGACACAGACTCGTGGCAGGTCGCCGCCTACCGTGATAGTCGTGTCGACTCCGCTGCGCGACGAAAGCCCTGGCTATCACCACGTGGTCACGCGTGGAAACAACAAACGGAAGATCTTCAAGGCCGACCGCGATCGGCAGTTCTTTTGCTGGACGGTTGACCGGGTCGCGCTGAAGTACGGCTGGACAGTGCTCGCGTATGTCCTCATGGACAACCACTATCACCTTGTGATCAGCGTCGGCGAACGCGGGCTCTCGGCGGGTATGTGCGAGTTGAACACTGCCTACGCGGTCTGGTTCAACCAGGAACATGGTCGCGTCAATCATCTGTTCGGCAAGCGCTACTGGAACCGTCGTCTCCGTACAGAGGCGTCATTGTTCAATGCCATTCGCTACGTGATCCAGAACCCGCGGCGGGCCGGCGAGCCCGGGCCGCTCGAGGCACACGTCTGGACGAGCTATGCCGCGACGATCGGTCTCGCGTTCGCCGCGATCAGGCTCGCTCGAGACGAGGTGCTGGCGTTCTTCGGACGAACACCAGAGCGCGCGATCGAACGGTTCCGCCAGGTGTGCAACGAACCTGTCCCCCGCGACCACGTCCGGTGGCAGCCACCGTGAAGTGCCGCGCGCGTGAGGGTCACGTAAGCGTGTACTCGGGGCCGCTGCCGCCTTCCGGTGGCGTCAGGCGGCCGCCCTTTGCGGTGATGGCGCCGCACTGGACGCAGTTGGACGGGGCGAGCTTCACCTCGACCGTTCCGTCACCGGCGTCCTCACCGACCTCGTACACGTGCGCGGGGCACATTCGCGCCCACAGTTCGGCCAGCTCGCGCGGCACCTTCGTCTGCACGCGAACGTGGTTCGGCTGGTCGTCGCGGGTGCGATTGCCCGAGGCGAACACGCTCGACAGCCTGTCGAACGTCAACACCCCGTCGGGCGCCGGATAGGACTTGGCGCGGTCGGTGACGATCAGCGACTGCTCCGCATCCGGCTCGGTCGCGTGGTCACCCGGAGGGAACTTGCCCTTCGTCACCGTCATCGCGCTCGCGAGCGCGCCGCCCATGTAGAACCCACGCCCGAACGCCTGGCGCATGTTCCGCACCGCCTTGAGGTCGCTCCAGATGAACGATTCGCGCACGGATTCGTCGTACGACGCGAGCGCATCACGGCGAGATGCGCCGCGCTCGAGAGTGCGCCAAGCGGCCTCGGCGGCGAGCCGGCCCGACTCGATCGCATAGTGAATCCCCTTCAGCGCCGGTACGTTCACGAAGCCGACGCCGTCACCGCACATGAGCAGCCCCGGTGCGTGCAGCTTCTTCGGCAACGCGACGAACCCACCCTCGGGAATGGTCTTTGCGCCCCACTGGATGCGCTCCCCGCCCTCGAGGATCTTCCGCACCCGGGGATGCGTCTTCAACTCCTGCAGCAGGTCGTGCACGGACAGCTCTGCGTCCCGGTAGTCGAGCCCGACCACCATCCCGACCGTGACCATGTCGTCGCCCATCGGGTAGATGAACGAGCCGCCGAATTCACGGAACTTGCGCCCGCCCCGCAGCGGCCACCCCATCGTGTGCACCACGTCGCCCAACGGCTTCGCGACCTTCCACACCTCCTTGACACCGAGCGCCCAGACCTGCGGGTTGTCACTGCGCAGCCGGAAGTGATCGAGCGCCGCGCCGGTCAGATGCCCTTGTGTGCCCTCGGCGAGGATCGTCACACGCGCGGCGATGTCCGAGCCGGGCTCGAAGTTCCCGAGCTCCTCCCCGCTGCGTCCGCGGCCGCGATCACCCGTGCGGACGCCCAGCACGCGCCCCCCGTCGACGAGCAGCCGCGCCGCGGCCGTCTCCGGCAGGATCGTCACGCCGAGCGCCTCCGCCTCCTCGCCGAGCCAGCGTCCGAGCTGCGAGAGCGACGCGACATAGTTGCGGTGGTTGACCATCGTGGGCGGCGTCGGGATCCGCACTGCGCGCCGCTTCGTCAGGAAGAGCACCGACTCGCCGTGCACCTCGCCGTAGAACGGCAGCTCGTCGACACGCTTGCGGCCCTTGAACAGCCGCTGCAGCCCGCGCGGGTTGACCACCGCGCCCGAGAGCAGGTGCGAACCGGGGGCCTTTCCCTTATCGAGCACCGCCACCGGCACGTCGCCGAGCCGCTCCGCCTGCTCCGGATGCTCCTCGAGCAGCTGTCCGAGCCGGATCGCGGCCGCCAGACCGGCCGGGCCTGCGCCGACGATCAGAAAGCCGACCTCGATCCGTTCGTCGACCGGGTCGGTCGGCGGCGCGATCGCCTCCGAGGGAGACCACGGCGGCGGGAACTCAGATGGGCGGACGCTCACGACGTGCGAGCGCGGACGAGCTCGACCAGCTTCGGCACGATCGCGTGCAGGTCGCCGACGACACCGAGATCCGAGAACTCGAAGATCGGCGCGTTCGCGTCCTTGTTGATCGCGACGATCACGTTCGAGCCCTGCATCCCGACCTTGTGCTGGATCGCGCCAGAGATGCCGAGCGCGACATAGAGCTTCGGCGAGACGGTCTTCCCCGTCTGGCCGACCTGAGCCGAGTAGGGGTACCAGCCGGCATCGACGACCGCCCGCGTCGCCGCCACTGCACCACCGAGCGCCTGGGCGAGCTCCTCGGCGAGCGCGAACTTCTCCGGCTCGCCCAGCCCGCGGCCGCCGGCGACGATCACGTCGGCTTCCTCGATCGACGGCCCCTGCTGCTCCGCGTGCGCCTGCTCGATCATCTCGGCCTGGGTCGAGAAGTCCTCGAGCTCGACCGCCGCCTCCCGCACCTCGGCCGTTCCGCCGGTCTCGCTCGGATCGAACGTGCCCGAACGGAAGATCGCCAGCTTCACATCACTCGACCACCCCACGTCGACGACCACCGAGTCCGCGAGCGCGGGTCGCTTCCCGACACCGTCCGCGCTCAAGTCGACGAGGTCCCAGTTGAGCCCCGCGCCGAGCCGTGCGGCCAGGCCCGCGGCGACGTCGGCTGCGAGCACCGATTGCGCGAACAGCACCGTGTCGAATCCTTCGTCGCGCACGAGCTTCGCGAGAACGTCGACTCGCGTCTGCGGCAGCGGGGCGCCCAGGCGGTCGTCGTCCGCAACGAACACTGTTGCGGCGCCGAACGTGCCCGCCGAGCCGGCGATCTCCCGCACCCCGGAACCGACCAGCACACCCGAGACGGGGCCGCCCAGCTGTGCCGCTTTCGCGAGCACGCCGAGCGATCCCTTTTGGATCGAGCCCTCGTGGTGCTCGAGGAAGACAAGTGTTCCGGCCATCAGATGAGCCTCTTCCCGGCGAGGAACTCGACGATCTGCTCGGCGGCGGTGCCGTCATCCTCGATCTTGCGCGCTTCGCCGCGCGCAGGCGGCGGCGTCAGCGCGATGACGGTCGTGCCTGGGGGCGCCGCGCCACCGACGTCGGCTGCAGAACGTGTCTCCTGCGGCTTCTTCTTCGCGCCCATGATCCCCTTCAGTGACGGATAGCGCGGCGTATTGATCGCATCCGAAACCGCGATCACGGCCGGCAACGGCGCGCGGATCGTGTCGTACCCGAACTCGGTCTGGCGCTTGCCGGTGACCGAGCCGGCGTCGTGCGTGAGCTCGCTGACCTGGGAGATCACCGGTCTGCGCAGCCGCTCGGCCACGGCCGACCAGAGGCAGGCTCCGCCGCCGTCCGCCGACTGCTGCCCGAACAGGATCAGATCCGCGTTCTCCTGCTCGATCGCGCCGGCGAGCGCACCTGCTGTGCCGAGCAGATCCGCGCCCGCCAGCTCTGGATCCGTGATCAGGACCGCCCGATCGGCGCCCATCGCGAGTGCCTTACGCAGGGCGTCCATCGCCTTCTCCGGGCCCATCGAGATCACGACGACCTCACCGTCGCCGGTCGCCTCTTTGAGCTTCAGCGCCTCCTCGACCGCGTACGTGTCGAAATCGGAGATCGCGAGCTCGACCGACCGGTCGATGCGGTTCGTGGACGGATCGATCCGCCGCCCAGCGGCAGCGTCCGGAACTGCTTTCACGCAGACGGCGATCTTCATGCGCGGCCGACTCTAGCTGGACTAAACGGGAACGCGGCTCTGCAAGAAGTCGACGATCTCGCTCGTCGGCGCGCCGGGCGTGAAAACCGCGGCCACACCCTGCTGCTTCAACTCGATCACGTCGTCCTGCGGGATCGTGCCGCCGACGAGCACGAGCAGATCCTCGGCGCCCTGCCCTCGCAGCAACTCGAGGATGCGCGGCACGAGCGTCATGTGCGCGCCGGAGAGAATGGAGATGCCGACAGCATCGGCGTCTTCCTGGATCGCCGTCTCGACGATCTGCTCGGGCGTCTGGTGCAGGCCCGTGTAGATCACCTCCATGCCGGCGTCACGCAAGGCCCGCGCGATGATCTTGGCGCCGCGGTCGTGCCCGTCGAGCCCGGGCTTCGCGATCACGACTCTGATCTTCCCTGCCACGAGGCGCAGTATAGGAACGCTCAGAAGACCGGCGTCTCGCGCCAGGTGCCCCACACCTCGCGGAAGGCGTCGCACATCTCGCCCATCGTCACGTAGGCGCGCGACGCGTCGATGATCGGACCCATCAGGTTGCGGCCGTCGTGGGCAGCGTCGTCCTTGAGGCGGGCGAGCGCGCGCTCGGCCGCCGCGGAGTCCCGCTGCGCCCGCAGCGCCTGGACGCGGTCGATCTGCAGGCGCTCGAGTGCCGGGTCGATCTTCAATATCTCAAGCTCAGGTTCACCTTCAAGCCTGTAGCGGTTGACGCCGACGATCACGCGCTGCTCGGCCTCGACCTCGGCCTGATACTGGAACGAAGCCTCGGCCAACTCGCGCTGGAAGAAGTTCTCCTTGATTGCGGCGACCACCCCACCGAGCTGCTCGATCCGGTCGAAGTACTCGTAGGCCTGCCGCTCCAGCTCGTTGGTCAGGTGCTCGACGTAGTAGGAACCGCCGAGCGGGTCGATCGTGTTCACGACCCCCGTCTCGTGCGCGATCACCTGCTGCGTGCGCAGCGCGATCCGCACGGCATCCTCGGTCGGCAACGCCAGCGCCTCGTCATAGCTGTTCGTGTGCAAGGACTGCGTGCCGCCCAGCACCGCCGCCAGCGCCTCGATCGCAGTGCGCACGATGTTCACCTCCGGCTGCTGCGCCGTCAGCGACACGCCAGCCGTCTGCGTGTGGAAGCGCATCAACCACGATTTCGGATTCTTCGCGCCATAGCGGTCCCGCATCACCGTCGCCCAGATCCGACGCGCCGCCCGATACTTCGCGATCTCCTCGAAGAAATCGAGATGCGCGTTGAAGAAGAACGACAGCCTCGGCGCGAACTCGTCGACATCCAACCCCCGCTCGAGCGCCCACTCCACATACGTGAACCCGTCTGCCAACGTGAACGCCAGCTCCTGCGCCGCCGTCGACCCCGCCTCGCGGATGTGGTAGCCCGAGATCGAGATCGGATGCCACAGCGGCATCTCCAGCGAGCAGAACTCGACCATGTCCGTCACCAGCCGCATCGACGGCTCCGGCGGGAAGATGTACTCCTTCTGCGCGATGTACTCCTTCAGGATGTCCGTCTGGATCGTCCCCCGCAAACGCTCCCGCGCCACCCCCTGCTCCTCCCCCACACACAGATAGAACGCGAGCAAGATCGCCGCCGGCGAGTTGATCGTCATCGACGTCGAGACGTCACCCAGCGGGATACCGGCAAACAGCGTCTCCATGTCCGCAAGCGAGTCGATCGCCACCCCCTCCCGGCCGACCTCACCCTCCGCGCGCGGATGATCCGAGTCGTAGCCCATCAACGTCGGCATGTCGAACGCCGTCGACAAACCCGTCTGTCCATGCTCCAGCAGATAGTGAAACCGCTCGTTCGTCTCGGCGGCCGTCCCGAACCCCGCAAACTGCCGCATCGTCCACAACCGGCCCCGGTACATCGACGGGTACACACCCCGCGTGAACGGAAACTCACCCGGCAGACCGAGATCCCGCTCAGGATCGACCTCGACCTGCTCGGGCGTGTACAACGGCGCGTTCTCGACCCCCGAGATCGTCGAGAAGAGGGGCGCGGGAGGCTCCTCGGTGGTCGCCACCACTGGAGTTTGCCCGAAGGGACGGCCCGCGCGGCGGCTCAGCGCTCGCCGCCGGGGAGCCACAGCGGTTCGTCGCCGCCGGCGTTGGCGCCCCGCGCGAGGATGAAGAGCAGGTCGCTCAGCCGATTCAGATAGACGAGCGCGAGCGGGTTCACGGGCCGGGCCGCTGCCGCCTCGAGCACATCGCGTTCAGCGCGGCGGCACACGGCGCGCGCGATGTGCAGCCGCGCCGCCCGCTCCGAGCCGCCGGGCAGCACGAAGCTCTTCAACTCCGGCAGGCCGCTGTTCGCCTCGTCGCAGTCGGCTCGAGCCGGTCGATCGCCGCCTGGTCGATCCGAAGCTTCCCGTCGCCGTCCTCGAACGGCACCGACAGGTCGGCGCCCACGTCGAAGAGCTCGTTCTGGATCCGCGCGAGCCGGCCGTCCTGGGCCTCCACCTGAGCCCAGCCGAGAACCGAGTTCAGCTCGTCCACCGCACCGTAGGCCTGGACGAGCGGATCGAGCTTCGACACCCGGGAGAGATCGCCGAGGGACGTCTCGCCTGCGTCACCGGCGCGGGTGTAGATCCGCGTCAGGCGGACGGGCTCGTCAGGACGCCGTGGCATTCGTCCGCTGCTCGAGGATCTCCCGCGCGATCACGAGCCGTTGAATCTCGCTCGTCCCCTCGTAGATCTCGGTGATCTTCGCGTCACGGTAGTAGCGCTCCACCGGGAACTCCTTGGTGTAGCCGTAACCCCCGAGCACCTGGATCGCCTCGGCGGTCTGGCGGCGCGCCATCTCCGAGGCGAAGAGCTTCGCCTTGGCCCCCGCTCCGGTATGTCGACGACCTTGCGTCTTCAGCCAGGCAGCGTGCAGTGTCAGCAGCCGTGCCGCATCGATCTCCATCGACATGTTCGCGAGCTTGTGCTGGATCGCCTGGAACTCGGCGATCGGGTGACCGAACGCTTCCCGCTCCTTGGCGTACCGGCGTGCGACGTCGTAGGCGGCCTGGGCGATCCCGACCGCCTGCGCCGCGATCCCGATCCGGCCGCCGTCGAGCGTGGCCATCGCGATGCGGAAGCCGTGGTTGAGCTCCCCGAGCAACCGATTCGCCTCGACATGCGTATCCAGGACGATGTCGTTCGTGACCGACGAGTTGAGCCCGAGCTTCTCCTCCGTCCGCGTGATGGTGATCTGGTCCGTGTCGACGATGAAGGCCGACACGCCGCGAGCGCTTCTCGTCTCGGCGTCCGTGCGCGCAAACAGGAGCACCGTGCCGCCGAACGCGGCGTTCGTGATCCACTGCTTCGCACCCTTCACGTGCCAGCCGTCGCCGTCCGAGTCCGCACGCGTGACGAGCGCTCCGGCGTCGGATCCGGAGCCGGCCTCGGTGAGTGCGAAACAGCCGACACCTTCTCCGCGGGCAAGCGACGGAACGAACCGGGCCCGCTGTTCGTCGGTGCCGAACTGCAGCAACGGCAACGTGCAGGCCGACGTGTGGACCGCCACCGTGACGCCGACGCCTGCGTCGGCGCGGGACAGTTCTTCGAGCACGAGGATGTACGAGACGAAGTCCGCCCCCGCACCGCCGTACTCCTCCGGGACGCAGACGCCCATGAGACCGAGCTCGCCGAGCCTCGCAAGTAGTTCGCGCGGGAAGCCGTGGGCTCGATCCCATTCGGAGGCGTGGGGCTCGATCTCTGCAGCAGCGAACTCCCGCGCCAGCGACTGGATCTCTCGCTGCTCCGCCGTAAGGTCGAAGTCCACGGCGGGCAGACTATCCGCATGAGGCTCGCGGCGATCACGCTCGCCCTGCTCGCGCTCACGGCCTGCGGCGGCCACAAGTCGAGCTCACCCGGGGACGTCGTGCGGGCCTGGAGCGCCGCGCTCGACCGGAACGACAGCGAGGCCGCGGCGCACCTCTTCGCCGACGGCGCGCAGGTGATCCAGGGCGACGTGCAAACCCTCGCAACTCACGCCGACGCCGTGCGCTGGAACGCCCGCCTCCCGTGCGGCGGAGTGATCACACTGCTCGAGCCGCGAGGCAACGGTCAGATCCTGGCGGTCTTCGACCTGACCGACCGGCCTGATCACAGCTGCGACGCGCCGGGCACCAAGGCGGCGGCCGTGTTCGAGGTCGAGAACGGAAAGATCGTCCTCTGGCACGAGGTCGAAGTGCCGAGCCTCCCGTCGCCGGGCGAGCTGGCCTAGCTCTTCAGCTCGGGCTCGAGCTTGTAGCCGACGCCGAAGCGCGTCTGGATGAACGAGTGCTCGGACGCGTTGCGGTCGATCTTCTGCCGGAGCCGCCGGACGAAGACGTCGACCGTGCGGTCGCGATGAGTCTCTCGCCGGCCCCAGACCTTCTGGAGCAGCTCGTCGCGCGTGACGACCCGGCCCCGATCGAGCGCCAGCGTGTAGAGGAGCTTGAACTCGGTCGGCGTGAGATCTGCGCTCTTGCCGTCGACGAACGCCTGCACCTCGCGCGGGTCGATGCGCAGCTCCTCGATCTCGATCGCTTCACCACGCCGTTCCTCCTGAGGGCGCACCCCGCGGCGTGCGGCCGCGCCGACGCGGGCGACGAGCTCGCGCATCGAGAACGGCTTCACCAGGTAGTCGTCTGCGCCGATCTCCAGCGCATGTACGCGATCGTGCTCGGTTCCGCGTGCGGACACGACCACGATCGGCGTGCCGATCCCCTCCGCGCGGGCGGTCTCGATCAGCTTCCAGCCGTCGAGCTCCGGCAGCATCAGGTCGAGCACGCAGACGTCGGGGTTCTCGAACCGGAGCCGGGCCAGCCCGAGCTCGCCGCGGCCGACCACCATGGGATCGAATCCGGCCGCCACCAGATGCTTGGCCATCCCGTCGGCGATCACGCTGTCGTCTTCGACGATCAGGATCTTGGCCACGACGCCTACGATAGACGGGAGCAAGGTTTTTTCCGGGTTTCGGAATGGTGACGATCTGGTGTATGACCGCAGCTTCGACGAGCTCCGCACCGGCTTCACGGCTGCGGTCTCCCACGAGCTGAGAACTCCGCTCGCCCGGATTCTCGCACTCCTCGACTCGACCGACCTCCCCGGCGCCGACGTCGGCGAGCTGATCGAGCAGGCGAAGGCCGAGGTCGAGAACGCGGGCGCGTTGATCGACGAGGTGCTCTTTCTCTCCGAGCTCGAGAGCGGCAAGGAAGTCGTGTCGCTCGGGCACACGGCAGCGCTCCCCGTGCTGCAGGACGTGGTGCGGGGGCTCGCCGGCGCCGCCGAGCGGGCCGGCGTCGAGCTGAATGCGGTCGGCGACCCCTACGTCGAGGTGCCGCTTCGCGCCCGCATGCTGCGCATGGTCGCGGAGAACCTGACGGAGAATGCGATCCGCTACGCGGGTCACGGCTCGCGGTTCACGATCTCGGTCCGGCGGGCGGGGGAGTTCGCGGTGCTGTCGGCTGCCGACGACGGGGTCGGCGTGGACGAGGCGGACGTGAACCGACTCTTCGAGCGGTTCTACCGTGCCGACGCCGCGCGAACGTCGCGGGGCACCGGCCTCGGGCTCTCGATCGTGAAGCACGTGGTCGCAGCCGCAGGCGGCGACATCGAGGCGGACGGCGGGCCTGGTCGCGGCCTGCGGATCCGCTGCACCTTCCCGGCCTAGAAGCTATGAGGCGGGCGCCCACAGGCGCCCGCCTCGATTCATACGATGATTTAGAGCTAACCCTTCTTAACTGTGGATCTTTTTGAGGGTCTTCTCGGAAGCAACCAGCACCTGCTTCGGGATCGGCACGTAGCGGAGCTTCACCCCATACTTCTGACCGCTGGTCAGTGCCCAGAAGACGAACTTCCGGAGCTCCGCAGCGTTGTTCGTGGTCTCGGGGACGATGGCGTAGGTGTACGTGGAGATCGGGTACCCGAACTTCGCCGACTTGGGCGGATTCACGATGTGTAGTTCGCCGTTAGCGGGAACTGCCTTGAACGCCGCAGCTGCTGCCGTGATCGACTTGATGCCCGGGGTCGTGTACTTCCCGGCCGCGTTTCGGACTGCCATGACCGCGATGTGATTCGTCACCGCGTAGGCGATGTCGGCATAGCCGATCGCGCCATCAGTGTTCTTGACCACGCCGGCGACGCCGGACGATCCCTTGCCGCCGACGCCGGCCGGGAACGGCGGCTGCGTCGAGACGCCGATCTTCGACTTGAACGCCGGGCTGACGCTGGACAGGTAGTCCGTCACGTTGTACGAGGTGCCCGAGCCGTCGGAGCGGTAGACGGGCGTGATCTTCTGGCTCGGGAGCGACACATTCGGGTTGAGGGCCTTGATCGCCGGGTCGTCCCAACTCGTGATCTGGCCGAGGTAGATCCTGGCCAGGACCGGGCCGGTGATGTGCAGTGGTGCGTGCGCATTCGTCTTCACGTTCACCATCACCGCCGTGCCACCGAGCGCCCACGGAATCTGGTCGCACCCCTTACAAGCTGCGAACTGGTCCGAAGTCAAGGGGGCGTCCGAGGCACCGAAGTCGACGGTGCGGTTGGTGATCGCCTGAATCCCGCCGCCCGAGCCGATCGGCTGGTACACGATGTTGGTGCCGTTCACCGACGGGTAGGCAGCCTGCCACTGGGACACGAGCGGCTGGACGAACGTGCTGCCCGCGCCAACGAGCTGGCCAGCAGTGTGCGTGCTCTTGCCCGCCGTGGCGCTCGCGGCCAGGCAGCCGGTAATCAGCGCCGCCGCAACCAGCACGGGACCGGTGTGCTTTGTGACACTCAAACGCATTTGTGACTTTCTCCCTTCACGGTTTCATCTCCGGGGGGCAGTGCGGCGCAAGTCTCGCGTGGTCGGCCGCATACATGGGCGGACCCCCCGTGACGGTTTGGCGGCAATCTGGTGAACGGCTACTACCGCGAGCGCAGCTTCCGTTCGCGGCGCGACAGGATGTAGCGCGCGGTGAGGCTGAGGACGAGCACGAAGATCATCAAGACGAACGCTGCTGCCCACGCCTGGTCGTTCAGGCTCTGCTCAGGGGATTCCGAGTCGAACAGGATGAGCAGCGGGACTGCGGCCATCGCATGGCTGGGATCCGTCACGACCTGGTTCGGCAGGAAGATCGACGTCGTGAACAGGAGCGGTGCCGTCTCGCCCGCGGCCCTCGCGATGGCGAGCGTTGCCCCGGTCATGATCGAGCCAATGGCCGACGGCATCACGACAAAGAGAACCGTCCGCCACTTGCTAACGCCGAGCGCGTAGCTTCCGTAGCGGAGCGCATCGGGCACGAGCCCGAGCACCTCGATCGTCGATCGCGCAACCACGGGCAGCATGACAATCGCGAGGGCCACGGAACCCTTCCAGGCGGCGTATCCCGACCCGACCACGAGAAGCGCGTAGGCGAAGATGCCGACGACGATCGAGGGCACGCCGTTCAACACGTCGAGCGCCAGCCTGATCAGACGCGAAACAGCGTTCCCCCCGAACTCGGCGACGTACACAGCGACGAGGATGGCCACCGGAAGGGCGATCGCGGTGGCGATCGCGACCATGATCGCCGATCCGACGAGGCCGTTCGCGATGCCGCCTCCGGTCTCGCCGTACGTCACCTGATTCTTGGTGAAGAAGTCGAGGTTGAGCGCCTTGACTCCGCGCACGAACACGGAGATGACGACAAGGGCGAGCACCCCGATCGCGAGGAAGGCGGCGGAGACAGAGATGGCCTCCGCAAGCTGGTTGACCCGCCGACGCCTCCGGGACCGGCCGGTCGACTTCAGCGAGATCGTGGGAGCGACACCGCCAGCTTCCATCTCAGACCCTTTGCGCGATGTCGTAGCGCCGCACGATCAGGAGCGCGAGGAAGTTCACGATCAGCGAGATCACCAGCAGGATCGCGCCCAGGTAGAACAGCGACGCAATCTGGAGATTGGATGCCGCTGCCTGATACTGGGCCGCGATCCGGCTCGCGAGCGTGTCGCCGGTCTCGAACAGGTTGGCCGTGAGGTGCGCCGTGGTCCCGATCACCTGGGTGACGGCGATCGCCTCCCCCAACGCACGCCCGCCGCCGAGAAGCACCGCGGAAATCAGACCGCCGCGCGTGTACGGCAGCATCACCCCCCGCACCATCTCCCAACGCGTCAGTCCGAGGCCGATGGCACCTTCCTTGATGTCGGCCGGCACCTGCAGGAAGAGGTCGCGACTGATGGAGGCAGTGATCGGCACGATCATGATCGCCAGCACGAGGACGGCGGTGAACATCGTGCTGCCGGAGATCGGCTTCGTTGCGAAGAAGGGCGTCCAGCCAAGAGCGTCGTTCAGCCACGGGCCGAACTGGTTATGCACCACCGGCCCGAGAATGATGATGCCCCAGAGCCCGAGCACTACGCTGGGGATCGCCGCGAGCATCTCGACGAGTGAGCCGACGACGCCGCGCACACCTCCGGGCGCTAGCTCGCTCAAATAGAGGCCGATCGCGATCGCGACAGGCGCGGCGAGCAAGATGGCCAGGCTGGTGACGTAGAGCGTCGCAACCAGGAAGTCGAGTGCCCCGTACTGGTTGGTGACGGCATTCCAGGTCTCGTGCCAGATGAAGCTGAGCCCAAACGCCGAGATCGCGGCCCGTGACTGCTTGACCACCTCGTAGATGATCAGGACGATCAGCGCAACGACGCCGACGGCGGTCAGCCCCGAGATCCAGCGGAGCGAGAAGTCCCCCACGCGGTCGAGCAACGAACGCCGCGACTCGAGTGTGCTCTGCGGCGGATTGGCAGCCGGGACGTCCATCTTCCGGCCCGCAGCCTTCCAGTTCTCGAGGTTCCCCTGGATCTCGTTCACCGTCTCGACACGAGATGTTCACACCTTCGAGACTCGGCTATTCCGAGCGCTCCGCGTACACTCGTGCCATGTCGTCGCCGGCGCCTAGCAACACGTCGCTGAACATCTCCGCGAGCGTCAGGGGCAGCGAAAACCCTGCCGCCGGGCGCGAGGTCGTCTTCGGCGTGCGTGACCTGAGCGTCTCGTACGGGCCGTCGCCGGCGCTCATCGGCGTCGACCTCGAGATCCGTAAGAACGTGATCACTGCGCTGATCGGGCCTTCCGGTTGTGGCAAGAGCACGTTCATCCGCTGTCTGAACCGGATGAACGACCTCGTTCCGGGGATAAAGGTCGGAGGACAGGTCCTCTACCACGGGATCGACCTCTACGGGCGTGACGTGGATCCAGTGGAAGTGCGGCGGCGGATCGGAATGGTGTTCCAGCGTCCGAACCCGTTCCCGAAGTCGATCTACGACAACGTCGCGTTCGCACCCAAGAAGCTCGGCCTGGAGGGCAACGTGGATGAGCGCGTGGAGCGGGCCCTGCGTGGCGCCGCGCTCTGGGACGAGGTCAAGGACCGCCTCAAGAAGTCGGCGCTGGGCCTGTCGGGCGGCCAGCAGCAGCGGCTCTGCATCGCCCGGGCGATCGCGGTGCAGCCGGACGTGATCCTGCTCGACGAGCCGGCCTCTGCGCTCGACCCCATCTCGACGTCGGCGATCGAGGACCTCATGCACGAGCTGAAGAACGAGTACACGCTCGTGATCGTCACGCACAACATGCAGCAGGCGGCGCGCGTCGCCGAGATGACCGCGTTCTTCAGCCTCGACGTCAAGGACGACGGGTCCCGACACGGGATCCTCGTCGAGTACGACGCGACCGACAAGATCTTCACGTCACCGTCCGACGAGCGCACCGAGGGCTACGTCACGGGCCGGTTCGGTTGAGCATGCGCGTCTCGTTCAGCGAGGAGCTCTCACAGCTCGAAGCGGCACTGCAGGAGGAGGGCGACCTCGTCCTGAGGGCGCTGCGCTCGTCTCTGAACGCACTTGCACGCGGCGACGAGGAGCTCGCCGATGAGGTGATCAGCTTCGACGACGAGGTCGACCGCCGCTACATCGCGCTCGAGGAGGGCGTCCAGTCGCTGCTCGCACGCCAGACGCCGGTCGCCGCCGACCTCCGGCTCGTGCTGGCGATCCTGCGCGTGAACCTCCACCTCGAGCGGATGGCCGACTACTGTGTGACGGTTGCCAAGCTGACGAAGCTGATGGGCGATCTCAACGTCTCGGCCGAGCGGATTGCGCAGTCGATCGAGGACATGGGCCAGCGTGCGGAGCAGATGATCCGCGTCGCGCTCGACTCCTTCGCCTCGCGCGACCCTGACAAGGCGCTCACGCTCGTCGAGCTCGACGAGCTGATCGACCGCGCGAACCGAAACGCCACGGAAGACGTTCTGTCCCTCGGCGACTCGCCGCAGGAGCGGGAGTACGGCCTGCGCATGCTCGTCGTCTCGCGCTGCGTCGAGCGGATCGGCGACCACGCCGTGGACATCGGCGAGCAGGTCGTCTACCTCGTCACCGGTGAGTTCCGCGAGTTCAGCGACGCGTCGCACCCCGCCTAGGGAAGCGCTCGATGGATTGTTGCAATTTGCGGCCAAACCGTGGTTGGATGCGCGCATGACGGTGCGCAAGCTCCACGTCCACAGGCACGTCGATCTTCGTCTCGGTTCGCTGGAGCGCGTCCAGCGCCGGCTCCGTGCCCGCCGCAAGCCGGAGAATCGCCGCGCTCTGCTCGCGCTCGTTCGCCGCGACGGCTAGCCAAAACGCCTCGCGCAGGGTCGGTCAGGCGGCGAGCCGCTCTGCGCCGCCGTCGAGCCGGACCAGGTACGCCGGCCGCGCAGACCTGAGGTAGGAGATCACCGCCGGCTCGCTCTTCGGGCACGGCAGCAGGGTCTTCCACCCCGCCAGGTGCTCGAGGCGGTGGAAGTCGCCGCTCGCGATCACCGGGAGCCCGGCGGCGGCGACCCAGCCGAACAAGGTCTGCCGGTTGAACAGTTCGAACCGGTCGACGAGCACCTGCAGCTCCGGCCGCGCAGCGAACGCGCCCGTCGCCCGCGTTGCCGTCACCAGGCTCTCCGGCGAATACGGGTGGGCGGCGACGAGCGCCGCCCCTTGCGCTCGTGCAGCGGCGAGCGCAGGCTCGAGGCCGGCCGAGACGTCGACGTAGGCGCGCACGCCGATGGCAAGCGCATGCCCCGCGAGCAGCGGATCGGGGTCGTCATAGGTGAGCTCGAGACCGGGAATGACGAGCAGGTCGTAGAGCTCACGAGCGCGCAGCGCCTGGGCGCGCAGGTCGGCGAGATACGCGTCCCAGTTCCCGGCCTGGACCTCGCGAGGCTCACGCGATGCATGGTCCGTGACGGCGAGCACGTCGAAGCCCCGCCGGCCGTAGAGATCGCAGAGCTCGCGGACCGTGAGATCTCCGTCGCTCCAGGTCGTGTGTGCGTGCAGCTCGCAGAGCAGTGGGGTCGGTTTCGGCGGCATGTTCTGAGTATTCCCTGCAAGCGGGCGTTTTTGGCAGCCGTTCTCCACCTCGCCGCCAGGGCTTCACCCGGTGTCAGCCGACGAAGTAGATCGTGCAGGCGAGGCCTGCCGCGAAGCAGTAGATCGCGAACGGCATCAGCGTGTTCCGCTCGAAGTAGCGCATCAGAAACTTCACCGCGAACCAGGCGGCGGCCGCCGAGCACAGCGCCGCGACGAGCGCCTGGCCGCGCACACCGTCGCCGGTGGAGCCGAACAGCTCGGGCAGCTTCAACACCGCCGCGGCTCCGATGATCGGAGTGGCGAGCAGGAACGCAAAGCGCGCCGCATCCTCGTTGGAGAGGCCGACGAGGAGCCCGCCCGCCATCGTCGCGCCGGAACGAGAGAACCCGGGGATCAACGCGATCGCCTGCGCTGCTCCGACGAAGAACCCACCACGCCAGGACACCGTCCTGGCGATGCGGGCGTCGTCGTCGGCCTCGGTGACGGGTGCGCGCCGGCGAAGCAGCTCGGCGCCGTAGAGCAAGACGCCGTTCAGCATCAGGAAGATCGCGGCCGAGGTCGGCGACGCGAAGACCTTGCGCAGCGAGTCCTGCAGCGTCAAGCCGAGAATGCCTGCCGGGATCGTGCCGACGACGAGCAGCCAGCCGAGTCTCGCATCGGGGTCGTCGTCGGAGATCTCGCGATCGCGCAGCGAGCGTCCGAGCCCTCTGAAGATCCGCATCCAGTCACGCCAGAAGAAGATGAACAACACGATCGCCGTCGCCAGGTGCGTGGCGACGAGGAACGTCAGGAAGTACTTGTCGTTCTGGTGGATGTCCCAACCGAGCAAGCTCGGGAGGATGACGCTGTGGCCAAGGCTCGAGACCGGAAAGAGCTCGGAGACGCCTTGCAGCAGCCCCAGGATGATCGCCTGGGGATAGGTGATCAGCGATGCGAGGATCACGTTGCGATGGTGGTGCGCTTCGGCCCGGACTTGAACCAGGCGAACGCGAAGCAGGCGAGCGCGAGCAGGAAGGCCGCGATGCCGTGTTTCACGTGATGGTGATCGGATCCTGCCTGATGTCCGGGGAAGAAGCTGGGGAGCGACTTGGCGGGCTCGGCCCAGTAGGTGACCGCAATCACGAGCAGGACGACGCCGGCCACCACTGCGAGGAAAACGAGCAGGCGATCGTTCGGCATCCGGCGTAGAATACGGATCAAGCGAACGGGCAGTGTCGGTATCCAGATCGACACCCACCGTTCACGACCGATCCGGAAGGATGCAATTCCTTGGCAACGATCGTCCAACCGCGCGCTGACGACGGCTACGACACGCTCCTCAACCGGGAGCTGTCTCAGGTCGACCTCATGCGGCGTGTACTGGAGCTCGCCGCCGATCCCTCCGAGCCGCTGCTCGAGCGAGTCAAGTTCTGCGGGATCGTCTCGTCGATCCTGGACGAATTCTTCATGGTGCGGGTCGCGGGGCTCCAGGACCAGGTCCTCTCCGGGCTCTCCGTGCGGTCGCCGGACGGCCGCACGCCGCAGCAGACGCTGGCCGAGCTCAGGGGCGCCGTCCTCGATCTGACGGCCCAGCAGTCGACGCTGTGGCGCGACAAGCTCTGTCCGGCGCTCGCAGCCGAGGGGATCCTGGTCGGCGGCGTCGAGGACGCGACGGACGCCGAGCGCAGCGAGCTGGAGCACGTGTTCTCGCACCAGATCTTCCCCGTCTTGACTCCGCTGGCCGTCGGCCCGGGCCAGCCGTTCCCGTACATCTCCGGCCTCTCGCTCAGCCTCGGACTGCTCGTGCGTGACCCGGAGGCCGGCGAAGAGCGCTTCGCGCGGGTGAAGGTGCCGGAGGGGCTCGACCGCTTCGTCGCGATCGGTTCGCGCGGCCTCCTCGTGCCGCTCGAGTCCGTGCTGTCGCACTTCCTGCCGCGCCTCTTCCCCGAGATGGAGGTGGTGCAGCGCGCGCTGTTCCGCCTGACGCGAGACGGCGACACCGAGATCTCGGACGACGCGGACGACCTGCTGGAGGCGGTCGAGTCGGATCTGCGCAACCGCCGCTTCGGAGCGGTCGTGCGCATGGAGGTGTCCGGCTCGATCTCGCGCGACATGCTGACGCGCCTGACGGAGCGGCTCGGGATCTCGGCCGACCAGGTCTATGCGATCCGCGGGCTGCTCGACCTCGCAGACGTCACGCAGCTCTATTCGCTGGATCGCCACGATCTGAAGTACGCGCCGTGGCTGCCGTTCACCCAGCGCCGCCTCGCCGTCCAGGGCGCGGACGACCTCTTCGAGGAGATCGCGCGCCGGGACATCATCGTCCACCATCCGTACGACTCGTTCGGGACGAGCGTCGAGGCGTTCCTCCAGGCAGCCGCGGCAGATCCCCAGGTCGTGGCGCTGAAGACGACCGTGTACCGAACGAGCGACGACTCGGCGATCGCGCCGTCGCTGATCAAGGCGTCCGAGAACGGCAAGCAGGTCGTCTGCGTGGTCGAGCTGAAAGCGCGCTTCGACGAGCGTCGCAACATCGACTGGGCCCGCGCGCTGGAGCAGGCCGGCGTGCACGTCGTCTACGGGTTCCCGGACATGAAGATCCACGCGAAGACGACTCTCGTCGTTCGGCGCGAGGGCGATGAGCTCAGGCGCTACGTGCACATCGGTACCGGCAACTACCACGCGACCACCGCGCGGATCTACGAGGACGTCGGCGTCTTCACCGCCGACGCCCAGATCGGCGAGGACATCGCCGACCTCTTCAACTTCGTCACCGGCTTCGGCCGGCCGCAGCGATTCCGCCACCTGCTCGTCTCGCCGTTCAACCTGCGCAAGAAGCTCATCGAGCGGATCAAGGACGTCGCAGACGCCGCCTCCGCCGGCAAGCACGCCCGCATCAGGATCAAGTGCAACAGCCTCACCCACCCGGAGGTGATCGAGGAGCTCTACAAGGCGTCGCAGGCGGGCGTGAACATCGAATGCATCGTCCGCGCGAACTGCAGCCTCGTTCCCGGTTTGCCGGGGCTGAGCGAGAACATCAGCGTGCGCTCCGTGCTCGGGCGCTTCCTGGAGCACAGCCGTCTCTACTGCTTCGAGGCCGGGGACAACCGCGACTATCTGCTGGGCAGCGCCGACCTGATGCCCCGCAACCTCGATCACCGCATCGAGGTCGTCATGCCGGTGGAGGACACCCAGGTCCGCAACGAGCTCGAGTCGATCTTCAAAGCGCTGCTCGCCGACAACTCGCAAGCGTGGGAGCTGCAATCCGACGGCAACTGGAAGCGGGTGTCGCCGAAGAAGAGCGAACGCCGGCGGTCCGCCCAGGCAGCGTTCATGCGCCGCCGTGAGCGCGCACGCCGGCTGGCCAGATCACACTAGAGGCACGCCGTCGTGTGGGGTCGTCACCATGTCGGAGGAATGGTCGGGGTCATCGACGTCGGGTCGAACACCGTGCGCCTGGTCGTCGAGCAGGGCGGGCGGCAGGTGCTCTCCCAGCGCGAGATGCTCCACCTCGGAGCCGATGTCGAGCTGCACGGCTCGATCCCGCGCGAAAAGCTCGCGGCGGCCGCACTGCTCGTCGGCTCGTACGCAGCTGCGGCACGGGCGGCGGGCGTCGTCGACCTCGCAGTACTGATCACCAGCCCGGGCCGGCAGGCGGCAAACGGGGACGAGCTGCTCGCCGTGCTCGCCTCGGCGGCCGACTGCCCCACTCGCATCCTCAGCGCCGTCGAAGAGGCCCAGCTCGGTTTCGCGGGCGCCGTCGAGGCCGCCGCGCCGCCGGCTCGTCGCCGCGTCGCCGTGGTCGACGTCGGCGGTGGCTCAGCGCAGGTCGTGGTCGGGACCCGGCGCGGCGGCGCCGAGTGGCTGCGCTCGATCGACCTCGGCTCCCAGCGGCTGACCAGCAGGATGCTCGGCGGCGACCCGGCGGGACACGCGGCGATCGGCGCCGCGCGCGCCGAGGCGGGCCGCTACCTCCACGAGTTCGACCCGCCGGAGCCTGCACTCGCCCTCGCCGTCGGCGGCAGCGCACGCGCGCTCAAGCGGATCGTCGGAGCGACACTGGGAAGCGAGGAGCTCGAGGAGGCCCTCACCGTGCTGGCGGAGTTGCCTGCCGCAGAGATCGTCGCGCGGTTTCAGATCGACGCGGATCGCGTCGGCACCCTCGCCGCGGGCGCCGCGATCCTGACGGAGCTGCAGGCCTGCCTGGCGACGCCGTTGCGAGTGGTACGTGGAGGGGTGCGCGAAGGCGCGCTGCTCCAGCTCACCGACCGCCGCGCTGCGGCCTGAGCACCTCGAGCAGCTCCAGCTCCGGGCTGAGCACGAAGACGGCGCCCTTCTTCCACTTCGGCGCCGCGGTGACGACCGAGTCGAGCCCACCGTGGCCACAGACGACGACGTCACGACCGGCGAGCGAGTGGACCAGCGCAGTCCCCTCGGCCCACTGCCGCTCCTCGCCCAACTCGTCCCGAACCTCGAGCTCGAGGCTGCGTGCCGCGGCAAGCGGGCCGACGGTCTCGACGCAACGCCGGTAGGGGCTGGTCAGGATCGCCTCGATCTCGAAGTGGGCAAGTAGCTCGACCAGGTCGTTCGCATCGCGACGTCCCCGCTCGTCGAGCGGCCGATCCCGGTCGTCCTGCTCCCAGGCCGTCCGATCGCCGGCCCAGGCGTGGCGCACGAGGAGGAGCGGCATCAGCCGAAGGCCTTGTCCCCGCGTCGGAGCACCGTCGCCAGAGCGTCGGGATAGTGAGCGCGCTGCTCGGTCCGCCTGACTCGCTCACGCTCGATCAGCCGACCCGCGGCGAGCGCGGTCTGCGACCGGGCCAGCTTGCGCAGGGTCGCCTCGGCCACGACCGCGTCCTGATGCTCCCCGACGACGTCCTGGAGCTCCTTCAGGGCCTCGAGGTAGCGCACCAACGGCTTGCTCGCCCGGCCGGTCGCCATCAGCTCGGCGCCGTACCTGGCTCGCTTGGCCGTGATCCGCAACGCGTGCAGTTCGGCGTCGGTGGGATCGGCTGCGAGCTGCTCGGCCGCGAGACGCAGCTCTGCGAACTCCGCTCCCGCGATGTCGTCGGCCGGGACAGCCGAGGAAACGTCGGCGAGCTCCGTCACAGCCGACTCGAACGTGTCGAGGAGCTCGAAGTACCGCTCCGACCGAAGAGCCTCGAGCAACGTGTCGCGCGACCGCTCACGCCGGACCTCGATCTTCGCGACGAGAGCCTCGCCGGCGGCAACGTCGTCGTCGAGGTCGCGAACCTCGCGGCGCAGCCGGTCGATCAGCACGTCCCGGTCGCGGACGGGACCGAGCAGCCGCGCAAGCCACTTCAGTTCGGCCGCGAGCGACCCCAGACGGCTGCCGAGCAGCGGCTCCGTGGCGCGGATCACCGCGCGACTGCGGCGCGTGGCCACGCGGTACCGGTGCACGTCTTCGAGATCGTCGCCGAGCCGGACACCTGGATCGTGGCGGAGGAGCTCACGCAGCTGCTCGGCCAGCAAGACCCTGAGGAGCTCGATCGCCGGCGCATCCTTGCCCGCCTGCGCGCGGGCCGGAGGCGGCAGCACGCGCATCAGCTTCGGTATGCCGTCGGATTTCTTCGCGCCTGCTTTTCGGAGCGTGCGCCCGAGACGCTCGAGCTCGGCGTCGTCGCCGTCGACGAGCTCGATCTCGATCTCGGCGAATGCCCCGATCGACCGCCCAGCGTCGAGCACCGCGACCGAGTCGAGCGTGACGTCGGCAACCGTCCGCCCGTTGTCGCCTACCCGGACGCCGTTGCGGCGGGTTCGCAACGTCGCCACGGGCGCCGGCGGACCGTGGCGAACGTGCGCGGCGAGAAGCGCGGCGAGCTCGGCCGGCGGTCCGACGGGGCCGCCGGGGGCTTCGAGCTCGGCGCGTGCGTTGCCGCCTCGAGGAAGCTTGAGCTGCCAGCGCGACAGGCCGTTCTCGACCCGTCTGCGCAGCGTGAGCCCGGCGCCCGCGAGCGACCGGTCGGGGGTGTCGTAGTAGGTCGACGTGAACAGACGTGATTCGAGAGGCTCGCCCGGGAGGTCCGGGAGCGAGAATCCCTCCTCCAGCTCGAGCTTCAGTTCCCGTTCGACGAAAGCGCGCATCCGGGTCAGATCGTAGGCGCGGCGGCCGTCCCGTGGGTGACAGTCGGGCCCGGAGCTCAGATCTCTCCCCCAATACTCCGGGCCCGTCCTGTCCATTCCCCAAGGCAACCCGCGTCGGGCCCGCAAATGCAGAGCGCGATTCGTGTCGTCGAGCCGACGATAGGCCCGGGAGCCCGGAAGCTGGGTTACAGAACGGCTTCGATCGGGGGTCGAAACGGCCGCCGGCCCTTCCCAAAGTCCACCGGAAGGAAGACGATGCTCGCTATGAGCACCTTTGCGGTCGTGGCGCACCGCGTCACACCGACGAACAACCGGCTCGGCAGCGTTTTGTCGCCGGCGCAGGCGCTGGCGCGCCTCTCGCCGGGCGACGTGGCGCTCGGACGCCTCGACGTCCTCGCCTCGCTCGACGGCGTCGAGCCCGGCCTCTGGGCACTCGAGCGTCTCGCTGCCGGCGGGGTGACGGTGCTGAACGGCCGCCAGACGCTCCTCGCGGCCCACGACAAGCTCGCCACCGCACACGCGTTGTTCGCCGCCGGCGTCCCGCACCCGCGCACGAGCCACGTTGCCCCGTGGCTGCCGCTGCCCGAGCTCGAGCCTCCGCTCGTCTTCAAGCCACGATTCGGTTCGTGGGGGGAAGACGTGATCCGGTGTGACGACGAGCCTGCGATCGAACGGACGCTCGCCTATCTCGAGACGAGGGCGTGGTACGCCGCGACGGGAGCCCTGGCGCAGAAGCTCGTCGCCCCGCGCGGCTACGACGTGCGGCTGGTGATCGCCGGCGGCCAGGTCGTCGGAGCGGTGAAGCGGGTCGCCGCGGCCGGAGAATGGCGGACGAACGTCGCTCTCGGCGCGCGCCGTGAGCCGATGCAGCCTTCGCCGGACGCCTGTGAGATCGCCGTGGCCGCCGCCGCCGCGATCGACGGAGCGCTCGTCGGCGTCGACCTGCTGCCGGCGGATGTCGGCACCTGGGTCGTCCTCGAGGTGAACGGCGCCGTCGATTTCAACAGTGCGTACTCGCTCGATGACGACGTCTTTGCGGCGACGTCCGCTGCGCTGCTCGCGGCACCGGTCGAGCCGAGCGCGCTCGTCGTCTAGTAGCTGTAGAAGCCGCGGCCCGATTTGCGGCCGAGACGGCCGGCCTGCACGTACTGGCGCAGCAGCGGACAGGGCGCGTACTTCGGGTTTCCGAGCCCTTGGTGCAGCACTTCCATGATCGCGACGCACGTATCGAGACCGATCAGGTCGGCGAGCGCGAGCGGGCCCATCGGGTGCGCGAACCCGAGCCTCGCGATCGTGTCGATCGCCTCCGGCTCGGCGACTCCCTCCATCAACGCGTAGGCGGCCTCGTTGATGAACGGCATCAGGATGCGGTTCGACACGAACCCGGGGAAGTCGTTCACCTCGGCAGGCTCCTTGCCGAGCTCGCGGGCCAGCTCGATGATCGCCGCGGCGGTCTCGTCCGAGGTCTGAACGGCCCGGATCACTTCGACGAGCTTCAGCACCGGGACCGGATTGAAGAAGTGCATGCCGATCACCCGCTCCGGCCGCGCTGTCACTGCGGCCAGTGAGGTGATCGGGATCGAGCTCGTGTTGGAAGCGAGGATCGCGCCGTCCGGCAGAACATGGTCGGCACGGCGGAAGAGCTCTTCCTTGGCCGTAGCGTCCTCGGTGATCGCCTCGATCAGCAGCTCCGCGGCAACGAGGTCGTCGGTGGGCTCGATCCTCGCGAGCGTGCCGTCGACATCCGCGCCCAGCCGGTCGAGGCTCTTGCGGATCGCAGCCAGGCCCGAGTCGACCGCACCGGGGAACGGATCGTGCAGCGACACCCGTCGTCCGGAAGCTGCGACGACCTGCGCGATGCCGGAGCCCATCTGTCCGGCGCCGACCACGACGACATGCTCGAACTGCACGGCGAGGGACCCTACCCTTCGCTTCATGGAGGTCAGGGTGGCAACCGGCGACGACGCCGACGGGATCGCCCGGGTGCAGGAGCGGACCTGGCAGGCGGCGTACCGGCACATCTTCCCGGCGGGCGATCTCGACCGCGGCGGCTTCATCCAACCGGAGCGCTGGCGCGCTCGCATCGCCCGGCCGCCGGCCGGCTGGGCGACATTCGTCTCCGTGCAGGACGGAGCCGTCACGGGCTTCGCGTCGGTCGGCCCGAGCCGCGACGAACGTGGAATCGGAGAGCTGTATGCGATCTACGTCGACCCCGACCAGTGGTCGACGGGCACGGGCAGAGCGCTGATCGAACGGTCGGAGGAGCAGCTGGCGCGGGTCGTACACCGAGGCGACGCTGTGGGTGCTCGAGGACAATCCGCGTGCCCGGTCGTTCTACGAACGCTGCGGCTGGTCGGCGGAGGGCCTGCGAAAGGCGGAGGAGCGCTGGGGCGTCAGCGCGCCCGAGGTGCGCTACCGGAAGCGGCTGAACACCGCCAGAATCTGATTCGGCGCAGCCGAGCCAGATCACGAGTTGCTCGGAGGGCCACCACAGTCCGAAACTCACGACTCTGGTTCGCTGCGCGAATCAGAGTCGAGCCGCGCTCGAGCAGCCGGCGGTCGCGCTCGTGCGTGAGGAGCTCCTGCGCCTCCGCGAACGACGCCCAGCGCACCTCGTCGACCTCGTTCTGAGCCTGCGCCTCCCCCGCGCCTGCCATCCGGTAGTACCTCACCTCTTTCGGTCCCTGCAGCACGAAGTAGCGAGTCGAGCCGACGAGTTCCCCGACGGTGCAGCGGAGGCCTGTCTCCTCCTCGACCTCGCGCGTCGCCGCGCCCTCCCACGACTCGTCCTCCTCGAGCTTGCCCTTCGGGAACGACCAGTCGTCGTATTTCGGCCGGTGCACGAGGAGGACCGAACCGTCGCGGACGACGATCCCGCCGGCCGCGCGAACGACCAGGCGCACCGGCCTAGACCTCGATCAGAAGCGCGTCGCCCTGACCGCCGCCCGAGCAGATCGCGGCGAGCCCCAGCCCGCCACCGGAGCGACGGAGCTCGTGCACCATGGTCGAGACGATGCGGCCGCCCGATGCGCCGATCGGATGGCCGAGCGCGATCGCACCGCCGTTCGCATTCACGACCGACTCGTCTGCTCCCAGCAATCTGGTCGAGTTGGAGGCAACCGACGCGAACGCCTCGTTGATCTCGACGCGTTGCACGTCGGCGATCGTCTTGCCGGCACGCGCGAGCGCCATCGCACCCGCATTGGCCGGCGTGCGCGCGAGATAGGCGAAGTCGTCTGCGACGTAGCCCTGCGACACGATCGTGGCGAGCGGTTCGAGCCCGCGCTTGGCCGCCCACTCCTCCGAGCAGACGATCACGCAGCTCGCGCCGTCGTTGACGCCCGGCGCGTTGCCTGCCGTCGTCGTCCCGTCGGGGTCGAAGACCGGCGTGAGTGTGGCGAGCTTCTCCACCGTCGTGTCACGGCGAATGCTCTCGTCCGCAGTCAGGTCGCCGACCGTGACGATCTCGTCGTCGAACCGGCCCGCGTCCTGCGCAGCGGCGGCGCGCTCGTGCGACCGCGCCGCCCAGGCATCTTGCGTCTCTCGCGAGATGCCGAGCTCGCGCGCGACCTGTGAGTTCTGCACGACCATGTGCAGCTGGTCGAACGTCGAAGTGAGCCCGTCGTAGACCATCGCGTCGAGCAGCTCGCCGTGACCGAGGCGGTATCCGAAGCGCGCCTTCTTCAACAGATACGGCGCATTCGTCATCGACTCCATGCCGCCGGTGACGACGACCTCGAGATCGCCCGCTCGAATCATCGTGTCCGCGATCTCGATCGCGCGGATCGACGACGCGCACACCTTGTTGATCGTGTCCGAAGGCGTCTCTTTCGGCAACCCCGCGGCGATCGCCGCCTGGCGCGCGGGTGCCTGGCCCGCACCGGCCTGGAGCACCTGGCCCATGATCACGTACTCCGGCTCGTGCGGCTCCAGCCCGATTCGGTCGAGCGCGGCCTTGATCGCAAACCCGCCGAGCTGCGTCGCCTCGTAGGCGGCCAGCCCGCCGCCCAGCTTGCCGAACGGCGTCCGGAGGGCGCTGACGATGACACTCCTGTTCGCCATCAGCGGAGAAACGACTGGTCGACGGTCAACCGCTTCGCGAACGCGACGATCAGCCGGATGATCGATTCCACATCGTCGAGGTCGCAGATCTCGTTCGGGCTGTGCAAGTACCGGGTCGGAATCGACAGCAGGCCGGTCGGAATGCCCGAACGAGCGAGGTGAATCTCGTCTGCGTCCGTCGAGGTCTGGCGCGAATAGATCTCGTACGCGTGTGGAATGCCCTGGCTCTCAGCGACCTCGCCGAGCAGCTCAGTGATGTGCTTGTTCAGTGTCGGACCGCGGGCGATCATCGCGCCCATTCCGAGCTCGACCCGCCCCACCCGGCGTGCGTCGCCTCCCGGATAATCCGTCGCCGGGGTGACGTCGACGACAATCGCGACCTGCGGCTCGAGAGCAAAGGCCGACGTGCGCGCACCGTAGAGGCCGACCTCTTCCTGCACCGCTGCGACTGCGACGACATCGACTTCCGCGTCGCGCGCTTCGGCGAGCCGACGGGCCGCCTCGAGTGCGATGTACGCGCCGAGGCGGTTGTCGAGCGATTTCGAGAGGAGGCGGTTGTTCGGCAGCTCGACCACCGGCCCCGACCACACGCCTGCGTCACCGACGCGAACGAGGCTCTGCGCCTCTTCGCGGCTCTTGGCGCCGATGTCGAGGTGCAGGTCCGCGAGCTCGAGCCGCGGACGGTCACGGACCTGGTCGGGCTGGATTCGCTTGCGCGAGACCGCGCCCGGGATGCGACCGTTGCGGGTCAGCAGCTCGAAGCGCTGGCCGTGCAGCGTCTCGGCTGCGATGCCGCCGATCGTCGTGAAGGAGAGCAGGCCGTTCTCGCAGATGTTCGTGACGGCGATGCCGATCTCGTCGATGTGGCCGACGATCGCCAGCGTCGGCGCACCGGCACCGGCCGGAACCCGCGCGAACGACGAGCCGAGCGTGTCGGAGGTCACCTCCGCGAACGCCGCGGCGGCCTCCCGCCAGACGCGAGCCGGCTCTTCCTCGTGGCCCGAAGGCCCCGAGGCGGTCAGGAGCGCGGAGAGGAGCTCAGGCGTCGCCATCGGCTTGCGCATTGAAGCAGGCGCGCTAACCTTGGCCGGAGATGAGCTTCTCGATTCCGACCTGGTGGGCGTGGCGCAACGAGCGGGACGGGAGCCTGCGCGCCTAGAGCACGACGCGCCGACCAGCCCGACCCGCTCCGACCGACGACCCGAAAGGGTCGTTTTCGTATCCGTGAACAGCACAACAGTCCTCAACACCGATCTCCTCACCCCGCTCGGGGCATACCTCCACCTGCGCGGGACCGGTCGCGCCGCGTTTCTGCTCGAGTCGGTCGAGCAGGGACGGCTCGGCCGCTACTCGCTCGTCGGAAGCGGCGACCGTCTCGTCAGCTTCGAGGAGGCCGAGACGATCGCCGAGCCGGTGGTCGGCTACATCGGCTACGACCACGTCGCCAAGCTCGAGCCGACCGTTTCGCTTCCGGACGACGGCAGAGGGCTGCCGGAGAGCCGGCTCGTCGTGGCCGACACCCTCGTGCGCTTCGACCACGGCCGCTCGGTCGCCGAGGTGCTCGCGGGCGACCCGGCCGCGGTCACGGCTCTCCTCGAAGGAGCGGTGCCGTCTCTGCCGCCGGAGGCGTCGGGAAGCGGCGGCGCGACCCGGCGATCGCCGAATCAGTCCGACTACGAACGGGGCGTCGAGCTGTGCAAGGAGCACATCCGCGCGGGCGACGCGTTCCAGATCGTCCTCTCGCAGCGGGCGGAACGGCGCACCGACGCGTCGGCGCTCTCCGTCTACCGGTCGCTGCGGCGGATCAACCCATCGCCGTACCTCTTCCTCTTGGAGCTCGATGGTGTTTCGCTGGTCGGCTCCTCACCGGAGACGCTCGTCCGGCTCGATGGTGCCCGCGCTTCGGTGAACCCGATCGCCGGCTCGACGAATCCGGGAGACGGCGATGCGGAACGTCTCCTCGCGTCACCGAAGGACCGCGCCGAGCACGTGATGCTCGTCGACCTCGGACGCAACGATCTTTCGCGCGTGTGCCTGCCCGGGACGGTGAAGGTCGAGCGGTTCCTCGAGGCGGAACGGTTCTCACACATCACGCATCTCGTCTCGGAGGTCGTGGGCGAGCTGGCGCCGGGCGTCTCGTCGTTCGACCTGCTGCGCGCGACCTTTCCGGCGGGCACCGTGTCCGGCGCACCGAAGGTACGGGCGATGCAGATCATCTCGGAGCTCGAGCAGTACCGTCGCGGCCCCTATGCCGGTGCCGTCCTCTACGCACTGCCCGGCGGCCCGCTGGATGCCTGCATCGCGATCAGAACGGTCGTCCTGCACGACGGCGTCGCCCTGTTGCAGGCAGGCGCCGGAATCGTTGCGGACAGTGACCCGCGCGCGGAGCACGAGGAGTGCCTGCGCAAGCTCGCCGCGCTCGAACAGGCGATCGACCTCGCAGAGGCCGGAGCGGGAAGGCCATGATCCTGCTGATCGACAACTACGACTCGTTCACCTACAACCTCGCGCATCTCTTCGGCGAGCTCGGTGCGGAGGTCGTGGTACGCCGCAACGACGCGATCACCGCCGACGAGGCGGTCGCTCTCCAGCCCTCGCATCTGGTGATCTCCCCCGGACCGGGTCGCCCGGAAGACGCCGGTGCCACGCCCGAGATCCTGCGAGAGCTCTGCGAGCGCGTGCCGACGCTCGGGGTCTGCCTGGGTCACCAGGCCCTCGTGCAGGTCTACGGCGGCGAGGTCGACAGGGCACGCGAGCTCGTGCACGGCAAGGCGACGATCGTCGCGCACGACGGTCGAGGGATCTTCGCCGGGCTGCCGGACGACTTCCTCGCGGGGCGGTATCACTCGCTGGCCGCGACCTCCGTGCCCGACTGCTTCGAGGTCTCGGCAACCGCGATCGACGGCGAAGTGATGGCTGTCCGCCACCGCGAGCTGCCGATCGACGGCGTCCAGTTCCACCCCGAGTCGGTGCTGACGCCCGTCGGTCGTGACATCGCGCAGAACTTCCTTCAGGGTGTGCGGGAATGATCCAGGATGCGCTCGCACGGTTGCTCGACGGAGAGGACCTGACTCGCGACGAGGCGCGCGCCGTGATGGACACGATCATGTCCGGCGAGGCGACGCAGGGCCAGATCGGCGGCTTCCTCGTGGCGCTGCGGCTGAAGGGAGAAACAGCGGACGAGATCGCGGGCTCGGCCGAAGCGATGCGCGCCCACGCGATCACCGTTCATCCGAAGCGCGACGATCTCGTGGACACCGCCGGCACGGGCGGCGACGGTGGACGAACCTTCAACATCTCGACCGCCGCAGCGCTCGTCGCGGCCGCTGCCGGGGCCGGAGTCGCGAAGCACGGCAACCGCTCCGTCTCGTCGGCCTCCGGCTCCGCCGACGTGTTGGAGCAGCTGGGGTTCCGGCTCGATCTGGAGCCCGCACGCATCGCCGAGTCGATCGACGAGCTCGGCTTCGGCTTCATGTTCGCTCCGACCCACCACCCTGCGATGAAGCACGCGGGGCCTGTGCGGCGAGAGCTCGCGGCTCGGACGGTCTTCAACGTGCTCGGTCCGCTGACGAACCCCGCAGGCGCGCGCGCCCAGGTCATGGGCGTATATTCGCCCGAGCTCGTGCCGGTGATCGCCGACGTGCTGGCGCAGCTCGGTGCGCGCCGCGCGTTCGTCGTCCACGGCGCCGGCGGGATCGACGAGCTCTCCCCCGCCGGACCGAACCTCGTCTGCGAGGTCGTCGACGGAGACGTGCGGCGACGGGAGATCGATCCGCTGGAGCTCGGCATCGAACGCTGTGATCCGGCGGAGCTCCGCGGCGGCACGCCGGCCGAGAACGCCCAGCGGATCCGCGAGGTGTTCGACGGCAGCAACGGCGGGCGCCGGTCTGCGATCCTGCTCAACGCCGCAGGCGCGATCGCCGCCGGCGGTCATGCGAAGGACCTGAAGGAGGGCATCGGCTTGGCGCGCGAGGCGATCGACAGCGGCGCGGCCGCCGAGCGCCTGAACGAGCTCGTCGCATTCTCCAACGCGGGAGCGGAGGTGTGAGGTTCCGGAGCGCACTCGAGGCGGACGGGTTCGGCGCGATCGCCGAGTTCAAGCGCCGCTCCCCGTCGGCCGGTGACATTCGCCCCTTCGCCGATGTCACGCCGATCGCGCGCTCGTACGAGCAGGCTGGAGCGCGAGCGATGTCCGTTCTCGTCGACGACCGGTTCGGCGGCACCTGGGACGATCTGCGGGCTGCACGCGCAGCGACCGCGCTGCCACTGCTCGCCAAGGGCTTCTTCGCGGTCCCGAGCGATCTCGAGACGGCCCGAGGGGCGGGCGCCGACGCGGTGCTCTTGCTGCTTCGCGACCTGGACGACGCGCAGGTGCACGAGCTGATGGGCGTTGCGACGGAACTGGGTCTCGACACACTCGTCGAAGCCCACGACTCGGAGGAGCTCGCTCGTGCCGTCGCGCTCGACGCACCGGTGATCGGAGTCAACGCCCGCGACCTCTCCACGTTCGATCTGGATCGCCGCAGCCAGCTCGAGTTGGTTGCGCGCGCTCCCCGTGATCGCGTCGTGGTCGCCGAGAGCGCGATCCAGACGCGCGCACAGGCAGCCGCGGCGGAGCTGACGGGCGCCAACGCCGTGCTCGTCGGATCGACGCTGATGCGCGCGCCCGATCCGGGAGCGAAGCTGCGCGAGCTGCTCTCGCGTCCGCTCGTCAAGGTCTGCGGCCTGACCCGCCAGGAGGACGTCGACGCGGCAGTCGAGGCGGGTGCCGACCTGGTCGGCTTCATCCTGGCGGCCGAGAGCCCGCGGCGCACCGACACGCTGCTCCATGCACCGCAGACGGTGCTGCGAGTCGCGGTCTTCGTCGGCGAACGCGAGGAGACCGACGCTGATCTCGTCCAGTTCTACGCGCGCGAGAACGGTCACCGCGCACGGGACGCGGAACTCCTGCGCGGCGAGGTGCGGGTCGGGACGGTTGTCGATCTCCCGTGGGAGGAGGGCGACCCCTCCCACCTCGAGCGCGCCCGGGCGACGAAGGGCCGCGTGATGCTCGCGGGTGGGCTCGGCCCGGGGAACGTGGGCGAGGCCATCGCCGCGGTCGAGCCCTGGGCCGTCGACTCGGCGCGCTCGACGGAGTTGTCGCCCGGGGTAAAGGACCACGACCTGCTGCGCGCGTGGGTGGCGGCGGCGCATGCGTGAGTTCGGCGCGTACGGCGGGCGCTACGTGCCTGAGACGTTGATCCCGGCGCTCGACGAGCTGGAGTCGGCGTGGGCGTCGCTGCGAGACGACGAGGCATTCCACGCGGAGCTGCACGGGCTGCGCACGAACTACGCGGGCCGTCCCACGCCGCTCACGCGAGTCGAGCGGTTCGCGCCGCACCAGAGGGTCCATCTCAAGCGCGAGGACCTGATGCACACCGGCTCACACAAGCTGAACAACGCGCTCGGACAGGCCTTGATCGCGCAGCGGCTCGGCAAGCACCGGATCATCGCGGAGACCGGCGCCGGCCAGCACGGCGTCGCGACGGCCACCGTGTGTGCCCGCTTCGGGCTGGAATGCATCGTCTACATGGGGAGCGAGGACATCCGCCGGCAAGCGCCCAATGTCGAGCGGATGAAGCTGCTGGGCGCCGAGGTGCGCCCGGTCGAATTCGGCACGCGCACGTTGAAGGAAGCGACCAGCGAAGCGATCCGCGACTGGATCGCCAATGTCGAGACCACGTACTACCTGATCGGCTCGTGTGTCGGCCCGGCACCGTATCCGGAGCTCGTGCGGGAGCTCCAGCGGGTGATCGGACGGGAGGCACGCGAGCAGTTCCTGGCCGTCGAAGGCCGTCTGCCCGAGGCTGTCGTCGCGTGCGTCGGCGGCGGCTCGAACGCCATCGGCATGTTCTACGACTTCGTCCCCGACGCGGACGTGCGCCTGGTCGGCGTCGAAGCCGCGGGCGCCGCATCACTCGGGAGCGGACGCCCGGGAGTGCTGCACGGCGCCCGCTCGTCGCTGCTCGCCGACGAGGACGGTCAGATCATGGACGCGCATTCGATCTCCGCGGGACTCGACTATCCGGGCGTCGGCCCGGAGCACGCGCACCTGCGCGACACGGGGCGGGCCGAGTACGTGACGTGCACCGACGACGAGGCGCTCGCGGCATTCCACCGGCTCTGCGAGACGGAGGGCATCGTCCCCGCACTCGAGTCGTCGCACGCACTGGCGCGCGCGCTCGACTGCGGCGCGGAGCTCGTCGCCGTGTGCCTCTCGGGCCGCGGCGACAAGGACCTCGCCGAAGTGCTGGCGCGGTGAAGACGCTCGTCGTCTACCTGATGGCGATGCCCGAGACGCCGGCGCTCGCCCAGGCGGCCGTCGAGGCGGGCGCCGACGTCATCGAGGTCGGGTTTCCCTTCTCCGATCCGCTCGCCGACGGACCGGTGATCCGGCGCGCGGGCGAGCGCGCGCTCGCGGCCGGCATGCGCACCGCCCGGTGCCTCGAGATGCTTGCCGAGACCCGCGCGCGGGTCGAGGTGCCGCTGATCCCCATGACGTACTCCTCGATCTTCGACGCCTACGGTTGGGAGCGGCTCGAACATGACGCCCGCGCGGCGGGCGCGACCTCGCTGATCGTCGCCGACCTTCCGGCGGACGTGCGACCGGAGCTCCGCCGCGTTCAGCTCGTCGCGCCGACCTCGACCGACGAGCGACTGCGCCTCGCCGCTTCGTCGACCGACGGCTGGCTGTATCTCGTGACCGTGACCGGCACGACCGGCGCGCGAACGGAGCTCGCCCCCAGCCTCGCGCCGCTCGCCGAACGCGCCCGAGCGGTCACCGGCGCACCGCTGTACGCAGGCTTCGGGATCTCGACGGCCGAGCACGCCCGCGCCGCCGGCGAGCTCGTCGACGGGATCGTCGTCGGTTCCCGTGCGGTCGAAGCGGCGGAGTCGAGCCCTGCCGAGCTCGCCACGCTCGTCGGGTCGCTCCGCGCCGCGCTCGACGAAGCCGGCAAGTAACAGACTGTTACAAGCTCCGCCCGGCGGCCCGCGAGCCCCGACCGAGCAAGTAACAGACTGTTACTTGCTTCCGGGCACGCGTAGGCTCTGTGCATGAACGAGGTCGTCCGCGTCGCGTGTGTCCAGGCCGAGTCGGTCGTCTTCGACCGTGACGCGACGATCGACAAGCTCGCCGCCCTGGCGCGCGAGGCGGCCGACGGCGGTGCGAGGCTCGCGCTCTTCCCCGAGACGTTCGTGCCGGTCTATCCGTCCAACCGCTGGGCGCGCGAGCTCGCTCACGGCAGCGACGGGGCGAAGCTGTGGGCGCGTCTCGCTCAGGAGTCGGTGACGCTGCCGAGCGAGCGGCTCGCCGCGGCAGCGCGCGACGCCGGCATCTGGCTCGCAGTCGGCGTGAACGAGCTCGAACGCGGAACGATCTACAACTCGCTGCTGCTCTACGCACCGGACGGCATGCTCGCCTTGCACCACCGCAAGCTGGTGCCGACGAACCATGAGCGGCTCGTCTGGGGCCAGGGCGATGGTCGCGGCCTCGAGGTCGTGGAGACAGATGCGGGGCTCACGGGCGGATTGATCTGCTGGGAGAATCTGATGCCGCTCGCACGCTTTGCGCTCTACGAGCGCGGGGTCGAGACCTACCTCGCCCCGACCGCGGACGACAGCGAAGGCTGGCAGGACTCGCTCCGTCACATCGCGCGGGAGTCACGTGCGTTCGTGCTCTCCTCCTGTGTCTTCCAGAGCGCAGCGAGCTACCCCGACGACGTTCCGCTCGCAGCCGGCGACGACCTGCTCGGCCGGGGCGGCTCGGCGATTCTCGCGCCGGACGGGAGCTATCTCGCCGGCCCTCTGTGGGACGAGGCGGGGATCCTCTTCGCAGACCTCGATCCGGCGCACATGTACGCGGCGCGGCAACGCTTCGATCCGGCGGGCCACTACCATCGCCCGGACGTGCTGTCGCTCACGGTCACGCCGCAGACGTGAGCTCGGCCTGCGTCGTCGGCGCGGGCGTCTTCGGCGCGTCGCTGGCGCGTGAACTGGCGCTGCGCGACTGGGACGTGACCCTCGTCGAGCAGCACACTCCGGGGACCGTCCGGTCGGCATCGGGCGGTGACACGCGCCTGCTGCGCGCGGCGCACGGCGACGTCGAGTGGTACACAGCGAGCGCCGTCCGCGCCCGGACGCTGTGGCTCGACCTCGAGCAGGAAACGCACACCCGGATTTGGGAAGGCGTGGGCCTGGCCTGGCTCGCCCGGCGTGCCGACGGGTTCGAAGCGGAGAGCGTTCCCGTCCTCGAACGCCTCGGGATCGCACACGAGTGGCTCTCACCCGATGACGCACGCGGACTGTTCCCCTCGCTCGCCGCCGACGATCTGCACGGCGTGCTCTACGAACCGGATGCGGGCGTGCTGCACGCGCGGCGTGCCACCCAGCTGCTCGTCGCGGACGGCGAGCGGCATGGTGTGACGCTGCAGGGAGCGCGCCTTGCGCCGAGCGACGATCCGCCCGGCGACGTCGTCGTCTGGGCCTGCGGAGCCTGGCTGCCGCAGCTCTTCCCCGAGCACGTCGCAATCGAGGTGTCGCGACGCGACGTCTTCTTCCTCGGCGGCGACCGCGCCTGGCAGGTGGCCCCCGGCTTCGTCGACTACGACGGCGGGTTCTACGGGCACGGGGACGTCGGAGGGCTCGGGGTCAAGATCGCGCCCGACTCTGCGAACGACACGATCGATCCCGATACGCTCGACCGCCTGCCGTCGCCTCACTGGGAGGAGCGCGCCCGGAGCTACGCCGCGCGGCGTTTCCCGTCGCTCGCGGAGGCACCGGTGCTCGGCGGCCGGGTCTGCCAGTACGACCTCTCGGCCGACACGCACTTCATCGTCGACCGTCACCCGGAGCACGAGCGCTGGTGGCTCGTCGGCGGCGGCTCTGGCCACAGCTTCAAGCACGGGCCGGCGCTGGCCGAGTACGTGGCGGACTGCATCGAGGGCAGGCGCGAGCGCGAGAGGTTTCATGCGCTCGGCGCGCGCGACGGCGATGCCGGCCTGCGCACCGGCAGCGCCTGACACGGTCCCTGCGGTGAACTCGTTCTGTGCCCGCGAGCTAGGGTCGCCACCATGAAGAAGCCGCCGCCGCGAGTCAACCTGGCGCAATTCGAGTCGGTCGAGGACGCGATCGCCAAGGTCGAGCAGCCGCAGGACTACCTGGCGATCGCCAAGGAGTACCTCGTCGTGGAGGACGTCGAGCTGCCGATGCTGTTCTTCGGTTCGATGGTCAATCGCTGCGAGAGCCTGCACGTGGCTATCGCGCGCGAGATGAGAGAGCAGAACCCTCACGCAGTGTTCCCGCTCCTCCGCGCTTATTCCGAATGTGCGGCGCTCCTGATCTACGTGTACGACCACATCGAGTACATCGAGGCGCTGACCGACCGGCCGAACAAACGGCGCCATCCGCTGAGCGCCGGCAAGCTGGTCGCCTACGCGACGAAGCAGGCTGCCCCGGGCTTCGAGGACGCACACGACGAACTGAGCGACTTCACGCACTTCGGGTCGACCGCCATGTGGTCGCCGTACCTGCTGTCAGACGACGACCGCGGGTCCTGGACGAGCTACCCCCATTGGAAGAGCGCAGAGCAGGCGAAGCTCGCGGCAGCCCTCACACTGGAGGTCTCGGAGGCAAACCACCAACTCCTCCAGAGCTTCGGCCATCGCTATCTCCGGTCGCGCAGACGATGGCGAGACCTAGCGTCCCGTTGGCTCAGGCGGACACCCGGACGGACGTGATGCAGACGGGGGCTTAGTCCTTCGGCGGCGGGTTTTCTTCGCGCGCCTCGAACGCGAGCATCAGCTTGCGCAGGAGGTCGTTCAGCTGCTTCTGCTCGGGCTTCGTCAGTGCCGAGGCGAAGAACGCCTCACGGCGGCCCTGCACGCTCGCGGCCGTGTCCCACGCCTCCCGGCCCGCTTCTGTCAACTCGACGATCACACCGCGCCGGTCGCCCGGCGCCGGCAGACGCTGGACGAGCCCCGCCTCCTCGAGCCGGTCGAGGCGGCTCGTCATCGCCCCGCTGGACAGCTCGAGATCGCCCGAGAGCTCGCCCGGAGAGCTCCGGTGATCGGCCGCGAGACGCAGCGACGTCAGCACCTGCCAGTCGGGATGCGAGAGGCCGTGCTCGGCGAGCGTTGCCTCCATCCCCCGCTTCACGCGCCGGTTGATGCCCCCGATCCGGTCGACGATCGCCTCCACGTCCATGTCGATCTCCACCTCACGCGGCAGCACGGCCAGCCGTTTCAGGAAGCGGTCGATGTGGTCTTCGGAGGTTGGGGCCACCGCCCACACATCTTGACAGCAAAAGTCTTGACGTCAAGACAGTGACTTGCTAGTATCTCGACATCAAGATATTCGAGGCCGAGAGAAGGGAGAGGCACATGTTGAGGCCTTCCGACCCGATCAGCACGAAGATCATCACCGACGCGCACATCGAGCTGCTGCGCGGCCGCCGCAAGCCGCCGCGGCGTCCTTCCGCCCGCGGGAACTGACGGTTTCCGGGAGCGCTTGACAGGGCCGCTCCCGGTAGCGCGAGAGCGGGGCCCGGCGATCCGCACGCCGGGCCCCACTCCGAGCTTCAGGCCGGCCAGAAGTCGTCGATCGTCTCGGTGTCACCCTGCGGATCGTCGATCCGCTTGGAGACGATGACGATCTCGGCGTCCTCCGGCTCGTCGTTCCAGACCCCGCGCCAGGTGGCCGGCGGAACGCGGATCGCCTCGTGCTTGCCGAGCTCGACGATCTCGTCCCCGAGCTTGAACTGCAGCTTGCCGCTCAGCACGAGGTACAGCTCCTCCTGCTCCTTGTGCCGATGCCCGTACGAGCCCTTGCTCCCCGTGTGCTGAGGCATCCGCCGGTAGGTCAGCGCTGCCTGCTCCGCGCCGATCGCGTAGGTGATCCCCCGCATCTCGCCCGGGTAGTCACCGAGCCAGTCGTCCACTTCCTCGAGCTTCACGATCTGGTACTCCTGCAACGTCAGCCTCCTTCGGTCTGCGAGTATCGAACACCTGGAGCGGACGCCTCGCAACCGGCTGGTGCTCGTCGCCTGCATCCTCGGATCGATCATCGTGTTCGTCGACTCGACGGTCGTGAACGTCGCGCTCCCAGCGATTCAGGATGACCTCGGCGGCGGGCTTGCACTGCAGCAGTGGGTCGTGGACGCCTACCTGCTCACGCTCGGGTCGTTGCTCCTCGTCGGCGGTTCGCTCGGCGACCTGTTCGGCGCACGGCGGTTGTTCCTGCTCGGGATCATCGGCTTCGGCATCACCTCCCTCCTCTGCGCCGCAGCGCCGGACGGAACGACGCTGATCGTCGCGCGCGGCTTGCAGGGCGTGCTCGGTGCCGTTCTCACACCGGCCGGGCTGGCCGTGATCGCCACCACCTTCACCGGTGAGGCGCGCGGCGCGGCGATCGGATCCTGGACGGCGTGGACGGGAATCGCGTTCGTGATCGGCCCGCTCGTCGGCGGCTGGCTCGTGACGCACGCGAGCTGGCGCTGGGTCTTCCTGATCAACGTGCCCTTCGCGATCGTCACGGCAATCCTCGTTGCCTACGCGGTGCCGCCTCGGGCGGCCGGGAACGAACGCGCCCGCGTCGACGTTCTCGGCGGCGTGCTCTGCGTGCTCGGTCTCGGGGGGCCGGTGTTCGCGCTCATCGAGGAGCCGCAGCGCGGCTGGAGCGACCCGATCATTCTCATCTCGCTCATCGGCGGCGTGATCCTCTTCGGGCTCTTCGTGCTCTGGGAAAGCCGGGCTCCGCAGCCGATGCTGCCGCTGCGTCTCTTCTCACGCCGCAACTTCTCGTATGCAAACCTGGAAACACTCACGGTGTATGCGGGGCTCTCGACACTGACGTTCTTCCTCGTCCTGTTTCTTCAGCAGCTCGCGGGATACACCGCTCTGCGAAGCGGCTTGGCCCTCCTGCCCATCACGATCGTCATGTTCCTGCTCTCGCCGCGCGTCGGCCGGCTGTCGATGCGGCACGGCCCGCGCTGGTTCATGGGCATCGGGCCGTTCGTCGCCGGGCTCGCGCTGATCGGCGTGATCCGGCTGGAGCCCGGCTTCTCGTACTGGTGGGAGCTCCTGCCCTCACTGCTCGTCTTCTCGGTCGGTCTCTCGATGATCGTCGCGCCGCTCACCGCGACGGTGCTCGCCGATGCGGGTGAAAGCGACGCCGGCATCGCGAGCGGGACGAACAACGCGGTCGCGCGCGTCGCCGGCCTGCTCGGCATCGCCGTCGTCGGCGCTGCTGTCGCCGGACCTCAGAACGAGCTCGACGTCGCCGGTTTCCACCTCGCGATGGTGATCACCGCGCTGCTCGTCGTCGCCGGCGGCGTGGTCGGCATCGCCGGAATCCGAAACCGATGAGCTCGCCGTCTGCGGCTGCGGAGATCGTCTTCGACCACGTCACCAAGCGGTACGTGGGACGTGACTCGGCAGCGCTCGAAGACCTCTCTCTGGAGATCCCGGCCGGCACCTTCTGTGTCCTAGTGGGACCGTCGGGTGGCGGCAAGACGACCGCGCTCAAGATGATCAACCGGCTGATTCCCTTCGATTCGGGCGACATCCGAATCGACGGCCGCAGCGTCCGCGACCTGGCGGCTACGGAGTTGCGGCGCGGCATCGGCTACGTGATCCAGCAGGTCGGGCTCTTCCCGCACCAGACCGTCGGCGAGAACATCGCAACCGTGCCGCGGCTGCTCGGGTGGCCGAAGGCGCGCATCGTCGAGCGCACGGCCGACTTGCTCGAGCTGGTCGGTCTCGAAGCCGGAGATGCGAAGCGCTATCCCGCGCAGCTATCTGGGGGACAGCGTCAACGCGTTGGCCTGGCGCGCGCGCTCGCCGCGGACCCGCCCGTGCTCCTGATGGACGAGCCGTTCGGCGCCGTCGACCCGATCACACGGTTCCGCCTGCAGAGGGAGTTGCGGAGGCTCCATCGCGACGTCGGCAAGACGATCATCTTCGTCACGCACGACATCGACGAGGCGATTCAGATGGGCGACCGGATCGCGATCCTCCGCGAAGGCGGGGTGCTCGCGCAGTACGACACCCCCGACTCGATCCTCGCGCACCCGGCCGACGAATTCGTCGCACAGTTCATCGGGGAGGATCGCGCGTTGCGGCGTCTGGCGTTGAAGACCCTCGGAGAAGTCAGCCTGTCACCTGGTTCGGAGAACGAACCAGGTCTCCGCCTCTCGCCCGCCACGACCGTCAGGAATGCCGTCAGCCAGATGTTCGAGACCAAGAGCGACCAGGTCGTCGTCGTGGACGGTGACAGGATGCTCGGGGTCTTCAGGCTCGAGGACGCGGGAGAACTGCTGTAGACGGTCCCGTCGTCATCCCGAACTTCGGCCAGGGGAGCGCCTGCGTCAGAGGCGACCACACGTTCTGCTGGGACTGGGTCCAGGCTCACTGGGGCGACACGCTTCAGCCTGCACTCGTGCAGCACATCGAACTGACGGCGATCGCGGTCGTGATCGGGTTTCTGATCGCCTTTCCGCTCGCGCTGCTCGCGCACCGCTACGGCAGGCTCGAGCATCCGATCGGCGTCTTGTCGGCCCTGCTCTACACGATTCCGAGCCTCGCGCTCTTCCAGCTGCTCATCCCGTTCAGCGGGCTCACCTGGACGACAGTCGAGATCGCACTCGTGGCCTACACGCTCGTGATCCTGTTCCCGAACTTCGTCGCGGGGCTGAACAGCGCACCCGACGAGGTGCTCGAGGCCGCCCGCGGCATGGGCCTGACGCGGACGCAGACGCTGACGCAGGTCGAGTTGCCGCTCGCCGTGCCGACGATCATCGGCGGCCTGCGGGTCGCCGTCGTCTCGACCGTCGCGATTGCGACGATCGCGGCGTTCCTCCTTCCCGACGGCCTCGGTTATCCGATCGTCCTCGCGTTGAAAGAGCCGACGCCGTTCAAGACCGAGATCTACTCTGCCGGAGCCCTCGCGATCGCGTTCGCGCTGAGTTGCGACCTGTTGCTCGTCGCGCTGCGCCGGGTCCTGGCCCCGTGGGCTGCAAAGGGAGTGGCGTGACGCTCTTCGACCAGGCGAACCTGCACACCTTCGGCCAGGCCATCCAGTTCATCGGCGACCACCCGGGCTTCCTCCTGCAGAAGGCGCTCGAGCAGCTCGAGCTGTCCGGCGCCGCGCTCGGGATCGCGATCGTGGTCGCCCTCCCACTCGGGCTCGTGCTGGGCCACTTTCACCGCGGCTCCGGCATCGCGATCGGCACCTCGATCATCGGCCGCGCCCTCCCGAGTCTCGTTCTGATCGCGGCGTTCCTGACGTTGCTCGGGATCGGCTTCGTGAACAACATGGTCGCGCTCGCGGTGCTCGGCAGCGGGCCGATCTTGACGAACAGCTACGAGGGCATAGACCGCGTCGACAAGGACGTCGTCGAGTCGGCCCGCGGGATGGGCATGACCGGCCGGCAGATCGTCCAGGAGATCGAGCTCCCGCTGGCGATCCCGCTCGTCTTCACGGGAATCCGCATCGCGGCCGTGACGATCGTCGCCACCGCCCCGATCGCTGCGATCGCCGGCGGCGGCGGCCTTGGCGACGTGATCGTCAACCAGGCGAGTTACCGGCTTTCGGGCGTGATCGCTGCCTCGCTCTGCGTGATGGCGCTCTCCGCCCTCGTCTTCGTCGCCCTAGCTGGAGTTCAGATCGGAGTAACGCCCAGGGGGCTTCGGAGTACTAGCGTTACCAGCGACCACTCCCGAAAGGAGCTGCAGTGATCCGCAAGCACACACGGCGAGCCGCCAAGGCGGCGTTCGCGATTTCCCTCGGGGTCGCGATTGTCATCGGCTTGTTCGCGGCCGTCCTCGCGCGGCCGGCACACGCGAAGTCGACGGCCAGTCCGACGATCATCATCGGGACGAAGAACTTCCCGGAGGAGTTCATCCTCGGCCAGCTCTACAAGCAGGCGCTGGAGGCGAAGGGCTTCCACGTCTCCTACAAGGAGAACATCGGCTCGACCGAGCTGATCCAGACGTCCCTGACGAGCGGGAAGATCAACATGTACCCCGAGTACACCGGCGTGATCGTGCAGGACGTCTTCCACCACGCGCTGTCGGCGAAGACGGCGGCAGCCACGTACCAGCTCGCGAAGCAACTCGAGGCGAAGAAGGGCTACACCGTTCTCAAGCCGACACCCTTCTTCGACACGGACGTCGTCGCCGTCACGAACGCAACGGCGAAGAAGTACGGGCTCAAGTCGATCGGCGACCTGAAGAAGGCCGGCAGCTTCAAGCTCGGCGGGTTCCCGGAGTGCAAGACGAGGAACACGTGCTTCCTCGGCTACACGAAGCAGTACGGGCTCACGAATGCGTCGTTCCTGCCGCTCGCCGGGATCTCGGCGTACGCGGCGCTGGATGCCGGCAACGTGCTGGCAGCCGACGTGTTCTCGACCGACCCGCCGCTCGGTAAGGGCTCGAAGTACACCGTCCTCGCGGACCCGAAGCACGTGACGGGATTCCAGAACGTCGCACCGATCGTCAAGACGACCGTTGCGACACGCACTCGGCTCGAAGTTCACGAACACGGTCAACGCTGTGTCGGCGAAGCTGACCCAGGACGCGATCGTCGCCATGAACAAGGCCGTGATCGTCAACAAGCAAAGCGCGGCAACCGTCGCGAAGTCGTTCCTGAAGGCGAACCATCTCGCCTGAGTTGGAAATCGTCGTTCTCGGTGGAGGGTCGTCCGGCGAGCATTTCGTCGGCGCCCTCCGCCGGCTCGACCACACGTCGAAGGTGACCGTCGTCGAGCGGCGGCTCGTCGGCGGTGAGTGCTCCTACTGGGCGTGCATGCCGACGAAGACGATGCTTCGCGCGCCCGAGCTCGCGGCCGCGGCGCACCACTCGCAGGGCGCCCTGGAGGTCGGCAGGCTCGATCCCCAGAAGATCTTCGCGTGGCGCGACATCGTCGCCGAGCGCGACGACTCGTCCCAGGTCGAGTGGCTCGACGCCCGGGACGCCGCGCTCGTGCGCGGCGATGCCAGGGTCACCGAGCCCGGCGTCCTCCGCGTCGGCGAGCGCGAGCTGCGGTACGACCGCCTGGTGATCGCCACCGGCTCGTCGCCGGTCGTGCCACCGCTCGACGGGCTCGATCGGATCGACTACTGGACGAACATCGAGGCGACCGAGACGCTCGAGGTGCCCGAACGGCTCCTGGTGCTCGGCGGCGGCCCGGTGGGCTGCGAGCTCGCGCAGTTCTTCCAGCGCGTCGGCTCGCAGGTGACGCTCGTCCAGGGCGATGCGCGGCTGCTCACGCGCGTCGACGCCGACGCAGCGGCGCTCGTCGAAGCGGCGCTGCGTGAGGACGGCGTCGAGATCCGGCTCGCCGCGCGTGCCGAAAGTGTCACAAGTAACAGTCTGTTACTTGCCGACGGCTCACAGCTGCCGTTCGACCGGCTGCTGCTCGCGACCGGACGGAAGCCCAACGTGGACGGGCTCGAGCCGCTCGGGCTCGAGATCTCGCGACGCGGGATCGAGGTCGACGAACGAATGCGCGCGGCTGAGAACGTATGGGCGCTCGGCGATGTGACCGGGATCGCGCCCTTCACGCATGTCGGGAAGTACCATGCGCGCATCGCCGCCTACGACATGGCCGGCCGCGACGTCGCGCGCCGATCATCGTGCCGTTCCGGCGACGATCTTCACCGACCCGCAGGTCGCCACGGTGGGGTCGACCGAGGGCGGCGTCAGCTCGACCTGGGAGCTCAGCGCCGTCCCGCGGCTCTCGACCTACGAGCGACCGAAGCGCTCCGGCTTCGTCAAGGTCGTCGCAGATCCGAAACGGAGGGTGCTGACCGGCGCAGTCGCCGTCGGCCCGGAGTCGGGCGAGTGGCTGCAGCAGCTGACGCTGGCGATCCGCGCCGAGACGCCGATCGATGTGCTGCTCGACGTGATCCAGCCCTACCCCACGTTCAGCGAAGGGGTCTTCCTCGCGCTGCGCGAGCTGAATCTCGACTTGTGACGAACCGGTGACGACGCGATTCCGTACTTTCTCCTCTACCGGGGCGCCCATTCGATCGGAACCATGGAACTCGATGACAGCCCCCCAGGTGCACACCGTGTTCGATGCGCACACCGGTCGTCCGCTGGATGACGACGTCGAAGCTGTTGAGACACTGACCGATGTGGAGCTCGAGCGTGAGATCACGCTCGCCGCTCTCCACACTCGGCGCTCACTGAGGTTCGATGCGCTCCTCAGCGAACGTCGCCGGCGGCGTCGTAGAACCGTTTCTTAGCGGGCGAGGTATGCGGCGAGGACCCGCTGGTTCGCGACGCGGACCGGGATGATCGCCGGCAGGTCGTCGAGGGCATAGACGCGCGGTGGGCCTTCCTCGCCCTCGCGCAGCTCACCACCGATCGCTTTCGCGACATAGCCGAACATCTCTGCCGTTCCGAACGGCGTTCCCTGCTGCTGAAACCGAGTCAACTCCGCGACGAGCTCGATCTCCAGGCCGGTCTGCTCGAGCGCGAGCCGCACCGCCGCATCCTCGGGCGTCTCCGCGTCGTGCACGCTGCCGCTCGGCAGCGACGCGGGCGCCTCGGGTGAGCCCCCGGCCGGGTGTGTGAGCACGATCCCGCCTTCGGCCTCGAGAACGACGAGCGAGAGCCGGGGCCGGGCGTCACTCACGGCAGCCGTTCACCGCTGAGGCGGGCGACGCCGAGCGAGGCGATCAGGAGCAGGGCGGCGAGGCCGGCGAACCACGACGACACCTCTCGGGTCGTGTTGTGGTGGGCGACGCTCTGGCCGAGCTGCTTGTAGATCGAGGCGACCTTCCCGGCGGTGGTCGCGCGGAAGGTCTGGCCGTCTGTCGCATGCGCGATCGCCGCGAGCGTGACGGGGTCGGGGCGCACCGGGAACCGCCGCCCGGGCCCGCTGCCGAAGCCGCCGCCGAAGCCGTAGCCGCCGAACGGCCCGAACCCGAGCGTGCCGTGATCGGTGCCGAGCACGACGGTGAAGACGCGAATCCCCGCGTTGCGCGCGAGGGCAGCACCTTGCATCGGCGTCAACGTGCCCCGGGTCTGGGCGCCGTCCGAGAGCAGGACGATCGCGCCGGGCAGCTTGCCGTCCTTGCCGCGCGCTGCGTCGGCGACCGACGACTTGACGACCTGCACCGCAACACCGAGGCCGTCACCGATCGCTGTTCCCGCCTCCGGCGAGAGGAGGTCGATGCCCTCCTGCAGCACGCCGCGATCGAGCGTCGGAGTCACGAGCACATCGGGCCCGGTGCTGAACGACACCAGCCCGATCCTCACCTTCTTCGGCACCTTCTCGGAGAAGATGGCCATCGCATGTTGCGCCGCACCCAGGCGCGTCGGCTTCACGTCGTTCGCCCGCATCGAGCCGGAGACGTCGACGAGCAGGACGACGGTCGCCCGGTTCGAGGTCACCGGCACCGTCGCGCGTGGACGGGCGAGCGCCGTCGCCGCAGCGGCGAGGGCGAGCAGGAACAACGCCAGTGGGATCCACCGCCGCCAGGGACGCCTGCGCTCCGAGACCACGGACGCGAGCAGGTCGAGGTTCGTGAACGCGACCGCGTAACGCGTCCGCCGGCGGTCGAACCACAGAGCGAGAGCGAGCACCGCCGGCACGAGCAGCAGCGCGAGCAGGAAGAACGGCGACCCGAAGCTCACGGCGCACACTCCGCGCCGACCTGGACGATCGCGTGCACGTCGATCGACAGCGCATCCCCCGCGGAGCCCGTGACCACGACCTTCTTCCCGACGATCACGTGGCTCGCCCTGATGAACGTGGCGTTCGAGATCGGAGGCGGTTGCTTCGTCCGGAAAGCGACCGCGTGCCAGGCGCCGACGAGCTGCTCCGACGGCTTGCAGGCGACTCGCCCGAACCGCACCGTCCCCGGACCGATCACCACGATCCGGGAGCGAAACTCGAGCGACTGGCCCGGCGGGCTCACCACGCGTGCGGAGACCGTCGAGCGGCCCCCTCCGCCCTGCGTCGGCACGCAGCCGAGCAAAGGCTGAAAGAGCTGTGCCCGGTTCGACATGGAGACGGCGCGGAACAACGCGTACCGCGTCGGTCGTCGCGCCCGGCTGGACCGGCGCGCCGAGCCGGCCGACGAAGTCGATGCGGACGTCCCGCGAGGTGACCTGCGCATCCAGACCGCCGACGACGCTCTTGCCGCCCGGGCACGTGAGCAGGTACTGGGCCGTCCCGTGCGCGGGAACCACCACCCACGGGCCGGGCACACGGATGCACGACTGGATGCCGTGGCACTCGTTCGTCGCACCGCCCACGGGCGCGAACGCAGCGGCGGCTGCGAGTGCGACGACGATCGTCGCGAGGAGCGCTCTCATGGGAACCTCCTGAACCACACGCCCGAGAGCAACGCGCCCACGAGCATGAAGACGATGCCGCCGCCCGCGGCGGCGGCCGTCACCTCGACGGTCTTATGGGTCTTGCCGACCCGCGACCCCAGCTCCGAGTACGTGCTCTTGACGTCGACGTTCGCCGCGCCCTGGAAGTATCGGCCGCCACTCGACCGGGCGATCAACTGCAGCACCGCGGGCCGAACCGGGACCTGGATGCGCTCGTTGAATCCACCCTTGAGCGGCTGGACGACGACGCCGTCCGGGGTGCCGAGCGAAACCGTCGAGACGGGGATCCCCTGCCGCCGCGCCCAAGCGGCCGCCTGCTGCGGTGTGTAGCGACCGGCGGTCTGACCGCCGTCGGAGAGCAGAACGACGACCGCGGGCGGGCGCGTTCCTTTCTGCGTCCCCTTCACGGAGCGGCCGGCGTTGACCGCCTTCACGACGGCGTCCGCGAGCGCCGTCCCCTGTGGCCCGGCCCTGGCCTTGGTGATCGCCGCGCGGACCGCCGTCAGATCGTGCGTTGGCGAGGCCGAAACGGCGGCGTGGTCGGAGAACGTCACGACGGACATGCGATACCCGCTCGGAAGCGCGTCGACGTAGTGCAACGCGACGGCCTTTGCAGCCGCGAGTCGTGTCGGCAGCGAATCCTTGGCCGCCATCGACCCCGAGACGTCGAGCACGAGGACGACGGTGGCTTCCTGACGCTTCACCGTGACGGTCGCGCTCGGCCGCGCGAACCCGACGAGCAGCAGCGCTGCACCGACGAGGAGCAGTGCGACGGGCAGATGCCGGCGCCACGGCGGAGGACGGTCGGTCATGTTCGGGAGCAGCGCGGGAGCCGCCCAGGCGGACGCGCGACGGTCGCGGCGCCGGTCGAGCCACAGGTAGCCCGCCACGGCCGCCGGCACGACCAGCAGGCAGACGAGCAGGACCGGCGCGAAGAAGCTCACCGTGCGCGCCGCCCCCTGCGCAGGAACCCGGCCAGAGCCCTCAACCAGTCACCCTCCGTCGACAGCGCGACGTGGCGCACACCAGCCGATGCGAGCGACGTGACGAGCGTGCGGCGCTCGTCTGCGGCGACGGCGGCAAAGCGCTCGCGAAGCTTGCGATCACCCGTATCGACGCGCAGTTGCCGACCGGTCTCCGGATCGACGAGCCTCAACTCGCCGACGTCGGCGAGCTCCTGCTCGCGCGGGTCGCGGACCTCGACCGCGAGCACGGCGTGCCGTCCCGCCAACCGCAGGAGCGGCGGCCGCCAGTCGATCGGACCGCGAAAGTCGGACACGACGACGACGAGCGCGCGCTGCTTGGTGACCCGGTCGGCGAGCTCGAGCGCCTCGCGAAGCGTGCCCGCGCCCTCGGGCGGCAGATCACGCAGGAGCCGCAATGTGTCGAGCAGCGCGCGCCGCCCCTGGCGTGGCCGCTCGACCACGGGCTCGGCGCCGAAAGCGACCGTGCCCAGCCGGTTCCCCCGGCGCGTGGCCGCATAGCCGACGGCGATCGCAACGCCCTCCGCGACATCGGCCTTCCGCCGGTCACCGGTTCCGAACGACATCGACGCAGATGCATCGAGCACGAGCCACGTGACCAGCACGCGCTCCGCCAATTCGACGCGCACGTGCGGCTCCCCGGTGCGTGCCGTCACGTTCCATTCGATGCGCCGAACGTCGTCCCCGGGCTGGTATGGACGCACCTGCCACAACTCGCTGCCGACGCCCGCGAACGCGGACCGGTAGTCGCCTGCGAGCAGACCGTCGACGCGCCGCCCGACGGACAGCTCCAGCGCGCGCAGCGACGAGGCCGACAACGGGCCCGGCCCTGGCTGCTCGGGCGTGCGAAGCGGAGCGAGCGGGTCGTCCGACACGTCAGACGGCTTGTGCGCGGCCGAGATCGATCTGAGGCGTCGGCATGGCCGCGAGCACCTGGTCGAGGAGCGTGTCCGGTGCGACCTCCTCGGCGAGCGCGCGGTAGGAGAGCACGAGGCGGTGCCGGAATGCATCACGCACGAGCGCGTCGACGTCGCCCGGGACCACGTAGTCGCGGCCACGGATCAACGCGAGGGCTCGGGCGGCCGAGACGAGGCTGATCGGCCCGCGCGGACTGGCCCCGAACGACACGTAGTCGGCGATCTCACCGAGCCCGTGCTCGGCGGGCCGGCGCGTCGCGGTGGCGACGTCGACCGTCCAGCTGATCAGGGCTGGATCCACGTAGACCTGCGTCGCCTGCTGCTGCAACGCGATCAGCTCGTCGAGCGACAGGACCTGCGCAAGCTCGGGCGCCTCCTCGAGTGAGCGCGCGACCACGGTCAGCTCCTCGTCGTGCGCCGGATAGTCGACCAGGATCTTCAACATGAAGCGGTCGACCTGCGCCTCGGGCAGCGCGTAGGTGCCCTCCGACTCGATCGGGTTCTGCGTCGCGAGCACGAGGAACGGGCTCGGCACCGGGAACGTGTTGTGCCCGATCGTCACCTGGTGCTCCTGCATCACCTCGAGCAGCGCCGACTGCACCTTGGCCGGGGCGCGGTTGATCTCGTCGGCGAGCAGGAAGTTGCAGAAGACGGGGCCGAGCTCGGTTTCGAAGTCGCTCTTGTCCGGCCGGTAGACACGCGTGCCGACGAGGTCGGACGGAACGAGGTCCGGGGTGAACTGCACCCGGTGGAACGAACCGCCGAGCACCGCGGCGGTGGTCTTGATCGTCAGGGTCTTCGCGAGGCCCGGCACACCCTCGATCAGCACGTGGCCGCCGGAGAGCAGGCAGACGAGCACCCGTTCCAGCATCTCCTCCTGGCCGGCGATCACGCGCCGGATCTCGAACAGCGCCTGCTCCAGCTTGCCACCGACCTCGTCCACTGATGCCTCCTCGTTCGGTTGGAACCTAAGAATGCACGCCCTGCCTAAGAACTTCTCGTTAAGTTCGAGATCGGTTCAAAGCCGTCAGCCAGGCCCGGCGCTGTGCTAGCGCGGCGTCCCGGGAGAGGTTCGGCTCGTAGACAGCGCCGACAGCGACGCGGCTGCCGTGCCCGGCGGCGAGAGCGGCAGCGCCGAGCGCGGTCGTCTCCAGCTCGGCAGAGACCTCGACCGGGATCCCGAGCAGGTCGGACTGGAACTGCATCAGGAACCCGTTCGCGGTGGCTCCTCCGTCGGCTCTCAGCACGGCAGGCCGCTCGGGCAGGGCGTCGACGACGTCGGCGACCTGGTGCGCCACCGCCTCGAGTGCCGCCCGGACGAGATGCGCCTTGGTGGTGCCGCGCGTGATCCCGGTGACGAGCCCGCGTGCCTCCGCGTCCCACCACGGCGAGCCGAGTCCCGTCAGCGCGGGGACGAAGACCACCCCGTCCGTCGAGTCGACGCTTCGTGCGAGCGCCTCGCTCTCCGCCACGTTGCCGAGCACCCCGAGCCCGTCCCGCAGCCACTGCAGTGCAGCACCGCCGACGAGCACTGCTCCTTCGAGCGCGTAGCCGTCGGCTGCGGCCGTCTTCAGAAGCCCATACGGAGGCGGCGAAGCATCGTCTCCGGTGTGCACGAGCACGAAGCTGCCCGTTCCGTAGGTCGCCTTCCCTTCGCCCGCGACGTGACAGCCCTGGCCGTAGAGCGCGGCTTGCTGGTCGCCGGCGATCCCCCGGATCTGCGCGCGAGCGCCGAGCAGCTCGCCCTCCCCCACCGGTTCGTCGGAACGGATGATGCGCGGCAGCAGCTCCCGGTCGACGCCGAAGAGCGCGAGCAGCTCGTCGTCCCAGTCCAGCGTCTGGAGCGAGGCGAGCAGTGTGCGTGACGCGTTCGTCGCGTCGGTCACGTGCGCCCCGCCCCTCGTCAGTTTCCAGACGAGCCATGTGTCGACCGTGCCGAACGCGAGGCCGCCGGAGGAGCCGTGCTCGCGCAGCAGCCACTCGAGCTTGGTGGCCGAGAAGTACGGATCCGGGACGAGCCCGGTCCGCTCGCGCAGCAGGTCGAGGTCGAGATCGCGGCAGCGCTCCGCGGTACGGCGGTCCTGCCAGACGATCGCGGGCGCGACCGCCCGTCCCGTCGCACGGTCCCAGAGCAGCGTCGTCTCGCGCTGGTTCGTGATCGCGATCGTGTCGACGCCGTCGAGGCCCGCCTGCCCGGCGGCGTCGAGGACGCTCTGCCAGATCTCCTCCGGTTCGTGCTCGACCCAGCCCGGCCGCGGAAAGTGCTGGGGCACCTCCGCGTAGCCGCGCCGGCGGACCTGCAGGTCCTCGTCGACGACGAGGCACGTCGTGCCGGTCGTGCCCTGGTCGATCGCGAGGATCACGAGTCGCCGTCCTCAAGCGTGCTGGGCGACGAACGCGAGCGTTCGCTCCCAGGCGTCCGCCGACGCCTCTGCGAAGTCCTCCTGCTTGCGGTCGAAGAAGCTGTGCGGGGCGCCGTCGTAGACGACGAGCTCGTGCTCCACCCCTGCACGGGTCAGCGCTTCGTCGAACGCCGCGTTGTCCGCGGCGGAGATCGACTGATCGTCGCCCGCCTGCAGCGCGAGGATCGGACACTCGATCTGGGCGGCGCGCTGCACGACGCTCGCTCCACCGCGCTCGCGCGTGGGCGACCCGTAGAAGCCGACAGAGCCCGCGAGACCGTGCCCGGACGCGGAGGCGACCCACGACGCTCGGCCGCCGAAGCAGAAGCCGACGGAGAAGACCGACGTCGCGCCGCGCGAGCGAAGCTCGTCGACCGCCGCCCGCGCATCCGCCTGGACGCCCGCGTCGGTCGTCTGCTCGACATGGGGCGCGTACTCCCACTCCGCGTCGCGCTTCCCCGTCCCGGCAGTGCGCCCGAAGTAGTCGAACGCGATCGCGGCGTGGCCGCGTTCGGCGAACCGCAGCGCAAGCTCTTCGTAGAAGTGAAAGAGCCCTCGCACATCCGGGAAGATGACGATGCCGGTGACAGCCGGGTCGTCGGGCGCCGCAAGGAACGCCGCGAAGTTGTTTCCGTCCGCGGCGGTGAGGACGAGGTCGTCGTGGGAGACGACCGCGCCGGCGATCCGGGGGACCGGCGGTTCGGAGTCGAGGTCGAAGCACATGTCGGGAATCTAGTCGGATGTCAGCTTCGCACGTGGTGCCTGGTACCTCAGGTACCAGGTACCGATCCCTTTCTGTCCGGTTTCGTATCGTTCCCGGCATGAGCGACCTGACGTGGTGGTTCTCGCCTCACCCGGCCTGGGAGCCCGGCGAGGACTGGCCCGCGGAGGTTCCCGTCGTCCAGGTCGAGTCGGACGACGAGGTCGTGTTGATCGACCCGTTCCTCCCACCCGGCGACGCGTTCGACCCGCACGGGAAACCTGTGCGCGTACTGCTCACGCAGCCGTCGCACTACCGCGGCACATCCGACTTCGTCGAACGCTACCGAGCGTCGGTGTGGGTGCCGCCCCGCGCCGAGTGGAGACGACGCCCGAACCCCGCGACGACAGGCGCTCTGCCCAACGGCATCGAGGCGATCGGACTCGACGGCGAGCCGCACCAAGTTGTCTTCTTCATCCCCGAGCACGCGACACTCGTGACCGGAGACGTCCTCAGCGGAACCGGCGGAAGGCTCCACGCCTTCGTCGACGAGGCCGATGCGGAATTGCTGTTCCCTGCCTTGGAAGCGCTCGCCGACCTCCCGATCGAGCGGGTGATCATCCCGCACGGCGATCTCATTCCCGCGAACGGCGCGGCCCGTATCCGCCAGGCAGTCGCGGAAGCACGCGACACCTAGTTCGGAGGTTCAGCACGCTCGACAGCGGTTACGATCGACGATTCGCAAACGAACGGACGCACGGAGGTGATCGGATGACCGACAACCCGAACTGGCAGGTCGCGCGCCTCGACGACATCGAGCGGCGTGGCAGAGACATTCCGGTACGCGAGCATCTCGGAATCCATGCATTCGGGGTCAACGCTTTCGAGGCAGGCGAGGACGGCCTGCTGATCAACGAGCACGACGAATCCGGGTCGGGTCAGGAGGAGCTGTACATCGTGCTCGACGGGACGGCGACCTTCGAGATCGACGGCGAGACGGTCGACGCGCCCGCCGGGACGTTCGTGTTCGTCCGGCCGGAGTCGCGGCGGAAGGCGACCGGGGCCGGAACTGTCCTCGCTCTCGGCGGGACACCCGGCGAGGCATACCAGTCGATCGACTGGGGTGAGGCGTGGTCGTTCCACAGAGACTCTCTGATCGCCTACGGCGAGCAGCGCTACGCCGACGCGCTCGACCAGGTTCGCGCCGGCCTCGAGCGCATGCCGGACAACCCGGGCCTCCACTACAACTTCGCGTGCTTCGCGGCGCTCGCCGGCGATACCGGCGACGAGACGTTCAGCCACCTTCAGCGGGGCGTCGAGCTGTTCCCGCCGTTTCGCGAGCAGGCGCGCAGGGACGACGACCTCGCCGCGGTACGCGACGACCCGCGGTTCGAGGAGGCTCTTCGCTGAGTGTCGGCGGAAGACGCGCGCCGCCGCGCTGACACTGTCCTACCGTCCTACCGTCTGTGCCGAGGGATCCGGGACGAGACGTGACTGGTGTGCGGCGAAGACGGCGGAGACGTCCGCACCCGGCCGGTGGATCTCCTCGATCAGGTGCGCGATCCGAGGTGTCATCACCAAGAGATACCGCGCTTCGGTCGCACCTGCATTCCAGTAGGTATGAGGCGTTCCCCGCCGGGCAAGTACGGCGGAGCCGGGGCGGGCCTCGACCTCGTCGTCGCCCAGCCGGAAGCCGAGTGTCCCTTCGAGCACGTACCACGCCTCATCGTCCTCGTCATGGACGTGCAGGGGCGCGATCCAGTGGTCGCCCACCTCGGCCGGCCACTCGACGATGACGAAGCTGTCGCCCGCAGTGCCGATCGCGTTGCCCAGAAGCGGCTCGACGTGCATCGGGGCGATCATGACATGCCCGGTGAGCTCGCTTCGGGTGAAGGGCTCGCGTCCGAAACGAGCGGCCACGGAAGGCGGGCCGGCAGATAGTCGCCCGGCCAGTCGGCGTACGCTTCGTCCGGATCGTACGTCTCCTTTGCGACCGACGCGCCGTACTTCGCCGCGACGTCGCTCACGGGGTAGTGCAACGTCTCGTCCTCGGGCCGCGCGCCGATCATGAGGACCGTCGATCGCGTACGTCAAACGAGGACGTTCGGTCCGTGCTTGTCCTCGAACCGATCGAGCACGCCCGATGAGATCAGCCGCGAGCGCGCTTCGTTCGCGTCCTCGAGACTCGAGAACTCGAGGTAGATGAACACCTCGTTCGGGTCGTCGACGCTGCGCAGGACGCGCTGCACTTGTGCCTTCTCGCGCGCACGCGGCCGATCCTGATCGAACATCGGCCGCCATGTGTCGTAGTCGCCGGTCTGGATGCGCGTGATGATGAATGCAGCCGCCATGTGGCCTCCTGTCGAATGCGAAACTAGATCAGTTCCTTCGGCAACTCGATGCCGCTCGGGTCGATCCCGAGCGACTTCGCGAGCCTGATGCCCTGCTCGAGGTCTTCGCGCAACATGCGGATGTCCGTCTCACGCATCAGCGCGCCGATGAACTCGCGCGCCTTCGGCCGCCAGAGCGCGTGCTGCGCAAAGAGCGGCAGCAGCCGGTTTGCAGCCTCGACGAGCCGCGTCTTCACCCGCGTACCGGCCCCTTCGAGCAGCACGCGCTCGTAGGCCATGCCAGCGCCGTGATGGATGCCGTCGTCGATCGCGAGGCGGTTGCAGAGATCCTCGAGCACCGTGCCCCGTGAGGAGCGGGCGATCATCCGGAACCGCGGGATGATCAGGCGCTCGTAGAAGACCTGCATCAGGAACACCTTCTCCTCCAGCGTGTCTGCTTCGAGCACCTGCTGGGCGAGCTGGTCGAGGTACGGATCGCGCTCCGCCATCCCTCCTGCCTCGTGGATCAGCTTCAGCCAGCCCTCCGTGTGGCGCGACTCGTCCTGCACCATCGTCGTGTAATAGAGCTTGGCCTCGTGATCGGGCGCGATCGAGAAGAGCTGGGTTGCCATCTCGACCGCCAGCTCGTCCGCCTGCAGCTGCTGGGTGACCACCGAACGCCAGAGGTCCCGGCGCCGTGCGAGCTTCTGTCGCGACCCTCGGTATTCGGGAATCGGGGGCACCTCGCCCCACGGGAGATCGCGTACCTGCCACTCGGCCCGCTTGGCGAGCTCGTAGTAGCGATAGACACCCTGGAGGTCACGCGCCTCCGCCGGCGCGGTCTCGTCGACGTGCTCCTCGAGCTCCATCGCGGCACAGACTAACGATCGGTCGGGTATTGCGACCAGGCTGCGGAAAACCCCCCGGCGCGCTCGAAGCAAATCCACAGCCTGCGTTCACGACGCTCTCAAGGACACGCGCAATGGTGGCTGCACATCCACCAACGAAAGGAGCCGTGATGAACGGCATCAACAGGAAGATCGCAGCCGGCGCCGTCGCGCTCGGCGTCGCACTCGGGAGCTACGGCGTCGCGAGCGCGGCGTCCGGGTCCGGGTCGACGACGACCACGAGCCCGTCGGCGACGCCCAGCGCGCCCAGCTCCGCGCCCGCCGCGCCGCAAGGCTGGGGCGCACAACGGAGCGACGAGACGCTCCTCACCGGCGACACCGCAGCCAAGGTGAAGGCGATCGCGCTCGCCAAGGTCCCAGGGGCGACCGTCGTTCGCGTCGAGACGGACGCCGACGGCCACGCCGCGTACGAGGCGCACCTGACGAAGAGCGACGGGAGCCTGGCCACCGTCTACGTGGACAAGGACCTCAACTTCGTCAGCGTCGAGACGCGTTAGCGGGCGAGCGCCTCGACCAGCGAGGCCACGAGGAACACTGCCGTCCCGGTGAGCACGATCGTGCCGCCGGGCGGCAGGTTCCCGTAGTAGGAGACCGTCAGCCCGACCAGCACCGACCCCAGGCCGAAGAGCATTGAGATGCCCATGGTCGAACGCACGCTCCAGGCGACGCGTTGCGCGGCGATCACCGGCAGCACCATCAGCGCCGCGATCAGCAGGATCCCCACGATCCGCATCGAGACGCCGATGGTCAGGGCGGCGAGCATCGAGACGATGCCGTTCAGCCCGGCTACCCGCAGACCGGCGACACGTGCGCCTTCCTCGTCGAGCGCGACCGCGATCAGCCCGCGGAGGAGCACACCGATCGCGGCCAGAGAAGCGAGACCGAGCGTCGCGATCACCGCCAGGTCGCTGCGTGTGACCGTGAGGATCGAGCCGAACAGATACGCGAACAGGTTCGCGTTGAGCGCTCCGGCGGCCGAGATCAACACCACGCCGCCCGCGATGCCCGTGTAGAAGACGACCGCCAGCGCCTGGTCTCCGGCCGCCTTTCGCCGCGCGCGCAGCCATTCGATCCCCGCAGCGCCGACGACCGCTGCGGCGAGGGCCGTCCAGACCGGCGAGACACCGATCAGATAGCCGACCGCGACGCCGGCGAACGCCACGTGCCCGATCCCGTCTCCGATCAGGCTCATCTCGCGCTGCACCAGGAAGAAGCCGACAGCCGGGGCGAGCACGCCGACGATCGCCCCTGCGGCAAAGGCCAGCCGCATGAACTCGAGATCAAGCATGGCTGTGGGACGGGTCGTGCCACAGGCCGGGCAGCTCCGACGGTGGGCCGTCGAAGACGATTCGCTCCCGGACGAGCACGAGCCGCTCGACAAAACGTTCGACCGAACCGAACTCGTGCGAGACGTAGAGGATCGTGACACCGAGGTCCTCGTGCAACTGGTGAAGCAGCACGCCCAGCGCGTCCTGAGCCTCGACGTCGACGCCGGTCGTCGGCTCGTCGAGCACCAGCAGCCTCGGCTGCGCCGCGAGCGCCTTCGCGATGAACGCACGCTGCTGCTGGCCGCCGGACAGGGAGCTCAACCGCCGGCGGGCCAACGTGCGCAACCCGACCCGCTCGAGTGCCTGGTCGACCGCGTCGCGATCCTCTCGATTCAGCCGGCCGTAGGGATGAAGCGGAGCCCGACCCGCTTCGACGACGTCGCGAACGGTCGCCGGCGCATGCAGGCCGACCTTCGTCCGCTGCGCGAGGTAGCCGATGCTCGTGCGGTCGCGGAAGCTCCGCGCAGGCTCGCCGTACAGAAGTACCTCCCCGTGCGTCGGCCGCTCGAGGCCCAGCGCGAGCCGAAGCAGCGTCGTCTTGCCGCCGCCGTTCGGGCCTGCAATCGCGACGAACTCGCCTTGCTCGACGCGCAGGTCGACGGCCTTCAATACCTGCGGCCCCTGGCCGTAGGCGAAGTCGACCCCCGTCAGCTCGAGCGCTAGCGGCAACCGAGCTCCCGGCGCAGCGCCCGCAGGTTCTGACGCATCAGCGTCAGGTAATCGAAGCCCTGCTTTTCCTCGCTCGGCGTCAGGCCCTCGATCGGATCGAGGACGGCAGTCTTCGCTCCCGCCTCACGCGCCACCGTCTCCGCGAGCTTCGGTGACACGAGCCGCTCGAAGAACACGGTGCGGATGTGGTCGTCGCGCACGAGCTTGGCGAGCGAGGCGAGCGTCTGCGCCGACGGCTCCGACTCCGGGTCGACGCCGGTGATCGCCACCATGTGCAGCCCGTAGCGCTTCGCCAGATAGGCGAAGGCGGCGTGGCTCGACACGAAGTCGTGCCGGGCGCAGTGCGCCAGCCCGCGCCGGTATTCGCCGTCCAGGCGCAGGATCCGTGCGGCGAGTGCTCGTCCTCTGGCCGGGCGACCGAGCGTCGCGCCGATCCGCTCCACGATGCCCGCGAAGCGAACCGGATCGAGCCAGACGTGGGGATCGGTCTTGCCGGACTCGTCACCGACGCCGTTTCTGAGCGTCTCTCCCTGCAGCACGTCGACTGTCGTGCCGTGCGCGCCGCGGACAGCGTCGGCAACCGCGGGCTGGAAGTCGTGCGAGAGGTAGAAGACGAACTTGGCGCCCTGGATCTCCGCAACCTCCTTCGGGGTCAGCTCGATGTCGTGCGGCTCCGCGCCCGACGGCGTCAGGTTGTGCACATGCACGGTCGCGCCACCGATCTGCTCGGCCGCCCAGGCGACCGGATAGAAGGCGGCGACCACCGGGCGGCCGCTCGAGGAGGAGCTCGAACCACAGGCCGCCAAGGCCGCCGCGAGACTTGCCACGAGAACGATTCTCACCAGCATCGCGTGGACGATAACGATTCTCGTTATCCTTTGCCTCGTGACCTGGGCCGACCACGCGAACGCGCAGCTCCGGGAGGCGGGCTACCGGCCGGGCGGCGCGGGCACGATCGTGCTGGCCTACCTCGAGGCGCAGACGTGCTGTCGCGGTGCGCAGGAGATCTACGAGGCCCTCGAGCGCAAGATCGGGCTGGCGAGCGTCTACCGCATGCTCGACCGTCTCGATGAGCGCGGCCTCGTCCAGCGCATCGACATCGGCGATGGGATCGTCCGCTACGAGCCGTCCCGCGATGCACATCACCACCATCTCGTCTGCGGCGAGTGCGGCAAGGTGGAGCCGTTCGCCGACCAGCGGCTCGAGCAGGCGATCGAGGCCGTCGAAGAGCGCAGCGGGTACTCGGTCGTCGCACACGAGGTCGTGTTGCGCGGAGCGTGCGCGAACTGTCGCGACTAGTGCACATGAACCTCGGGATCTACCTCTACGAGCCACCCGTTTGATGGAGCTGGTCCGCGTCGACAAATGGCTCTGGGCCGCGCGCTTCTTCAAGACGCGCAGCGCGGCGACCGACGCCGTGCTGGGCGGCCGCGTTCGCATCAACGGGGAACGCGTGAAGCCGTCGAAGGACGTCCGGACCGGCGACACGGTCGAGATCTCGATCGACGCACTGCAGCGGACGGTGGTCGTCACGGGCATCGCGGACAAGCGAGGCTCGGCAACGGTGGCCGCGACGCTCTACACCGAGACGCCCGAGTCGATCGAGCGCGGAGAGCGCGACCGGCTGCAGCGACGCCTCGCTCGGCCGCTCGGCGCCGACCTCGGCGAGCGGCCGACCAAGCAGGCCCGCCGCCGGCTCGACGCGCTCCGGCGCGCGCAGCGCGGCCACCGGTAACCCACTCCGAACACGCCCCGTCCGGACAGGTAAGCGCACTACCCGGTGTCAGACATCGATCAGTGGGCTCGCCCGCCTTTCGGGACATGTCGGCTAGCCGAAGTCGACCGCCTCGTCGCCGGCGAACTCGTGCGCCGGCGCGCCCACCTGGCGCAGCAGGAGCCCGCCGATCGCCGCCGCCGACGCGGCGAAGATCGCGCCGACGAGAAAGGCTGCGTGATAGCCACCGGTCAGCGCCTCGAGGTGACTGTCGCCGGCAGCGGCGAGCGTGTCCGTGCGTGACGCCGCGATGCTCGCGAGCACGGCGAGCCCGAGCGCGCCGCCCATCATGAACGACGTGTTGACGACGCCGGAGGCGAGCCCCGACTCCTCCGGCGCGACTTCGCTCATCGCAGCGAGCAGCATCGGGTTGAAGGCCATGCCGGCGCCGATGCCGAGCAGGATCATGCTCGGCAGGACGTCGACCACGAACGAGCCGTCGACCGGCGCCCGCACGAAGAGGAGCAGCCCGAGCGACGCGAGTCCGAGGCCGACGGCGAGCGGCGGCCGGAAGCCGAACCGCAACACGAGCTTCGCCGACAATCCGATCGAGAACGCGCCCATGATCAGGTTCGCCGGCAGGAATGCCAGGCCGACCTGGAGGGGCGAGTAGCCGAGCACGAGCTGGAGGTAGAGCGCCGACAGGAAGAACCACGCGAACATCGCGGCGGCCCACAGCACACCGACGACGTTCGCCGTCGCGACGTTCCGCCGCCGGAACAGGCCGAGCGGCACGAGCGGGTCGCGGAGCCGGGACTCGAGCCAGAGGAAGAATGCGAACAGCACGGCCGAGCAGCCGAGCAGCCCGAGCGTCTGCAGGGAAGTCCAGCCGGCCTGATTGCCGTTGACGATCGCGTAGACGGCCAGCACGAGGGCGACGGTGACGGTGACAGCGCCTGCGACGTCGAGCGGCTTCCGGCCGAGCGAGGCTTGGGTCGCCGGCAGGAGCCGCAACGAGAGTGCGAAGACGAGCACGCCGATCGGCAGGTTGACGAGGAAGATCCAGTGCCAGTCGAGCGAGCCCGTCAGCACCCCGCCGAGCAACACGCCGATGCTGCCGCCGCCTGCCATGACGAATCCGAACACGCCCATAGCCTTCGCGCGGTTGGCCGGCTCGGTGAAGAGAACCATGATCAGCGAGAACGCCACTGCCGAGACGACGGCGCCGCCGAGGCCCTGGACGGCGCGCGCTCCGATCAGCATTCCCTTCGAGCTCGACAGGCCGCAGGCAAGCGACGCCAGCGTGAAGAGCGCGATCCCGAACAAGAAGAGCCGGCGGTGACCGAAGAAGTCACCGAGCCTGCCGCCGAGCAGCAGGAAGCCGCCGAAGGTGAGGATGTAGGCGTTCACGACCCACGCGAGCGACGTCTGGGAGAAGCCGAGATCGGCGCGGATCGAAGGGAGCGCGACATTCACGATCGTGGTATCGAGGACGATCATCAGATCGCCGAGGCACAACACGTAGAGCGCGAGCCAGCGACTGCGAGGTGTCATGGACGACATCTGTCCCTTTCGTTCGGGTTCAGAACCTTCGACCGGTGCGGGCACCGGAACTCATCGGCGCCCGACCGATGATTTCGCGCAGCCGAAGCGGTCTATTCCTGCAGATGCCCGTCCTGCGTCCAAGCCGGCTCGTCTGCGACACCAGTGGGCTCGCCGACCCGGACGTCGGCACCGTCGGCGATCTCGCGCGCCTGCACGTGGCCGCCGGGAGGCTCGACCTCGACGTCGTCCTGCAGAACGCATCGGATGCCCTCGTCGAGCTGATCGCGTTCGTCGGGCTCGCGGACGTCCTACGTGTCGAGCCGCGGCGGCAGCCCGAAGAGCGGGAAGAGGCTTTCGGTGTCGAGAAAGAACGTGAACTCGACGATCCGGCCCTCTGAGAGCTCGAGCACCTGAAGCGCCCAGGGCTCGTAACCGCCGTCGGCGCTCGGCTTGTACTGCCCGAAGGCCGGCGAACCGTTCGCCGACGTCGTGGGCACGACACGCGACCCCTTGCAGCCGATCCCCGGCCCGAACCACCAGGTGAGGATGTCCTCCCGGCCCGCGAGCCACATGTCGAACGGAGGCATCGACTGCGATGCATCCTCCTGGATCAGCGACGTCAGCGCCTCGATGTCGTACCGCTCGAACGCCTCGACGTACCGCGCGAGCATGGCGCGGTCTTCCTCGCCGAGCTCGGCCGGCGTCGTCGCACGCGTCACCTCGTTGGAGGCGAGCGTTGCACGAGCCCGCTGCAGCGCGCTGTTCACGGACGCGACGCTCGTCTCGAGCAGCTCGGCCACTTCCGTCGCCTGCCAGCGCAGCACCTCGCAGAGGATCAGCACGGCGCGTTGCCGCGGAGGCAGGTGCTGGAGCGCCGCGACGAAGGCGAGCCGGATCGTCTCGCGGTCGACCGCGACGTCGGCAGGGTCGGGGATCGGCTGGATCCAGGTCACCTCGGTCGGCACGTTCAGGTTCGCCTCGATGGGCTCGCGCGCCGGGCCGAGATCCATCGGTGTGGCGCGGCGCTCGCGGCCGCTCAGCATGTCGAGACAGACGTTCGTCGTGATCCGGTAGAGCCACGACTTGACGGCGGCCCGGCCCTCGAAGCGATCGAAGCCTCGCCAGGCCCGGATGAACGTCTCCTGGACGGCATCCTCGGCCTCGAACGGCGACGCGAGCATCCGGTACGCGTAGGCGGTCAGCTCCGAGCGGTGCTGCTCGAACTGGGTCTCCAGCTCGGTGGCGACGGCGGGCGACGATTCCGGCATCGCAGACCATGGTAAGGGGTCCGAGGGGCGCTGCGAAGCCGAGAGCGTTGGCATGCCTTTCTGACGGCAGCGGAGGAGGAAACTCATCGGCACGGGCGGCGATGAGTTTCCGGCGCTGCGATCGTCTTGATGGCACGACAACGAAGGAGGTCGGTGATGGGAAAGCTCGTCGTGACGGAGTTCGTGAGCCTCGACGGGGTGATGGAGGACCCGGGTGGTGCCGAGGGATACGAGCACGGCGGTTGGACGTTCAAGTTCGACCGCGGCGCCGAGGGCGACAAGTTCAAGCTCGACGAGCTCATTGCCGCCGACGCGCAGCTGCTGGGCCGCCGAACCTACGAAGGCTTCGCCAAGGCGTGGCCGTCGATCGAGGACGAGGCGGGGTTCGCAGACAAGATGAACTCGATGCCGAAGTTCGTCGTCTCGAAAACGCTGCGGTCGGCGGATTGGGCCAACTCGACGGTGCTCTCCGGTGACCTGGCCGAGGACGTCGGCGCGCTGAAGAAGCAGTTCTCCGGCGACATTCTCGTCGCGGGCAGCGCGCAGCTCGTGCAGGGGCTGCTCAGGCACGATCTCGTCGACGAGCTGCGGCTGATGCTCTTCCCGGTGACGCTCGGGACGGGCAAGCGGCTCTTCGAGGATGGCGCCGACCTGCGGACGTTCGAGCTGGTCGAGACGTCGCAGTCGGGGGCGGTCGCGCTGCTCACTCTGCGGCGAGCCGCCGCGTAGCCCGCCCACCGTAGAACCCACGGCATCGGTACCCGCCCGCAGCCTGACCGCCAGCAACTGCAGATGCGGCTCACGCCCGACGTGGCGATGCTGGGGCCGAGGATGAGCGCCACGGTCGTGATCCCCCTCGAGCCCCGCCCCGCCGCTGCGCCGGTCGTGCCGGCTGCTCCCCCGCGCGCCGCTCGGCCCCCGGAGCTCGACACGATCGCGATGCGCTGGCAGCTGGCGCTCGATGCCGCCGACCACGCGCTCGCCGCGGCACACGGCCCCATGCACATCACGGACGCCGACGGCCGCCGCCGAGACCTCGTGCAGGAGCGGCTGGGAACGGCGCAGTTGCTCACGCAGCTCGGACGGTTGACGGGTGTGCAGCCGCTGCCGTGGCTCTCCCCCGTGCCGGTGACGGCGAAGATGCTCGGGCTTCCCGAGGGCGTCACCGCCTGCCTGTACGACCTCGACGGCGTCCTGACCGACAGCGGCGTTCTCCACGCCTGGGCCTGGGCCGAGGTGTTCGACGATTTCCTGCTGCGCCTGAGCGAGACGACGGGCTGGCATTTCATCCGGTTCGACCGCGGCTCCGACTACCGGGACTACATCGACGGCCGTGCCCGGCTCGAGGGAGTGCACGCGTTCCTCGCGAGCCGCGGCATCCAGCTGCCCGAAGGACGCTACGGCGATCCGGCAGACGCCGACACGGCGTGCGGCCTGGCGAGGCGCAAGGGTGATGCGATGTCCCGCGGACTGCATCAGCGCGGCGTCAGCGCCGTTCCCGGCGCGCGCCGCTATCTCGAGGCGAGCGGCCACGCCGGCCTGAAGCGCGCCGTCGTCTCCGCCAGTTCGAGCACGCTGCCGATTCTCGAGCTTGCGGGGCTCGCAAGTGTCGTCGACGAGCGCGTCGACGCCGACGTGATCCGCACCGAAGGCCTGCGCTCACGCCCCGCTCCCGATCTGCTGCTCGACGCCTGCCGGCGTCTCGGCGTTCGCCCGGAGGATGCCGTCACCTTGACGAACAGCGCCGCGGGAATCGCCGCGGGGCATGCCGCCGGCCTGACGGTGATCGGCGTCGGCGAGGGGGTGCAGGGAGAGCTGCTCGCAGGTTTCGGTGCCGAGCGCGTCGTGCCCTCGCTGCGTTCGCTGCTCGATCCTCGGCTTCAGCCGCCCAGCTGAGTCTGGCCGCGCGTAAGCTGAACGCCACTCGACCCCCTGGAGGAAAAGATTGCCGAAGATCGAGGCGTCAGGCGAGTTTCCGCCGGACGGACTCGATTTCCACGTCGCCTTCACGTCCGGCGGCAGCTTCCGCGTCAGCGAGATCTGGGACTCGCAGGAGCAGTTCGAGGCGTTCGGCCAGCGCCTGATGCCGATCCTGAACGAGAGCGGCATCGAGCTCGCGGGGCCTCCGGAGATCGTCGAGGTCCACAACATCCTGAGGCGGTAAGACCTACGCAGTCGCAGGCGCCTTGACACTGGCCACGTAGCCCCGCACGTCGCTCGCGGGCTCGGTGTACGCAGCTCCGAGCGTCGACTCCATCGCTGCGATGTACGACTCCGCCCACTCGGGGAGCTCATAGTCGATCGCCCGCAGGAACTCGAGCGTCGCTGCAAGCCGGATGTCGGCGATCGACGGAGCATCGCCGCCGATGAACGTCCGCCCGTCGAGGAAGAACGCCCGGTACACCTCGAGCGGACGTGCGACGGCGGCCTCTGCTGCCGCCTGCGCATGCGCCTTCGTGTCCGCGTCGGCGTCCGAGGCACCGACCTCGCCGGGATAGTGCGGGAAGTTCAGCGCGGGATACGTGGCGCGCGCGACGAGCGGATACATCGTTCCGATCAAGTAGAACATCGCGCTGTCGACCATCGCGCGTTCGGCGGGATCGGTCGGATAGAACTGGTCGAGACCGTGCTTGTTGCAGAGGTACTGCATGATCGCGCAGCTCTCCCACAACGAGCCGCGGAGCAATCCGTCCTCCTCGAGCAGCGGCGTCAGATCGGCGGGGTCCTTGGCCAGGAACTCGTCGGTCCCCTTCTTGCCCCAGACATCGATCTCCTCGAAGTCGAGGCCGGCAGCACGGATGAAGATGCGAACCGTCAGGTTGTTGACGCTCGGCTTGAGAATGCTGATGGTGTTGGCAGCCATGTGCTCCTCCGCTAGTAGGGGTCCTTGGCGGACCGGTCGTCCGAGAGCGAGGCGCGCGACCGGGCGACGAGCGCCTGGATCGCGTCGGCGAGGTGCTCCTGCTCGATGTTGTAGTCGCCGCGTTCGACGCGAAGCTTGTGTGCTGCGAGCAGGACGTCGGGGTGCGTGTAGCCGAACGGCGGTTCGAACCGGTAGGACGCCAGTTCGATCAGGAGCCCGAGCGGGTCCTCGAAGTAGATCGAGTCCATGAACCCGCGGTCCTTCACGCCGCTGTGGCGGATCCCGCGTTCGTCGAGCCGCTCGACGGTCTGGTGGAACGTCGCCTGCGAGAGCGAGAACGCGATGTGGTGGACGCACCCCTGGTCGGTCGAGGTGCGCGTCGGATCGAGAACGCGCTCTTCGTTCGTGAAGATCGTGATCAGACGTCCGTCGCCGGGATCGAAGTACAGATGGCTCTCCGACTCGTTGTCGAGGTTCGGCTGCTCGAACACGAACGGCATGCCGAGCACGCCTTCCCAGAAGTCGATCGAGGTCTGGCGCCCGGCGCCGACGATCGTGATGTGATGGACGCCCTGAGTCTGAAGCTTGCGCATCAGCGAGCCACCAGTGTGGACTTGTACTCGCTGCGTTGCAAGGTGCCCCAGGGCACGAGCTCGACCTCCATCTGGACCACGAGTACTTCGCGCAATCGCGCGCGGATTGCGTCGGCGAGGCGGGAGCGCGCTGCGACGTCGGGCGACAACTCGACCGAGACGGGGAGCGGCGGCTCCTGCTTCACGCCGGTTCCGCGCGGCCTGACGAGGATGCGCCCGCTGACCTCCGGCGCGAAGCGCCCGACGACCTCGCGGATCGCCGAGGGGAAGACGTTGACTCCCCTGACGATCAGCATGTCGTCGGTGCGGCCGAGGCAGCGGACACGCGGCGCCGTTCGCCCGCACGCGCAAGGGCTCGTCCACAGCTCGACGTGGTCGCGCGTGCGGAATCGCAGCAGCGGTGCAGCTCGGTGCCGCAGATGTGTCAGAACGAGCTCTCCCGTTGTGCCGTCGCGCAACTCCCGCGCCTCGCCCGTCTCCGGGTCGATCAGCTCGGCGTGCACGAGCCCTCGCGCCCCGAGGTGCATTCCCGCTTGTTCCTCGCACTCGCCCCAGAGCGACGGCCCGATGTCCCCGATCCCCATCGCCTCCGTGACCCGTGCGCCCCAACCCGCCTCGAGTGCCGCCCGGAACGCCGGCTCTCCGCCGCCCGGCTCACCGGCGACGAGGATTCGCTGCACGCTCGACTCGCTCAGGTCGCCCAGCTCGAGCAGGTAGGCCGCGTACGACGGCGTCACCACGACTGCGTCGGGCCGTAGGTCTTCGATTGCGAGCAGCACGCGCTCGCTGTTGCCCGTCCCGACGGGAATGTGGCAGACGCCGAGTCGGGCAAACGCGTCGAGCGCCGCGCCGGCGACGAACGGGCCCGCGTTGTAGGTGGTGAGAACGCGATCACCGGGAACGAGGCCGGCTGCGCCGTAGCTGCGTGCCGACCCGGTGATCCAGTTGTCGAGGTCGCTCTTCGTGAGCGGGATGTAGCTGGGCGTGCCGGTCGTCCCGCTGGTCGAGTAGATGCGGACGAGCTCGGTCGGATCGACGCAGAGGTGCGCACCGAAGGGCCGCTCCGGGGTGGACGTCATCTTCACCTCGCGCTTCTCGGTGAGCGGTAGCCGCGCGATCTCGTCGAGCCCGATCTCCGCACGGGCGCCGGCAAGCTTCTCGCGATAGAACGGTGAACGCTCGAGCAGATAGGCGAGCTGCTCCCGGAAGGACGCGTCGTCGAGCTCGACCTGCTCGGCCCACGGCAGGCGCTCCGCCTCAGTCATCCCGATGCTCGATCGCCTCCTCCGCCGCGGCGGCGAGCAGGAAGCCGATCGGCTGCTCCCGCTCCTCGGCAAGATGGGCGAGCAAGCTCGCCGTGCGCGCGAGGATCGGCACAGCCTTCACGACCGCGGGCGGATAGCCGAGGTCGAGCAGCACCGCCGCGATCGGCAGCGACACGTTCAAGGTGAGCGGCTTGCCCCACGTCTCGGTGACCGCGTCCCGCAGGGCCCGCGTCAGTGCGATGTGAGGGCCGCTGACACCTCGTGCGTCGGCCAGTTCGAGGATCCGCTCCGCCCGCGGATCGAGTGGACGGTGCAACGGGTGCCCGAAGCCCGGCATCTTGCCGCCGGTCGCATGGATCTCTGCGGTCACCTGCTCGGCGTCCCTGCCCTCCGCCACCGCAGCGGCGAGCACGCGGGCGCACTCGTCGACGGCGCCGAGGATCACCGGCCCCGCGCCGAGGATGCCGGCCGCAACCGCTCCCTGGAGCGAGCCGGGATCGGCCGCCAGCGTCATCCGTGCGGCGATGTTGCTCGGCATCAACCCGTGCTCGGCGATCGCGACGAGCGTCAGGTCGAGGAAGAAACGCTCGTCTACGCTCGGCTCGCGGCCGGTGAGCAGGAGGTGGAAGTACTCCGTGAAGCTGAGGCGGCCCATCAGGTCGGCGGCGAGGTCCTGTCCCCGGACCTCGACGCGATCGGGGAAGGCGCGGCTGATGCCTGTGACGGGCTCGCCCCCTTTGCCGATCTGCATGTGTCGATACCTATGCGCTACGCGCTGTCCACGTCAAGCCTCAGGCCGTCCCACGAGCCGGAGGACGGCTCGTCGCCTCATGGCGACCGCACGATATTCCACCATGCACCTGCAACACCTATGCGAAAGCTGTGCAGATGTAGTGTCTACGCGGTATTCTTCCTCTCGGATAGCCTGGTGACGGCTCGGCATCGCACTGGCATTCGAAACCGAGGAGCGTTCTTGATCGTGACGTCACGTTTCAGTAGGGCTGGTCTCCTGCGGCAGGGCGTCGCGGGCGGCGGGACACTGCTCCTCTCCGGGTCGGCCGTCTCGGTCCTCGCGGGCTCCGCAACCGCGGCGAGCATCCCCGACAGCGACCTGTCGTACCTCCGGCTGCTGATCGGCGCGGAGCTGCTCGCCGCCGACTTTCACACCCGGGCACTAGCAAGCGGGAAGCTGGCCGCCGCCCGGTCGGCGCTGCTCAAGCAGATGCTGGCCGACGAGAACGCGCACTACCACGGGCTCGCGACCCTGATCGCCGGAGCAGGGCAGGTGGCTGCAACCTCCGACGACATCAATTTCGCCTACCCGAAGGGCAGCTTCGACTCCGAGGGCTCGATCTTGAAGCTCGCCGGGAGGATCGAGGATCTGACCCTGGGCGCCTACCTCGGCGCCGTCCAGAACGTGCAGACACCAGAGCTCCGGCTGCCGCTCGGGCAGATCGCCGCGAACGAGGCCCAGCACGTGAGTGCGCTCGCGGTCTCCGCCGGACGGCCGGCGATCGGGCGGGCCTTCGCGGCCTCCCTCCAGATCGCCGCCGTCTCCACCGCCCTCGACGCCTACGAGAGCTGACCGGTGGCGAAGCAGCTCTATACGGCGAGTGAGGCTGCGGCAGCGCTCGGCATCAGCCTCGACACGCTGCGGCGCTGGGACAAAGCGGGCCGCATGACCGTTGAACGAGATGCGAGCAACCGCCGCGTCGTCTCGGCCGCCGAGATCGACCGGTTGCGCGGCGACGGCGGGGGCACCCATCTCAGCGCCCGCAACCGGTTCAAGGCCGTTGTCACAGAGGTGCAGGTGGAGGGGCTGATGGCACAGGTGGAGATGGTGGTGACCGAGCCAGTGCGGCTCGTTGCCGTCGTCACTCGCGATGCCGTCGAGGAGCTCGGCCTCAAGAACGGCATGGCGGCGACTGCCGTCGTGAAGTCCACCAGCGTGATGGTTCAGCTCTAGTTGAAGGGAGTTCACCCAGTGCCCGTGAACAATCGTCGCCTTGCCTCGGTCACGCTGACGGCTGCGCTCACGCTCGTCGCGCTCGCCGTGGTGGCCGGTCGTGCCTCCGCGTTGCCGCGCGCCCATGAGGCTGCGCAGGCGCAGATCACGGTCTACGCCGCGGCGTCGCTGACGGACGCCTTCCCGAAGATCGACTCGTCGGAGAAGTACTCGTTCGGCGGCTCGAACGCTCTCGCCGCGCAGATCACGCTCGGCGCGCCGGCCGACGTGTTCGCCTCGGCCAACATGACGCTGCCCAACCAGCTGTACGCCAAGGGCCTGTGCTCGCAGCCCGTCGTGTTCACCCGCAACACCCTGGTGATCGTCGTCCCGAAATCGAACCCTGCCAACATCCACAGCGTCTACGACCTCGCGAAGCCGGGAGTGAAGCTCGACGTCGCCGGATCGGGCGTGCCGGTCGGCAGCTACACGCTGCAGATCCTGAAGAACATGAACCTCTCGGCGGCGGTGACGAAGAACATCGTCAGCCAGGAGACCGACGTGCGCGAGGTGCTGGCGAAGGTCGCGCTCGGCGAGGCCGATGCAGGTTTCGTCTACTCGACCGACGCCAAGACCGTGCCGGGCCAGGTGAAGGTGCTGAAGGTCCCGGCCTGGGCGCAGCCGAAGGTCCAGTACGGGGTCTGCGTCGTCGCGAAGAGCGGCAAGAAGACCGACGCACAGGCGTTCATCACCAAGGTGCTGAGCAAGGCCGGCCAGGCGAAGCTGCTCGCCTACGGGTTCCTGCCGCGCGTCAAGCCGTTCGTGAAGAAGAAATAGACGGCCATGAGGCGGGCGGCCTTCACGTGCCTGTATGTCGCCCTGGCCGTCGTCACGCTGGCGTTCCTGGCCTTTCCGATCGTGGCGATCTTCGCCCACACCTCACCCGGCAACCTACTCGACCAGCTCTCGAACCCCGTCGTCAGGGACGCCTTCGAGGTCAGCCTGAAGACCAGCCTGATCGCCCAGGCGTTGATCCTGCTCTTCGGCACGCCGACCGCGTACCTGCTCGCGACGAACCGCTTCCCCGGGCACGCGGTCGCCGTGACACTCGTCGAGCTGCCGCTCGTCCTCCCCCCCGCCGTGGCCGGCGTCGGGCTGCTCGTCGCGTTCGGTCACGCCGGGCTGCTCGGCTCGACTCTCGACGCGTTCGGGGTCTCGCTCCCGTTCACGCAGAGCGCGGTCACGATCGCGGTCGCATATGTCGCGAGCCCGCTCTACATCCGCCAGGCGATCGCGGCTTTCGAGGCGACCGACCCGAACCTCACGGCCGCGTCCCGCACGCTCGGCGCCAGTCCTGCGCGCACGTTCTTCCGGGTCGTGCTCCCCCTCGCCCGGGGCGGGCTGGTCGCCGGGCTCGCACTCTCCTTCGCCCGCGGGCTCGGGGAGTTCGGCGCCACGATCATGTTCGCAGGCAGCCTCCAGCACGTGACCCAGACGCTGCCGCTCGCGATCTATGCCGAGTTCGACCGGAACTTCGACGCGACGCTCGCGATGAGCGGCGTGCTCGTCCTGATCAGCATCATCCTGCTCCTCGGCCTCAGAATCGGACTGACATGGCAAGGCTCCTCCTCGAAGAGATCGTTGTTCCTCTTCGGTCCTTCAGCGTCCGGCTGAGCCTGGACGTGTCCTCGACGACGGCCCTGGTCGGGCCGTCCGGGGCCGGGAAATCGACCGTCCTGCGCGCGGTCGCGGGGCTCGTGCGCCCCCAGTCGGGCCGCATCAGCTGTGACGTGGCGGTGTGGTTCGACGGAGCGGGCGGCGTCTCCAGCCCGCCTGACCGGCGCCCGGTCGGACTGGTCTTCCAGGACTACGCGCTCTTCCCGCACCTGACCGTGCGCCAGAACGTCGAGTACGGCCGGCGTCACAAGGCGGACGAGTACCTCGACCGGTTCGCCATTCGACACCTGGAGCGCGCCCACCCCGCGGATCTTTCGGGTGGAGAGCGCCAGCGCGTGGCCCTCGCGCGCGCTCTGGCACGCGACCCGGAGGTCCTGCTGCTCGACGAGCCTCTCTCCGCGCTGGACACCCACACGAAGGCCGACGTCCGCACAGAGCTGCAGCAGCTGCTCGCAGGCCTCGACATTCCCGTCCTGCTCGTCACGCACGACTTCGAGGACGCGGCGGCATTGGCGGACGAAGTCGGCGTGATCGTGGATGGGGAGATTCGCCAGACCGGCACGCCCGGCGACCTCGTCGCCCAACCGAGCGATCCTTTCGTCGCATCCTTTACCGGCGCCAACCTCCTGCACGGCCACGCAGAACCGTCTGGAGACTCGACCCGTGTTCGCCTCCGCGACGGCACCGTCATCACCACCGTCGGCCCCGGTACCGGCGAAGTCGTGCTCGCCGTCTATCCCTGGGACATCACCGTCTCGACGAGCGCGCCCCACGACTCCGCCATGAACCTGATCAGCGGCCCGATCCACAGCATCGCCGAGCTCGGCAATCGCGTCCGCGTCACGATCGGCCCGGTCAGCGCCGAGATCACCACCGAGTCTCTGCACCGCCTCGGGCTGCAGCTCGGCGACACCGCGTTCGCTTCGTTCAAGGCGACAGGCACGCGTCTCGTCGCGAACGGCAACGCCTAGGACGATCGCCGCGCGATCAACACCGTCGCGGTGTCGCAACCCGTCTGCAGCGCAACATCGAGCCCGGCACCATCGGCCAGGGCGAGCAGCAGTCCGGCGGCAAAGGAGTCGCCGGCGCCGAGTGTGCTCGCATCCCTGATCGGCCGCACGATGGCGCGGACAACGACGCCGGCCGACGCGGCGACCGCTCCCTCACCACCGAGCTTGACGCAGGCGACGCGATAGCGGCGGGCGAGCTCGAGCGCCGCCGCCTCTCCCTCGAGCCCGGTCAATGCGAACGCTTCCTCCGCGTTCGCCAGCACCACATCGGCCTTCGCGGTCGCTGTGAAGAACCGGTCGACGCCGAAGGCGGCGACGAGGTTCGCCGAAGCCGCGTCGACGGCGAGCCAGCCGGTCCGGGCCCGCTCGACGGCCGCCCGCGCGGCTGCCTCGGGCCCAGGCTGGAGGAGCGAGTAACCGGAGACCAGCACTGCTCGCGCCTGGAGCCGCTCCGGCACGTCCTCCGGGACGAGCAGCGCGCTCGCACCGGGGTCGGCGACGATCGTCGAAGCACCGAGGACGACGACGCAGCCGGTCGGCGCGTTCTCGTCGTGGGCGAGTAGCAACTGCACACCGGCAGCTGCGAGGTCGTCCGCCACCAGTCTTCCCGCGGAGTCCGCGCCGATCCGACCGACGACCGCCGCCCGCGCGCCGAGCCGCACAGCTGCGAGCGCCGCGTTGGCGGCGGAGCCACCGGGACGCAGTTCGATTCGCCCGTGGGTCCGACGGCCTGGAACAGGCATCGGCAACGCCCCGTCGAGCATCACGTCACCCACGGCGATCAGGTCCAGCGTCACGAGCGCACGATCCTACGTTGGAGCGCTAGTCTCAGAACGTGATCGCGAAGGCGCCGTTCGGCAGTACCGGGCACGAGAGCACGCGGACGCTCTTCGGCGCCGCGGCGCTCGGATCGGTCACGCAGGCCGAAGCCGACCACACGCTCGAACTGGTCCTCGAGCACGGTGTCAATCACATCGACACGGCAGCGTCATACGGGGACTCCGAGCTCCGGCTCGCGCCGTGGCTGGCGCAGCACCGTGACAGCGTCTTCCTGGCGACGAAGACCGGCGAGCGAGCGCGCGCCGGCGCGCGCGAGGAGATCCACCGCTCGCTCGAGCGCCTCGGCGTCGACCATGTCGACCTGCTCCAGCTGCACAACCTCGTCGACCCGATCGAGTGGGAGACCGCGCTGCGTGAAGGAGGGGCGCTCGAAGCCGCGGTCGAAGCGCGCGACGAGGGCCTCGTCCGCTTCATCGGCGTCACCGGCCACGGGCTCACGGTCGCCAGGATGCACTTGCGCAGCCTCGAGCGCTTTCCCTTCGACTCGGTGCTCGCTCCCTACAGCTATGTGCAGCTGCGCGACGACCGCTATGCCTCGGACTTCGAGGAGCTCGCAGCCGTCTGCGCACAGCGAGGCGTGGCGGTCCAGACGATCAAGAGCATCACACTCGCTCCCTGGGACGGTCGCGAGCAGACAGCGGCGACCTGGTACGAGCCGCTGCGCGAGCAGAGCGACATCGATCTCGCGGTGCACTGGGTGCTCGGCCGGCCCGGCGTGTTCCTCAACACCGTCGGCGACATCACGCTGCTGCCGAAGGTGCTCGACGCTGCAAGCCGCTATGAAGCGCGGCCGACGGACGAACTGATGGAGGAGCTCGCCGCCCGGCGGCAGCTCGTCCCACTCTTCTCCTAGCGCACGCGGCTCAGCCCTCGCCGCTGGGTGCGGCTCCGTACTCCTCCTCGCTGACGTGATCACCCCAGGTCGCGCTGTTGCCCTCGTCGTCGACCTGCAGGAGCGCGATGTGGGTCATCAGCCGCGTCGCTGTCGCCCCGTGCCAATGCTCCTCACCCGGTTCGAAGAACACGCGGTCGCCGGGCCCGATCAGCTCGACGGGGCCGCCGCGGCGCTGTGCGAGACCGACACCTTCGAGCACGTAGATCGTCTGACCATTCGGATGCGTGTGCCAGGCGGTGCGGGCGCCGGGGGTGAAGTGGACGCGGCTCGCGCTGACGCGCGATCCGTCGGTCGGCGCCGCGACCGGATCGACGTAGACGGCTCCGGTGAACCAGTCGCTCGGCCCGTTCATGGTCTCGACGGCATTCCTCGTGATGTGCATCAGGCTCCCTCCGTCATGGCGGCCGGTTCTTCCAGGTCGAGCGTGGCCGTCCAGCTCGCGAGGAGGTTCAGTGCCTCCTCGGATTTCGAGCCGGGCTCGGCGGTGTAAGCGAACATCGTCAGCCCGGAGTCGCCGATCAGCGTGAGCGTCTCATAGGTGAGAGTCAGGTCGCCGACGACGGGGTGATGAAGGCGCTTGACGCCGGTGTCGTGGTAGCGGACGTTGTGCGCCGCCCAGCGTGTGCGAAACAACTCGCTCTGCGTGGACAGCTCCCCGACGAGATCCGAGAGGCCACGGTCGTGCGGGTTCCGGCCGGCCTCGGAACGAAGAATGGCGACGGAGTCGCTCGCGACCTGCTCCCAATCGACGTAGAAGCCCGGCGCACGCGGGTCGAGAAACACGAACCGCGCGGTATTCACGGGCCGGCGCGGGCCGGTGTACAGCTCCGAGTAGAGGGCGTGCCCGAGGCGGTTCGCGGCGAGCAGGTCCATGCGCCCGTTCCGGACGAACGCGGGCGCTCCGGTCATCGCGTCGAGCAGGCGCTGCACGCTCGGGCGTACTCGTTGCGATGCCGGGCGGCGCCGGGGCTGCGAGATCGTCTGCGCCGAACGTGCCAGATCGAACAGGTGAGCTCGCTCGGCCTCGTCGAGTTGCAGCGCGCGTGCCAGCGCCTCGAGCACCGTCTCGGAGACCCCACTCAGGTTGCCGCGCTCGAGGCGTGTGTAGTAGTCGACGCTGACCCCCGCGAGGAGCGCGACCTCCTCACGCCGAAGCCCCGGCACCCGCCGCGTCCCGCCGTAGGTGCGCAGCCCCGCCTGCTCCGGTGTGAGCTTTGCCCGCCGGGAGGTCAGGAACTCTCGAGTCTCGCTCCTCGCGTCCACGACGCCGAGAGTACCGCCGCTCCGCGCTCGCAGAGGGGTCCTGCCGGTACCTGGATCAACAGAGCCGGTCACGCACGGGCGATCGGTGCTTCAGTGATGCCAACCGTGTCGGACACAAGAGGAGCAACGATGGAGAAGCGCACGCTTGGCGAAAGTGGCCTGGAGGTCTCGGCGATCGGGCTCGGCTGCATGGGGATGAGTCAGAGCTACCTCCCGATTCCGGACCGGGACGAGATGATCGGGCTGACCCGGGCGGCAGTCGAACGCGGCGTCACGTTCTTCGACACCGCCCAGGTGTACGGGCCGTTCGCGAACGAGGAGCTCGTCGGCGAGGCGCTCGAACCGGTCCGCGACCAGGTCGTGATCGCCACGAAGTTCGGATTCGACTTCGACAATCAGGACCGCGGCGGCCTGGACAGCCGCCCCGAGACGATCAAGCGCAGCGTCGAAGCTTCGCTCAGGCGGCTGAGGACGGACACGATCGACCTGCTGTATCAGCATCGCGTCGACCCGCAGGTGCCGATCGAGGACGTCGCCGGTGCGGTGAAGGAGCTGATCGAGGCGGGCAAGGTCAGGCACTTCGGCCTCTCCGAGGCGGGCGTGCAGACGATCCGCCGCGCCCACGCCGTCCAGCCGGTCACCGCCCTGCAGAGCGAGTACTCGCTCTGGTGGCGCGAGCCCGAGGAGGCCATTCTCCCGACGCTCGAGGAGCTCGGGATCGGCTTCGTGCCCTTCAGCCCACTCGGCAAGGGCTTCCTCACCGGGAAGATCGACGAGAACACGACCTTCGACGAGACGGACTTCCGCAACACCGTTCCCCGCTTCGGCGCCGAAGCGCGAGCTGCGAACCGCGCGTTCGTCGAGTTGCTGGAGCGAGTCGCGGAGCAGAAGGGCGCGACGGCCGCGCAGATCGCACTCGCCTGGGTACTCGCCCAGAAGCCGTGGCTCGTACCGATCCCGGGCACGACGAAGTTGCACCGCCTCGAAGAGAACATCGCCGCGGCCGACGTCGAGCTCACGGCGGGCGACCTGCAGGAGATCGAGGCTGCCGAGGCGCAGATCACGGCGCAGGGAGCTCGGTACAGCGAGGCGAATCAGCGCATGATCGACCGCTGAGCAAGGCATGAACCCTCGACCCGAGGCCGACGACGCTGAGAGGCCCCGCTCTCGCGGCCCCATGGTCGACTCAGAGCTGCGCGGTTCGCACGAACACGTCAGTCGCTAGCGGGCAACTGCGTCGGCCCTGCGCGACAACACCCAGCCGGGGCGAGGGAAGTGGCACGTGTAGCCGTTCGGATAGTGCTCGAGGTAGTCCTGGTGCTCGGGCTCCGCCTCCCAGAACGGCCCCGCCGCGGTCACCTCGGTCACGACCCGCCCTGGCCAAAGTCCCGAGGCGTCCACGTCCGCGATCGTGTCCTCGGCTACTCGCCGCTGCTCGTCGTCGAGATAAAAGATCGCCGAGCGATAGCTCGTGCCGACGTCGTTCCCCTGGCGATTCACCGTCGTCGGGTCGTGGATCTGGAAGAAGAGCTCGAGGATGTCGCGATACGACGTCTGTTCGGGGTCGAAGACGATCTCGATCGCCTCGGCGTGCGTCCCGTGCTTGCGGTACGTCGCGTTTGCGACGTCGCCTCCGGTGTACCCGACGCGCGTCGAGAGGACGCCCGGATGCCTCCGGATCAGGTCCTGCATCCCCCAGAAGCACCCACCGGCCAGGATCGCCTTCTCGGTCGCTCGGTCCATGTCCCCCTCCTCGAGGTTGATCGTCGAAATCCTCGCCGATCACGGTACCGAGAGCCCAACGGCAGCCGCGGCGAAACCTGGCAGCGAAACGGCCGCGCGAGGCGGCCGGTTCTTCGTTCGAGACAGCGGGCGTCGCCGAGTGTGCTCCCGAGCTGCGCGCGACCGGACGCGAGCTGCGCGACAGTTTCGACGTGCAGCGGCACCGGATCGACGACATGGACAACGTGACCGCGATCGGCGAGCCAGGCAGCGTAGTAGCCGGGGCCACCACCCACGTCCAGCACGCTGACCCGAGGCGGAAGATGGCGCGCGAGCAACTCCGTCGTCCGCGCCGCCTCGATCACGCCGGAGCCGATTTCTTGCCGCGGAAGCTCCAGCCCCCACCGTAGTAGGACACGACATCGCCGCCGCTCATTGCCCGGTCAGAGTTGCTCGCCACCATCAAACCGTAGGCGGGAGACCGGGCGCGACGAGCTGATTTCGCCAGGGGCGGGGGTCTACTTCGTCCTGCGGCCGCCTAGACCTCAATGATCTGCGTGTCATAGGCAAAGGTGAGGTTGAACCCCAAGCTCTCGACGCTGGGCTTGTCCGCGAGCTGCACAAGATCGTCGTGGCCCAGCCCGTCCGTCTCTTCGATGTGCGTCATTACGACGTGCTGTGCGTTGAGCTTCTTGACGATGTCGAGCGTCTCGGGGAACGTCGCTTCTTCCGCGAAGACTGGATGCTCTGCCGCGATGCGCCGCTCGCCCGTGAGCGGGTGAAACTCGCTGATCCCCATCGGCACGATCGCAAGATCGACGCCCTTCGCTTCCTCGGGCGGCTCCCACCGGTCGATCTCGTCCATCACGACGAGCAGCCGCTTGTCGCCGTCGTCGAACAGGAAGGCATAGACGAAGTCCTGCGGCGGCGCGAGCCTGAGCGGACGGATGCGCACGCCGCCGACCTCGACTGTTTCGCCATCGCGGAGTTCGTGGATTTCGATTACGTGTTCCTGCTGTTCGAGGTAGATCAGGTGATCCCAGATGCCGAGGAAGCTGCGGGTGTCAGCGGCGACCTGCTGCGGGAGGTAGAGCGGAGTCGTGCGGCGCGGCTGATGCGGCCAGACAGGGAAGCCGTGGTTGAGGATCGAGAAGATGTGGCGGCCCATCGTGTGGTCGGGATGCCAGTGCGAGTAGAAGCAGGCCGCGATCTGCTCGACCGACGAGCGGTTCAACTGCTCGAGGATCTCGCCCGGCGTGTCAATCAGAACATCTGGGCCGTGGATGAAGACACTCGGGCCGCTCCTGGCATACGGAACACCGCGCTCACGCGCCTGCTCGCAAACGGCGCAGCCGCAGAGCGGGCGCGGGGTCGGAAACGCGCCGGAAGTACCGAGAAACTCCACCCGAAGACTCATGACTCGAACCTAACCCACGGGATGGGAAAGCCGCTGTCCTCGTCGTCGATCAGCAGGCTGTTGCCTAACGGAAGGCCGGGATCATCCCCACCGTGTACCGCATTAGGGAACTTCCTGAAGTCGGCCCTAACCGCGTAGTCCGTTCGAGCCGCGCAAGGAAGGGAGATCTGAGTCCCAGCCGTCGATCACTGCGTCGAAGCCGCGCTCGCGCGCGAACCGCTCGACATCGTTGAACAGCAGTCGTTGCTCGGCGAGGGCGCCCGATGCCGTGATCGCCTCCAGGCGCGGCAGCAGGCTCTTGGCCTGCCAGGGCTCTCCATCGAGCGGGAAGTTCTCCAACTCCCACCGCAGGAACTTGTTGAAGGGACGCACGCGACGGTGGAGGTTGAACAGAGCGGTCAGGAAATGAGCGACCGACTCGGCGGCGTCGAGGTGGCTTTCGAGCGTCAGTCCGGCATCGACGTTCTTGGCTGATCGGTAGTAGGAGTTGATGTAGCCGTCGAGCGCGGCGGCGCCGAGACGATCGGCCACTTCACTCGGAAGGACGGCCTTCTCGGCCACCATCCGAGCGATCTCACCGTTGAGCTTCTCGAGCCCGATCTCGGCGTGGGTGTAGCTGTAGCGATCCCACTCGTCATGGGAACCGATCGCCGCCGTCTTCTCGAAGTCGCTCAGCGAGTAGACAACGACTTCGACCGCTGACCCTCGCGCCGTGCAGAACTGTTCGACGCATTCGTCCAGCACGTCGTCCCGCACAACCAGCCTGACGTCCCAGTCCGACGACGGTTGAACGAAGACCTGCCTTCCGCGGGATCCGGTGAGCACGAGGCCCACAACGCGATCATCGGCCTGTGCGGATGCGACGAAGTCGGCATAGGCAGATTCGGACATCGCAGCTCGAACATAGTCGGCGAGCGGCTGGTTCGACAACGCAGAGAACGAGGAAAGCTGGGCCGAGAGCGGGAGATCGAACGAGCCGAAACTCCCCAACTCTCGGCCTAGCTGTCGTGATAGCGGGGGCAGGATTTGAACCTGCGACCTCCGGGTTATGAGCCCGGCGAGCTACCTGACTGCTCCACCCCGCGACGCACCGCGATTGTAGCACCGTCCCGTCGCGGCGGATCCCCGACGGGCGAGGAGAAAGCCCCTTGGCAAGCCAGAAACCGGGGACTCGTTACGATGCCGGGATGACCGTCCTCGACTGGGTCGCGCTCGGCTTCCTGCTCGTCGCGACCGTCGCATCCGTGACCTTCGCCGGCGTCCGCGGCCTCAGACTGTGGCGCGTCTTCCGCTCCTTCTCCGGTCAGGCGGAGCAGGAGCTCGACCACGTGCTGCGTGCGGCCGAGACGACCGAGCAGCGCTCCGCATCACTCACCACGAACCAGGAGCGCCTCACGCAGGCACGCGAGCACCTCCAGATTTCGCTCGCGCAGCTCGCGGTGCTGCGCGCCGCGGCGGCCGAGGCGAATGCCGCACTCGACCGGCTGCGCAAGGCCGTGCCGACCGAGTGACGCGCGTCGGCGCGATCGACCTCGGCACGAACGCGACCCGCCTCCTCGTCGCCGACGTCGAGGACGGCCGGGTCGAGGAGCTCATCCGTCGGACGCACATCACGCGACTCGGCGAAGGCGTCGATGCGCGGCGGCGGCTCCTGCCTGTGCCCGTCGCGCGCGTTCGGAACGTCCTGACGGACTATCGGCGCGAGCTGGAGCAGCTCGGTGCCGAACGCACGCTCGCGGTCGCAACGAGCGCCGTGCGGGACGCGGAGAACGGCGAGGCATTCCTCGGCGAGGTCGAGTGGTCGTACGGCTTCGCGACGCGGCTCCTCAGCGGTGACGAGGAGGCCGAGCTGACACTGCGCGGCGTCGGGCCCTGGAGCCCGGAACGGTCGTCGTCGACGTCGGCGGTGGCTCGACCGAGTTGATCACCGAGAGCTTTCGCCGGAGCATGGACATCGGCTCCGTCCGGCTGACCGAGCGGCACGGCGCCGACTGGGACGCAGCCGCCGCCGAGATCCGGTCGTACCTGCCGGAGCTCGCAGGAGAACGAGTGCTAGGAGTCGACGGCACGACCGCCGAACTGGCGGCACTCGACGCGGTCACGCTCTCCGGGATCGCCGAGGTGCTCGAGTGGCTCCGCTCCTCCACCGACGCGGAGCGTCGCGCCCGGCTCCTGCAGCCCGACCGCAGTGACGTGATCGCGGCCGGGGTGCTGATCGTCCGCGAGGTGCTCCTCCACCTCGGCCTCGACCGCATCGCCCCCTCGCCACGCGACCTCCTGAACGGCGTGGCGCTGGAGGCTGCGAGGCTCCCCGATCCGGCCGAAGGGAGCGCGCCCCCCGGCGCCTATACCTGCTGCTGAACGGCTGATATTTGCGCCCGCAACTTTCTTGTGCTAGATTACTTGCGTAATCAAGTATCTCAAGGAGGCAGTTAGCAAATGAGCACCACCACCGAGACGCAGACCGAGATCCCGGCCGGCACCTTCCGGGCGGACACGGTCCACTCCAGCGTCGCCTTCGAGGTTCCCTACGCGGTCGCGACGTTCGGCGGCCAGGTCACGGACTTCGACGCCACGCTCGCCGACGGCAAGCTCGCCGGCTCGGCCCGCATCGAGAGCATCCAGACCAAGGAGGAGAACCTCCAGGCCCACCTGCTCTCCCCCGAGTTCTTCGACGCCGAGCGCCATCCGGTCGTCGGCTTCTCCGGCACCCTCGAGCGCGACGGGAACGCGGTGGAGATCGACGGCGAGATCACCATGAAGGGCATCACGCAGCCGGCCGTGCTGAGGGGCACGATCGTCGGCCCGGCGGTCGACCACTTCGGCGCGACCCGGGTCGGACTGAAGCTCCAGACGACTGTCGACCGCACGAAGTTCGACATGAACTGGAACATGCCGCTCCCGAATGGCGAGCCGGCCCTCTCCAACGAAGTCACGCTCAAGGCCGACCTGACTCTGGTCGCCCAGGAGGCGTAGGCGATGCGCGTACTCGCGATCAGCGGCTCGCTCAGGGACGCTTCGAACTCGACGGCCCTCCTCCGCGCTCTGCGCGAGGAGGCGCCGGAGGGCGTCGAGGTGATCCTCTGGGACGGCCTGAAGAGCATGCCGCCGTACGACCAGGACGACGACGTCGTTCCCGCACCGGCGACACCCGCGGCGTTCCGGGAGCTCGTGCGCGAGGTCGACGCCGTCTTTTTCGCAACGCCCGAGTACAACTCCTCGGTCCCCGGGGCGCTCAAGAACGCACTCGACTGGGGCTCACGCCCGCTGGCGACGAACGCGTTCCGCAACAAGCCCGTCGCGGTGATCAGCTCCAGCGCCGGTGCATTCGGAGGCATCTGGGCCGCCGCCGAGCTTCGCAAGGTGCTCGCCGCGATGGGTGCGCGGGTTACCGAGGCCGAACTGGCCGTCGGGCACGCACACGAGAAGCTCGACGACCAGGGCCGGTTGAGCGACGACGACGTCCGCGCGGGGCTCCGCGAGTCGCTCGAACTGCTGCTCGCGGAGACCACGCCTGCCGCAGTCGCGGCGTAGCCGCTCTAGGCACCTTCGGTGTCCGACACCTCTTCGTCCTCGGCCAGCCGGCGCTGGACGACCGCGCGCGAGAGCACCCCGACGAGCTTTCCGTCGTCGACGACCGGCACGCGCTCGTAGTCGTGCTCCTCGAGATAGGCGAAGGCGCCGGCAAGCCGGGCCGACGCGTCGATCGTTGCGTTCGGCGGCTCGGCGATCTCGCCGAGCGTCGTCGACCTCGGGTCGAGCCCGGGTGCGACCACCTCGCGCACCAGCGTCTTCCGCGTGACGACGCCGACGAGGGTTCCGTCGTCGCAGACGAACACGGCACGAACATCCGGCCGCGCGAGCGCCTCCCCGGCCGCTTGCGCCGTCGCAGACACCTCGAGCGACAGCGGCTCCGAGACCATTGCGTCCTTGACGAGTTGCTCGGACATCGGCCTACGGATAGACGCCTCGCGCCTCGAGCGCAGCGGAGACTTCGTGGATCGCAGCGACCAGCGCCGCGTCACGCAGCAGAATGTCGCGTTCCTGCGAGACGGCCCAGACACGGTCGAACGCGTCCGCCATCTTGTCCGCGAGCCGGCGACGGATCTCGTCGCGGTCCCAGAAGAGCCGCCCGAGGTCCTGGACCCACTCGAAGTAGGACACGGTGACCCCGCCGGCGTTCGCGAGGATGTCGGGCAGCACCGGAATCCCGCGCTCGGCGAGAATGCGGTCACCCTCGTTCGACGTCGGCCCGTTCGCGCCCTCGGCCACCAACCGACAACGGAGGTTGCCTGCGTTCGCGCCCGTGACCTGGTCCTCGCGGGCGGCGAGCACGAGGATGTCGCAATCGAGCTCGAGCAGCGTCTCGTTGGTGATCCGCTCGACACCGTTCTCGAAGCCCTCGAGCGAGCCGCGCTCGGCGACGTGCGCATGCAGGGTCGGGATGTCGAGCCCGTCCGGTGCGAACACGCCGCCCGAGAGGTCGGAGACCGCGATCACCCGTGCCCCGCGATCGTGCAGCTCGGTCGAGGCGATCCCCCCGACGTTGCCGAATCCCTGGACGACGCAGCGCTGCTCCGCGAGGTTCCACTCGAGCCGCTCGCAGGCACGCTCGACGCACATGACGACGCCCGCGCCCGTCGCCTCGTGCCGGAAGAGCGACCCGCCGATCGACACCGGCTTGCCGGTGACGATCTCCGGGACGGCGTAGCCCTTCTGCATCGAGTAGGTGTCCATCATCCACGCCATCGTCTGCTCGTTCGTCGCCATGTCCGGCGCGGGGATGTCGAGCTCAGGCCCGATGAAGGGCGCCAGCTCGGCGGTGAAGCGGCGCGTGATGCGCGACAGCTCGCCCTGGGACAGGTTGCGCGCGTCACAGCGCACCCCGCCCTTTGCGCCCCCGTAGGGCAAACGCAGCAAGGCGCACTTCCAGGTCATCCACATGGCCAGCGCCGCGCACTCCCCCAGGTCGACCGCCATGTCGTAGCGGACACCGCCCTTGGTCGGCCCCAGCACCGAGGAGTGCTGGACACGGTAGGCCGGGAAGATCGAGTACGTGCCGTCGTCCATCCTCACCGGCAGCGTGAGGATCACCGCGCGCTCAGGCCCACGCAGCCGCTTGGCGACGAAGTCGGGCACCTCTGCGAGCTCGAGCGCGTGATCGAGCTGGGTCAGCGCCTGCTGGTAGAGCGGCGTGTCCCACTCGAGCTGCATTGCCGGATGGACGGCCTCGGCCACGGCCCGGAGGGTACGCGAAACTCCCGCACAGCTGGCGCTTCCTAGTCCAGCAGCGACCCGAGGAGCGCAAGCTCTTCGGGATCGTCCGTCAGATACGCGCCGCGCACGATCGCCCACACGCGAATCCGCCGGTCGTCGAGGCCCGCAGCGACGAATGCCGCGATGCGCCGCTCGGTCTGCTCGCGGTCGGTCATACGGTAGGAGAGCGGATTGCGCAGCCACGAGAAGAGGTCGTACTCGCGGTCGGACAGATACGGCTTCGGATCGATCGCCACGTACCGGCTGCCGTGACGAAGGATGTTGTGGTGATGGAAGTCTCCGTGCACGAGCCACTGGTGCCCCGGATCGAATCCGTCCCAGAGCTCACGGGCGAACGGCGTCAGCGAGCTGACGCCGTTCGCGAGCCAGCGCGGCACCTCGTCCGCGACCCGTCTGAACGGCGCGCCGGCTCGACGCCAGAGCCGAGACGCGACATCGACGGCGACGGCCGTCGCCTCGTCGTCGGGCAGATCCGAGATGTCGTCGCCGGGCCGCGCGCGCTCTTCCAGGAGCGCGCGCCGCACTCGGTCGGCACGATGCAGCCGCACAGCGCCGTCGCCGTTCCAGAGCTCGAGCGCAGCGCCTTCGTCCAGCGATTCGTCGTCGCCGGCCCAGGCGACCTTCAAGACCACGTCGCGACCGACCGGCGCGACATAGGAGACATTCGACATGGAGAACGGCTCCCCGAGCTCGAGCCCCCACTCAGCCGCGACCTCGTGCGCCACGCGCCTTGTCTGGGTCAGGTCGACGGACATCAGGTGGGGCCGGGGCTGCGGCACCCCGACCCCGGATCGAGGGTAGCGAGAGCCAGGCCCTGCCTGCCCAGGACGTCGCGCCACCCCGATGGGAGCTCGACGACCGCATCCGGGCACACGGCGGCTGCAACCAGCACCTGGCCACCCCGCACGTACGCGCACACTCCGGAGCCGGCGTCGACCGGGTCGTACGCTCCGGCGAACGCCTCGGAAAGCTCGCGCCGCAGCGCCAGCGTCCGCCAGATGACGTAGAGCTTCGCCGTCGACTCGTCCGGGTCGTCGCCCGCCTGGAGCCCGCGTAGGGCAGCGATCCGCGCGGCCCAGTCGACCGGTCTGCGGTTGTCGGGGTCGACGAGCGAGAGATCCTCGAGCTCGTCGCCGCGATAGATGTCCGGCACGCCGGGCGAGGTCAGCTTGAGCAGAAGCTGTGCAAGCGCGAGCTTGCGTCCGGCCACCCACACGCGCGGGAGGAACGGATCTCGGGCGATCACCTCGGCGGCGCGCGCGGCGAACTCCTGGACGAGACGCTCGTGCTCCTCGTTCGGCTCCAGCCAGTCAGTGTTCACCTTGCCTTCGCGCAGGGCCTTCTCCAGGTAGCCGTCGAGGCGCTCGCGCTCGATCGGGAGCGCGCCGACGAGCGTCTGATAGACGAGCAGCTCCTCGCGCGGATCGTCGAGGCCCCCGAGCTCGTCGTGCCACGCCTGCACTCGCTCGGCCCACTCGCCGGGAAACCACGACAGGGCTGCGATCCGTGAGCGGACATCGGGCGAGCGCTTCGTGTCGTGTGTGTACGTCGTGAGGAGGTGCAGCGGGAACCGTGCCGCCCGCGCCGCGTTCGCCTCATGAAACTCGGCGACGCTCAGTCCGAAGCGGGCCGGGCTGCCTCCCACCTCGTTCAGCGCCGCGAGCCGGAAGTAGCGGTAGAAGGCGGTGTCCTCAACGCCTTTCGCCATCACCGGGCCGGTGGTCTGCTGGAAACGAACGACGAAATCCTCGTTCCCCGGCTCCTGCAGGAAAAGGATGCGCCGCAGCTCCTCGCTGACGTTCGCAGCGCCGATCTCGGCACGATCCGCGTCGTCGACCACGCCTGCGTGCGGCTCGATGTAGGTGCGGTAGACGTGGAACGACGCGAGCGCGAGCGGCAGGTTCTCGAGCGTCACTTCCTCGTACAGGCGGCGGAGCTCCGGCTCGAAGATGTTCACCGCCACCTCGAGCTTCGCCAGCGCGGCGATGTCTTCGAAGCGGCGGGTGTCGCCCGTGAACTCCTCGTAGAGCGAGGTGAACGCCCCCTCTGCCTCGGCATTCACGCACAGGGCCAGCACGTCGTTCAGGAACTCGTAGCCGGTCGTCCCCTCGACCGGCCAGGCCCGGAGCTCCTCGTCCGGCTCGAGGATCTTCTCCACCCAGATGTGCTCGACACCGGCCTCCTGCAGCCGTCCGAGGTACTCGGCCGGGTTCGCGAGCCCGTCGGGATGGTCGACCCGGACCCCTCGACGATGCCCTCGCGCACGAGCTCGATCACCTTCGCGTGCGTCGCCCAGAAGACCTCCCAGTCCTCCTGCCTGACCCCGCCGAGCTCGCTCACGTCGAAGAAGCGGCGGTGGAACCCGGTGTGCAGATCGACGTCGAAGAACATCTGGCGCAACGCGAGGTCGCGCCAGAACGGATTCTCGTCGACAGCCGCCATGTGGTTCGGGACGATGTCCAGGATCACCCCGAGGCCGGCGCCGGCGAGCTTGCGGAACTCGTGCTCGCCGCCGAGCGCTTCGGAGATGTGGCGCGGGTCGACGACGTCGTACCCGTGCTGGGATCCTGCCCGTGCTTGCAGCGACGGCGACAGATAGAGGTGCGAGATCCCGAGCTCACGCAGGTAGGGCACGAGCTCGCACGCTTCGCCGAACCCGAACTCCGGCGTCAGCTGCAGGCGATAGGTGGCCCTCACAGGCGGCGGAAGAGCGCGAGCGAGCGCGACTCGACCACGACGTCGCCCCCGGGCACCGGACGCTCGCACGCGCAGTTCCCGGTCGAGAGCACGAGCTCCCAGCGAGTGCCGAAGCGGCGCGCCGGCAACCTGAACGTGATCTCTTCGAAGAACGCGTTGAAGAGCACGAGGAACGAATCGTCCCGCAACTCCTCACCGTGCGGCGTCTCGGTTCTCAGCTCGTCGCCGTTCAGGAAGATCCCGATCGCCCGCGTCTCGGTGTTGTCCCAGTCACGGCGGGTCATGCGGCGCCCGTCGGGGCGCATCCACCAGACGTCCGGGAGATGCTCGCCCGTGCCGTCGAAGAACTTCGTGCGATGGAAGACGGGATGCGCGCGACGCAACTCGATCAATCGCCGGGTGAACGCAAGCAGATCCTCGTCACAGGAGTCCCAGTCGATCCAGGAGATCTCGTTGTCCTGGCACCAGGCGTTGTTGTTGCCGTGTTGGCTGCGGCCGATCTCGTCACCGCCGAGCACCATCGGTACACCTTGCGAGAGCAGGAGCGTGCCGAGGAAGTTGCGTTGCTGGCGCGCACGCAGCGCGTTGATCGACGGATCGTCGGTCTCACCCTCGGCCCCACAGTTCCAGGACCGGTTGTCGTCGGTCCCGTCGCGATTGTCCTCACCGTTCGCCTCGTTGTGCTTCTCGTTGTACGAGACGAGGTCACGCAGCGTGAACCCGTCGTGAGCGGTGATGAAGTTCACCGAGGCGAATGGGCGGCGACCGTCGGTCTGATAGAGATCGGCCGAGCCTCCGAAACGCGACGCGAAGTCTCGCAACGGCGCACGTCCGCGCCAGAAGTCGCGCATCGTGTCGCGGTAGATGCCGTTCCACTCCGACCAGAGGATGGGGAAGTTCCCGACCTGGTAGCCGCCCGGGCCGACGTCCCACGGCTCCGCGATCAGCTTCACCTGGGACAGGATCGGATCCTGGTGGATGATGTCGAAGAACGCGGACAGGCGATCGACCTCGTAGAACTCGCGCGCGAGCGCCGACGCGAGGTCGAACCGAAATCCGTCGACGTGACAGTCGGTGACGAAATACCGCAGCGAGTCCATGATCAGCCGCAGCACCGTCGGGTGGACCGGGTTGAGCGTGTTGCCCGTGCCCGTGTAGTCCATGTAGAAGCGCGGGTCGTCGGAAACCAGCCGGTAGTAGCTCTGGTTGTCGACGCCGCGGAAACTGAGCATCGGACCGAGGTGGTTTCCCTCCGCGGTGTGGTTGTAGACGACGTCGAGGATCACCTCGATCCCGGCACGGTGCAACGCCTTGACGACTCCTTTGAACTCGCGCACCTGGTCGGACGGTCGCGGCGTACAGGGAGTGCGGCGCGAGGTAGCCGATCGTCGAATAGCCCCAGTAGTTGGTGAGTCCCCGGTCGTGCAGGAAGCCCTCGTCGACGATGTGGTGGATCGGCAGCAGTTCGACCGCCGTCACACCGAGTGACTTCAGGTGGTCGATCGCGCCGCTGCTCGCCAGTCCACCGTAGGCGCCGCGCAGGTCCTCGCGCACCTGCTCTCGCAACTTGGTGAAGCCCTTGACGTGCAGCTCGTAGATGACCGTCTCGTGCCAGGGCGTCCGCGGGCGTGTCCAGTCATCGTCTTCCCAGTCGAAGGCGGGGTCGACCACGACCGAACGAGGGATGGCCGGCGCGGAATCGCTCTCGTCGATCCTCAGGTCGGCGTCCTGGCCGCCACCGGGCACGTACGGGAGCGTGTTCGCCGCGCTCCAGTCGACAGCCCCGTCGATCGCCTTCGCGTACGGATCGATCAGCAGCTTCGCCGCGTTGAAGCGCCTGCCGGTCTTCGGGTCGTAGGTGCCGTGGACGCGGTAGCCGTAGCGCTGCCCGGGGCCGACGCCCGGGAGGTAGCAATGCCAGTTGAACGCGGTGCGCTCGTGGAGCTCGATCCGCTCCTCCTTGCCGTGCTCGTCGAAGAGACAGAGCTCGACGCGCTCCGCGTTCTCGGAGAAGAGGGTGAAGTTCGTCCCGTCTCCGTCCCACTGCGGGCCGAGCGGGAACGCCTCCCCGGGCCAGACACGACGAGTCACGTGCCGAGCTCCACGGTGCGCGCGTCGAAGTCGGCGGTCAGCGTCGTCGGGCCGCGCCGCAGCGTCAGGACCCGGCCGTCGACCGCGAGCTCGAGCTCGCGCGGCAGCAGCTGCCGGAGCCGGATCAGCTCGCGGTAGAAGGGGTCGGGCTCGGGCTGCGAGACGCGGGAGCGCTCGAACGTGGACACTGCCTGCGGGTCCGGCGGTTCTGCGCCCGCGAACGACTCGAAGGCGGCGAACTCCCGCTTGCGCCCCTCGCGGGTCGCCTCGGCGATCAGCGGATCGACGTGATCGGTGAAGAACCGGAACGGCGCGCGCTCGTCGTGCTCCTCGCCCATGAAGAGGAGCGGTGTCGAGAGGGAGAACAACACGATCGCCAAGGCTACGCGGTGCGCGTCCGCCGGCAGCCGGTCACCCAGCGCGCGGTTGCCGACCTGGTCGTGGTTCTGCGCTGCCACGATCAAACGCTCCCGCGCCGGCCGGGTCAGCTCGCGCACGACTCCGTCCAGGGAGCCGAACGGCGCGTAGTAGCCGTCGTGCTCGCCGGTCAGCAGCACGTGCAGCTCGTGATGCAGGTTGTCGAGCCACATCGCATCGTGTCCCCACTCCTCGAGCGGCCGGAAGTCGTCATGCCCATCTCGCTGGTGACGAGCCCGTCGACGCGATCGCGCAGTTCGCGCAGCACGTGCACCGGCGAGTCGTCGTAGATCGAGTGCACGGCGTCGAGCCCAGGCCGTCGATCCGGTAGTCGCGCGTCCACATGATCGCGTTCTGGATCGCCCACTCGCGCACCCCGCGCCGGGAGTAGTCGATCGCCTCTCCCCAGAACGTGTGGTGGCGCCCGGTGAAGTACGGGCCGAACGCCCCGATCGCCTCGGAGCCCGGACCGATGTGGTTGTAGACCACGTCGAGCAGGACACCGAGCCCCTCGCGATGCGCCGCGTCGACGAGTCGCGCGAGGCCGTCGGGGCCGCCGTAGGCGGGATGGGGCGCGTAGGAGTACACGCCGTCGTAGCCCCAGCCGCGCGCGCCGGGGAACGTCCCGACGGGCATCAGCTCGATCGCTGTGATGCCGAGCCGGCGCAATCGTCGCAGGTGAGGAACGACCGCATCGAACGTCCCCTCCGGAGTGAACGTGCCGACGTGCAGCTCATAGAGCACGAGCTCCTCGAGCGGCAGCTCCGGACCCGGCGCGATCTTGAAGCGCGTGGTGTCGACGACACACGACGGCCCTTTGATCCCTTGCGGCTGAGAGCGCGAGCCCGGGTCGGGCAGGGCTGTAGCGCCGTCGAGCACGAAGAGGTAGTGGTCGCCTTCGGTCGCCGCGACGATGCCGGCGTGGACGCCGTCGCCGACACCCTCGAGTCGGTGGCCGTCCCCCTGCAGGCGCACGTCGACTCGTGAGGCGGCCGGAGCCCAGACACGAAACTCGACCCGCTGCTCGTCGACCGGGATCGCCCCGAACGCCGGCGGGTGCACTTCGCGAATCTGGTTCACCTGCGGTGAATCAGATTCGGGGCTCCTGAGGCGAACCTGGTTCGGACGGCCGCAGCCAGATCACGCTCAACGGCGGCAGCGTCAGCGACGCGGAGCAGGGCTGGCCGTGCCACGGCTGTGGCTCTGCCTTCACCTCGCCCAGGTTCCCGACTCCCGTTCCGCCGTAGTAGGACGAATCGGTGTTCAGGACCTCCTGCCACTCTCCGACCACCGGCAGCCCCACGCGATACCCCTCACGGGGCACCGGAGCGAGATTCGCGATGCAGACGATCTGGCGCAGTCCGTCCTTCGACAGGCGCGCGAAGACGAGCACGTTGTTGAGCGCGTCGTTGGGCTCGATCCAGCGGAACCCCTCGTGCGAGAAGTCGACCTCCCAGAGCGCCGGCTCCGCGAGATAGAGGCGATTCAGGTCGCGGATCAGGTCACGAACGCCCGCGTGCTCGGTGTGGTCGAGCAGCCACCACGGCAGCTCGTCCTCGCTCGCCCATTCCCACGGGTTCGCGAGCTCGCCGCCCATGAAGAGCAGCTTCTTGCCGGGGTGCGCCCACATGTAGGCGTACAGCGCGCGTAGGTTCGCCAGTTGCTGCCACCGGTCGCCGGGCATCTTCGAGAGCAACGAGCCCTTGCCGTGCACCACCTCATCGTGGGAGAGCGGCAGGACGAAGTTCTCGTTCCATGCATAGACGAGCGAGAAGGTCAGCTCGTGATGGTGGAAGCGCCGGTGGACCGGGTCGTGCTGGAAGTAACCAGCGTGTCGTGCATCCAACCCATGTTCCATTTGAGGCCGAAGCCGAGCCCGCCGAGATAGGTCGGCCGCGAGACGCCCGGCCAGGCGGTGGACTCCTCGGCGGCGGAGATCACTCCCGGCTCCCGCGCGTGCACGAGCTCGTTCATCTCCTTCAGAAACGCCACGGCGTCGAGATCCTCCCGGCCGCCGAACTGATTCGGGATCCACTCGCCGTCCTGGCGTGAATAGTCGAGGTAGAGCATCGATGCCACCGCGTCGACCCGCAGGCCGTCGGCGTGGTACTCGCGCAGCCAGAAGAGGGCGTTCGCGAGCAGGAAGTTCTGCACTTCGGTCCGTCCGAGATTGAAGACGAGCGTGCCCCAGTCGGGATGTGCACCGCGACGTGGGTCGGCGTGTTCGTAGAGCGCGGTTCCGTCGAACCGGGCCAAGGCCCACTCGTCGCGCGGGAAGTGTGCCGGCACCCAGTCGAGCAGCACGCCGATCCCGTTGGCGTGCAGATGGTCGACGAAGTAGCGGAAGTCGTCCGGCGACCCGAGCGTGGACAGCGTGGCGTAGTAGCCGGTGACCTGATAGCCCCACGAGCCCGAGTACGGGTGGTGCATGACCGGCAACAGCTCGACGTGCGTGAAGCCCAGGTCGCGCACGTAGGTCGCCAGCTGATCTGCGAGCTCACGCCAACCGAGTCCCTTCCGCCACGAGGGCGCATGCACCTCGTAGATCGTCATCGGCCCTTCGAGCGGCTCCCGCGCGCGCCGCTGCGCGATCCAGTCCTCGTCCCGCCAGACGTGCTCCGACTGGAAGACGACCGACGCAGTCTTCGGCGGCACCTCGGCCTCGAATGCGACCGGGTCGGCCTTCTCGCGGCCGTCCAGGTGGAACTTGTAGCGCTGGCCGACGACCGCTCCCTCGGCGATCCCTTCCCAGATCCCCGTCGCATCGACGGGGCTGCAGCAGGTCCGCCGCGACGTCCCAGTCGTTGAAGTCGCCGACGACGCTGACGTACTTCGCGTTCGGCGCCCACACCGCGAACCGCACGCCGCCCTCGACGGCGTGTGCGCCGAGCTTCGCGTAGAGCTCCTCGTGGCGGCCGGCGCGGGCCAGCCAGATGTCGAGCTCGCCGAACGCAGACCTCGGCTTGGCGGGCGTCATGCGACGTCCTCGTCAAGCAGGCGCAGGATCCCCGCGACCGGGATCTTGACCCAGTCGGGACGGTGGTTGAGCTCGTAGCGCAGCTCGTACACGGCCTTCTCCAGCTCGAACACGGTCAGGAGCCTGTCCATCCCGCTCCCGGACGGAACCAGCGACTGCTCGACCGTCGCCCGGTAGCCCTCGAGGAACTGCTCGCGCGCCCGCAGCTGCCAGCCGTCGGCGGGTCGACGCCCCGCAGGAGCGGGCTCGCCGACGCGGCGTACGCGAACGAGCGCAGCATCCCGGCCACGTCGCGCAACGGGCTTCGTTTCCGCCGCCGCTCCGGGAGCGAGCGGGCCGGCTCGCCCTCGAAGTCGAGGATCACCCAGTCGCCGTCGGCCCAGAGTGTCTGCCCGAGATGGAAGTCGCCATGGTGGCGGATCACCCGGCCGGGCCCGCCGAGATTCGACAGCATCCGGAGCCGCTCCCGCACCTCTTCGCCCCGGCCGCGGATCGGCTCGAGCTCGGGCACGTCGTCGGGCAGATCGAGGAAGACCGACTCGATCTCCTCGTCGACGGTCGCCGTCAGCAGCCCGAGCGACTCGGCCGACGTCTCTTCGGGACTGAAGCTCGGATCATGCGAGTCGGACCCGAGCGTCGAATGCATGCGGCCGGTGACTTCGCCGAGCCGACGGGTGCTCGCGATGAACTCGTCGGCGCCGGCTCCCATGGTGTCGAGCGCATGCTCCCACCCGTCGCGACCGCTGACGAAGCGCTGCAGGATGCCGAGCGTCGCGTCCATCTGCCTGCCCGCGTACGAGTACCAGCCGACGAGTTGCGCGATGTTCTCGAATCCGTGCTCGGTGAGAAAGCGGAGCAGCTCGAGCTCGGGATTGATCCCGGCCTCGATCCGCCGGAACACCTTGAGGATCAACTCCTCGTCGAACGACGATCGAGGTGTTCGACTGCTCGGCGCCGACCGGGCGCGCGTTGCGCAGCTCACCGCCGAAGCCGGAGATGGCTGCGAAGTCGACCACTCCATCGTCGGCCGGGAGCTTCACGCCTCGGCGCATCATCGACACGAGCTCGCGCACGCTGCGCGGGTCGTCGAGCGCGTCGAGCGTTTCGTCTGCCGAGCAGCTGATACGTCTCGTGCGTCCCCGTGTCGAAGCGAATCTCGACGAGCAGCAGCTCGAGGCGCGGGTCGTCCTCGCGGAGCACGACGCGGTCGACGACCTGCGAGTGCGACACGTCCTTCGTCTTGGACGCGTACCAGCGCTGGTTCGTGACGAATTCGATCAGGTCGCGTTCGTTCGTCACTCGACGTCATCCCTCTTGAGCTGGAACCAGAAGAATCCTCGCGGCGCCATCGTCAGCAGGTAGGGCAGCTCGCCGATGCGCGGGAAGCGCGTGCGGCCGAACATCTCCTCCGGCACGAAGCCTTCCCAGCGCGACAGATCGAGCTCGACGCCTGCGCCGAGCGAGCGAGGTTGTGCACGCAGAGCACGATGTCTTCCTCGTACGTGCGCACGTGCGCGAAGATGCGCGGGTTCTCGGGGCGCAGCGCCTCGTACGTGCCGAGGCCGAACACCGGATGATCCTTGCGCAGCGCGATCAGGCGATGCAGCCAGCGCAGCAGCGAGTTCGGCTGCCGCAGCTGCGCTTCGATGTTGACCGCCTGGAAGCCGTACACCGGGTCCATGAGCGGCGGCAGGTAGAGCTGCTGGAAGTCCGCGCGCGAAAAGCCGCCGTTCCGGTCGCCGGTCCACTGCATCGGCGTACGCACGCCGTCGCGATCGCCGAGAAAGATGTTGTCGCCCATCCCGATCTCGTCCCCGTAATAGAGGACGGGCGAGCCTGGAAGCGAGAAGAGGATCGCGTGCATCAGCTGGATCTCGTCGCGTCCATTGTCCAACAGGGGCGCAAGTCGGCGGCGGATGCCGAGATTCAGCTTCATCCGTGGATCCTTGGCGTACTCGTCGTAGAGGTAGTCGCGCTCGTCGTCGGTGACCATCTCGAGGGTCAACTCGTCGTGGTTGCGGAGGAAGAGCCCCCACTGCGCGTTGTCGGGGATCGACGGCGTCGACTCCAGGATCTCGACCATCGGCAGCGCGTCCTCGCGGCGAATCGCCATGAACATGCGCGGCATCACCGGGAAATGGAAGGCCATGTGGCACTCGTCGCCGTCGCCGAAGTACTGGACGACGTCGGCCGGCCACTGGTTCGCCTCGGCCAGGAGCACGCGATCCGTGTAGCGCGCGTCGACCTCCGCACGAACACGCCGCAGGAACGCGTGCGTCTCCGGCAGGTTCTCGCCGTTCGTGCCGTCGCGCTCGTACAGGTACGGCACGGCGTCGAGGCGGAAGCCGTCGAGCCCGAGGTCGAGCCAGAAGCGAAGCACGTTCAGCATCTGCTCCTGCACCTCGGGGTTGTCGTAGTTCAGGTCCGGCTGGTGGCTGAAGAAGCGATGCCAGTAGTACTGCCCGCGCACGGGGTCCCACGTCCAGTTCGACGGCTCCGTGTCGAGGAAGATGATGCGCGCTTCGCCCCAGCGCGTGTCGTCGTCGCCCCACACGTACCAGTCTCCGTACGGGCCGGTCGGGTCGGTGCGGCTCTCGTGGAACCACGGATGGTCGGCCGAGGTGTGGTTCATGACGAGATCGGCGATCACGCGCATCCCGCGCTGGTGCGCCTGGTCGACGAAGTAGGTGAAGTCCTCGACGTTGCCGTAGTCCGGATGGATGCCGAAGAAGTCGGCGATGTCGTAGCCGCCGTCGCGGAGCGGGCTCGGGAAACAGCGGCAGAAGCCACAGGCAGTCGACGCCGAGCCACTGCAGGTAGTCGAGCTTCTCGGCCAGCCCGCGGAAGTCGCCGGAGCCGTCGTCGTTGCCGTCGTAGAACCCGCGCAGGTGGATCTCGTAGAAGACCGCTTTCTTGAACCACAGCGGATCGCGCTCGAACCAGTTCGCCGGGTCTGTCATTCCTGCTCCGACGTGTGGGCCTTGATCAGGTGTGCCTTCCCCGGGCCGAGCTTGACGTAGTTGCGGCCGACCCGCCAGGTGAACTCGCGCTCGCTGAGCAGGTCGTGCGCGTCGAATGCCGGCGGCAGGCCGAGCGCCGACCGGGATCACGCACGCTCCTTCCTGCTCGGCGAAGGGATCGATGTTGACGACGCAGATCACATCGCGTCCTTCGCGTAGGCGACGAGCTGGTCGTTCTCCGTCTCGAGCCAGCGCAGGTTCTCGAGCCGCTGCAGCGCCGGCTCCGCACGCCGAAGCGCGTTCAGCCTCGCGACGAGCGGCAGCAGCGGCCCGTCCAGCGCGCGGCGCTTCACCTCGTACTTCTCGGAGTCGAGGTACTCCTCCGAGCCGTTGCGCGACGGGCGTCGTTCTCGAACGACTCGAACCCCGAGTAGATGCCGTAGCGACGGCGAGAGCGTCGCGGCCAGCACGAGCCGCGCCTCGAACGCGGGCGGCCCGCCGACCTGCAGGTACTCGTGCAGGATGTCCGGCGTGTTCACGAACGCGTTCGGCCGGTAGAACTCGCGACCACGCGAGCAGCTGCTCGACGTACTCGAAGAGCTCCGGCTTCGTGTTCTTCCACGTGAAGTAGGTGTAGCTCTGCGAGAAGCCGAGCTTGGCGAGCGTCGTCATCATCGACGGGCGCGTGAACGCCTCCGCGAGAAAGATCACCTCCGGGTGGTCCGCGGCGCACCTCCGCGATGAGCCACTCCCAGAACGGCAGCCGGCTTCGTATGCGGGTTGTCGACCCGGAACACCGTGATCCCGCGCGTCGACCCAGTGCAGGACGACGTCGCGCAGCGCCTGCCAGAGCCCTTGCCAGTCCTCGGACGTCGAAGTTGACGTTGTAGATGTCCTGGTAGCGCTTCGGCGGGTTCTCCGCGTACTTCAGCGTGCCGTCCGGGCGCCGGTTGAACCACTCCGGATGTTCCTTCAGCCACGGGTGATCCGGCGAGCACTGGATCGCGAAGTCGAGAGCGAGCTCGATGCCCAGCCGCGCGCGCAGCCGCGACCATCGCGTCGAAATCCTCCCACGTGCCGAGCTCGGGACTGATCGCTTCGTGACCGCCTTCGGCGGAGCCGATCGCCCAGGGCTGAGCCGACGTCATCCGGCTCGGCGCCGACGCGCGTTGTTCCGTCCTTTGCGGTTCGTGAGCCCGATCGGGTGGATCGGCGGCAGGTAGACGACGTCGAAGCCGAGCCGCGCGAGTTCGGGAAGCACTCGGTCGACGCCCGCGGAAGCCGCCCCACGAACGCGGGAACAGCTCGTACCAGGCGCCGAACCGCGCGAGCTCCCGGTCGACATCGACGCAAGAGCGCCGCCGACACGACCTCGTCGTGGCGGTCGCCGGCCTCGGCGGCGAGCCCTTCTCGACCGACGGCAACAGGCCCGCCGAGCAGCACGGCGCCCTCCGAGAGCTCGCCGGCGAGCTCCTGCTGTCCGGCCTCCGACTTGCGCCTCAGCTCGTCCTGCCAGGTCGCGATGCGGTCGGACCACGCGGCGACGGCGAACCGCCAGCGGCCCGGGCGGTCGACCGTGAACGTGCCGGCCCCACCGGTCGTTGCCGAGCGGCGCGAGCGGCACCTCGCTGCCAGCGCGACCGGCCCGGGCCGCGCACCCGCACGGCGCCGCCGAGCGTGTCGTGCCCCTCCTTGAACACGGTCGCGTACACCTCGACGCGATCGCCGACCGTGCGCTTGACGGCGTAACGTCCACAGTCGAGGGTCGGCTCGACCGCCTGGATCTGGATGCGTGGTTGGGGGCTCTTGGGAAGGGGCACTCTGTGAGATTCTCAGTCGTCGGGTCGTCCTAAACGCATGCTGCTCGAACGTGCCTCCGGAATCCTGCTCCATCCGACCTCGTTGCCGAACGGGGTACTCGACGAGCATGCGTTCGCGTTCGTGGACTGGCTTGCCGCCGCGGAACAGTCATGGTGGCAGGTGCTGCCCCTCGGGCCGCCCGAAGGTCTGACCGGCTCGCCCTACATGTCGCCTTCGGCCTTCGCCGGCTCGCCGGACATCCTCGCCGATCCGGAGGCCCGCGTGACCGAGGACGAGGTCGACGCGTTCCGTGCGCGCAACGCGTACTGGCTCGACGACTGGCTCGCCTACGGCGGGCACGGTCGCAGACCAGGTGCGGTTCGAGCGCGAGTGGCAGGCGCTGCGCGCGTACGCCGCGGAGCGCGGCGTGCGGCTCTTCGGCGACATGCCGATCTACGTCGCAGACGGCGGCGCCGACCATCGCGCGCATCCGGGCCTCTTTCAGCAAGGCGCCGTCGCGGGCGTGCCGCCGGACCTGTTCGCGACGACCGGCCAGCTCTGGGGCAACCCGCTCTACGACTGGACGGCGATGCGCGCAGACGGTTACCGCTGGTGGATCGAGCGCTTTCGCCGCACGTTCGACCTCGTCGACCTGACGCGCGTCGACCACTTCCGCGGCTTCGTCTCCTACTGGGCCGTGCCGGAGGGAGAGCCGACCGCGGAGCACGGCCGCTGGCGGCGCGGTCCCGGCGCTGCCGTGTTCCGTGCGGTGGAGCGCGAGCTCGGCGAGCTCGCGGTCGTCGCCGAGGATCTCGGCGTGATCACGGAGCCGGTCGTCCGGCTGCGCCGCGAGCTCGGCTTCCCCGGTATGGTGGTCCTCCACTTCGCACTCGGTCGCGACCCGACGAATCCCCACCTGCCCGAGAACCACCAGGAGCAGTCGCGTCGTCTACACGGGCACGCATGACAACGACACCACGCGCGGCTGGTGGGAGTCGCTCTCCGAGGCCGACCGCGGTGGACCGGGCTCGACCGCGCCGATCCCGCGTGGTCGCTGATCGAGGTTGCGTGGGGCTCGCGCGCGGCGCTCGCCGTCACGCCGCTGCAGGACGTGCTCGACCTCGGGAACGAGGCGCGCATGAACCTGCCCGGCACCGAGGAGGGCAACTGGCAGTGGCGCTACGCGCCCGATCAGCTGACGGACGAGCTCGCGCAGCGGCTCGCAGCGCTCACAGGCTCCGCGGGTCGCCGGCGCCGTTCGAACTAGAGGAGTGCCGGGGGAGGGTCTCGAACCCCCAAGTCCCCGAAAGGGACGGCCGGTTTTAAGCCGGCTGCGTCTACCAGTTCCGCCACCCCGGCAGGCGGCTCACGCTAAGCGCCTCATTGGCCGGGATCGAGAAACGACTTGGGGAACTTCTCGGGCGCGCGATAGCGGAACGTCTTGAACGCGTTCGCGGCCTTCACGTCGAAGCCCGTGCACTCCGCCCAGTACGTCCAGGCCGTCATCGCGACCTTGTTGCCGAGCTTCGGCAGCGGCGCGACGAGGATCGCGTTCGGGTCCTTGCGATACCAGGAGGTGATCGCGTCGATCTGCGCCTGCGGGATCTTGTCGCCGTACTGCAGGATCATCGCCCCGTGCTCGAGATTGTGCACGGCCTGGATCTCCGCGACCGGCTGGCTGTACTGGTTGAAGATCAGCGGCTGGAAGTAGTGGCGTCCGCTGGTCGGGGGAACGAGTTCCACGCCGGGGGCGGCGCCGGCGTCAGGGTCGTGTAGTGCGGCGTTCGTGCCAGTGCCGGATAGTGCTTGTATCGGCAGCCCTCGTTCTGAATCGTCGTGACGGCCGACTTGAGGTTGGCGCCGCCGCCGCTCCCGCCGAACGCGAGGATTCCCACGACGACGACGAGCGCCACCACCCCGGACGCGGCGAGCGCATAGAGCAGCGACCGCTGCCGAGCGGCGCTCTCGGCGGGCGACTTGCCGCTGCGTGTGCGTGGCGCCTGGACGCGCGGCGGCGTCGGGGTACGGGGCTTCTTCTTCGCCATCGAGCGCGGGTATTCAAGCGGAAACAGCCAAAGAGCCGCTGAAGAATGCGGCCACCGCAGCGGGGTCCTCAGCCACCGGGCAGCGCGGCAGTGCCTGGAGGAACGCGCGCCCATACGGCCGCGTGCGCAGCCGTGGATCGAGGATCGCGACGACCCCGCGGTCCGAATGTCCGCGGATCAGGCGGCCGAAGCCCTGTCGCAGCTGCAACATCGCGGTCGGGAGCGCGTAGTCGCGGAACCAGTCGCCGCCCGAGCGCTCGACCGCCTCGCAGCGCGCCTCGTGCAGCGGATCGCCCGGGGCAGAGAACGGGAGCTTGTCGATCACGAGCAACGACAGCGACTCACCCGGCACGTCCACCCCTTGCCAGAACGTCGACGTCGCGAGCAGCACCGAGCCGACCTCGTCGCGGAACCGTTCGAGGAGACGTTCGCGCGGCGCCTCACCCTGGACCAGGACCTCGTACGGGACCCGGCCACGGACCCGCTCTCGGTAGACCTCGAGCGCGCGGTAGCTGGAGGTGAGCACGAGCGCCCGGCCTGCGGAGAGCGCCAGCAGCGAGACGATCTCGTCGGCGGCACGTTCGGTGAAACCTTCCCCGCGCGGGTCCGGCATCGCGCGCGGCAGGTAGAGCAGGGCTTGCTCGGGGAAGTCGTACGGCGAGCCGACGACCGACTCCCGGGCGTGCGCGAGCCCGAGGCGCCGCCGGACGAAGCCCGCGTCGTCACCCGTGGTGAGCGTGGCCGAGACGAGGATCGCCGTCGGACCGTCGTCCCAGAGCCGCTCGCGCAGCTCCGCCGAGACATCGACCGGCGCCCAGACGAGCGCATCCGGTTCGGCCCAGACGACCCGGTCGAGCTCGCCGGGCTCGAGGCACCGCTCGACCTCGCCGGCAGCAGCGAGCGTTCGCCGCGCGAGGGCGTCCAGGTCCTCACCCTGCCCCTGCAGGGCGGTGGAGAGGTCCCCGAGCGCGTCGATCAGCACGAGAGCCGCCTCGGCGGGCACCTCGCGCAGCCGCTTGCGCCCGGCGGCCGGCGCGACCGAGCGCAGGAGCTTCTCGCCGGTCCGCTCGACGCGGTCGATCTGGCGGGCCGGGAACGGGCGTTGTGCGCTCCCGGCAGGCACGCTCGACGTCGGCGGCGAGGCGGCGCAGACCTGTGCGCGAGACGCGGCCCCCGAGCCACGAGGCGGCCGACTCCTCCAGCCGGTGGGCCTCGTCGAAGATGACGGCGTCGTGCTCGGGCAGCACACTTCCGCCGGAGGCGATGTGCGCGAAGTAGAGAGCGTGGTTCACGATCACGAGGTCGGCAGCTGCAGCTCGTTCGCGGGCGTGCTCGGCGAAGCAGACCGACACGAACGGACAGCGCCGCCCCGAGCAGCGGTCGGGCCCGACCGCCAGCTCGGCCCAGAACGCCTCGGTCGGCTCGAGCGCGAGCTCGGCCCGGTCGCCGGTGTCGGTTGCGTCGAGCCAGCCCTGCATGGCCTCCCAGGCGCGGGCGTCGCGCCCATCGGCGAGCAGAAACGGCTGGAAGCCCTGCAGCTGGCGGCGGCAGAGATAGTTCGCCCGCCCCTTCAGCACTTCGACGCGAACGTCGCGTCCGATCGCGGCCGCGGCGATCGGGACGTCCTTCGAGAGCAGCTGCTCCTGGAGCGCCTTGGTCGCGGTCGCGACGACGACTCGGCGCCCCGACTCGAGCGCCGGCACGAGGTACGCCAGGCTCTTGCCGACGCCGGTCCCGGCCTCCGCGACGAGATGCTCTCCGGTTGCGAGCGCGTGCTCGACACAGGCGGCGAGCGCAGCCTGCTCTCCCCTCGGCTCGTACTCGGGCAGCGCACGCGCAAGCGCCCCGCCGGGGCCGAAGACGTCCTCCATCGCAGCAGCCTACGCGACCGAACGGACGTTCCCACCGGCTCGCGAACGGCGTGAAATGGTGCAATTTGCGCCTTTCCGGGCCGGTGGTCGCTTGACGGCCCGGAAAGGCGCCGGATAGGTTCTCCACGTCGGATCCGGTAGGTCTTCGGACTCGCTGGATCCGGCACTCAGCTCCGGTAGGTCTTCGGACTCGCCGGGGCTGATTTTTGGTCCAGCACCGTCCGACGGCATCGCTAGCGTTCGTCGGCCCATGGCAGCGATCCTCTTTCTCCTGCTCGGCCTGGTGCTGGGAGGCGGCGCCGTCCTCCTGTGGGCGCGCGAACGGCTCGCCAGGGCTCACGAAGAGCTTGCGACGGCGCACAGCCACGGTGAATGGGAAGACCGCCTGAAGGCGGCGACGGGGGACGCGCTGCTGAAGAGCCAGGCATCGCTGCTCGAGCTCACCGAGGCGAAGCTCGCTCCGATCAAGGAGACGCTGAACAAGTTCGAGGCCCAGTCCCGCCAGCTCGAAGACAAGCGAGCCCGCGAGGTGACGGCGATCGGCGAGCGCCTCCGCGAGGTCGCGGTCGGGCAGGAGAAGCTGCGCACCGAGACCGGGAGCCTCGTGACCGCGCTGCGGGCGCCCCACGTGCGCGGCCGCTGGGGCGAGGTGCAGCTGAAGCGGGTCGTGGAGCTCGCGGGGATGCTCGACTACTGCGATTTCCGTACGCAGGCGAGCGAGCGCGACGACGACGGCCGTCTCCTCCGGCCGGACATGGTGGTGCAGCTCCCCGGCGGCAAGTGCATCGTCGTCGACTCGAAGGTGCCGATCGAGGGCTACCTCGACGCGGTCGCCACCGACGACGCCGAGCTCAAGCGCGTACATCTCGCCCGGCACGCGCAGCAGGTCCGCGAGCACATCAAGAAGCTCGGCCAGAAGCGCTACTGGGACCAGTTCGAGTCGACCCCCGAGTTCGTCGTGATGTTCGTCGACGAGGGGCTCTACCGCGCCGCCCTCGACGAGGACGGGTCGCTCTTCGAGGCGGGTGCCGCTGCGGGCGTGATCGTCGCCTCGCCGGCCACGTTGATCGGCCTGCTGCGCACGATCGCCTACGGCTGGCAGCAGGAGACGGTCGCCGAGAGCGCGCGGGAGATCTCGAACCTCGGGCGTGAGCTGTACGACCGCCTCGGGGTGTTCGCCGGCCATTTCGCGAAGGTCGGTCGCGGCCTCGACACGGCCGTCGGCGCGTTCAACCAGGCGGTGAGCTCGTTCGAGACGCGCCTGCTCGTCACCGCACGCAAGTTTCCGGAGCACGGCGTGACGAACGACGAGCTGCCCGAGACGAAGCAGATCGAGCGCAAGCCCGTCGTCGTCAGCGCGCCGGAATTGGTCGCGTTGCCCCAGCGCGACGCCGACGCCGCCTAGTCTCCGGAGTCGGCACGGGTGTCTGACACCGTCGTGTCAGACACCTCTTTCGAATCGCCCCTCGGCCGCTCAACTAGGAGCGGCTGCCGCTGCGCCGGGATCCAGGGCGCCCTCGATCTTGGCGATCGCCGCGCTCTCCGCTTCGTCGCCGCCGTGGGCCGCCCCCGCGACCGACCGCGCCAGGTCGAGAACGAACTTCCGGTACGCCTCCAGCTCGTCGGGTGCCTTCGCCTGCAGCAACTGCACCGAGTCGCGAAGCGCCGCGAGCGTGCGCGACTCGACCTCGTCCGCGGGTGTCGTGACGCCGAACCCGGTGCTGTGCCCTGCGGCGACGCGCCGCACGAGCGCGCTCTCCGACCCCTCATGGGCCGCGGCGACGTGCTTCGCGAGCGCACCGGCTTCCTTGAACGTGTCGAAGAACCCGCGGTCACTCACCGTCACCAACAGCCCGGCCCCCATCGCGCCCACATGCAGGGTCTCGATCTCACTGTCGGTCAACGTCGTGTCGGTCATCTCGATCCTCTCCTCGGTCACGGAAGCCCGGCAGCCGGCCCGACTGCCACGTGCGCAGTTTGGCAAAGCGCCACCGCGCTCGCTCGCAGAGACGGCGCCGAGGCTTGACTAGGCTCCGGAGTCGGATGAAGTCGGCGCGAGGAGCCGGGGTCGAGACGCGTCCGCGTGGACCATGGAGGGCCACCTGGCTCAGGTTGCGGCGCGACCGCTGGACGGTCGTGTCGCTCGCGGCACTGGCCGTCGTCTGCCTGGTCGCACTGTTCGGCGGCGCGATCGCGACGAGGATCGTCGGGCACGACGGCTCGAGACCGTTCCCCTACGCGACGAGCACCGCACTCAAACCCGTCGGGCCCTGGTCGCACGTGCCGGCGACCGACGAGGTCAACCTCGACGAGTACGGCAACGTCCTGCCGCCGGACAACGGCACGAAACAGGCGCTGCTCGTGCTCGGCGCGGACGGGCCGCTCGGCCGGGACGAGTTGGTTCGCGTGCTCGACGGTGCCCGCACGTCGCTCGAGATCGCAATCGGCGCGGTGTTGATCGCGCTGCTGATCGCCATCCCGGTCGGCTCGATCGCCGGCTACTTCGGCGGCGCCGCCGACACCGTCGTCTCGCGGTTCACGGAGACCGTGATGGCGTTCCCGCTGCTGCTCTTCCTCGTCTTCGCGACCGCGAAGCTGAGCCCCTCGCTGCGCGGAGTCTCGTACGGCTGGATCCTGCCGTCCGGCGTCTTCGCCGAAGCGCTGCTGATCGGCGTCTTCACATCGTTCTATCCCACCCGGCTCGTCCGCGCGCAGCTCCTGACCCTGCGCAGCGCGGAGTTCGTCGAGGCCGCCCACATGATCGGGGCATCCGACTCCCGGATTCTGCGAAGACATCTGCTCCCGCATCTCGTTCCGACCCTGCTCGTCTGGGCTCCGATCGCAGTCGCGACGAACATCCTGCTCGAGGTGGGGCTCAGCTTCATCGGCGTCGGCGTGCAGCCCTCGACGCCGACGTGGGGCTCGCTGCTGGCCACCGCGTGGGGAACGGTCTACACGCCGCTCAGCTTCGGGCACAGCCAAACGGCGTGGCAGACGATCATTCCGACCGCCGCGATCCTCGTCACAGTGCTCTCGCTCAACCAGGTGTCCGAAGGCGTCCGGCGCGCGATCGAACCGTGGGCGCGGAGATGAGGCGAGTCGTCACATTCGCCGCCCGCCGGCTGGCGGCCGCCATCTTCACGCTGCTCATGCTGGTGGCGATCACCTTCGTCGTGTACTGGGCGCTCCCGTCCACGCCGGCATCGTTCATCTATCCGTCCGCGCAGCATCTGACGCCGTACCAGATCCAAACGCCAACCACCTGCTCGGGCTCGACCGGCCGAAGATCGTGCAGTACGGCGACTACGTCGCACATCTGGCCCGCGGCGACCTGGGCCACGAGTGGACCGGGTCGCACCTGGTGCCGGGGAACAAGCTCGTCGAGGTCCCCGTCGGCGGGCTCCTCTACCCGGCGGTCGGCGCAACCCTGTCGATCATCCTCGGCGGGGCGTTCTTCGTTCTCCTCCTCGCCGTCCCGCTGGGCGCCCTCGCGGGGAGCCGCGTCGGCTCGCTCAGCGACCGGACGATCTCGATCATCGCGCTCGTCGGCGTGTGCACCCACCCGATGGTCCTCGGCAGCGTGCTGCAGAGGGAGTTTTCGGGCCTCCACCTCCCCTGGCCCCCGCTGAACGGCTACTGCCCCCTGTTCTCCCACACCGGCGGGCTGCGGCGGACCCGGTCGACTGGGCGGGACATCTCGTGCTGCCGTGGTTCACGTTCGCGCTGCTCTTCCTGGCGCTCTACACCCGCATGATCCGGGTCAGCGTGGCCGAGACGCTCCACGAGGACTTCGTGCGAACCGCACGCGCGAAAGGCGCCGGCGAAGCACGTGTCCTGCGCCGGCACGTTCTGCCGAGCGCGACACTGCGGGTGCTGACCATGGTCGGGATGGAGATCGGCACCGCGATCGGCGTCTGCGTCTACATCGAGACCGTCTACAACGTCGGTGGCCTGGGGCGGCTCGCGGTCCTGGCGATGGGCGGGGCGACCACGTCGATCGACCTGCCCCTGACGCTCGGCGTCGTCGCCCTGATCACGCTCGTCGTCGTCGTCGGGAACCTGATCGTGGACATCCTCTATGCGGTGCTCGACCCGCGGGCGGGGCGGGAATCCACGCTGAACCGGGACAAGAGCCTGGCGGGAGGCGTCATCTAGGGCCTGGGAACGTCCAGCCGCCCTTTGGCGTTTACTACTACGAGTGGATTCTTTGGAGAGGAGCACCTTGAGCGACCGGAACGTCCGTGAGCTGATCGTCGTCGGCGGCGGTCCAGCCGGCTATACGGCTGCGCTGTATGCAGCGCGCGCCGACCTGGAGCCGCTCGTGATCGAGGGCTTCCAGTGGGGCGGCCAGCTGATGATCACGAGCGACGTCGAGAATTACCCCGGCTACGCCGACGGCGTGATGGGCCCCGAGATGATGGCCGACTTCCGCCGCCAGGCCGAGCGCTTCGGCGCGGAGTTCATCACCGACGACGTCACGAGGGTCGACTTCTCCGAGCAGCCTCTCCGCGTGTGGGTCGGAAGCGACGAGTACCAGGCGCGTGCGGTGATCGTCGCCACGGGCGCGAGCGCCCGGTGGCTGGGGATCGAGTCGGAGGAACACCACAAGGGACGCGGCGTCTCCGCGTGCGCAACGTGCGATGCAGCCTTCTTCCGCGACAAGGACGTGTACGTGGTCGGCGGCGGCGACTCGGCGTTCGAGGAGGCCCTCTTCTTGACCAAGTTCGCGTCACGTGTGCACCTCGTGCACCGTCGTGACGAGTTCCGCGCGTCGAGGATCATGGTCGACCGGGCCGAGCAGAACGAGAGGCTCGACTTCGTCCTGAGCGCGGTCGTCGAGGAGATCATCGGAGATGTGAAGGTCGAGGCGTTGCGCCTGCGCAGCACCGCGACCGGCAAGACGTGGGAAGTCCCCGCGGACGGTGTGTTCGTCGCAATCGGGCACGATCCGAACACGGCACTGTTCGTCGACCACCTGGACCACGACGAAAACGGCTACCTGGTCACGAAGCCCGGTTCGACCGAGACGAACATCCCCGGCGTCTTCGCCGTCGGCGACGTGCAGGACCACGTCTACCGGCAGGCGATCACCGCAGCCGGCTCCGGTTGTATGGGCGCCCTCGACGCCGAGCGGTTCCTCGCGACGTTCGAGGGGCACCCCGGCACCGCCCTCACCGCGAACCGGTAGTCCAGCCGCCGCGACGCGTAGCCTCGGGACGTGGCCGAACGTCCCGAATGGATCGACCTGATCGACCCTTCGGCGGCGGACCTGCACGACAAGCTGCCGGAGAACGTGCATGCGACGGCGCTCCGGGCGCTGCTCGCGCCGCACGTGCACGACGACGAGCCGCGGCCCCGGATCGAGTCGCAGGGCAACTACGTCCTGGGCATCTTCCTGATCCCGATCGCGGTCCCGGACGAGGACCGGGTCTACTACCAGGAGATCGACTTCGTCGCGACGCTCGAGCGTCTTCGTCACGATCTCCAAGACGCCGCCGGGCGAGCAGCCGTTCGACCCGAAGCCCGCCAAGGAGGCGTGCCGCGAGCACGAGGACGTCGGCATGTACGCCTACCACCTCGTCGATCTCAGTCGCCGAGAGCTTTCTCGATCTCGTGGACGACCTCGACGGCGAGATCGACGAGCTCGAGGACATGGTCGGCGCCTGCACCCGTGCGAGACGTCGGCCGACGCCTGCGCGAGCTCCGCCAGGACGTGCGCGGGATCCGCCGCACGCTCACGCCCGACCCGCGATGCGGTGCGCAAGATCGTCGACGACCGCGTGGAGCTCGACGAGGGAGAGCTGTTCCCACGCGACGTCGAGATCGCGTTCGGAGACGCCTACGACAAGCTCCTGCGCGCAACCGAGGCGCTCGAGTCGTCCCGCGACGCGCTCGGCGGCGTGCGCGACTACCTGCAGGGCAAGATCGCAAACGACCAGAACGAAGTGATGAAGCGGCTGACGGTGATCGCGTCGCTCCTGCTCCTGCCGACGTTCATCGTCGGCCTGTACGGCCAGAACTTCCGGCACATCCCGGAGCTGGCGTGGGGCTACGGCTACTGGTGGTCTTGGTTCTTGATCATCGCCACGACGATCGGCCAGCTCGCGTTCTTCCGCTGGAAGCGCTGGATCTGAGTCCTAGGGCTCGAGGTCGCGCGTGAGCTGCTCTGCGACCTGAGCGGGCGTCGGCATCACGGCGATCTCGGCTGCGAGGCCGCGGGCAGCTTGCCGGTAGCGCGACTCGTGAAGCAGCAGCTCGACCTGGCGACGAACCGCGTCGCCGGCGAGCTCGTCCGGCAGGAGTGTTTCCCCGGCACCGGTGGCGGCGACTGCTGCAGCGTTCTCGAACTGGTCCGCCTGACGTGGCAGCGCGAGCATCGGCAAACCGTGTGCGAGCGCCCCGAGCATCGAGCCGGACCCGGCATGCGTCACGACGATCGCACAGCGGGGCAGCACTTCGGACTGAGGAACGTGCCTCTGACGACGGCGTTTCCCGGGAGCGGGTCGAGCGCAGAGGGGTCGTTCTGCCAGCCGGTCGTCACGAGAACGTCCGCGTCGAAATCCGCCAATGCGAGCAGCACGAGCCGGAAGGCGGCGAGATCCTTGACGACCGTTCCGAGCGTGACGTAGAAGCTCGGCGCAGCGATCCGAGTCGGCACGTAGGCGAGCTGCGGGGCGCGCTTCACGATCAAGCTCTGCACGAACAGCGGCACCATCGCGCCTGCGCGGCCGAGGCGACCCCGGCAAGTGCGAGGACGGCGACGACGAGTGTGCTGACGAAGGCCACGTTGCGCATGCGAGGTCAGATATAGCGGGCACCGGATGTGGACGCCGTGTGGCCGGCGTAAGCATTTGGTGTGACCCGAGCCGGAAGATTCCGTCCCGCCCCACCGCTTGTCGATAACGGCAAGAGCGCGAACCGCATGCGGCCGGTTACGCGTTCAGGGAACCGGGTTGCGGTGCGTCGGCGGCCTCGTACGCACCGCAACCCCTTCGCTCTACAGCGTGGCGCTCAGGTCACGACGCGCCGCTCCTCGGCGGCGCGCACGATCCATCGAGCTCTTCGAGCCCGAGCCCGCGGGTGTCCGGCCCGACCGCGCGCGAGGCGACTACTTCACCGTCTCGCCAGTCGCCGCGTCCGGTGCGGAGCACGATCGCTCACCGCCGAACGCGTTGGCGTCGGGCAGGACGAGCGAGCCGTCGTTCCCGTAGACCACGAGACCGCTCAGCGTACTGTCCCTCGCCTCGAAGCTGACCGTGATCGACGCCAGGACCGCCACGCTCCAGTGCGAGCACGGTCGCCGCGTGCGTCGGAACCTCCACCGAGATCGCCTCGCCGGCCCGCGGGCCGGCGCCAAGCGTCCGCTCCGGCGTCGGTGTCTCCGCGAACCCCGCGACCCTGGCAATCGGCCCCAGCAGCGAGACGATCGCCGTCAGGTAGTACGGGCGCGATGTCGAGCAGTGGGCCGCCGCCCGCGCGGTAGAACATCTCGGCGTTCGGATGCCAGCCGTCGGGACCGCCGACGAGCATGGTGCGCGTCGGCGCCGAGCGGCCGTCCGATCGCTCCCTCGGCGATCGACCGGCGACCCGGCTCGTAGGCGCTGCCGAGGAACGTGTCGGGAGCGCAGCCGAGGCGCAGGCCGAGCTGCTCCGCGTGGGCGACGAGCTCCCGCGCCTCTGCCCGGTCGCCGCGAACGGCTTCTCCGTGTAGACGTGCTTACCGGCCGCGAGCGCGGCGCGGACGACGGCCCCATGCGCCTTCGGCGGGGTGAGGTTGAGCACGAGCTCGACTTCGGGATCGGCGAGCAGCGCGTCGACGTCGAGCGGTCGCAAGCCGTGCTGCTCCGCGAAACTCTCGGTCAACTCGGGATCGAGGTCGGCGCACGCGACCGGCTGCCAGTGCTCGAACGCCGGTCGAGTCCTCGACATAGCGTGCTGCGATGATCCCGCAGCCGACGACGCCGACGCGCGCGGGTGCCGTCATGCCGCCACGATTCGGCGCACGGCCCGCAGCGAGCGTTCGACCGCCGTGAACGGATCGTCGCCGACCTCGTCCTGCTCGACGATGAGCCATTCGGCGCCCGCCGCTGACTGCCGCCGGCAGCACGCGCTCGTAGCCGACGATCCCGTCGCCGACCGGCACGTCGTCCCGGCCCTCGCGGCTCGCGTAGTCCTTGACGTGCACGAGCGGGCAGCGGCCGGTCGTCCGCTCGAGCTCCGACACCGGGTCGGCCCCGGCGTGCCAGATCCAGCCGAGATCGAGCTCGAGCCAGAGCAGGTGGGCCGGCAGGTCGCGGAGGAGGTCGAGGAACGTTCTGCCGTCCTCGAGCGGGCGGAGCTCGCTCCAGTGGTTGTGGAAGCCGAGTTCGAGCCCCGCGTCCGTCGCACGGCTCGCGCGGCCGACTCGACCGCCGCGTGACGGCTGCCGGGTCGTCGAGCGAGTCGGGATCGATCCAGCTGAGCGCGACCGATCGGTTCCGAGCACCGCAAGCTCATCGGCGAGAGCTGGAAGTCTCCCTCGAGCACCTCGAGCCGCACGTGGCGGCCCGCGGCGGCGAGACCCGACGTCGTCGAGCCAGGCACGGACCGTCCCCGGTTCGTGGCCGTGCAGGTCGTAGAGCTCCACGCCGTCGTAGCCCTGCGCGCCGAGCCGGCGCAGGGTCTCTGCGAGGTCGCGGTCGCACTCGTCGCGGACCGTGTAGAGCTGCAAGCCGACGAACGTCACCCGACGACCCTACAGCGCCGCACGTCCGGCTACCCTGCCCGCCGTGCCGTACTACATCTGTCCGCAGTGCAAGGAGCGCTCGCTCGACATCGACGCGCGCGAAGGCTTCTCGACGCAAGCTCCGGCCTGCCGACATTGCGGCTTCGGCTTCCTCTTCGAGCTCCTCGACGACTATTACCCCGCGCCCGACACGGGCCTGCTCGTCACGGACCAGGAGCGTCGCGTGCTGGCGATCGGCCGTGGCGTGTTCGAGCTGACGGGCTTCCCCGAGGCGGATCTGATGGGCCGCGACGTCGTCGACGCGCTCCAGTTCTCCGATGCGAAGCCGGTCGACCTCGCGCGCGAGTGGGGCGTTCGCCGGCTCGGGGAACGGCTCTCGATCCGCACGCGCGGCGGCAGCGAGAAGCAGATCGTCGCCGACGTCTTCCCGGCCTACGACGACGACGGCGGACTGCTCGTCGCACTGACGCCGAAACGCGGGTAACAGTGCAGCCCGAACCTGATTCGGCGTGACGCGGAACTCGTTCGGCTTCGCCGAATCAGATTCCCAGGCGGCTCGACGGGCACAGGTCGGGAGCGAGCGGGCACTCCTCACAGCGAGGCGTGCGGGCGTCGCAGATCCGGCGGCCGTGCCAGATCAGAAGATGCGGGAAGCGCGCCCAGTCGGGACGTGGCACGAGCCTGATCAGGTCGCGCTCGATCTTCACCGGATCCTCCTGCTTCGTCAGGGCGAGCCTCTGCGACAGGCGGCGGACGTGCGTGTCGACGACGATCCCCTGCGGGCGCCCCGTTCGGCCGAGACGACGTTCGCCGTCTTCCGCGCAACGCCGGGAAGCTTCAGCAGCGCATCGAAGTCCTCCGGCACTTCGCCGTCGTGCTCCTCCAGCAGCCGCTGCATCGTGCCGCGAAGCGATTTCGTCTTCTGGCGGTAGAACCCGGTGGCGAAGATGTCCCGCTCGAGCTCGGCGACCGGAACCGCGAGATAATCCTCCGGGCGCTTGTACTTGGCGAACAGCTTCTCGGTGACGCGGTTCACGTTCACGTCGGTGGTCTGGGCGCTCAGCATCACCGACACCAGAAGCTCGAGCGGGCTCGAGAAGGTGAGCGCAATCCTGGCATCGGCGTGCTCGACGGCCAACCGCTCGATGATCGGCCGGATCCGCTCCTTCTTCGGAGCCACCTTCTTGCGCCGCGCTTCTGCGATGTAGCTCCGCGCCATCGTACAGCGACCGGCTAAGCGCGCGGCGTCATGCGGCTGCGACCAGCCGCCCGGCGACTGGCGCAGGTTCGGTCCCGCGCAGACGAGCTCGAGGGCCGGGCAGCCGGAGCACGTGAAGTCGCTCGGAGTCGCCACGAACTCACCGGCGTCGATGCGTCGGATCGCGGCCGAGAGCTCCTCCTCGAGAGCCGGCAGCTCGATCCGGTCGAACGTGCGTCGGCGACGACTGCATCCGGCCGCTCGAGGAAGTGGTAGACGACCTCGACCTCGTCGGCGCCGGCCCGGAAGCACGCGAGCGCGTAGACGAGCCGTTGGAGCCGGTAGTCGGCCTCGACGATCTCCTCGGGCGTTCCTTCCGCCAGGGTGTTGGTCTTGTAATCGAGCACGAGTGCCCGCGGCGCCGTCGCGCCAGAGCACATCGAGACGTCCGTGCAGCAGAACACCGTCGTGCTCGAACGCGAACGGGCGCTCGGGCTCCGCGCCCTCGAGCGTCGCGATCCGCGCCGCGAGCTCCGACTCGCAGTAGGACGCCACGAACGCGCCGATCCGGTTGAGCTCCTCGTCGGTCACGCCCGGGTACCACATCCGCACCGGCTCGACGCCCGGGGACACCGGTGCGCGCAGATCGACGAGCTCGAGCAGGCGATGCACTGCGTCCCCGATCTCGGTCGCCTTCAGCCCGTGCGATCCTGGCACCGTCCCGCGCTCCTCACGCAGCCCCGCGATCCGCTCGACGTAGTAGCGGTAGGAGCAGCGCTCGAACAGCGCCAGCGCGGAGTACGAGAGGCGGCGCACCCGATGCAGCGGCGGCGCGGCAGCGGCAGCAATTCCGGCAGGCGGTACCCGCGCGGCGCGGGCGCCGTCGGCAGTTCGGCGAACAGGGCGAGCTGGCCCCGCGTCGTCGATCGCAGGCGCCTCCGGCTCGACCACCGGCTGCGGCGCCCAGCGGTCGACACTCAACACGAAGCGCGCCTCGCCCCGCTCCAGCTCACCGCTTCGAGCTCGCCCTCGAGCCCGAGCCGCGCCAGGACCCAGCCGATCGGCGTCTCTCGGTCCTGCTGGCGGTCCGGGTCGATTGCGCCGGAGACGATCAGCCGGTCGATCGCGCGGGTCATGGCGACGTAGTAGAGGCGAAGCCGTTCGGCTGTGTCCTCCTGTTTCTCGGCCTCGCGCACCTGCTCGTAGCTGAAGACGCCGCGCTTCTTGCCTGACTTCGGGTCGATCACGCGAAAGCCGAACGTCCCGTCCGGGCGCACGAGGATCTCGTCGGCGGACTGGACGCCACCGGTGTCGCGGCCGGCGTCGGCGACGATCACGACCTTGAACTCGAGCCCCTTCGCGGCGTGGATCGTGAGGAGGCGTACCGCGTCGGCTCCCTCCTCCTCCGAGACGGCCTCGAGCTGCGATGCACCGACGGCCTGCTGGTCGCGGATGAACCCGACGAATCCTTCGATGTCGGGGCCGCGTAGGTCCTCGTAGGAGCGGGCGAGTCGCATCAGCTTGCGGAGGTTCGCGTACCGGCGGCGGCCGTCCCATTGTGCGAGCACTGCCAGGTCGTAGTCGTGCGCGGAGACGATCTCCTCGCACAGACGTTCGAGCGACAACCTCGCCGAGGCGGCGGCGAGCCGGTCGTAGCGCTGCTTGAACGCGCGCACCAGGCGCTCGTCGTCTTCGGAGAGCGGTTCCGGCAGCGAGCGCTCGACGCCGGTGAAGAGCGGCCGCTTGCCCGCGTGCCTGCGAATGTGGACGAGCCCGTCGTTCGAGACCCCGACGAACGGCGACGCAAGGACAGTGACGAGCGCCTCGTCGTCGTAGCGGTTGTGCAACAGCCGCAGATAGGAGAGCAGGTCGACGACCTGCTGCTGGCCGAAGTACCCGCGGCCCGTGGCGCGATAGGTCGGCAGGTCGTGCGACCGCAGCGCCGCCTCGTACCGTTCGGCGTCGGTCCCGGCTGCGAAGAGCAGGACGATCTCACCCGGCGCTGCGACGCCGTTGTCGACCAGCTCACGCACGCGGCGGGCGATCGCCCGCGCCTCGCCGTCGCGCCAGCCCTCCCCCGCCTCGCGGTAGCTCCGCTTGTCGCTGACGAGCAGTTCGACCGGATGGCCGAACACCGGGTCGGCGAACTCGCCCGATGCGGCAAGCGGCTGGTACCCGTCGCCGAACTCCTCGCTGAACAGATGGTTGACGGCGGCGAGAACCTCGGGGCGCGAGCGGTAGTTCCGGGCGAGCGGCAGCCGCAGCGCAGCGCGCTCGCGGCGCTCCCGGAAGACCGCCACATCGGCGTGACGGAACCCGTAGATCGACTGGAACTCGTCGCCGACGAAGAAGACGTCGACCGGACGTAGGCCTGCCCCCTCGCGCAGCAGGTCGACGATGTCGCACTGCAGCCGGTTCGTGTCCTGGAACTCGTCGACCATGATCGCGCGGAAGCGCAGCTGTTCGGCCTCGCGTACCTCGGTGTGGTCGCGCAGTAGATCGCGGGCATAGAGCTGCAGGTCCTCGAAGTCGAGCGACGATTCACGCGCTTTCGCAGCGGCGTACTCGGCCGCGAAGAGGTCGAGCAGTTCCTGTAGGAGCTCGCTGTCGCGCGCGGCGAGCTCGTCGAATGCAGCCTGGTTGAGACGGTCGCGGGCACCGCGGAACTCAGCGGTGCGATCACCGCTCGCTGCGAGATGCGACAGGTCGAGCAGCCGCTCCGGGTTCGCGTTGAGCGCGAGCGCGGCGTTGGCCGCGGCGAGCTGCTTGTCGGTCACGTCGGGGTCGGCCGCCAGAGCTTGCGCTGCAGCGTGCAGCTCCGCAAGACGTTCGGGAATACCGGCATGCTCGCCGAGCTCGAGCTTCAGGTCGCGGCCCGCCGAGCGAAGGGTCTCGTAGACGCCGGTGAGCATGCGGCGCAGCCCCTGGGCGCCGTAGGTGGCGAGCAGCCGCAGCCGCTCCGAGTCACGGGCCGAGCAGAAGCCGGCCAGAGCGCGTTCGAACGCCTCGCCACGGATCACCGCTCCGTGCTCGTCATCGAGCTCGCGGAAGCGCGGGTCGATCCCGACGGCGAACGGATGCGCGCGGAGGAGGCGCGAGCAGAAGCCGTGGATCGTCGAGATCCACGCACCGTCGAGCCTGCGCGCGAGATCGTGCCGGCCTCGCGCGTGGAGCGCCGCGCGGATGCGCGCGCGCAGCTCACCCGCGGCCTTGCGGGTGTAGGTGATGACGAGCACCGACTCGACGTCGAGCCCCTGCTCGCAGACGGCGCCGACGAAGCGCTCGACGAGCACCGATGTCTTGCCGGTGCCCGCACCGGCCGAGACGAAGACCTCACCCGTGGCGTCGACCGCGGCTCGCTGCTCGGGATTCATCACGGACGCTCCACGCGGCACATCGTCCAGAGGTCGCACCACGCCGGGCACGTGCCGCCCTTGGGGTCATGCCGGACGTCACCGGCCCGGATGCGCTGCGGCATAGCCGCGTCCGCGGTCGCGCGACGTTTCGACGAGCGACCAGAACTCGTCCTCCTCCAGGTAGTCGTTGCGCTGGTAGCCCGGTAGATCGTCGACCGCACCGGCGTGCAGCAGGCCGCGGGTGACACGCGCGCCGGCCAGCGCGCGGTAGACCCCGCCGAGCGGCTCGATGCCGACGAGGTCGCGCAGCACGAGCATGTAGAGCGGGATCTGGAGCTTCAGCTCCTCGTCGATCTGCTTCGCCGAATGCGCGCTGCGGCCCGACTTGTAGTCCTGCACGATCCCGCGTGCGCTGTAGGGGTCGACGTCGATCCGGTCGATCTTGCCGCTCAGGTACAGGTCGTCGCCGAGAGGCAGGCCTCGCTGCAGCTCCGGGGCCGAGCGGTCGGAGCCGAAGGACACCTCGAACCGTCGCGGCACGAACTGCAACGGGGACGCCGCCTCGTCACGGACAAACCCTTCGAGGTCGCGGAAGAGGCTCTGGTCGAGCTCCGCCTCCTGGAGGTCGGTGAGGTCGAGTCGGACACCGCCGCGCAACGCGTCGTCGAGGCAGCGTCGCAGGAAGCCGACGGCCTGCTCGACGTTCTCCGGTGTGACGCGGTCGTGTCCAAGCTCCTTCGGGAGACCGGCGTAGAACTTGTGCAGTGCGCTGTGCGCGACGGAGCCCCGCAGCATCGGGTCGACTTCCGCGTCGATCGTGCGCGGCGAGATGATGCGCTCGAACAGCCATGCGGATGAGCAGTCGGCGAAGCGCTCGAGCTCCGTGACGCCGAACGTCGTCTTGGCTCCGTAGATCGCGAGCAGCACATCGCTCGTCAGCCGGGTCTCGCGGTGCAGTGCAGAGCGCGCACGCGCGAGCCGGCGTCCCCAGTCGTTCGCATCGGCGACCGCACGAGCACCGTGGGGGTCTCCGACCGAGAGCTGCGCGAGCGCCCGCAGCCGCTCGCGGTCGGAGGGGGCTGCCTCGAGCTGCCACGTGAGGGCCGAAAGCGGGCGCCGCACAGTCGCCCGCGCCACATCTTCCTCGTCGAAGACCGCCGCAACCTCCTCCCAGAACGGGCTCGGCTCGCGCGGGCCGCCGTCGTCGGTCGCCGCCTCACGGACCAGGTAGAGCCGCCGCCTTGCACGCGTGCACGCGGTGTAGAAGAGGTACCGGTCGCGGCTCACTTGATCCGGTCGCTCGAGGCGGCCACCGAGCTCCCGGCGCGCGTCGTCGTCGAGGAACGGCGAGGTACGGGAGCGCCTTGGCAGCGAGCCTTCCTCGAGACCGAGCAGGAACACCACCTCGTAGCTCCGGGTGCGCGCGCGCAGCAGATCGACCACCGCGACGCGCCCTGCCTCGTTGGCGGACGCAAGCCGCACCTCGGCACGCTCGAGCGCGGCAACCACGTCCTCCCCGTGCACGTCCTCGCCGAGTGACGCGAAAGCATCGAGCTCGTCCAGCAGGCGCAGCGCAGCGTCGTACGCGCGTAGGTCGAGGCGGGAGGTCTCGCCGGCGGGCGGCGCCTCCGTGCCGTACGCGGAACGAAGCATCGAGCGGATCAGCGCCCGCACCCCGGCGGTCGGGGTCTCGGCGCCGCGCAGCTCGGCGAGCGCAGGCACGGGAGCCTCGCGCAGCTTCTCGGCCTCCTCCTCGACGCGTGCCGGTGTGTGGATCGCCCGTCCGCGCAGGCGGCCTTCGACGAAGTCGACCGACGAGCGCGCAAGCCCCGAGTAGGGCGAGCGGAGGAAGGCGAAGAGCTCCCGCCGGCCCGCGTCGAGCCACGTGTAGCGCAGCAACTGCAGCAGTGCGTGGCCGAGCGGCGTCGCGCCGAGGCGAACACGGGACTCGATCGCGTACGGAACTCCGAGCCCGCCGAGCACGGTCTCGAGCGGCGCCCGCCACTGCTCGACCGACGGGGCGACGAGCGCGATCTGCTCGGGCGGCGTACCGCCGCGGATCAGCGCGACCAGTTCCTCGCCGACGAGCTCGAGCGTGCCGCGGGCACCCGCACCTTCGAAGAAGCGCACCCCGGCGTCGAGCTCCGGCGGCGGCGGCGGGGACTCTTGGAAGAGCGCGCGTTCGAGGTGCGCGAGCGCGGGATGCGCGTACTCCGCCGACCGCGGCGGCAGCTCTTCGACGCGCCCGTCCGCGAGCGACGAGAGGTCGTCGGCGGTCCGGGCGAGCGAGGCGAACGCGACGCGGCCCGGCTCGTACGGCAGCGACACCTGCACCTCGGTGCGCCCGGCGAGTGCCTCGAGCAGTGACCACTCGGCGCCGGTGAGATCCTCGAAGCCGTAGGCGAACACGGGCTCGCCGTGCCACGCGTCGAGATCCGACTGCAGGCGCTCCGCCGCACGGCGGCGCAGCAGGTCGCGATCCCAGAGGCCGAGGCGATCGAGCTCCGCACGATAGGCGGTGTAGAGCTGGGCGAGGTCGCCGTCGAGGTCGCCGGGGTCGAGCATCCCCTGCTCGAGCTCTCCCAGTGTCTGGAGCAGAGTGTCCGCGAAGCCGCCCGTGCGGGCCGAGCGCGCCAGTCCGTTCAGCGGCGCCGCGGCGAGCACACGACGTACGACCAGGGCTCGCTGCGCATCGGTCGCAACGGGACGTTGCTCGGGATCGACGCGGCTGAGGCGCCGGAACAGGTCGTCGAACGTGCCGATCGAACCGCTGAACAGGCAACCGCAGCGGGCGAGGAGGTCGCGCTCGACGCGGTCGACGTCCGACGCGTTCGGCACGATCAGAGTCGGCTCGTCCTCGAGGCGCGCCAGATAGCGCTCCAGGAGAAGCGCGACCTTGCCCGCATGCGCAGGCCCCGCGAGGAGGGACAGACCCCACCTTCCCATCGTAGAGCGGCCGCAGGACGTGTCCCTGGGCCGCTCACGACGGAAACGACGCTCTAAGCGGGCCCGGCTGGCCTTCGGCCGGCGACCGCGCCGCGCGGCTGCGCGACCCGGCATCTTCCCCGCACAGTCGTCGCAGAGGTCGGCCACCTTGGAGCCGCGGCGCGCATCGCCGTACGTCACCCGGAGCGTCGCCCCGTGCGCCTCATCGACCTCCTTCCCGCAGTTGTCGCAAACCAGAATGGTTTTCCGTGCCAATTTCGCCTCCTGAGCTTGTTTTCTGGCCACAGTTTACGCAGCTGAACGCGCGATGCGAATTCGCCAGGACGGCGGCAGACTCAATGTCGCAACGTCTTCCGGATCGGGGCCGATATTTCGGGTATCAACGGCGCGCAAATGCCGGGGTGGGAAATCCTCGCGTCGGCGAGCCCGGGAACGCCGATTGAGCCCTGGTTTTTGGGGATCGCTAGTCTTCGGCCGCGTGGAACTGAAGACGATCGTCGTCCTCGAGGGCGACCAGACAGGGCAAGAACTGCTCGAGGAGTCGCTCCGCGTCCTCGCCCCCGACGTGATCGGGCTCGAGATCGAACTGCCGCGCTTCGACCTCTCGCTGGAACGGCGCCGGGCGACGTCGAACGCCGTCGTGCACGAGGCGGCAGCTGCGATTCGCGACCATGGGCTCGGTCTGAAGGCGGCGACGGTCACCCCGGAGAGCCGCGATGACGTCGGGTCGCCGAACCGGATCCTCCGCGAGGAGATCGGCGGCAAGGTGATCGTTCGCACCGGACGCAGGATCCCCGGTGTCGTGCCGTTCGGAGGCGTGCACGCGCCGATCTCGGTCGTGCGGATGGCCGTGGGCGATGCCTACGGCGCGAAGGAGTGGCGCGAAGGCGAGGGTGACAGTGAGGTGGCGTTCCGGACCGAGCGAATCGAGCGCCACGTCTGCCGTGCCGTGGCCGAGTTTGCGTTTCGGGAGGCGGAGCGCACCGGCGCGAAGGTCTTCGGCGGTCCGAAGTTCACGGTCTCGCCGACCTACGAGGGGATGCTCAAGGAGGAGATGGACTCGGCCGCCGCCCGGCACCCGTCGGTGCCGTATGAGCCGCAGCTGATCGATGCGACGTTCGCACTCCTGGTCGCCTCGACCGGCGACCCGCTCGTGATTCCGGCGCTGAACCGCGACGGCGACATCCTCTCGGACCTCGTCTTGCCGCTCTTCGGCTCGATCGCAGGCTCGGAATCGATGCTCGTCGCGTTCGAGGACGACAACCTCGAGCCGACGGCACTGATGGCCGAGGCCGCCCACGGGACGGCGCCGTCGCTCCAGGGCAAGAACATGGCCAACCCCATGGCGATGATCCTCGCCGTCGCCGCCCTGCTTTCGCAGTCGGAACTGGGCGGGCTCGCCGGCCGCGCGATCCGCGAGGCCGCTCTGGAAGTGGTCGCGCAGGGGACGAAGACGGCCGACCTGGGCGGCGGGGCGTCGACGACGGAGTACACCGACGAGGTGATCCGCCTGACGCGGACGAAGCTCGAGGTGTGGTCCTCTCTCTAGGTCAACATGCGTTTTCGCCAGGCACGTACGGCGAAGAACGCGAGGCCGCCGAGCACGAGCAGGACGATCACGGCGTAGAGGCCGTACTTGCCGACCGCCTCGGCGACCGCCTGCCCGGCCCAGTAGGCGAGCAGCGAGACGCCGGTCGCCCAGATGATCCCGCCCGCGGCGTTCCAGGCGAAGAATCGCCACCACTGCATGTGGCTGAGGCCGGCGAGCCAGGCGGCAGTGACTCGCAGGACGGCGATGAAGCGCCCGAAGAAGACCGTCTTCGGGCCGTGCTTCGCGAAGAAACGCTCGCTCGGCGGCAGCGCCTTCTCCGCATAGCGCCGGATGAATCCCCATCGGTTGATCAGCGAGCGGCCGCCGTAGCGCCCGAGCAGGTACCCGATGTTGTCACCGACGATCGCGGCCACCGCAGCGACGACGATCACGGAGAGAAGCGACCAATGGTGATGCTCGGGACGCGCAAACAGCGCAGCCGTGATCAACGCGGTCTCTCCTGGGATCGGCACACCCGCCGACTCCACTGCCACGAACGCAAAGAGCAGGACGAGCCCGTGGTCGAGGATGAGCTGCGTCACGCGGCAAGCAGTTTAGGCGGGCCGGGATCCGTGCCGACTACGTACGGTAGTTGCTCCGTGATGCGATAGCGTCGCCGTCGGATGCAACTCGGAGTCCCGAAGGAGCTGGTCCCCGGCGAACGTCGGGTCGCATTGATCCCCGAGACTGTCGCACGGCTCGGGGACGGTGTGGACGTGATCGTCGAGTCGGGAGCAGGGGACGCCGCAGGATTCTCTGACGCCGCCTACCGTGAGGCCGGAGCGACGATCGGCGACGCCTGGGCGGCGGAGGTGGTCGCCAAGGTTGCGGCACCGAGCGCCGATGAGGCTGCGCGGCTGCACGACGGCCAGGTGCTGATCGCATTTCTCTCGCCCTTGACGGACACCGAAGGGATCGAGCGGCTCGCTGCTGCCGGCGTCCACGGGTTTGCGCTGGAGTCGGTGCCGCGGATCACCCGCGCGCAGCCGATCGACGCTCTCTCGTCGCAGGCGACGGTCGCCGGTTACAAGGCCGCGCTGATCGCAGCCGACCGGATGCCGCGCTTCTTCCCGATGTTGATGACCGCTGCGGGGACGATCCCGCCGGCGAAGGTGTTGGTGCTGGGCGCGGGTGTGGCCGGCCTGCAGGCGATCGCGACGGCGAGACGCCTCGGCGCGATCGTGTCAGCGTTCGACGTGCGCCCAGCGGTGCGCGAGCAGGTCGAGTCGCTCGGCGCATCGTTCCTCGACCTCGGCATCGAGGGCGAAGAGACCGAAGGCGGATATGCAGGTGAGTTGACGGCGGAACAGCAGACTGCCCAGCAGGCAGAGTTGCAGGCTCGCATCCCCCAGTTCGACGCGGTGATCACGACCGCTGCGATCCCGGGCCGCCCGGCGCCGAAGCTGATCACCGCCGAGGCCGTGCGCGCCATGCGCGCAGGCTCGGTGATCGTCGATCTCGCCGCCGAGACGGGCGGCAACTGTGAGCTGACGAGCCCCGGCGAGGAGATCGTCGAGAGCGGCGTCACGATCGTGGGCACGACGAACCTGCCGTCGACGATGGCAACGCACGCGAGCCAGCTCCTGTCGCGCAACGTCGCGTCTCTGCTCGGTTTGATGGTGGTCGATGGCGCCGTGTCGCTCGACTGGGACGACGAGGTCATCTCCGGCACGTGTGTGACGCGGAAGGAAAGTACATGAGCCATAACACGCTGCTCGTCTTCGAGGTGACGATCCTGGTGCTGGCGATCTTCCTCGGCTTCGAGGTGATCTCGAAGGTGCCGACGATGCTGCACACGCCGCTGATGTCGGGCACGAACGCGATCCACGGGATCGTGATCGTCGGCGCGATGATCGTGCTCGGCCAGCCCGACAAGAGCGCGTTCACCTGGATCGTCGGTTTCGTCGCGGTCGTGCTCGCGTCGGCGAACGTGGTCGGCGGGTTCGTGGTCACCGACCGAATGCTCGAGATGTTCAAGAAGCGCGATCCGGCGAAGCAGTCCGACGCGGCGAAGGACTCCAAGAGCTCGTGAGCACGAACGTCACCAACCTCCTCTACCTCGTCACCATCGTGACGTTCATCCTCGCGCTGCGGTTCCTGTCGAGTCCCGCGCATGCGCGGCGCGGCAACCAGATCGGCGCGGCCGGAATGGTGCTCGCGGTCGTCGTGACCTGGATCAACGTCGGCACGACGAGCTGGTGGGCGATCGTGATCGGAATGCTGATCGGCGGCGGCTTCGGGGCCGTCGCGGCCCGCAAGGTGAAGATGACCGCGATGCCGCAGATGGTGGCGCTGTTCAACGGCGTCGGCGGCGGCGCGGCGGCGCTGATCGCGCTCGCGGAGCTGCACCGGATCCTCCCGGAGCCCGGCGCTCCCAAGGTGGACATCTCGATCGCGATCGTGCTCTCGGCACTGATCGGCTCGATCTCGTTCGCCGGCTCGATGATCGCTTTCGCGAAGCTGCAGGAGCTGATCGGCGGGCGGCCGATCACCTATCCCGGCCAGCAGATCGTCAACGCCCTCGTGTTCTTCGCCGGCGTGGCGGCAGGCATCGCGCTGATCGCCGGCGTGCAGGATGAATGGCTCCTCTGGGTGCTGATCGCCGCCGCGTCGTTGTTCGGCGTCCTGTTCGTGCTCCCGATCGGCGGTGCGGACATGCCGGTCGTGATCTCGCTGCTGAACGCGTTCACGGGCCTGGCGGTCGCCGCAGGCGGCTTCGAGCTCGAGAACAACGTGCTGATCGTCGCCGGCATGCTCGTCGGCGCCTCGGGCACCTTGCTCACCGTGAAGATGGGGCAGGCGATGAATCGCTCGATCGCCAACGTCCTCTTCGGTGCGTTCGGGCAGGTATCGGCCGAGGCGGCGGCAACGGCCGCGGGCGGCACCGGCTCGGTCCGCCCCACGACGGCCGACGATGTCGGCGTGATGCTCGCCTACGCGCAGAAGGTCGCGATCGTTCCGGGCTACGGCATGGCCGTCGCACAGGCACAGCACGATGTGCGCGCGCTGGCCGACCTGCTCGAGGCGCGCGGCGTCGACGTCACCTACGCGATCCACCCCGTCGCGGGACGCATGCCGGGGCACATGAACGTGCTGCTCGCCGAGGCGAACGTCCCCTATCCTGCGCTGAAGGAGATGGACGAGGCGAACGCGGAGTTCCCACGCACCGATGTCTCGCTGGTGATCGGCGCGAACGACGTCGTCAACCCGGACGCCCGCAACAACCCTCAGAGCCCGATCTACGGCATGCCGATCCTGAACGTCGACGAGTCGAAAGCCGTGATCGTGCTCAAGCGCTCGATGAACCCCGGCTTCGCCGGCATCGACAACCCGCTTTTCCTCGAGCCGAACACGATGATGCTGTTCGGCGACGCAAAGGAGTCGGTCGCCAAGCTGACCGCGGCCGTCAAGGCTCTGTGACGGCTCAGGTCTTCGACGGCCGCCGCGTCGAGCAGGCGGTCTCACCGGAGCGCGCGGTCGAGGCGGTACGGGCGGCGTTCATCGCGCATGCGCGCGGCGAGTGGACGATGCCGCCGAAGGTCTACGTGACGAACTATCCCGCGGGCGACTTCCGCGCAATGCCGGCACTCGGTGGCGGACATGCACTCCTGAAGTGGGTGACGTCGTTCCCGGGCAATCCGGAGCAGGGACTGCCGACGGTGACCGGGGTCGTCCTGTTGTCCGACGCAGAGAACGGTCAACTGCGGGCAGTGCTCGACGCGGCGACCGTGACCGCGCTCCGCACCGGCGCAGCGGCTGTGCTCGCAGCCGAGACCCTGGGACGTGCCGATGCAACGACGGCCGCCGTGGTCGGCGCCGGTGTGAACGGACAGGCGGCCGCGCGGACCTTCCTCGCCCGTGGGCGGTCGGTGTCGATCTGGGACGTGAACGAGGCCCGCGCCCAGGAGGTCGCCGAGCAGATCGGCGCCACAGTGGCGCCGTCGCTGGAAGCTGCGCTCGCCGCGGATCTGCTCGTGACCGTCACTCCCGGGCACGAGGTGCTGCTCGCGGCAGGGACGCTCCGGCCGGGTCAGCACGTCTCGCTGATGGGCGCCGACGGGCCGGGCAAGGCCGAAGCGGCCGGAACAGAACTGGCCCGTGCGCAGCTCTTCTGCGACGACTGGGAACAGGCCTCGCACGGAGGCGAGCTCGCCCACGCTGTCGAAGCGGGGCTCGTCGCGCACGGTGATGTGACGGCGATCGGCGATGTGCTCACCGGTGCGGCGGCCGGACGCTCGAACGCGGAGACGATCACTGCATTCGACTCGACCGGGCTCGCGATTCAGGATCTCGCCATCGCGCTCGCCGCGATCGAGGCGGCGGACGATCTACCAGACCTGCCGCGGCTCGAGCTCTAGGGAATCGGCGGAGTACCATCCCGCCGTGAAAGCACTCGGCATCCTCACCGTCACGGCGTTGGTACTCGCTGCTTCGGCGGGCGCGACGGTCGGCGGGCTGCGAGGCGTCGTCACTCGAGGGCCGATCAGTCCCGTTTGCGTCGTTGGGGAGCCCTGCTCTGCGCCGGCGAAGGGCGTTCTCGTCACGTTCGCGCGCGGCTCGGTGACGAGGTCGGTGACGACGGATTCCCGCGGCCGATACCGGGTCTCGCTGAGTGCCGGTACCTGGACGATCCGGATCGCCCGCGCGCGGTTCGGTTACCAGCCCCGGAGCGTCCGCGTACCGACCGGTGCGTTCGCCGTGCGGAACATCCAGATCGACACGGGGATCCGCTGAACCCACCTAGACGATCGCGAAGCGGGCCGGGTCGAAGATCTCGAGCTCGGGCGGCCGCTCGCCGAGGATCGCTCGCGCGACCAGATCCCCGCAGGCGAGGCCCAGGGCGTTGCCGTGTCCCGAGTAGCCCCCTGCGACCCAGACGCCCTCGCGGCCCGGTACGGGCCCGACCAGCGGCTCGAGGTCGGGCGTGGTGCCCCAGATGCCCGCCCAGCGGTGCGTGACGCGCGGCCGGTAGCCGACGAGCTGCTCCGACAGCGCATCGATTCGGGCCTGCACCGCGTCTGTCGTCGCTTCGACATCGGTCAGCTCGCTCTCGATCGACGCGTCCCGGCTGCCGCCGATCACGAGCCGCCGATCCGGCAGCTGGTGCCAGTAGTCGTAGCCCTCCCGCGCATAGTGCGGCCGCTCGTAGAGAAGCTCCCGAAGCGGCTCGGTGGCGACCACCTGGCCGCGCGTTGCCCGGACGAGGTCCGCGAGCTCCGGGACGAGCCCGGCCGTGAACCCGTCGCCCGCCACGACGATCACGTCGGCGTCGAGCTCGTCCACGCGCACCGCGTCGCCCTCGCGCACGTCGGCCCCTGCTTCCGCAGCGTGCGTGGCCAGGCGCCGTACCCAACGCGCCGGCTGAAGCGCCCCGTCGGGCGGATGCAGGATCGCGCCGAGGTACAGACGGTCGAGCGGCGAGCCGAGCTCGTCGATCCATTCGACGGCGAAGCCGTCCTCTCGCAAGGCGTCGTGCTCGTACCGCAACGCGTCCCGTTCGGTCTCGTCGAAGGCGAGCCGCAGGCTGCCGACGCGCCGGAACGCATCACCCGCGAGCTCCTCCATCCGGTCGAGCGACCGCTCGGTGAGCTCCATGACGAGCCGGGCGCGCTCCGGGCCGAGAAGCCGACGCGCTTCGTCGTAGGGCGGCGTGGCGCCGCGCAACGCGAAGCCACCGTTGCGGCCGCTGGCGCCACCTGCGATCTCGCGCGCCTCGTGCAGGCGCACACGCACTCCGCGTTCAGCGAGCGTGAGCGCACACGAGCAGCCCGTGACGCCACCTCCGATCACCGCAACCTCGGCGCGGCCGGCGAAACGGTGCTGAGACAGGGCTGCGCGCGGTTCCTCGAGCCAGTATGAAGTTGTGCTCACGACGGCAGAGACTACGTCGGCGCAATCGCGTCGACGCGCCTTCGCTTGTAGGATCGCCGTCGATGGTGCCGGTCGCTGACGAACTGCGGCGCGTCCCGCTCTTTGCCGAACTGAGCGGCCGGCAACGGAGGAAGCTCGCCAGGAGCTTTCGCGAGCGCTCCTTCAAGCCGGGAACCGACGTCGTTCGGCAAGGGACGATGAGCGGTATCGGTTTCTTCGTCGTGGCAGACGGCGACGCCGCGGTCAGCATTGACGGCGTTGAAGTCGCGACGCTCTCAACGGGTGACCACTTCGGCGAGCTTGCGCTCGTCACCAGGGCGGAGCGAACGGCAACGGTGACAGCGAGGACGGAGCTTCGCTGCCTCGAGATCGCGTTTCCGGACTTTCGAAAATTCGCCCTTGCGAATCCGGACGTCACCTGGAAACTGCTGCAACAGGTCGTCTCGACGCTCCAGCGAGAACCGACAGGCTGACGTCAGCCCAGCGGGTCATCGGCTCGAGGAATCGGTACGTGACGCCACCACACCGTCACCCCAGGCTCAATGAGACGAAGTATCCATCGGACTGCGCAACGAGACCGAGCAGTTCCAGCTCGGCGAGCGCCGCTGCGAGCTCTCCCGCGGTGAGCCCCGTGCGGCGAATCAGCTCGTCGGCAGGCATCGCCGCATCGGCGATCACCGCGCGGACGCGGCCGGCCGGGCCGGCGAGCACCGGCGGCTCGGGTGGTGGGGGCGGCTCGAGACCGATCGCATCGAGCACGTCGGCCGCGCAGGTGACCGGCGTGGCGCCGAGTCGCAGGAGCGCGTTCGTTCCCTTCGAGAGTTGCGAGGTGATCTCGCCGGGCACGGCGAGGACCTCCCGTCCGGCGTCGAGCGCGAGGTCGGCGGTGATCAGCGCGCCGCTCCGCTCGCGGGCCTCGACAACGACGGTCGCGAGGGCGAGCCCGGCCACGATCCTGTTGCGCGCGGGGAAGCGCCACGGCGCCGGTTCGACACCGGGCGGGTACTCGGAGACGATCAGGCCGGCGGCCGCGATCTGAACCGCGAGCGCGGCATGTGCGCGCGGGTAGTCGCGGTCGATGCCGCAGCCGAGCACGGCGATCGTCGGGCCGGACGCCAGCGCGCCGCGGTGCGCCGCTGCATCGATGCCGCGCGCGAGCCCCGAGACGACGACGGCCCCGGCTGCCGCCAGTTCGCGGCCGAGTGACGTGGCGACGGCCGACCCGTACGCCGAGCAGGCTCGCGCGCCGACGACCGCCACCGACGGCTGTTCCAGAACGCCGAGCTCCGGGTCGCCGCGCACGAACAGGCCCGGCGGCGGATCGTGAATCGCGCGCAGCCGCGCCGGGAATGCCGGATCCCTTCGTGCGATCCACCGCAAACCGCGACCAGCAAGGTCGCGGCGGTACGACGCCTCGTCGAACCCACGCAGGAACGCGGCGAACTGCGCCGTGCGGGGCGCATCGAGCAGGTGCGAGCCCGCCTGCGCGGCGAATACCACGGTGGCGAGCTCGCTCACTCGGTCAACTCCACCGGCGGCCGGTATGAGAGCGCCTCCGCGAGGTGCTCAGGCTCGACCGACTCTGCTCCGGCGAGGCCGGCGATCGTCTCGGCGACGCGTGCAACCCGCGCCCGCCCGCGACCTGAGAGCGGCAGCCGCTCAACCGCGCGCGTCAGCAGGTCGTCGGCCGGCAGGGTCCGCGCCGGCGGCCCAGCGCGGAGCCGTCGGCGGGCAGCGAGGACGCGCTCACGGACGGGGGCCGACGCCTCGCCCGGCGCCCCGGCCAGGTCGGCCGCACGCGGCCGCGGTACCGTGAGCAGCAGGTCGAAGCGATCGAGCAGCGCCCGCGAGAGCTTCTCGCGGTAACGCTGAACACGTTCCGGCGTGCACGAGCACCGGGCCGCCCCGTCGCCGCGGCCGCCGCACGGGCAGAGATTCATCGCGCCGACGAGCTGGAAGCGCGCCGGAAAGACGGCCCGCCCGGCGACACGCACGACGGAGACGTAGCCGTCCTCGAGCGGCTGGCGCAGGGCTTCGAGGACGGGCCGCTGGAACTCGGGCAGCTCGTCGAGAAAGAGCACGCCGTGGTGGGCGAGGCTCACCTCGCCGGGCCGAGGCATCCCACCGCCCCCGCCGATCACGGCCGCGACCGACGCCGAATGGTGGGGCGCTCGGAACGGCGGCACACGGACGAGCCCGCCGGCCGGGGGCAGCACACCGCTGACCGAATGAATCCGCGTCGCCTCGAGCGAGCGGTCGTCGTCCAGGAGAGGCAGGATCCCCGGCAGGCGGCGTGCGAGCATCGTCTTTCCCGACCCGGGCGGCCCGGCGAAGAGGACGTTGTGCCCGCCCGCGGCAGCCACCTCGAGCGCACGGCGCGCCCGCTCCTGACCACGAACGTCCGAGAGGTCGGGGACGCCCGCCAGCGATTCGAAGTCGTCGCCCGGCAGAGGGGTCTCGGGCGGGTCTCGCTCTCCGCGCAGATAGGCGACCGCCTCGGCGAGGTGGCGCACACCGACCGGCTCGATCCCCGCCAACGCGACCTCTGCGCCCGACTCGGCGGCGCAGACGAGGTGGGTGAGCCCGGACCGGCGGGCTCCCTCGGCGGCGACGAGCGCACCCGGAACGGGCCGCAGGCGCCCGTCGAGCGCCAGCTCACCGACCGCGGCATGACCCTCGAGCGCCTCGGGAGGGACCTGGTACGAGGCGGCGAGCACAGCGAGAGCGATCGGCAGGTCGAACCCGGACCCCTCCTTGCGCAGGGCCGCCGGAGCGAGGTTGACCGTGATCCGGCGCTTGGTCGGCCACTCGAGCTCTGCCGACGAGATGCCGCTGCGGACCCGCTCCTTCGCCTCCTGGCACGCACGGTCGGCGAGACCGACGATCGCGAACGAGGGCAGGCCCTGCTGGAGATGCGCCTCGACCTCGACGCGGCGTGGGTCGATCCCGACGAGCGCATGGGTGACAGTGCGTGCGAGCACGCCGTCACGCTAGGCGCCAAGTCGTGACGTGTCCGTCACGGCTCCGTGCCGAGAGTGTGAAATCGGTCGCGGACTACCGGTGTGCGACCAGTACGTCCTCGAAGTACTCGCCTGCGCGACGGCCGGTGCGCCGGTTGACGTGGCGCTGGTAGCGCTGCTCCAGCACGAGGCCTGCCCGTTCGAGAATCTCCGGATAGAGGTCACGCCGGTCGTTGACCACGATCACCACCCGGCCGCGCGGCTTCAGCGCCGCAGCGCCGGCCGCGAACACGGTCGAGATGCCGTCGACGTATGCCGCAAGCGCCGCCTTCGAGGTGCCGCGGGCGGCAGCGCCGATCTCGCGCTCGCGCAGATCGTCGAGCCCGAGCAGCTCGTACGCGTAGCGATGTTGCTCGTGGTAGTCGATCAGGCCGGGATACGGCGGTGAGGTGACAACCGCGTCGAACGGCCCCGGCAAAGGAAGCTCGCGAGCGTCGCCGTGCAGGACAGCCGCCACTTTGCGCGAGCGCACACGACCGAAGTCCCTCAGACGGGTCAGGGTGTCGAGCGTATAGCGACGGATGAAATGCTCGGCATGCTCGACGGGACGGCATTCGCGGCGATGCTTGTGGCACCAGTACGGCTCGATCTGCGGCGACTTCGGGAAGTCGAGGTCGAAATGCGTGGTCCGTCGCGCCGACCGCGCTGCGCGTGTGAGCACGACGCGCAGGACCTCTCCGTGCTCGTACTCGTCCGCGAGCGACCGGAAGCGCAGCAACTGCTTGCGCGCGTCCGGCGCGAACCAGCGGCGCAGGTACGGCGTTGCGCCGGTTGGCTCGCCCTCCCCACGCTCGAACCGTGCCAGCGCATCGCGCAGGTCGTGCTCGAGCCCGAATGGATTGTGGCTGCCGGTCTTGACGCGCATCAGCAGGCAGTTGAATGCCGCGATGTCGACGCCGACCGAGTCGAGACCGGATTCGAGCGCCTGCACGAGCGTCGTCCCCGAGCCGGCGAACGGGTCGAGCACGCGCCCGTGCACCGGCACATGCCGGCGGAAGAGCTCCTCGACGAGCTGCGGCACGTATTTCCCGAGGTACGGGTGGAGGCGGTGGACGTGCTTCGTGCGCACACGTTCGGGCAGTTCGCGCTCGGACCACGACAGGTCGAGGTCGAGGCCCTCGTAGATCTGCTCCTGGGTGATGCCCACGGAGCAAAGTTCGCCGTCGCTGCGGCGGCTCCTAGAACGCGTCCGCCAGATGCTCGATTCGCCCAGCACGCTCGGCGATCACGTCGAAGCGCACGTCGAGTCCGGCCAGCTGCTGGTGGCCGGCGAGCCAGGCCGCCGCCGCCCGCCGCACGCGGGCGACTTTCCGCGCGTCGACCATCTCCAGTGGGTCGCCGAACCGGTCGCCGCGCTTTGATTTCACCTCACAGAAGACGAGCATGCGGCCGCGGCGCGCAACCACGTCGATCTCGGCACCGGCGAGCCAGCAGTTGGTGTCGAGGATCCGATAGCCGCGTATGCGGTACCAGCGCGCCGCACGGCGCTCCGCCGGGTTTCTAGGCTGCGGGGAGGTAGGCGCGCGCACGCCACGACCTGCGGTGGATCTCGCAAGGCCCTCGCTCGCGCACGATCTCGGTGTGCGACTGCGTGATGTAGCCGACGTGGGAGGCGAACCCGTAGCCGGGATACAGCGCGTCGGCGGTGCGCATGTAGCGGTCCCGTGTGACCTTCGCGATGATCGACGCCGCGGCGATCGCGGCGCTCTTGGTATCGCCGTCGATAATCGCCCGGTGCGGCGGCGCTGTCGGGCCGAGCTTGAATCCGTCGACCAGGCAGACGTCCGCCGGCTGGCACGCCCAGAGCGCTTCGCGCAGTCCGCGCAGATTGCACTTGTGCAGCCCGTCACGGTCGATCACGAACGCCGGGAACACCCGCACCGCCACGACTTCGGCGCAAGCGATCACCGCGCGGTAGAGCTCGTCGCGCGTTGACGCGTCGACCTGCTTCGAGTCGTTCAGGAGCGCCAACGGCCGAACGCGGTGGTCGCGCAAGCACTCGTAGTCGAGCAGGACACCCGCGACGACGAGCGGGCCTGCCAGCGGGCCGCGCCCCGCCTCGTCGGCCCCGGCGACGAGGCGCGCGCCGAGCCCGCGGTCGAACCGGAGCAGCTTCTGGCCTGTCTGGCGGCGCTTGGTCGGCACGTGCCGAGAATAGCCCGGCTCGCGGGCGGCATCGTGCTCAGGAGGCCGGAGTTTGCGAAGAAGTTACGACTGGCGGAGCTCGCGGACGCGAGCCTTCTTCCCGACCTTGCCGCGCAGGTAGTAGAGCTTCGCGCGGTGAACGTCGCCGATCTGCATCACCTCGATCTTGTCGATCTTCGGTGAATGCAGCGGGAACGTGCGCTCGACGCCGACGCCGAACGAGTTCTTGCGGACGGTGAACGTCTCGCGGGCGCCGGCACCCTGGCGCTTGATCGTGATCCCCTCGAACACCTGGATGCGCTGGCGCGCACCTTCGATGACCCGGAAATGAACCCGTACCGTGTCCCCCGCCTTGAACCGCGGCACTTCGCGCAGCTGGCGGCGCTCGATGTCCTGGATGATCGTGCTCATGTCGAAAGGGGCCGGAGGCCGGGCGGAATCGTAGCAGCCCTCGTCAGCGGATCGTGATCCGGCTGGGCGGCCAGTAGGTGGCGAAGACCTTGCCGATCAGGTTGGCCTTCGGGACCGTGCCCCACGCCCTCGAGTCGCAGGACGACCCCCGGTTGTCGCCCATGAAGAAGTACTGGCCCTTCGGGATCCGCATGCGCGCGATCGTACGGTCGTCCCGGCGGTCGGGCTTGATGTACGGCTCGTTCAAGCGCTTGCCATTGATGTAGACGTAGCCTTCCTGCTCCGACCAGACGTCTCCGGGCAGCCCGATCAGGCGCTTGACGAACGTCCCGCCTGCGCCGCAGCGCACCGCGGCGAGCGGCGGTGTCTTGAAGACGATGATGTCGCCGCGCTTCGGCGACCAGAAGCGGTAACAGAAGCGGCAGGCAAGTACGCGGTCGGAGAACCGCGCTTCGCACTCCGACCCGGGCCGGGCACAGTGCAGCGTCGGTTCCATCGAGCTGGACGGGATCCGGTAGGGGTTCACGACCCACGCCTTGATCGCGAGCACGATTGCGATCGCGCCGACAATCGTGACGAGCCAGTCGATCGTGACCCGCCAGCCGTGCGGCAGCCCTTCGGTCAGATGGTCGATCGGGTTCCTCAGCGGGACCTGCTCCCTTCGCCAGCCTTCGATTCGTGCATGGTCACCCGAAAGCAGCACGTCGGGAACCCGCCAGCCCCGGTATTCCGCAGGCCTCGTGTAGTGAGGGTACTCAAGGCCGCCACCCAGCTCCTCGGAGAACGACTCGAGCTCGCCCGACCCCTCGCTCAACGCCCCCGGCAGACGTCGCGCGATCGCGTCGACGAGCACCATCGCCGGCAGGTCGCCGTTCGAGAGGACGTACGGGCCGATCGAGATCGCATCGGTCGCCAGATGCTCGACGATCCGCTCGTCGAAGCCCTCGAAGCGGGCCGAGAGCAGCGTCAGGTGCTCGGTCGCAGCGAGCTCTTCGACGATGGATTGAGTCAGCTGCCGGCCCTGCGGGCTGAGCGCGATCACCGGGTGGTTCGTGGTCCCGCCGTAGACCGCCTCCAACGCCGTGGCAACGACGTCGACGCGCAGCACCATCCCGGCGCCACCTCCGTACGGCTCGTCGTCGACCTGGCCGTTCCGGAGCGGCGTGTGATCGCGATAGGAGAAGAGCCGCAGGTCGAGCTCGCTGCCGAGCACGGTCGCGACGGGACGCTGCTCGGTGAGCCAGGCGAACGCGTGTGGGACGAGCGTGAACACGTCGAGTTGCATCAGTCCGCGAATCCCTCCGCCACGGTGATGCGACTCGCGTCGAGATCGATCTGCAGGATGCACTCCTCCACCATGGGCAGCAGCACGCCGGTATCGAGCTCGAGCACGTCGTTCGCAACGCCCGGCGTCACGACCTTGACGCTTCCGAGTGCGCGCCCGTTCTCCTCCACCACGGGCAGCCCGACGAGCTGGTAGGCGTAGTACTCGTCGGGCTCCGTGGCGGGGAGCGCCTCGCGCTCGACCTCCAGCGCTGCCCCGCGCGCCACGGGCCGGTCGAGCTTGATCACGGGCCGCCCGGACGAGCGGCGGTGCGCGACGACCTCCACCGGCACGCCGTCCACGAGGAACGTCGCGCCCGTCTTCCACCAGCGCCCGTCCTCCGACGGCTGCTCGACGAAGAACGCGCCGTCGATCCCGTGCGGGCGGCCGACCGTGCCGATGCGGACCCTCATCGGGTCGAGACTCCCGGCTCGGCGCACCTGTGGAAGGTCTGTTTCGCTTCGGTAACCCTGGTCTGACCACGAGACGTGGCGCGGGAGGACAAGTCGCCAGGCTGCTCAGCGATGGGCTCAAGCCCTGTGGAACGATTGTCACCGTTCCGTATCACTTGGTCTGACCAAGGGACTCGTCTCACAACGGCGTGTCCCCGATCGTGCCCTGGCATGAGCCTCATCGACGCGACTCGAGCGAGGCGATCGCCTCGTCGCGCGCCACCGCGTGCAGCAGGTTCTCGGCGACGAACGCCTGGGCGTGCGGCCAGCCGCTCGCGCTCGTCTCGCGGACGGCCCGATCGAGGTCGAACGCTGTGCGCCTCGGCATCGGCTCGCCGTCGACGACCAGCGTCCAGTAGGCCGCGACGTCGCCCTCATAGGCCATACCGACCGAGCCCGCGTTGACGATCCGCAAGTCGCCAACGCGCCGGTCGAACTGATGGTGCGTGTGCCCGATCACGATCGTGCCGGTGTGGCCTGCGAATGTCTGCCGGACCGCGTCCTCGGGTGTCTCGGCGGTGGTGATCGGAGTGTTGTCGGCCGGAGCCGCATGGCAGTAGAGGACGCCGTCGACCGTCACCGCGAGCGGCAGGCATTGCAGCCATTCGAGATCGCCCTGGGCGAGCTCGCTGCGCTCCCATTCTTCGGCGAGATCCTCGCAGTTGCCGCGCAGCACCTGCGCGTCGAGCGACCGGATGATCGCGACGGTCTCACGCGGGCACGGGCCGTAGAGGTAGTCGCCGCCGCAGACGATCACATCCGCCTCGACCTCCGCGAGCACGGCCTCCAGCGCCCACGGCATCGCATGGACGTCGTACAGCGCCGCGACCTTCATTGCGGTTCAGCCAACTACGCCGCCGGATCGGGATCGGCGATCTCGACGAGCACACGCCGCCCCTCCCGGGCGGCGCTTGCGCGCACGAGCGTCCGCAAGGCGCGCGCGATCCTGCCCTGACGGCCGATTACCTTGCCGACGTCGTCGGCGGCGACGTGCAGCACGAGGACGAGCGCGCCGTCACGCTCCTCCGTCTCCACGCGGACGGCGTCCGGATCGTCGACGAGCTCGCGGGCGAGATACGCGAGCAGCTCCGCCATCGAAAACCCGCCCGCCGCTACTTCTCGATGCCGGAGATCTTGATCAGCTTCGCGACCGCTTCGGTGGGCTGTGCGCCCTTGCCCAGCCAGTCCTTGACCTTCGCCTCATCGAGATCGATCGTCGAGGGGTCGGTCTGTGGGTTGTACCGACCCACGATCTCGAGGAACTTCCCATCCCGGGGCGAGCGCGAGTCAGCGGCCACCACACGGTAGATCGGGTTCTTCTTCGAGCCCACGCGGGTGAGCCTCAGCTTGACTGCCATTCGATTCCTTTACCTCCGTCCGGCCTTTCTCTTCTTGCGCTTGACGCCCGTCTTCCGTCCTGCGGACAGCGGTTCGGGCGCCTGCTGGTTCGGGAGGGCCGGCATCTTCCCCCGCCCCATCTGCTTCATCATCTTCTCCATCTGCTTCCGTGCCTCGAGCAGTTGATTGACCTGCTCGACGGTCGCTCCGGAGCCGTTGGCGATGCGAATCCGCCGCTTGCCGTCGATCACGATAGGCGAACGGCGCTCCTGCGGCGTCATCGAGAGCACGATCGCCTCGACACGCCCCAGCTGGTTCTCGTCGACGTCGACGTCCCCGAGCTGGTCCTTCAGGCCCGGGATCATCTTCATGATCCCCTGCAGCGGCCCCATCCGACGGAGCATCTTGTACGCCTTCAGGAAGTCGTCGAACGTGAACTGCCCGGCGGCGAGCCGTTTCTCCATCTCCGCCTGCTCGTCCTCCTCGACGGCCGCCTCGGCCCGCTCGATCAGGGTGAGCACATCGCCCATCCCGAGGATGCGCGAGGCCATCCGGTCGGGGTGGAACACCTCGAGGGCGTCGACCTTCTCGCCCATCGACGCGAACTTGATCGGCTTGCCCGTGATCGCCTTGACCGAGAGCGCCGCGCCGCCACGGGCATCGCCGTCGAGCTTCGTCAGGATGACCCCGTCGAACGCGATCCGCTCGTCGAAAGCCTGTGCGACGTTCACGGCCTCCTGACCGGTCATCGCGTCCAGCACGAGCAGGATGTTGTGCGGCTTCGCCTCGTCGCGGACGCGCGCCAGTTCCGCCATCAGCGCCTCGTCGATCTGCAGGCGGCCCGCAGTGTCGACGATCACCGTGTCGAGCCCGTCGGCGCGGGCGCGCTCGATCCCGCTCCGCGTCGCCTCAACCGCATCCTTCGTCTCCGTCCGGTAGACGGGCACCTGGATCTGCTTGCCGAGCTGCTCGAGCTGGTCGATCGCAGCCGGGCGCTGCAGATCGGCAGCGATGAGGCCCGGCTTGCGCCCCTGCTTGCGCAACGCAAGCGCGAGCTTCGCCGACGTCGTCGTCTTGCCCGAGCCCTGGAGCCCCGCCAGCAGGATGACGGTGAACTTTCCGAAGGCGAGCCCCGACTCGCCCTCGCCCATCAGCGCCGTGAGCTCGTCGTGCACGATCTTCACGACCTGCTGCCCCGGCGTCAGGCTCTTCAGGACCTCTTCCCCGAGCGCCTTCTCGCGGACACGGGCGACGAAGTCGCGGACCACGGTGAAGTTGACGTCGGCCTCGAGCAGCGCAAGGCGGATCTCGCGCATCGCGCGCGAGATCGACTCCTCGTCGAGCTTTCCCTTCTTCCGGAGATCGCCGAGAGCGCTCTGGAGCTTGTCTGCGAGGCTGTCGAACACGACCGCGCATGGTAGCTCGCCCCCTCTAGGATCCAGCCGATGGCGTTGTACACGGCGGCCGACGGCCGCTACCAGCACATGCGCTACCGCCGCTGCGGCCGGAGCGGCCTGCAGTTGCCCGCGATCACACTCGGGCTCTGGCACAACTTCGGCGGGAACCGCCCCCTCGAGACGAGCCGCGCGATTCTCCGTCGCGCGTTCGATCTCGGCGTCACCCACTTCGACCTGGCGAACAACTACGGGCCGCCGTACGGCTCGGCCGAAGAGACGTTCGGCCGCGTCTTCCGCGACGACTTCCGCCACTACCGGGACGAGCTCGTGATCTCGACGAAGGCCGGCTACGACATGTGGCCCGGCCCGTACGGCGAATGGGGCTCGCGCAAAAACCTGCTCGCGTCACTCGACCAGTCCCTCGAGCGGCTGCAGCTCGACTACGTGGACATCTTCTATTCGCACCGCTTCGATCCCGAGACGCCGCTCGAGGAGACGATGGGCGCACTCGACACAGCGGTCCGGTCGGGCAAGGCACTCTACGCAGGCATCTCGTCGTACTCGCCCGAGCTGACGCGCGAGGCTGCGGCGATCCTGCGCTCGCTCGGCACACCGCTGCTCATCCACCAGCCGTCGTACTCGCTGCTCAACCGGTGGATCGAGCCGGAGCTGCTCTCGACACTCGACGACCTCGGCGTCGGCTGCATCGGCTTCTCACCGCTGGCGCAGGGGATGCTCACGGACAAGTACCTCGACGGCATCCCGGCCAACTCGCGTGCGGCCGAGAACACCTCGCTTTCGCCCGACCTGCTGACGGAGGAGACGCTCGCGAAGATCCGAGGGCTGAACGAGCTCGCGAAGAAACGCGGCCAGTCGCTCGCCCAGATGTCACTGGCCTGGACACTGCGCGATCCCAGGATGACCTCGACGCTGATCGGGGCGTCCTCGGTCGCCCAGCTCGAGGACTCGCTCGGCGCGCTGCAGCGGCTCGACTTCTCCGACGACGAGCTGGCCGAGATCGACCGGTTCGCGACCGACAGCGACATCAACCTCTGGGCTCGCTCGAGCGAGGGTGCCTGACACCGCGCGGTGTCGGACACCCGCCACCACCGCCGCGCAGCTCGGAACCACAGGGTCAGACCCCGGACGGGTCTGGTCGGGACGCGGCTGGTCGCCGGCGGTTCGGTCCGACGTAGATGTACAGCTACATCACTGGAGGAACTGAACGAGGTCGCCGGCCCTAGCCGGGGTCAGACCCGAGGCCGTGGCTGAGAGAGCGCTACCGCACCAGTTCGTACTCGAACTGGCGCAGGTCGAGGCTGCCGCCCAGGCGGCGCAGCGCAGCCGCTGCCGGATCGCCCTCCGGGACGTTCATGAAGTGCAGCGACTCACCGCGCCCGCGGGCGGCGGCGAGCAGCTCCGCCGCCGCATCCGCGTCCTCGGCCGCGAGCTGGGCGACGCCGACCCGCGGACCGTTGACCCGGATCAGCGCAGCCGCTCCGTCGACCTCGATCCGCTCGCACCCCTCCGGCAGCGACTCGTCAGCGCGCTGCCAGGGCAGACCGGCCTGGCCGAGGGGCCGTTTGCCGACCGCACGCGCTTCGGCGGCGGGCACCTCGGCCTGGAGCGACCACACCTCGAGGACCCTCGTCCGAACAAACCCGAGCTGCTCGTACAGACGGATCGCAGCGCCGTTCTGCTCGAGCACCTCGAGCGTCACTCGCGGCGGAGCCACCTCGAGCACGGACTCCATCAGCGCGCGCCCGACGCCGTGCCGACGCTCCGCAGGCACCACCCCGAGCCCGCCGATCCAGCCGTTGCCGCCTCGCACACCGAGGTTGACGAAGCCCACCAGTTCGTCGTCGCGTAGCGCGACGCGCGACCGCGACAGATCGATGTCCCACAGGTCGAGCAGCGAGCGGTACGCCACGGCGTCGACCTCGACCGGCACGAAATACCCCTCGTAGCCTGCGTTGAAGACGGCCGCAAGTCGATCGAGCTCGAAGCCTTCTGCGGCGACGATCGTCATTCCGCCACCAGCGCTCTCGCGAAGTCGCCGGCGTCGAACGGCCGCAGGTCGTCGAGTCCTTCGCCGACCCCGACGAGCTTCACCGCCAGCCCGAGCTCGTACGCAATTGCGACGGCGATGCCACCCTTCGCCGAGCCGTCGAGCTTCGTCAGTGCGACGCCGGTGACACCGACCGCCTCGCTGAAGAGGCGCGCCTGCTGAAGCCCATTCTGTCCCGTGGTCGCGTCGACGACGAGCAACACCTCGTGCGGCGCGCCCTCGAGACGACCGGCGATCACCCGCCGCACCTTCGCCAACTCGTCCATCAGGTTCGTCTGCGTGTGCAACCGGCCGGCGGTGTCGACGATCACGACATCTGTAGGCGAACCGACGGCGTCGTAAGCCACGGCGGCGGGATCGCCCCCGCGCTCACCGCCGACGAAGCTCGCGCCGGAGCGCTCCGCCCAGATCTCGAGTTGTTCCTCGGCGGCGGCGCGGAAAGTGTCCGCGGCCCCGAGCGTCACGGTGCGCCCATGCTCGCGCAGCTTGTTCGCGAGCTTGCCGATCGTCGTCGTCTTGCCGGTGCCGTTGACGCCGACCACGAGCAGCACCGCCGGCTCGTGCTCGAGATCGAGGGTCGGCGGCTCGCCGAACAGCGCGGCGATCTCTTCTGCAAGCGCCTCGCCGAGCTCCGTCAGGTCCTGACGCGCCTCGAGCCGCCGGATCAGCTCTGCGGTCGCCCGCACCCCGACGTCGGCGTAGATCAGTGCCTCTTCGAGCCGCTCCCACGACGCATCGTCGCCGGGATCGAACGCGGCGACCGCGAGCTGCTCCGTGAGCGCGCGGCGCGACTTGCCGAGCGACTCGCGCAGCCGGCCGAAGAAGCCGCGTTGTTCGACCTCGCTCTCGGCCGGCGCATCGGAATCGCCCAGCAACTGTCCCCAGCTCCGTGCCATGACCGGGGCACGTTAGCGCTCAAGCCGTTGCTGCGACCTCTTCCTCCCGCGGCAGCCGCCGCGAGACGATCTGCGAAACGCCGTCCGTCCCCATCGTCACGCCGTAGAGAACGTCGGCGGCTTCCATCGTGCGCTTCTGATGCGTGATCACGATGAACTGTGCGCGATCGGCATAGCTGCGCAGCAGTTCGGTGAAGCGCCCGATGTTCGTGTCGTCGAGCGCGGCCTCGACCTCGTCGAGGAGGTAGAACGGGCTCGGGCGCGCCAGGAAGAGCGAGAACAGGAAGGCGATCGCGCCGAGCGCCTTCTCGCCGCCGGAGAGAAGCGACAGCCGCGTCACGCGCTTGCCGGCCGGACGGAGCTCGACCTCGATCCCGGGCTCTTCGTCCTCGTCCTCCGGCTCCGTCATCCGCAGCCGTCCCTCGCCGCCAGGGAACAGCGTCGCCGCCACCTCGCGGAAGTGCTGCTCGACCGCCGTGAAGGTCTCGGCGAAGCGCGTCTCGACCGTCGTCGTCAGCTCGTCGCGGAGCTTCTCGAGCTCGTCGAGGCTCTTCTCCAGGTCGGCGCGCTGCACGGAGAGCTCTTCGAGTCGCTCCTTCTCGGCGTCGTATTCCTCCTTCGCGAGCGGGTTGACCTGGCCGAGCTGCTCGCGCCGCTTCTCGTACCGCGCGAGCTTCTCGGCGAGCTCGTCGCGGTCGACGCCGTCGGCGGGCTCGACCCCGGCAGCCTCGAGGCGCCGCGTCGCCTCGTCGCGCTCGGCATCGGTCCGGGCGAGCTCGACGTCGATCGCAGCGAGCTGCTCACCGGCGGCGGCCGCGGCCTGGCGGAGCTCCACCTCCTCGGCGCCGAGCCTGCGGAGCGAGGCCCCGAGCTCCGTCGTGCGGGCGGCCTGCGCCTCCGCGCGGCGGCTGACGGGAGCTTCGAAGTGCTCGACCTCGATCGCGAGCGCTTGCTCGAGCCGCTCGGCCCCGCCCGCGAGCCGCACCAGGACGAGCTCGTTGGGACGGCGGGCGTGAGCCGGATCCGCGTCTGCGAGCGCGCGAGCGGCAGTCCTGGCCCGCTCGGCGGCCTCCTCGGCCGCCTTGCCCGCCTCCAGAGCCCGCTCCGAGAGATCTTCGGCCTCGAGCCGCAACCTACCGGGCTCGCCGGCGGCGACGTCCGCAGTGCGGCCGCCTGCGCGGCGCTCGGCAGCGAGCGCCCGGGCATCGGCCTCGGAGACGGCGCGGCGGAGCTCCGACTCGCGGCCGGCGATCCCGCGCAGGTCCTCGGCGAGGCGGCCGGTTCGCTCGGCGAGCGGAGTCTCGAGCCGCCCGGCGGCGGCCGCCACAACCCTCAAGGTCTCATCGAGCCTTTCGGCGCCGGCAACGATCCGGGCGAGCCGTGAGGCGTCGGCTGGACGCACGTTGCGCAGGTGCGCGACGGGGGCGAGGCGCTCGGCAGCGAGCCGGGCGTCCTCGCGTGCCTGCTCGCGGCGGGTCGCCGCCTCGACTGCACGCGCTGCGAGCTCCTCCACTTCGGCGTGCAGCTCACGGCGACGTGCGTCGAGCTCCAGCAGGACGGCCTCGGCCGTCTCGCCCGCGAACCACAGCTCACCCTGCTCCGGGTCCCAGCCGATCCCCTCGGCGGTGACGGCGGGCACCTTCGATGCGAGCAGCTCGTCGCGTGGCAGCACGGGCACGTCGACGAGCTCGCGCGGGTCCCGGCCGATGAGCACCAGCACCGAGCCGAGCCCGGCCGCCCTCGCCTTCTCGATCAGCTCGAGGCCGCGCGCCGGATTCGCCGCCAGCACGGCGGACGCGCGATGACCGAGTGCCGCGGCGGTCGAGCGCTCGGCGCCCGACTCCACCTCCAGCAGCTGCAGTGCGAGCTGCTCGCCTTCCTCGGCGAGCGCGCGCGCCGCGGGCGGCAGCCCCTCGCGTTCGGCAAGCGACTGCTCGAGCGCGACCAGGCGTTCGCGTGCGAGACGGACGCGAGCCTCGAGATCCTCCTGTTCCCGCACCGCGGTACGCGCAGCCGCGTCGGCATCGTCTGCCAGGTGCCCGAGCTCGGCAGGCGTCGGCCCTGCCGGGACCCGGCGCGCATCCTCGAGCTCCAGCTGCAGCTCCGACAGGAGGCGTTGTGCCGATTCGTGCCGCACGCCGAGTCGCTGCGTGGCGCCGCGCAGCGCAAGCAGTGCATCTCGCCCGCCGCCGGTGAGTTGCGACTCGGTCTCGGCGCGGCGCGCGAGCACCTCGTCGAGCTCGGCGGCGAACATGGACTGTTCGCGGCGTTCGATCGCGGCGATGCAGGCCCAGCGTCCCTCGGCTTCGACCTGGAGGCGCGCCCGCTCCGCGGCGGCCGACTGGGCGGCGGTCGAGGCGTCACGCGCGGCTGCTTCCAGCCCGACCGACGCGGAGGGGTCGTAGCTGCGCGCCGCCTGCAGCTCCGCGCGGAGCGACGCGGTCAGCGTTGCCGCCGACTCGCGGCGCAATGCGATCCGCTCGCCGCCGCTTCGCAGCCGGTAGAGCGCGGCCGTGGCCTGCTCGCGGGCGCCGGCTGAATCGGTGAGCTCCTCCTCGGCGCTCTCACGCTCGGCGACGAGCGCGCTGATCTGCTGGTCGAGCGACCGGCGCTCCTCGGCGGTCACAGCACGACGCCCTTCGGCCTCCGCGCGGCGCTGCGCGAGCCGCGCGAGGTCGAGCGTGGCGATCGCTGCCTGCAGACCGGAGATCTCGACGCCCAGCTTCTCGGCGCGCTCGGCCGCGGTCGCCTGCAGCGCCAGCGGACGCAGCCGCTTCTTGACCTCTTCTTCGAGATCGCGCGCTCGGTCGACCTGGACCGCGACCCGGGCGAGCTTCAGCTCCGCCCGATGCCGGCGACGCTTGAAGCGGCCGAGGCCGGCCGCCTCCTCGATCAGCTCGCGCCGCTCGGAGGGCTTCGAGTTGAGCACGGTCTCGACGCGGCCCTGCGAGATCACGGAGCGGAGACCGCCGCCGAGACCGACGTCGGAGAGCAGTTCGACCAGGTCGATGCGGCGCACCGCCGTCTTGTTGACGAGGTACTGGCCCTCGCCGCCGCGGTGCAGGCGCCGCGCGACGGAGACCTCGCTGTACGGCAGCTCGGGCCACTCGCCGTCGGCGTTGTCGAACAGCAGGTCGACCTCGCAGAAGTCGGTCGGCTGGCGGCCGACCGACCCCGAGAAGAGGACGTCGTCCGGCTTCTCGGCGCGCAGCTCGCCCGGGCTCAACGATCCGGTCGCCCAGAGGATCGAGTCCGAGACGTTCGACTTCCCCGAGCCGTTCGGCCCGACCACGACCGCCACTCCCCGTTCGAGGTGGATCTCGACGGGATCGACGAACGACTTGAAGCCGCGCAGCTTGATCGCTTTCAGGTGCACGCGTGGACCAGGCTATCGAGCGGCCAGGACGCCGCTCGACCGCCCTAATTCGTCCCTGCACCCACCAGCAATTCGCAGGGGCCGCTGAACTCCGCGTCAGTCTCGAACTCCCGGAGCGCAACTTCGATCTCGGCCCAGGTCGCCTCGCGTGCGCTCTCGTCGAGGCCCGCCAGCATCTGGTGCAGCGCCCCGAACGACTCCCGCTCGAGCCGGGTGCATTCGGCAGCGGTCGCGAGCCGCAGCGGCGCTTCGACCCGGTGCACCTCGACGTCCTGGAAGCCTGCCCCTTCGAGGAGCTCACCGAGGTTCGTGGTGGAGAAAGGCCCCGGCAGCCCCGGCCCGGGCGGCGGCAGCTCCGCGTTCCGGCGGATGATCGAGATCGGCACCGAGAAGAACCGGTTCCGCTCGGGCTCGGCGAAGACGATCGCCGCGTAGCGGCCGCCCGGACGCAGCGCCTCCTTGGCCGCGGCGAGCGCGCCGAGCTTGTCCGGCAGGTACATCAATCCAAGCCTCGAGATCGCCGCGTCGAACGAGCCCGGCTCGACGTCGAGCGACTCGCCGTCCATGACCCGGGTCGCGATCGTGGACAGGCCCGCTGCCCGGGCCGCGGCCGCAGCCTCGTCGAGGATGCTGGAGGAGATATCGGTCGCGAGCACGACCGCGCCGCGGCGTGCCGCCTCGAGGGACTGCCCGCCGGAGCCGGCCGCGATGTCGAGCAAGCGCGTTCCCTCACCAACGTGCGCAAGGTCGAGCATGCGCTGCGTCGCCTCTCCGAGCCACCGGTCGAAGACGGGATCCCAGCGGTGCCACGACGTCGCCGCGTCCTGCCACTGAACGCGCGTCGTCTCCTTGTATGCCACCGGGTCGAAGTTCGGGACAGCCATCTCAGACCTCCTCGATCCAGCCCTGGAGATCCGCATCCGACACCTTGTCGAGGAGATCGGGATGGTCGGCGCGCATGTGGTCGCGTGCGCCCTGGACGACCTCGCCGTCGGTGTTGCCGCGGATCACATAGCCGCACTCACACGTGATCTGCTTCGACATGACTGCTCCCTTCGCTCGTGTCGGCTCGTTGTACGGGGTGGACGTTGGGTCTATGTTGGCGCCGAGTTGTCGCGAGGGAAAGTGCAGCTCTGCGGCCGGTTCGTCGTCGAGCTCGACGACCGTCGCGTCGAGGACGAGCTTCCGGGGCGTCAGGGCCGGCTGCTGCTCGCGTTCCTCGTCGCGAACCGCCTGCGGACGGTCTCGCGCGACGAGCTGGTCGGGGCGCTCTGGCCGTCGGGACGCGACGGCGGGTTGGCACCGCTCCTGTCCAAGCTGCGGCGTGTGCTGCCCCTCGAAGGGCTGCGCCCTGCGGTCGACGGTCTGTGGGTCGACATCGAGGCGGCCGCCGCGGCCGTACATCGCGCCGAGAGCGCGCTCGCGCTCGGCGACCCGCACGCCGCCTGGGGCCCGTCACAGGTCGCGATGTTCGTGGCCGGCCGCCCGTTCCTGGCCGGCGAGGATGCAGCCTGGATCGACGGCGAGCGCCGGCGCCTGGGCGAACTGCACGTGCGCGCGCTCGAGGCGTACGGCGCGTCGACGCTCGGCGTCGGCGGCACCGAGCTGTCCGCAGCGGTGCGCGCCGGACGGCAGCTGGTCGGGCTCGAGCCCTACCGAGAGTCGGGTCACCGGATCCTGATGGAGGCACTCGACCGCGAGGGCAACCCCGCCGAGGCGCTGCTCGTCTACGAGGCGCTGCGAACGAAGCTACGCGACGATCTGGGGATCAACCCGTCGCCCCCGACACAGGAGCTGTACCGCCGCCTGCTGGGCTGATCCCTTCGAGCGCCTCCCGTGCCGCAGCCTGTTCGGCGTCCTTCTTCGATCGGCCCTTCCCGGTCCCCACGACCTCCCCGCCGATCACCGCGGCGGCGGTGAACGACCGGTCGTGCGGCGGCCCCTCGACCTTCACGGTCGCGTACGTGACCGAGCGGCCCGTACGCGCGAGCCGCTCCTGGAGCTCGGTCTTGTGATCGACGAACGTGGTCAGGGCGTATTGGATGCGCGACTCGAACGCCTCGACGATCGCGGGCTCGATCGCCTCGAAGCCGTGCTCCAGATACAGAGCTGCGAGTGCGGCCTCGAGCAGCGCCGCCAGCACGTTGCGGTTCCGCGAGAGCTTGTCGGCGTCGTCCGAGCCCTCGCCGCGCAACCGCTCGCCGAGCTCGAGCTCTCGAGAGACGACGGCGCAGCTGGCACGCGAGACAACATGCGAGCGCACCTTCGCCATCCGCCCCTCCGTGAAGTCCGGGAAGCGGTCGTAGAGGGTGCGCGCGACCACAAGCTCGAGCACCGAGTCCCCGAGGAACTCGAGCCGCTCGTAGGAGGCGGTGCGCTCGGCGGCCCACGACGAATGCGTGAAGACCGCCGCCGCCCGTTCTGCGGGAAGCTCGTCGATCAGCTCCCGCAGCGATTTTTGGGACTTACTGGTGCGAGGTGACGTAGTCGACGGCCTGCCCGACGGTCGTGATCTTCTGGGCATCCTCGTCGGAGATCTTGATCCCGAACTGATCTTCGAGCTCCATGATCAGCTCGACCAGGTCGAGCGAATCGGCGTCCAGGTCTTCCTGGAACGACGCCTCTTCGGTGATCTGATCTTCCTCGACTCCGAGCTGCTCCGTCAGAACTTCCTTGACGCGCTCGAGGACCTCTTCACGCGACGCTGCCATGTCACCTCAATATTCGTAGGGGCGAAAACCGGGCGATCATACACCGACGCGCTCGGGGAGCCGCTCGGCGAGCCGCTCCACCACGCCGTGCTCGGCGCCCCGGGCGGCCAGCCGGATCGCGTTCGCGATCGCCTGGCGGCCCGAGTTCCCGTGCGCGATCACGGCCAGGCCGCGCAGGCCGAGAAGATAAGCGCCGCCGTAGGTGTCCGGGTCGAGACGCTTGCGCATCCGCCGGGCGGCGGGCCGGATCAGCAGGCCGCCGAGCTTGCCGGTCACGGTCGCGCCGATCTCGTCGCGCAGCTCGGCGAGCAGCTCGCTGATCGTCCCCTCGAGCAGCTTCAGCGCGATGTTGCCCGGTGAAACCGTCCGCGACGACGACGTCTGCGACGCCCCTCAAGAGGTCGCGGCTCTCGGCGTTCCCGGCGAAGTTGAGGCGCTCGTCCTCGCGCAGGAGCCGGTGCGCGTCGATCGTCAGCTGGTTGCCTTTCTCGTCCTCCTCGCCGATCGAGAGCAGGCGGACCTGGGGCCGGTGGACGTCGAGCAGCTCCTCGCTGAAGACCGCGCCCATGTGCGCGAACTGGAGGAGGTGCTCCGGCCGCGCGTCGGCATTGGCGCCGGCATCGAGCAGGACGCTCGGGCCCTGGCGCGCGGGCAAGGGGACGGCGATCGCGGGCCGCATCACCCCGGGCAGGCGGCGGAGGTGCAGGAGGCCGGCAGCCAGCACGGCGCCGGTGTTGCCCGCGGAGACCGCCGCGTCGGCCCTGCCGTCGGCGACGGCGCGAACGCAGGCGACGAGGCTCGAATCGGGCTTGGCGCGCACGGCCTCGGCGGGCTTGTCCGCCATCTCGATCACCTCGGTCGTCTCGACGAGCGGCAGGCCCCGCGGGTCGAGACCGGCCGGCCCGAAGAGGGTCACGTCGATTCCGTCGGCCGCGGCGGCGAGCGCCCCGAGGACCACCTCGCCGGGCGCGTTGTCGCCACCGAGAGCGTCGACGGCGACGCGGGTCACGGCTTAAGGGACGTCGAGGCGGAGCGGTTCGACTTCGCGGCCCTTGTAGGTGCCGCACGTCGGGCAGACGCGGTGCGCGCGCTTCGGAGACCCGCACTGCGGGCACGTGTTGACGCGCGGAGCCTCGAGCTTGTGCGTGGCACGCCGCTGGTCGCGGCGCGCCTTCGATGTTTTCCTCTTGGGGACAGCCATGGCGGCCGCCCATGATAGCTATCATTCTCCGCGAGCCCTCCGGGGCTCGTCCCATGACGGATCTCTAAGTCGAAACCCGCTTCTCTCGCCCTTTCGACTGATTGGAGGTCCGCCCCATGCCGGGCTCATTGGCAGCACGGAACGTCTCGAAGAGCTATGCAGCCGTCCAGGTGCTCGACGACGTCTCGCTGGTCGTCGCCCCGGGCGACCGCGTCGGGATCGTCGGCCCGAACGGGATCGGGAAGTCGACCCTGCTCCGCGTGCTCGCGGGCCTGGAGGCGGCCGACGCCGGCCGGGTGATCTGCGCAGGCGCTGTCGGCTACCTGCCGCAGGAGCTCGACGCCCGCGCCGGCGAGACCGTCCGCGACTACCTCGCGCGACGCACCGGCGTGGGCGCGGCCGAACAGGAGATGGACGAGCTCGCGGCGCGACTGGCCGACGAGCACGACCTCGTCGGCGGCTACACCGCCGCGCTCGATCGCTTCCTCGCGCTCGGCGGCGAGGACTTCGACGCGCGCGCGGCCTCCGTGCTGGACGACGTCGGCCTCGGCCGGCGCTCGGACCGGGAGGTGCGCACCCTGTCCGGCGGCGAGTCCGCTCGAGCGGCGCTCGCCGCGATCCTCCTCTCCCGCTTCGACGTGTTCCTGCTCGACGAGCCCACGAACAACCTGGACTTCGCAGGGCTCGAACGGCTCGAACAGTTCTTGAACGGGCTGCCCGCCGGGGTCGTGCTCGTCTCGCACGACCGCGACTTCCTCGACCGGACGATCGATCGAGTCGTCGAGATCGAGGCGGAGACGAGGCGGGTGCACGAATACTGCGGCACGTGGTCGGAGTACGAAGCGGCGCGCGAGCGTGCCCGCGCCCAGCACGAGGCCGCCTATGCCGACTATCTCGACGAGAAGCGTCGGTACACGACGCTGCTCGAAGACCGGCGCCGGCAGGCGCACACGCTCGGTGGGGAGCGCAAGCTGGCGCGTCAGACCGGCGGTTCGGACCGGCGCGCGACGAATGCCTTGCGCGGCAAGGTCAACCAGGCTCGCAATCACCTGGAACGGCTCGAGGAGGTCGAGAAGCCGTGGACGCCGTGGCGGCTCCAGCTGGAGTTCGCGGCTGCGCCACCCACCGGGACGATTGCCGAGCTCGGGGGCGCCGTCGTGGAGGTCGGGTCGTTCACGCTCGGCCCGATGGATCTTGCGCTGCACTACAGCGACCGCCTGGCGGTGGTGGGCGCGAACGGCGCCGGCAAGACGACGCTGATCCGGGCGCTGACCGGTGAGCTGCAGCTGGCTCGCGGCGTGCGGCGCGTCGGGCCCGCGGTTGTCTTCGGCGAGCTGACCCAGGCACGCGACCTCTTCTCCGGCGTCCTCCTGGACGACTTCACGGAGCTCTCGGGACTGCCGCCGACCGACTCGCGCACCCTGCTCGCGAAGTTCGCGCTCGGGGCGGAGGACATCGGCCGCCCGGCGCCCTCCCTGTCGCCCGGCGAGCGCACTCGCGCCGGCCTCGCGCTGCTCTCGGCGCGGGGCGTCAACTGCCTGATCCTCGACGAGCCGACCAACCATCTCGACCTCGAGGCGATCGAGGAGCTCGAGACGGCGCTCGAGACGTATCCGGGCTGCCTCGTCGTCGTCACGCACGACCGGCGGTTCCTCTCGCGGCTGAATGTCACCCGTACGATCGAGCTGTGACGATCGACGCGCTGCTTCCCGCCGACTGGCCCGCCGTCCTCGCAATCTACGAGGAGGGCATCGACATCGGCACGTTCGAGGAGCTCGTGCCGTCGTGGGAGGAGTGGGATCGGGATCACCTCATCTGGCCCCGTATCGTGGCGCGCGAGGACGGCCGGGTGCTCGGTTGGGCCGCGCTCGCCCCGTACTCGGATCGCTTCTGCTACCGCGGCGTGGCCGAGGTCTCGATCTACGTCGCGCGCAGCGCCCGCGGTCGCGGCATCGGGCGCACACTGCTCGGGCGGCTCTGCGAAGGGGCCGACGCCGCCCGGATCTGGACGATCCAGGCCAGCATCCTCGCCGCGAACGAGGCCTCGATCGCGCTCCACGCCGCCTGCGGGTTCCGGCAGGTCGGCATCCGCGAGAGGCTCGCCCGCAAGCGCGGCGAGTGGAGCGACGTGGTGCTGATGGAGCGCCGCTCGCCTTCCGTGTACTAGTCCTTCAGGAGTCGTCGCGGAGGGCTTCGAGGGCAGCCCACCGCGAGTCGCTGTGCTGCTCCTCGTGCGTGTGCGGCTCGTCGTTCAGGTTCTTGCCGCATTCGGCGCAGAGGCCGGCGCAGTCGTCTCGGCAGACGATCTGCTCGGGCAATGCGAGGGCGATCGCATCACGCGCCCACGCGGAGAGGTCGATGGTGTTCCCCTCGACGTACTCGGTCCGCATCTCCTCGTCCTCGGGCTCTTCGTCCTGGTACTCGCGGGCGCGGATGTCCAGCTCCAAGACGGCGTCGTCGAGGCAGCGGTAGCACGGCCCGTACAGGCGGGCCGTGAAGGCGAGGGTGAAGACCGTGCCGGTGGTCGCCCGTGTGATCTCGAACTCCGCCGGGACCTTGTCCGGCACGGGGAGGTAGCGCTGGCCGCCGAAATCGAAGGCGGACAGCTCGACCTCGAGCTCGTCACGGTGCTGCTCTCCCGGACGGAGCTTCACCTGACGCAGGCTGAAGCTCGTCATAGAGCGAGGGTAGCGGAGCGGCTAGGACCGCCGAGCGCGCAGCGCTTCGAAGCCTTCGAGGAGCGCCTCGAGCCCCACCTCGAAGCGGTCGGCGGGCCGCTCGACCACGCCGCCCGTCTCGATCCACTTCGAGACGAGTGGGAGCTCGCCGCTCGCGATCGCCTGCTGGAGCCGCGGCGGCAGGGAGAACCGCTCCGCCCGGCCGGCCCGGCCGCCGATCACGAGCTCTCGCAGGACGAACCCGAAGCGTGTACTCGTCGACGGCGGACAGGACGCGGCCGCCGAGCTCGTCGCCCAGCTCGGCGACCGCGTGGAGCGACTGCTCGATGTGGCGCAGACCGTTCAGCGTCAGGTGACTGGACTCGCCGATCGTCCGGATCAGCCACGGGTGACGTGCGAACGTGTCGCGGGTCCGGTGGGCAATCGCGTTCATCGCTACGCGCCACCCGTCGGGGAACGGCTCGGGGACGAGCATCTCGGCACTGATCGCGTCTGCCATCAGCTCGACGAGCTCCTCCTTGTCGGCCACGTGGTGATAGAGGGTCATCGCCCCGACGCCGAGCTCGCGCGCGACGCGACGCATCGAGACGGCGTCGAATCCCTCCCGATCGGCGATCCCGATCGCCGCGGTCGACGATCTCGCCCTGGTCGAGCAGGCGGCGGCGACGCTGCGGGTGGCGGTCTCTCATCTCCGTACAGTGTACGCTATGGTACGGTGTACGAAGTCGTACGGAGTACGAAAGGACTCAAATGGATGCAGCAGTCTCCACCCACGAGTTGAGCAAGCGCTTCGGGCCCACCCTGGCGCTCGACCGGCTCGACCTGACGATCCACCCCGGCGAGGCGGTCGGATTGCTCGGCCACAACGGCGCCGGCAAGACGACGGCCGTCCGGATCCTCGCCACGCTCCTGCAGCCGGACGGCGGCAGCGCGACGGTGCTCGGCCACGACGTCGAGCGCGACGCGGCGCGGGTCCGCGAGGTGATCTCCCTCGCCGGCCAGCAGGCAACGCTCGACAGCGAGCTCACCGGCCGCGAGAACCTGATCCTGCTCGGCCGCCTGCAACGCCTCTCTCGTGGTGCAGCGCGCACCCGCGCGGCCGAGCTGCTCGAGCGCTTCGACCTCTCCGCGGCGGCCAACCGCGTCGTGAGCACCTATTCGGGCGGGATGCGACGGCGGCTCGACCTGGCCGCGTGCATGGTGCGACCCCGGCCCGTCGTCTTCCTCGACGAGCCGACCACCGGCCTCGACCCGATCGGGCGCAGCGGTGTGCTCGACCTGATCGAGGACATGGTCTCGGAGGGAACAGCTCTCCTCCTGACGACGCAGTACCTCGAAGAGGCCGACCGCCTCGCCGATCGCATCACGGTGCTGGCCGGCGGCCGCATGGTCGCCGAGGGAACACCAACCGAGCTGAAGGACCGCGTCGGCAGCCGCCGCGTCGACTGTCGTCGTGCCCGACAGCGCCGGCTCCGCTGCGCTGAACGCGCTCGCCGCCGCAGGGCTCGGCGCAGAGCTCGACGACCGTGAGCGCCACATCTCGGTGCTCGCTCCCGACGGCGGCACGGATCTGGAGCGGGTGCTGACTGTCCTCCGCGCTGCACGCGTGCCGGTCGACGAAGTCGCCCTCCGCCGTCCCACGCTCGACGAGGCGTTCTTCGCGCTCGCCGGCGGCCGCGCCGAGCTCGAGGAGGTGGCGTGATGCAGGCCGTCCTGCCGCGCACCTTCGTCGAGACCATGGCGCTCGCCGGGCGGAGCCTGCGCCACATTCCGCGCTCGCCCGAGAAGCTGATGGACGTGACGATCCAGCCCGTCATCTTCCTCTGCGTCTTCGTCTTCGTCTTCGGCAGCGTGATCTCGATGCCGGGCGGCGGCAGCTACCGTGAGTTCCTCGTCGCGGGCATGTTCGCCCAGGCGATCCTCGGGCCGATGCTGGGGATCGCAGTCGGCGTGGCCGACGACATGCACAGCGGGATGGTCGAGCGCCTGCGCGCTCTGCCGATCACCCGCTTCTCGCTGCTCGGCGGCCGCGCAGTCGCCGAGCTGGCACAGAGCGTGCTCATGCTCACCATCCTGACCACCGTCGGCCTCGCGGTCGGCTGGCGGCCGCACGGCTCGGCCGGAGAGACGATCGGCGCCTACGCGCTGCTTCTGCTGTGGTCGTTCGCGGGGATCTGGATCGGCACGCTGCTCGGCCTCATCTCTCGCGACGGCGAGACGGCGCAACAGGTCGGGTTCATCGTGATGTTCCCGCTGATGTTCCTCTCGGCGATCTTCGTGCCGATCGGCAATCTCACGACACCGCTCCGGCAGATTGCCGAGTGGAATCCGCTCACGTGCGCCGCGGTGGCGGCGCGGACGCTCTTCCACAACCCGTCGCCCACTGTCGGCGACGCGTGGCCGCTCCTGCATCCGGTGCTCGCGACCGTTCTGTGGTCGTGCCTGCTGATCGCGGTGTTCGCACCGATCGCGGTGTCGCGCTTCCGGCGGGTGGCGCGCTAGGGTCCCGGCATGCCTGACAGAGCACGCCTCGAGCAGGTCGGGAACGGTCTCGCGCCGATCACGGAGGGCTGGTTCGTCGTCAACGCGAGAGACGCGCCTTGGATCGCGCACGAGTCCTTCGGGCACCGCTGCCGGTTCGAGACCGACGGCCGCATCGCCTCGGCACGGGAGGGCGTCGAGCCGCTGATGTTCGACGAGATCGGCTACACGCTTGCCGTGCTCGAACCCGGCAAGCCGACGGGCATGTACCACGCCGAGCAGAGCCAGGAGGACTTCTTCGTTGTCTCCGGCAAGTGCCTGGCGATCGTCGAGGAGCAGGAGCTACAGCTGAGGCAGTTCGACTTCCTGCACTGCCCCGCGGGCACGCGGCACATCTTCGTCGGCGTCGACGAACCGTGCGTGCTGCTGATGATCGGCAACCGCGTCGGACACGGCGGCATCGTCTATCCGCGCTCCGACATCGCGCTCGCGCGTGGCGCGGGCGTCGAGGACGAGACGATGAAGCCGAGTGAGGCGTACGCGCCCTTCGGGCACTGGCAGACCGGCGGGACGAAGCCGGAGCTCTAGTAGTTCGAGCCGTTGTCGGAGAGGTCGACCGGGCCGATCCCGGCGACGACCGACTCCTGCGAGCGCTCGTGCAGCCGTTCCCGGCCGCGTCGCACCGCGACGAGGAACTTGTCGAGGTTCGTCTCCAGCGTGGCGAGCATCCCGTCCGCCCAGTCCTCCATCTCGAGGCGCATCTCGCGCGCCGAGCGGCGGGACTCGTCGATGATCTCCTGCGCCTGGCGCTCGGCCAGCTTGACGATCTCGGTCTGTGACGCCTCGCGCACGGCCTGCTCGCGAGCCTCCTGGAGCAGGCGATCCTGCTCGCGCTTGGCCTCGGCCAGCATCTCCTGCCGCTCCTTGACGATCCACCGGGCCTGCTTGATCTCTTCCGGGATCGTCGCGCGCATCTGGTCGAGGATGTCGTAGATCTCCTCGCGGTCGATGCGCACCTGGTCGGTCAGCGGCACGGCCTTGGCGTTGTGCACCAGGTCGTCGAGCTTGTCGATCAGAACGAGGACATCCATGGTTTTCCAGTCTACTCCTGGTCGGATAGCGGAGCGCCGCCGCGGCCGTTCGGGAACATCGCCTTCAGCCGTGCGGCGACGGCCTTCGGCACCAGCTCTTCGACATTTCCGCCGAAGGACGCAATCTCCTTCACACCGCTCGACGAAACGAAGCTGACCTGCGCGCTCGCCATCACGTAGACGGTCTCGATATCGGGGGCCAGGTGCCGGTTCAGCTGGTTCATCTGGAACTCCCACTCGAAGTCCGACACGACCCGGAGGCCCTTGACGATCGCCTTGGCGTCCCAGCGCCGGGCGAAGTCGACGACGAGCTCGCTGAACTCCTCCACCTCGACGTTCTCGACCACCCCCGTCAGCGCCTCCTTCAGGAACTGAACACGCTCGGGCACCGAGAACATCGGGGTCTTGTGATGCGGATTCCCCACCACGCCGACGACGACGCGGTCGAAGATCCGCGCCGCACGCGTGATCACGTCGACGTGGCCGTTCGTCACGGGGTCGTAGGTGCCGGGGTAGATGGCGGTGATCACGTCTCGTACAGGGTAAGGCGTGCGGAGCCGTACTTGCGAGTCGTGCGCACCCCGAGCCCCGGCACGTCGAGCGGATCGGCGCGCGCCGGACGTCTCGAAGACGAGCAAACCGTCCTCGGCCAGCAGGCCGGCCAGCTGCGGGGCGAGCTTGGGATGGTCGTAGTCGTAGGGCGGGTCGCAGAGGACGAGGTCGTAGCGGCGGCGTTCGCGGGCGAGGGCACGGGTCACCTCCTGGCAGAGAACCGTGCCGCGCAGCTTGAGCTTGTCCAGGTTGGCGTTGATCGTGCGGCATGCCTCACGATCGGACTCGACGAAGGTCGCGCTCGCCGCCCCGCGCGAGAGCGCCTCGAGGCCCAGCGCCCCCGAGCCCGCGAACAGGTCGAGCACGTCGGCGCCGTCGACGGGGCCGATCAGGTTGAACGCGTTCTCGCGAACGCGGTCCGAGGTCGGACGGGTGTCGCGCCCCGCGGGCGCGGCGATCCGGTGGCCCCTATGCGAGCCCGCGATGATCCGCATCGCCGGACATTCTGTCGGCCTCGTCCTGCCAGGGCCCGTCTTCAGCGCGCAGGTCGCCGGCGATCTCGCGGGCACGCTCGATCAGATCGCGGTCCGGCCGCAGCTTCGTGAACTGCAGGTCGCTCCAGCCGGACTGACGGGTGCCGAGCAACTGGCCCTCCCGGCGCAGGTCGAGGTCGACCTCCGCGAGCTCGAAGCCGTCGGTCGTGTCGACCAGCGCCTGCAAGCGCCGCTCCGCGGTCTCGGTGAGCTCCTCGACCGGACGTGAGATCAGCAGGCAGTAGCTCTGATCGCCGCCCCGCCCGACGCGGCCGCGCAACTGGTGCAGCTGTGCGAGCCCGAAGCGATCGGCCTCCTGCACGATCATGATCGTCGCGTTGGGGACGTCGACACCGACCTCGATCACGGTCGTCGCGACGAGCACGTCGAGCTCGTGGTCCTTGAACCGGCGCATCACCTCGCGGCGCTCGGCCGTCTTCAGCTTGCCGTGCAGGAGGCCGACGCGGTAGCCGCGCAGCTCGGCGCGCTGCAGCCGCTCGGCCTCCGCCTCGGCGGCGCGCGCGAGCCGCGTCTCCGACAGCTCGATCAGCGGGCAGACGACATACGCCTGGCGGCCCGCGTCGAGATGGACGCGCAAGCGCGTGTACGCCTCGCTCGACCGCTCGGCGCCGACACGTGCGGTGATGATCGGCTTGCGATTCGCCGGCGGCTTGGTGATCTCGCTCACGGCGAGGTCGCCGTAGATCGTCAACGCGAGCGTGCGCGGGATCGGAGTCGCCGTCATGTGCAGGACGTGCGTCGAGCGGTTCTCGGCCAGTGCGGTTCGTTGTTCGACCCCGAACCGGTGCTGTTCGTCGACAACCGCGACGGCGAGATCGGCGAACTCGACGTCGCGCTGGATCAGCGCGTGCGTGCCGACGGCGATCTGCGCGACCCCGTTGGCGATCTCGTCGCGGATCTTCTTCGAGCCGACCGAGCCCGTGAGCAGCACGCAGCGCACCCCGAGCTGCGCGCAGAGCGGCTCCAGCGTCAGGAAGTGCTGCTCGGCGAGCGTCTCCGTCGGCGCCATCAAGCGCGCCCTGGCGGCTCGTCTCCACCGCCCGCAGCAGCGCATAGAGCGCGACCACTGTCTTGCCGGACCCGACGTCGCCCTGGAGCAGTCGCTGCATCGGCGCCGTCTGGGCCAGGTCGAGGTCGATCTCCGTGATCGCGCGCTCCTGATACTGGGTCAGCACGAACGGCAGGACACCGCGGTAGCGCGCGATCAGCTCACCCGGCTGCCCGAGCGAGGGCGCGACGGCGTCGGTGTCGCGCAGCCGCGCCACGATCAACTGGAGTGTCACGAGCTCGTCGAGCGCGAGCCGGCGCCGGGCCTGCTCGGCCTGGTCCTCGTCGACGGGGAAGTGGAGCGCAGCAAGCGCGTCCCGTCGCAGCGCCAGCTCGAGCTCGGCCGGGAGCGGATCGGGGAAGCTGCGCGCGTGTTGCGCGAGCGCCGTCCGCACGAGCTCGCGCAAGCGTGTGGAGGGAATCTGCTCACTGGCCGGATAGACCGGCGCGTAGTCGGCCGTCCGGCGAGCCTCGCCGATGTCGTAGCTCTTCACGTCGAAGCCGTAGCGGCCGAGCTTGCCGCGCAACCGCATGCTCGTACCGGCAACGAGCTTCTCGGCGAGCCACGGCTGGTTGAAGAACGAGGCGCTGACCTGGCCGCCGCTCGAATCGCGGACGATCGCTGTGACGAGACTTCGTCTGCCCCGCAAGGGCCGCGCGCGTGCGCTGACTATTCGACCCTCGATCGCGACTTCGCCTTCGGCGAGGCCGAGCTTCGCGATCGGGACCTGGTCGACCGCGCTCTCATAGCGGCGAGGAGCGTGGAAGAGCAGGTCGCGCACCGACTGGATGCCGAACGTTCGCAACCGCTTCGCGAGCGTTGCGCCGACACCGGGCAGCGTGTTGACGTCGAGCGTGTCGAGCCGCTGCGGCGGCGCCCAACCGCGCGGCCGCGGCCATTCGTGCTGGACCACACCTGTGAAACCCGCGTGCATTCGGGTCATTGTCGCCACCTGAGTGCAGCATAGGACCCGGACCGGACGATGGGCCTCAGACGCGTCGGAGCGGATAGCGCACGACGGCGTCGATCCCGCCCGTCGGGGCCGCACGCAGCTCGACCGTGCCGCCGTCCAGTTCGACGAGCCGCCGCGCGATCGGGAGGCCGAGACCAGACCCGGGCGCCTTCGACGCGCGCCAGAACCGGTCGAAGGCGCGTTCGCGCTGCTCGGGCGTCAGACCGCTCCCTTCGTCGACCACGTGCAGTTCCCCGCGCTCTGCCGTGACGGTGATCGTGGATCCGGCAGGCGCTGCGTCGAGGGCGTTCGAGAGGAGATTGTCGAGCACCTGCTCGACCCGTCCCTCGCCTGCGCGGATCAAGCCGCCGTCTCCCCGCGCTGCCAACCGCACGTCACGTTCCTCGGCGAGTGCCGACCAGAGCTCGACGCGGCGTTCGACGGCGTCGCCGAGGCTCAGATCGCCTGCGAGGTCGCCGGACGCGTCCGCGCGCGCGAGCTCGAGCAATTCGTCCACGAGCCCTGCGAGACGCTCCGCCTCGACGAGCGCGGCTTCGGTCTCGCCGTTCTCCAGCCGCAGTCGCAGCGCCATCAGCGGCGTCCGCAGCTCGTGCGAAGCGTCGGCGACGAACTGTTCCTGCGACCTGAGCAGCGCGGCGAGCTTGGCCGTCGTGCGGTTGAACTCGCCGGCCAGGCTGCGCACGTCGGACGGTCCGTCGGTCTCACTCGCGCGCGCGGTCAGCTCTCCACCCCCGACCCGTGCTGCGACGCCTTCGAGGCGGCGCAGCGGCCGAGCGATCGAGCGTGCGAGGAGCAGGCCGACGATCGCCGCGACGGCGAGCACGATCAGCGCGACCGCGGCGAGTGCGAGCCGGTAGCGGTTGATGCGGTGATCGAGCGCCGAGGTGGGATACGTGATGCGGACGGCCCCGAAGACCTTCCCGCCGGACGCGACCGGCACGGCGACATAGAGGAGCTTGCTGTCGAGCGTCTCCGACGTGCGAATCCCCGACACCGTGCTTCCTCGGAGGGCAGCCGCCACCTCGGGCCGCGACGCAAAGGACGTCTCCGTCGGCACGGTGGGATGTGAGTCGGCGATGCTCTGACCGTGACTGTCGACGATCACGATCCGGCCCCCGGTCTGGGCCTGGTAGCGGCGGACGATCTTCACCAGGTGAGGTGACGTCCCAGCTGTCTGCAGCGTGTCCTCGGCCAGCGAGGCAGCCGCAAACGCGTCCCGCTCGACCTTCGCCGTCAGATCCTGTCGTTCGTTGCGAGCGTTGACGACCGCCAGCGGCACCTCGAGCGCGACGAGCACGACGATGGTCAGCGCGAGATAGCTCGCGAGCAGTCGCCGGGTCACGCGGCGAGGCGCAGGCCGATGCCGCGCACCGTCTCGATCAAGCCGGGGTCGCCGAGCTTGCGACGAAGCGCGGCGACGTGGACGTCGACCGTCTTCGACGAGCCGTACCACGTCGTGTGCCAGACCTCACGCAGGATCCGTTCGCGGTCGACGACCGCCCCGGCGTTGCGTGCGAGGACCGTCAGCAAATCGAACTCCTTGCCCGTCAACTGCACCTCGCTGCCGTCCACGATCGCGCGGTGGCCCCGCAGGTCGATGCGAACACGGCCGGCGTCGATCTGCTCGTTGTCATCGCGTGGCGCTGCCGTCCGTCGTGCGACGGCGCGGATGCGCGCGACGAGCTCTCGCAATCCGAACGGCTTCACGAGATAGTCATCCGCGCCGAGCTCGAGGCCGACAACGCGGTCGACCTCTTCCCCCCGCGCGGAGACGACGATGATCGGGACCGTCGAACGGGCTCGCAGCTCACGGCACACCTCCAGTCCGTCGATGTCGGGCAACCGAAGGTCGAGCAGCACGATGTCCGGCTCGTCCGCGGAGAGCGCCTCCTCCCCCGTCGCCGCGCGTGTCACCTGGAAGCCCTCGCGGCGCAATCCGTCCGCGAGCGGGACCGCGATCGAGTCGTCGTCCTCGACGAGCAGCACATCCATGCTCCTCATCGTTGCAGGGGAAGCACTCGACGCCTCCGCATTTTCACGCATTCTTTGCCAAGGCTTGCCGGCCCGTGGCCCAATCGTGGCCGAGCGGGGCGTACACCTCCTGGGTAGACACCGACCGAAGGAGGATCACGATGACCCGCACGCTTTCCTTCGACCACACGCCCAAAGAGCTCGCTCTGCGGCGAAGCGGGACGTGTGAGGTCGCGCTCTTCTGGAGTCGCCGCACCCATCGCGCCGCGGTGAAGCTCGAGGACGATGCCACCGGGATGACGTTCGAGCTTCCCCTCGCCGAGAGCGACGATCCGCTCGATGTCTTCGATCACCCGTACGCCTACGCGGCTGCGCGTGGGCTCGATGTCGAGCCGACGTCCGGCTCGCCCTAGCGCCTCACGGGCAGCGGCCGGCCGCGTAGGCCGCGAGATCGGCGGGTTGCAGCACCCAGTGCCAATGCCCGCCGATCTTGACCGCGTGCATCGTCGCGGTGGTGACGCCGTCGTCGGAGGTGACCTGAACGGTCACGGCCGTCGACGGCGTTTGCTTGTTCTCGACGTCGACGTTCTCGCTGTAGCTGTCGAGCACCTTGAACGAACGGAGCCGGAAACCGCCGTTGCGCTGGCACGCGAGGTAGCGCGACCGCGTGACGACACGCTGCTCGGCCGGTAGGAGGCTGTCCCAGAGCCGCCCCGCCTGGCCGCGCGAGAACTCGGTCGTGATCCGGCGCATGAACGCGTCTGCCGATTCCGTCTTGCCGGCTGAGCTGCCGCAGCCCGTCGCCACTGCGGTGAAGACGAGGAGGACGAGAACGAGTTTCATAGGGTCACCTCGAAGGAGACGGGACGGGGCAGGAAGTCGATGGCGCCGAGCGCGAGCGGCGGATCGAGCCCGCCGACGACGAGTGCACCCAGACCCGGCCGCGCGCCGATGTAGTCGTCGGCGGTCGCCGACACCGCGAGTGCGGTGGCGTGCGCGTCGGCGTCGGCGGGGTCCCGCGCGACGACGGTCACGGCGAGCGGCCCCGAGTCGGCGGGCTCACCGGTCGCCGGGTCGATCAGGTGATGCAGCGCGCCGCCGGGGCCGAAGCGGCGACGTGCCGGGCCCGAGGTCGCGACCCCGCCGGCCGGGAGCCGGATCGTGCCGAGGGATCTCCCGGGGCGCCACGGGCTATCGACGGAGATCAGCCACGGGCCGTTTTCCGGTGGAGATCCCACCACCGCGACATCCCCGCCCAGGTCGACCAGTGCGCCAGGGAGCTCGGGCCACACCGCGAGCATCGAGTCCAGCGCACGGGCAGCGGCGAAGCCCTTGCCGATCCCGCCGAGGTCGACCGACGCACCACGCTCGATTCGGACGCGGCAGTCCTCCGGGTCGAGCTCGATCGTCGCGCCGGCCGGCCATTCGCCCGCGTGCGGCGATCTCGGCTCGAGCAGCTCGAACGAGCGGTCGTACCCCTGTGCGACGAGAGCCGGCAGGATCGACGGATCGAAGCGGCCGTCCGTCTCGTCGCGCAGCCGCACGGCCGCCGCCAGCGCTTCGAACAGCCGCTCGTCGACCTGTAGCCACGTTCCGGTGTTGCGGTTCAGCTCGCAGAGCTGGCTGCGCGAATCGAATCGCGACAGGATCCGCTCGCAGGCGCGCAGTTCGTTCCAGGCGGCGGAGAGCGCGAGCCGCGCCGCCGCATGCTCGGAGCGATCGGCGGTGACGGCGAGGGAGCACACGGTGCCCATGGCCGGGAAGCTCGTCCGCTCCAGCTCGCGCATCATGCAGCTCCGGGTGTCGGCTGCCGGCGCTGCGGCTGCGGACGCGGGACGAGAATGCGCGCGTAGACCAGCCAGACGGCGGGTGCTGCGAGACCGCCGGCGACGATGAGACCGGTCACGCCGCGCAGATCCGTTCCCGCCGTCAGTCCGTGGCCGAGCGCGAGTGCAAAGGCAGCGAAGCCCGCGTAGTGGATGAGCCGCCAGCGGCGTTGCGTGATCCGGCGACGGACGTGGAACGAGCTCGCCAGGGCCAGCATCAGCCACGCGGTGACGACGCCCGCGCTGACGGCGAGCGGGCGCCACGGCGCAAGCCCGGGCACGAGGACGACGGCGACCGAGAAGTGCATGACCGGATCGAGGAGCAGCGCGATCCCGTGCAACGCGACCATCGAGAGGCCACACCACATCAGTGTCTGGTGCCAGCCCATCAGGCTCTTCTGTCGGCGGGGTGCGAGCAGCCGGACGCTCATCGCAAGGCCGAGCCACAACGACGCGCTCAGGAGCGCCAGGGCGGTGAGGCCCGCGGCGCGCGCGACGAGCCACGCGACGGGAACCGCAGTCGACGTCGTTGCGGCGATCATCCGGCGGGGACGGGCGACGTGCGTGTCGTCGCATGCGTCGCGGAGGTCGACGCGGGAACCAGCATCGACGTGCCGTTCTTGCCCTTCACGACGATCACCGGGGACTGGCTCGGCGCGGGCTGCTGGCGTGTCCAGGCCAGCACCGCGATGACGGCGAACAGCAGCCAGACCGACAGGACGGTCGCCCAGACGTTCCTCATCATCCGCCCGGCTCCTGAGGTTCCTGGGCGGGCGCGGCCGGCGCAGCCGGCTGCGAGACGGTGGGCACGACCTGAACCGGCGCGGTCGGCTTGTGCGCCAGGCCGGCGATCGCAGCCCCGGCGGTCAGCGTGGTCGCCGCGAGCGCGGCCGACAACGCCAGCAACTCTCGCCGGCTGGGGAGCTTCTCCGGTCTGGACGGCAAGCGCGGACCTCCTGTGGTCCACCGAAGCAGTAGCCCACGGAATTCCACGGTGCATCAGGGCTGACGCTGACCGTGATCAGTGGCGTGCCCACGCGTAGCTTCCACCGATGCGCCCACCTCGGTCTCTCGTTCAAGTGAGGGAAGCTCATTGCCCGGGGGTTGCCGATGGACCAGACCCTGATCGTCTTCCTCGCCGCCACCGCGACCGCGTTGGCGACCGGGCTCGGCGCGCTCCCTTTCGCGTTTCGGGGCTTCCGCGGCGAACGGCTCCTGGGCGTGTCGAACGCCCTCGCGGCGGGGGTGATGCTCGGCGCGAGCGCGAGCCTGATCATCGAAGGCGCCGACCGGAGTGTGGTGCGGGTTGCCCTCGGCATCGTTGCGGGCGTCGCGTTCGTGTACGGGATGCAGCGGCTCCTGACTCACGTCGGCAGTCCGGACCTCGGAGAATTGCGAGGTGGGGATGCGCGCAGAGCCGTTCTGATCATCGCCGTGATGACCGCTCATTCAGCGGCGGAGGGCGTCGGTGTCGGCGCGTCCTTCGGGGGTGGCGACGCACTCGGCCTGGCGATCACGATCGCGATCGCGATCCACAACATCCCCGAAGGCGTCACGATCAGCCTCGTGATGGTGCCGCAGGGCGCGAGCGTTCGGAGCGCCGCCCTCTGGAGCATCTTCACCAGCCTTCCCCAGCCGCTGCTCGCCGTTCCTGCCTACCTGTTCGTCGAGCAGTTCACCGCCATCCTCCCTGTAGGGCTCGGCTTCGCGGCCGGGGCGATGGTCTGGATGGTGTGGCGTGAGCTCCTCCCGGAGGCGATCCGGCAGATTCCCAGCCGACGCACCGCATTCGGCTGGATCGCCGTTGCGTTCGCGTTCATGCTCGCGTTCCAGACGTATCTGCTCGCGTAGCGCGACTGCAACCGATTCTTTGCCAATGCTTCTGCAGCGCGTGGCCCGCTGCTTTCCATTCGGCTTCTACCTTCGAAGCCATGAAACGGACACATGCTCTCCTCATCGTCCTCGCGGTCGCAATGGCAGCGGTCGCAGGGACCTTCGCGGCGCTGCGCTCGTCGCAGCTGCGCGCGAATGCGGCGCCGAAGGTGAGCGCCGTGCAGATTCAGCGGCAGATCCAATCCCTCGACCGCGCCGAAGCGGCGCTCCGTGCCCAACTGCGCCGCAAGCCACCTGCGCTGCCGGCGCTGCCTCACGCGACCCCGCAGCCCGCGCTCTCCGCACCGGCTGCATCGGCCCCGGCTGCGCTGGCAAGTGCTCCGCGCCACGGGTGACCTACGTTCGCCCGAAGCCGATCATCCACATCGTGCACCGGCACGGCGGCGAGCCCGGCGAGCACGGCGAGCACGGAGATGACGGCGGCACGAGACTCGCAGCTGCCGGCAACGGGAGTCACCTCGATGACTAACCAGATCGCACGCCTCTGGACCGTCGTCATCGGCGTCGTCTTCTTCTTCCTCGCCTGGGCCGCGATCGCCGCCCACCCCTGGCAGCAGGGCGCCTCGGCCGATCCGCGCCTCGCTGCGCTGGCAACCAGGCAGCAAGTCCTCCAACGCCAGGCCGTGCAGGTGAAGCAGGTCGTCGACCGTCGCTGGGCCGCCTACCGCGTCGCACTCGCTCAGCGGCAGGTCGCGATCAAGCGGGCGAACACCGCCACAGCCGCTGCCGCGAGCCAGGCGCAAGCCCGCGCTCAGGCCGTCTCGGCGGCCATCCCCGCCCCCGCCGCCGCGCCGCCGGCCCGCGTGGTCACCCTGCCGCCGCTCGTCATCACGAGGACCTCGTGATGCAGAAGCACGCCTTCCGCGCGATGGGCACCACCTTCGAGCTCGTCGTCGATACGGCGGAGGCCGACGAGGCGTTCGCAGCGGCCGAGGCGGAGGTCGAGCGGCTCGAGCAGATCATGTCGCGCTTCCGCCCCGACTCCGAGCTGTCTCGCCTGAACCGCGACGGCGTGATCGACGCGTCACAGGACCTGGCCGAGGTGATCGAGCTCGCGCTCGCCGCCCGTGAACGAACGTGCGGTCGCTTCGATCCGACGATCCACGACGCGCTCGTCGGCGCGGGCTACGACCGCACCTTCGACGAGCTCGAGGAGGACACCGAAGCAGCCGCGACTGCAGCGGCCTGCGGCGGCGGCATCACCGTCACCGGCCGGCGGATCGAGCTCGAGCCGGGCGTCAAGCTCGACCTCGGCGGCATCGGCAAAGGCTTCGCGGCAGAGCGTGTCGCGGAACTGCTCGCATTGACGGGACCCTCCCTCGTCAGCGCCGGTGGGGACGTCGCCGTTCGCGGCGTCCCCACCGAAGGGACGTGGGCGGTCGGCGTCGACGACACCTTGACCCTCGGCCTGACACACGGCGGGCTCGCGACCTCGGGCCGCGACCGCCGGCGCTGGCGCCGGGCCGGTGTCGAACAGCATCACCTGATCGAGCCCTCGACGGGTCTTCCGTCCGAGAGCGACCTCGTGCGCGTGACCGCGATCGGTGCGACGCGCCGTCGAGGCCGAGGTGCTCGCGAAGGAGCTCTTCCTCGCAGGCACGGAGGCGGCGCTCGCACGCGACGTGCCCGCCGTGCTCGTCACGGCCGACGGCCGGACGCTGACCACCGGAGGCCTCGGCTGATGCATCACGATCCGACCTTCTGGCTGATCGCGCGCGCCGCGGGGCTGACCGCCTACGCCGTCCTGACGTTGTCGGTGCTCGCCGGGCTCGTCCTCAAGTCACGGCCGTTCGCGCGGCTCAAGGCGCCCCACGTGGCGGAGATCCACAAGACGCTCGCGCTCACCGGCCTCGGTGCGCTCGCGCTGCACGCGGTCGCTCTCGTGCTCGACACGACGGTCAAGGTGAGCCTCGCAGCGCTCGTCGTGCCCGGCCTTGTCACCTATCGGCCGGCAGCGGTTGCCGCCGGGGTGGTCGGCGGCTGGCTCTTCGTCTTGATCACCTCCTCGTTCTGGCTGCGCAAGCGCATCGGCACCCGCGTCTGGCGGCGCCTGCACTGGCTCACCTACGCCCTCTTCGGCCTCGCGACGATCCACGGCATCACCGCCGGAACGGACACGACCCAGCCGTGGGCGCGCGATCTCTACCTCGGTGCCGTCGGCGCGGTCGTCGCTGCGACCGCCTGGCGCGCACTCGTCCCTCCCGCCCGCCGGGCGGTCCTGAAAGGAGAGCTGAAATGAGCAAGTACGAGATCAGCATCGACCCGTCCCTCTGCAGCGGCTACGGCGCCTGCGTCGACGCCGCCCGAGATCTCTTCCGTCTCGACAAGGGAGGCATTGCGACCGTCGTCGTGACCCAAACCGACGACCCGGCCGCGCTGAAAGCCGCCGACGCCTGCCCGATGGGCGCGATCTTCGTGCAGGAGGTGAGAGCGGCATGACCGGGACCGTCCTCGTCGCCGGTGCCGGCCTCGCAGGCGCACGCTGCGCGGAGTCCCTGCGGGCGCTCGGCTGGAGCGGCCGCGTCGTGCTGGCCGGCGACGAGCCGCATGCGCCCTACGAGCGGCCGGCGCTCTCCAAGGCTCTGCTGGCCGGCGAGCGCACCGACCTCGGCCTGCGGCCGGAGGCGTTCTGGGCCGAGCAGGAGATCGAGCTCCTGCTCGGCCGCTCCGTCACCGCCGTCGACCCGAACCTGAGGACGGCGCTGGTCGGCGACGTGACGGTCGCCTGGGATGCGTTCGTGAACGCAACGGGCGTCCGCGCCCGGCGCCTCGCGGGCCCGCTCGGTGTCCATCACCTGCGCTCGCTCGACGACGCACGAGGCCTCGCGGCGGATCTGACCCCTGCGAGCCGGCTGGTCGTGGTCGGCGCAGGCTTCATCGGCGGCGAGGTCGCCTCCACGCTCGCACCGCGTGTCGGCTCGGTGACGGTGATCGAGCCGGCCGCGGCACCGCTCGAGCGCGTGCTCGGGCTCGAGGTCGGCAGCCTGCTCGCAGCGCGCTACGCCGCCTGCGGCGTCGACCTGCGGCTCGGCGTCGGCGTCGAGGGCTTCGACGGCGAGGACCGCATCCAAGGGGTGCGCCTGAGCGACGGGACCGTGCTCGACGCCGACGTCGTGGTGGTCGGCATCGGCACGGTCGGCGAGACGATCGAGGTCGACTCCTGCGGCCGCACGTCGACGCCCGGCGTGTTTGCGTGTGGCGACATCGCGTCCTGGTGGCGGCCCTCACACGGTCGGCACGTGCGGGTGGAGCACTGGACGAGCGCCGCCGGACAGGCGCGTGCAGTCGCCTCCGCGATCACCGGCGAGCTCACGCCCTACGACGAATCGCCGTACTTCTGGTCGGATCAGTTCGGCCTGCGGCTGCAGCACGTCGGCCACGCCGAGACCTGGGACGCGGTGCTGCTCGACGGCGACGAGAACGAGTTCACCGCCCGCTACGTCGACGAGACCGGCCGTCTCCTCTCGGCTCTCGCCGTCAACCGCGCCTCCGAACTGCGCACGCTGCGCCTGGAGCTCGCTGCATGAAGTGGGCCCTCGGCGTGATGCTGGCGACTCTCGCGGCGACGGTGATGGTCAACGTCCTGCTGCTCGGCTACGCCGGCACGTCGCACGATCCGGTCGGACGGCTCAGCCCCGTCGTGGACCTGCCGACGCCGGCGCCGGCCCGCCTGGACGACGGGGGCGCGCACGCCGCCGACGACTAGCGGTAGTTCCTCGTCCAACTTCTTTGGCAAACCTTTGTGGTTTCCGCCTGGACGCGGGCGTGCACACGCCGTAGGGTGGCCCCAGTGGCGCGGGCGGAGCGGGGGAAGAAGCACGACTGGCCCACCGACGCGGTCGGCGGCCTGATCATGATGCTCGCCGTCGGCCTCGCGATCGGCGCGGGCATTGCAGGCTTCTATCTCGGGCGCGACACGAAGCAGTCGACGACGGTCTCTGCGGCCTCGTCGACACCGTCGGTGACGGTCGATCCGCACGTCGCGGCGGGCGGCCACGTCTTCGTCCAGTTCGCCTGTGCGCAGTGTCACGGCGACCAGGGCCGCGGCGGCGTCTCGTCCGCCGTGCCGGCACTCACAACGGTCGGCTCGCAGCTCACCGCCGCCCAGCTGCGCCACATCATCAACCACGGTCTCGGCGAGTCGGCGAATCCCAAGCAGCCCTACATGCCCGTGTGGGGCGCGGTCATCTCCGACGCCCAGGTCGATGACCTGATCTCGTACATCCACGCCGGACTGCCGGTCGTCCCGGCCGCGACGCCGCCCCAGGTGCCGGAGGGCCAGGGCCAGGCGGTGAAGGGTGCGACGCTCTACGTCACGTACGGGTGCATCAACTGCCACGGCCCGAACGGGCTCGGCGGCGTCCCGAACCCGGAGTCGCCCGACAAGACCGTCCCACCGCTGTCGGGGGCGGATTTTCGAACCGAGTTCAACACCGACGCGAAGATCGCCGCGATGATCTCGAGCGGCAGCGTGATCGGCAAGGCGCCGATCGTCAGCATGCCGCACTGGGGCGGCATCATCCCGCCCGACCGGCTGCAGGCGCTCGTCGCCTACATCAAGACGCTCAAGTAGAGGCGTCCTCGTACCAGAAGAAGCCGACCGTCCCCGGGCCGGCGTGCGTGCCGACCACCGGGCCGAGCGGTGTCGCGATCTCGATCTCGGCGTGCGGGCGCACGTGCTCGACGAGCTCGCGCAGGGCAGCCAGGCGTTCCGGCGCCGCGGCGTGCGCGATCCCGACCTTGAGGTTCGGCGAATCGGTCGAAGTGGACTCGAACATCGTCCGGAACTCGGCGAACGCCTTCGCGTTGCCTCGCACGCGCTTGAGTGGAATCACCTCACCGTCGCGGATCGTGAGGATCGGCTTCACGTTGAGTAGATTCCCGGCGAAGGCGGCCGCCCGGCCGATGCGACCGCCCCTCGCGAGATACTCGAGCGTGTTGACGGTGAAGAGCAGCTGGTGCTCACGCTGGTAGTCGGCGATGTAGGCGTCCACCTCCTCGTCGGTCGTCCCGCGCTCGAGCCGGCGCTGCACGCCGATCCCGAGCATCCCGAGCGCGGCGGAGACCGTTCGCGAATCGATCACGCGCACCGCGTCGCCGCCGAGCAGCTCGGCAGCCGACTGGGCGCTCGCAAACGTCCCCGAGAGCGTCGACGAGATCTGGATCGACAGGATCCGCTCGTAGCGCGGCGCGAGCTCCTCGAAGGTGGCGAGGAAATCACCCGGCGTCGGTTGCGACGTGGTCGGCAGCTCGGGGTCGGTCTGCAACCGCTCGTAGAAGCGGTCGGTGGTGATATCGACGTAGTCCCTGTAGCTCTCGTCGCCGAATCGCACGTACAACGGCACGATGCGGAAGTTCGGGAACCGCGTCGGTGCATCCGGGAAGTCGGCGGTCGAGTCCAGCACGACTGCGGTGTTGTCGACGGTGAGCTTCACTCGTGCGCAGCCTCGCACACGATTGCGACGAGCCGGTCGAAGTTTCCGTCCTTCGTCACGACGGCCGCTGCTCCGGCCTGCTGCACCTCTGCGATCTCCTCGGCGGTCACCGAGGCACTCAGACAGACGACTCGGGTCGACGGATCGGCAGCCAGCACCAGCCTCGTCGCCTCGGCGCCGTTCAGGCCCGGCATCCGGTAGTCCATCAGGACGACGTCCGGCCGCAGCGCGCGAACGACGGTCGGCGCCTCGTCGCCGGTCGCGACGCTGGCCACCACCTCGATCTCGTCACGGAGCCCGAACAGCAGCTCCAGTGTCTGGCGGAAATTCTCGTTGTCCTCGACGAGCACCACTCGGACCGGTGTCATTCAGCCGCCAGCAGCAGAGGGTAGTGCGCCTGGCCGCCCTGGTGCACGTCGAGCTCGAGGTCGGGATGCTCGGACTGGATCCGCGACAGCAACGCATCGAGCGACGGCGGGCTCTCACCGGTGAGGAGCGTGAGCACGCCGCGGGGCTCGCGCAGCAGACGCTCGAGTACGGCCTCCGCAACCTCCTCGAACGTCTCGCCGCCGACGATCGGCTCTCCGTCGGCAAGGCCGAGCCACTTGCCCTTTCGCACGGCGACACCGTTCAACTGGACGTCGCGCGACGCAATCGTGACCGCTCCGGTCGCAACCCCGTCCGCAGACTCCTGCATTGCCGCGACGTTGTCCTCTGCGCCGCGCGAGGGATCGAACGCGACGAGGGCGGCGAGCCCGGCCTGCAGCGAACGTGTCGTGACCACGCGCGCGACCTTCGACGCATTCGCGGCCGCCTGCTCCGACGCGAGAATCACGTTCCCGTTGTTCGGCAGGACGATCACCTCCTGCCCCGGCGCGCGCTCGATCGCCGCGACGAGATCGGCGGTTGACGGGTTCATCGTCTTGCCCCCGTCGACGACGACGGCGCCGAAGCTCTCGAACAGGTCGCGATTTCCGGCGCCGGACGAGACCGCGACGACCGCAGCCCCGGCCTGATCGGGAACGGAATGCAGCAGGCGCTCCTCACGCTGCTGGGTCTGCGTGTGCATGTTCGCGATCTCGACTCCGCCGATCGCACCGCGGGCAATGCCGAGCGAGAGCGCGCGGCCCGGGTCGTCGGTGTGCACGTGCACCTTGAGCGCACTGGTGTCGCCGACCACGAGCAGCGAGTCGCCGAGCTCCTCGAGCTCGGATTCGAGCTCGTCGGCGTCGAGCCCGTCGCCTTCGACGACGAACACGGTGCAGTAGCGGTAGCGCGACAGCTCCTGGTGGATCGCCTCGAGCCCGAACTCCCCGTCGGGCTCCGGCGGGGGCGCCAATGCCTCGCCGGTGATCGCAGCCTGGATCCCGCGCACGATCTCGACGAGGCCGGCGGCGCCGGCATCGACGACACCTGCCTCCTTCAGAACGGGCAGCATGTCGCGCGTCTGCGCGACGGTGTCGTCACCTCGCGCGATGATCCCTGCGAGGTCCGCGCCGTGCTCGGCCGCATCGGCCATCGAGCGAATCGCGGTCAGCATCGTTCCCTCCACCGGCTTCTTCACGGCGCGATAGGCGGCGTCGCTCGCCGAACGGAATGCGCGCGCGAGGTCGTCGCTCTCGGCCAGCGACTCCGTCGCCCCGCGAACGATCTGGGACAGGATCACGCCGGAGTTCCCACGCGCGCCCATCAGCGCCGCGCGCGACACCTCCTTCGCCAGCCCGGCGCGATCGTCGGGGCCGTCCTTGTGCAGCGCCTCGTCGATCGCACGCACCGTCAGCGTCAGGTTCGTTCCGGTGTCGCCGTCGGGCACCGGATAGACGTTGAGGTCGTCGATCCGACGCCGGTTTGCCTCGATCGCGGCGCGCGCCCCCTCCACGAGCTCCTGGACCCGTTGCCTCATGCGCTCTGCCTCACCCGCTCGATGACGACCTCGACCGCGGCGACCTTCAGCCCGGTCAGACGCTCGACCTCGTAGGCGACCTGCGAGCGGACCGTCGAGGCGACCTCCGCCAGATTGAGCCCGTGTGCGACGACGATGTGGACCTGGATGCGGAGCGACCTCGCGTCGCCGTCGATGCTGATCCCCTCGCGGCGGAAGATGCGGCCGACCCGCGTGCCGGCCGACAGGCCGACGACGCCGTAGCACCCGAGCGTCCGCTCGGCGACGATCTCCGCCACCGCCTCACGCGCGATCGTGAGCCGGCCGTGCTCGAGGTCCAGGAAGAGGTCATCAGCCACGGCTGCGGGTTAGACCCGGGCCGGGACCCAGAAGGTTGCTGCGTTGACGCTCCGGCAAGCCCTGTGAGAAGCTCGCGCCGCGGTGCTCGTACCGGGCGACGATCCCCCGTTCGTCATCATGCGGCTACACAGCGGTCCGGCGGAGGTCCCACTCCGCCTTCGTCAGGGAAGCGAGTTGATCCGACGGCTCGAGAACCAGCCCGGTGGCCGGCCGGAGCTCGTGGCCCGTCTCTTCGCGGCCCGCCAGGGGGCTTACCCGCAGGAGTTCGTCGCCGAGCCTGACGACGAGCCGATCCTGCTGGCCGCGCTCGAAGCGCCGCCCGAACTGCCCCCAGGGAGACTCACCGAACTGCGAGACGCGCTCAGCGCGCAGCGACGCTAGATCGCCTTAATAACCTTGCCGCCCTTGAGGCAGCGGGTGCACACATAGGCGCGGGTCGGCGAGCCCTTGAGCAGGACGCGGACCCGCTGCAGGTTGGGATCGAAGCGCCGCTTGGTGGCGACCATCGAGTGCGAGCGGTGGTTGCCGAAGGACGGCTTCTTGCCGCAGATTGCGCAGATCTTGCTCATCGCGGTCGGCAGTGTAGCGGCTGGAGGGCTACGCCTTCGCGCTCGCCCTGAGGCGGGCGAAGAGATCCGCCATCTCGAGCGCCGAGCGAACCGCCTCGGCCGCCTTGTGGATCCGCGCCTCGGCCTGGTCGACGGTGTCGACGGTCAGGACGCCGAACGAGACGGGAACGCCGGTCTCGATCCCGGCCAGTTGCAGTCCCGACGCGCACTCCGAGGCGACGTAGTCGAAATGCGGCGTGTCGCCGCGGACGATCGCGCCGAGCGCGACGATGCAGGCGTAGCGGCGGGTCTTCGCGAGCGCCATTGCCGCCAACGGCAGCTCGAAGGCGCCGGGAACGGGCATGACGGTGATCGCGTCCTGTGAGACGCCCGCCTCGACGAGGGCCTCCAGTGCCGCCTGGAGCATCTTGTTCGTGACGCCTCCGTTGAACCGGGAGACGACCACGCCGACCGACCGGCGGGTCCCGCGCGGCGTCCCCTCGAGCACGGTGTAGCCGTCGGGAACGTCCACCTCGCCGCGCACGTGCTCGACGCTCGCGCCGTCCTGCGGCGCGTCTTCGATCACGGCCGCGGACTGTGCGGCAGGCCAGCTTTCGAACGGGTCGCCTCCCGCCCCATCTGCGCCGTTTGCCGCGTCCGCTCCGTCTGCGCCGTTTGCCGCGTCCGGGTCCTCGACCTCGTCGTTCGCGACCGACTCGCCGCTCGGGTCCGTGTCATCGCCGACGGTGGGCGGCGCCGGCGTCGTCTCGTCCTTGGGCTGGTCGTCGATCTCGCTCACTCGGCCTCCGGTTCGTATTCGAGGTTCTTCAAGTCTTGGTGGTGCAGGCGATGACCGAGCTTATCCCGCTTGGTGAGCAGGTAGCGCTGGTTTTCACTGTGCGGCGCGACCTCGATCGGCACCTGCTCGACCACGGTCAGCCCGAAGCCGTCGATCCCGGTCAGTTTCTTCGGGTTGTTGGTGAGGATGCGGATCGTCGTCAACCCGAGGTCGGCGAGGATCTGGTTCCCGATCCCGTAGTCGCGCGCATCCGCGGGGAAGCCGAGCTCGAGGTTCGCCTCGACGGTGTCCAGCCCCTGTTCCTGAAGCTCGTAGGCACGCAGCTTGTTCAGGAGGCCGATCCCGCGCCCCTCCTGCGCCATGTAGAGCAGCACGCCCCGGCCCGCCTCTTCGATCTGGGCGAGCGCCTGCTCGAGCTGCTCGCCGCAATCGCAGCGCAACGAATGGAAGACATCCCCGGTGAGGCATTCCGAGTGGACTCGCACGAGCACGTTCTCCGCCCCCGCGAGGTCGCCCTTCACGAGGGCGACGTGGATCTTGCCGGTCAGCTTCTCGCGGAAGGCGATCGCCGTGAACTCGCCGAACTCGGTCGGAAGCTGCACGGAGGCTCCCCGCTCGACCAGCTTCTCGTGCCGCCGCCGGTATTCGACGAGGTCGGCGACGGTGACCATCTTGAGGCCGTGCCGCTCGCAGTAGGGAGCGAGGTCCGGCACCCGGGCCATCGTCCCGTCGTCGTTCATGATCTCGCAGACGACCCCCGAGGGATCGAGGCCGGCGAGCCGCGCGAGGTCGACCGCAGCCTCCGTCTGCCCGATGCGCTCGAGCACCCCACCCGGCTTCGCGCGCAACGGGAACACGTGCCCGGGCTGCACGAGATCGCGCGCGGTCGAGTCGGAATGGATCGCGACCTGGATCGTGCGGCTGCGATCCGCCGCCGAGATGCCGGTCGTGACGCCCTGCCGCGCCTCGACACTGACGGTGAAGGCGGTGCCGAGCGGCGCCTCGTTGTGGTCGGTCATCGGACGCAGCCCCAGATGGTCGGCCCGCTCCTCGGTGAGGCAGAGGCAGATCAGCCCCCGCGCATGGGTCGCCATGAAGTTGATCGCCTCGGGCGTCGCGAACTGGGCCGCGATCGTCAGGTCGCCCTCGTTCTCGCGGTCCGGATCGTCCACCACGACGACCATCCGCCCCTCGCGGATGTCCTCGATCGCTTCCTCGATCGTCGCGAAGGGGGTGGTCACAGCCATGTCCGAAGGCTAGCGGGGGAGCAGCTTCTCGACGTACTTCGCGAGCACGTCGGCCTCGAGGTTCACACGATCCTGGGCTTCGAGGGCGCCGAGCGTGGTCACGTTCAGCGTGTGCGGGATCAGCGCAACGGCAAAGCCTGCGTCGTCCACGGCGGCGACGGTCAGGCTCGTGCCCTGGACGGCGATCGAGCCTTTCTCGACCACGTAGCGGAGCAGGTCGGGCGGCGCGTCGAACCAGATCCGACTGCCGTCACCCTCGGGCTCGACCGAGCGCACCCTGCCGGCGCCGTCGACGTGGCCCTGGACGTAGTGGCCGCCGAGCGGATCGCCGGCCCGGAGCGCGGGCTCGAGGTTCACTCTCGACCCATGGTCGAGGGTTGCGAGGCTCGTCCGCTCGAGCGTCTCGGGGACGGCGTCGAACGCCAGCGTGTCGCCGGCCGTCGCGACGACGGTGAGGCAGACGCCGTCGATCGCGATCGAGTCACCGAGCTCCGCGGCGGCGGCCGTCGCCGGTGCTTCGATCGTCAGTCGCACCCCATCCGCCCCGCCCTCGCGCGAGACGACCGTCCCGACCTCGCGAATCAGGCCCGTGAACATCTCTAGTCCCCGTAGACGAGCGTCTCGACCGTCTCGCGCACGAGGACCTCGAGCTGGGCGCGCTCGCCGGGGACGGCAGTCGAGAGCTCGGCGAGCAGCTCGTTGACGGCGTCACGACCGCCGGGCGCAAGCTCGTCGGTCCCGATCTCCTCCAGCTTGCGCCGCAGCTCGTCGTTGCCGAGCTGGCGGGTCAGCCAGTGGCTCAGGTGCGTGACGAGCTGGTCGTCCGAGCGCTGGGAGTCAGGTTTGATGGACATACGCCTCGAGGAGCACGTCGCCGCCGACCCGTCTGGCCGAGAGGTGCGACAGCGTGCGCGAGGAGGGTAGCGAAGCAACGAGGCGCGGCCCCTCGCCCGCGAGCGTCGGGGCGACGAAGACGAGCAGCTTGTCGACGAGATCGGCCTCGAGGAACGCCGTTGCGAGCGTCGGCCCGCCTTCGAGGAGGAGCGACTGGACGCCTTCGCGGGCGAGCGCCCGCAGTTCGTCCTCGAGCGGGCCGCCGCGACGTTCGAGATCGAGCCCCTCGGGCAGCCGCCCCCGCGAGAAGACGAGACGGCGCGGCTGGCCGCGCGGTGTGGGGACGTCACGAGCGTCGAGCCGCGGGAGATCGGCCCGGGCCGTCCCGCCGCCGACGGCGACCGCGTCGACCTGCGCCCGCAGCTCGTGCACGAGCTGCCGGCTGGCCGCGCCGCTCACCCAACGCTCACCCGGCACCGTGAGGCTGCCGTCGAGCGTCATCGCGGCCTTGTAGATCACGAACGGCCGCTCGAGCGAGACCCAGGTGCGCCACGCCTCGTCCAGGGCGCGCGCCTCCCACGAGTCGGCATCCTCGACCTCGACGCCGGCCGCCCGCAGCCGCTCCGCTCCACCCGCGGCCTCAGGGTTGGGGTCGCCGGCTCCGAAGACAAGCCGAGCAATGCCCGCCGCGAGGATCGCATCGGCGCAGGGCGGCGTCGTACCGTGGTGGGCGCAGGGCTCGAGTGTCACGTACATCGTCGCTCCGCGCGCGCGTTCCCCGGCCGCTTCGAGGGCCACGATCTCCGCATGGCGACCGCCGGCCTCCGTCACACCCTCGCCGACGATCTCACCGTCCCGCGCGATCACGGCACCGACAGTCGGCTTCGGATACGCCCGGTTGTGTTCGCGCCGAGCGAGCTCGATCGCTGCGCCGAGGCTCACGCGACCGCGCGGACGAGCCGACGGAACGCGCCGGCGATGTCTTCGCGACCGAAGATCGCCGTCGCGGCCACGAGCAGCGTCGCGCCGCAGTCGTGGATCTGCTCGATGTTCCCGTCGTCCACGCCGCCGTCCACCTGGACATGGATCGTGTTCGCGAGCGCGAGCCGCAGCCGGCGCACACGGTCGTAGGTCGACTCCATGAAGCGTTGGCCCGAGTAGCCCGGGTGAATCCCCATGCAGAGCACGATGTCCGCGTCGCCGCTCACAGCGGCGACAGCTTCCGGTTCGGTCTCTGGGTTGAAGGCGACCCCGACCTGCAGCCCGTGCTCACGCGCGACGCGGATCGTGGCGCCCACCTCGTCGACCGCCTCGTAGTGAAACGTGACGCTGTCGCCGCCCGCGGCCGCGACCGGCTCGAAGTACTTGGCCGGATTCTCGACCATCAGGTGCACGTCGATCACACCGTCGCCGCGGTGAATCAGAGGAGAGATCGACTTGAGCACGATCGGGCCCATCGTGATCGGTTCGACGAAGTGTCCGTCGCCGACGTCGAAATGAAACACACGGCAGCCGGCGCCGAGCAACTGCTCCACCTGCGCCCCGAGGTGCGCGAAGTCCGCGCCGTAGAGCGACGGCTCGACCTCGATCGTGCGGATCCAGTCCTGCCAGGCCACCGTCTCGATCCTACGACTTCAAGCGCGCGATGAAGAATCCACTTGTCCGGTCGCGGTGTGGAAGTGTCAGGAGAAACTCGGGTCGCTTCGGATGAGCGTATTGGGGCCACTCCGGCCCGAGCGGAAGCGGCTCCAGCCCGGACGCGTCGATGACGGCCTCGTTCTCGTCGGCGTTCAGCGTGCATACCGAGTAGACGATCGTGCCGCCGGCTCTGGTGCGCGCCGCCGCCGCCTGGAGCAGTTCGAGTTGAAGCTCCGGCAGCGGCCGGGCGCGCCAACGCAGGTCGGGTCGCCGTGCGAGCACGCCGAGGCCGGAGCACGGCGCGTCGACCAGCGTGCGGTCGAAGCCGCTCTCGTCGAGCTCGCGAGCGTCGGCGGTGACGACGCGAACGTTCGGCCCCACGCTCTTCGCCATCGCCTGAGCACGGCCCGGATGCACCTCGACCGCGGTCACATCGCCGGCGAGCATCATCGACTTCCCGCCGGGCGCGGCGCACAGGTCGAGGACGCGCTCGCCGGGCCGTGACCCGACCACCAGCGCTGCGAGCTGCGACGCGCGGCTCATCGGCCGCATGCGCGAAATGTCGACCGTCTCGACGACATACGCACCCGGCACGTCCGTCGCTTCGCCGACCGGCTCGGCGGCGCGCACTTCGAGCCCCGGCGGCTCGTTCTGTGCCCGCATCAGGTCGAGCGCGACCTCCTGTCCGAAGTCGCGCGTCCAGATCTCGGCGATCCAGTCGGGGTACGAGTGCTTGACAGGCCCTTCCGGAAGCGAGGCGACGAGGCCCTGGAGCCCGTGCGCGAGCTTTCGCATGACGGCGTTCGTGAACGGAACGGCGCGCTCGAGACGCGCCGCGCGAACGAGCTCGACAGTGTCGTCGACAACCGCATGCTCGGCCTGGTCGGTGAACGCAAGCTGGTACGCGCCGAGGCGCAGGGCCGCCCGCACCGGCGGGTCGAGCTTGCGCACCGGTCGCTTTCCGAGCTGCTCGATCCCGAAGTCGAGCGTCCGTGCCATCTGCACCGTTCCGTAGGCGAGCCTCTGCGCGAGCGCACGGTCGCGTGCGTCGAGACCGTCGACGGCGGCTGCGAGCGCCCGGTCCGCGTACGCCTCCTCCTCGAAGACGCGGCGCACGACGGCGTACGCAGCCCGGCGCGCCGGAGCGATCACCTCACGCCGCGCACGAACTCGTCGTAGCTCATCTTGCCGCGCCCCTCCGGCTGCACGAGCTCCGGCACGAACGCTCCGTCCTCGAGTCGTGCCCGCCAGATCGTCACGCGCCGCCCGTGGAGCACGGTCCACGCACCGATGTGCGGCGAGAGAGCGCGGACGCGACGCCACGAGTCGAGCGGGTCGGCGGGGTCGAGCTCGCGGTCGGCAGGCCCGATCTTCTCGGCATAGACCGCACCGTCCTCCGGTTGCGGCTCGAACGACGGCGACTCGATCACCTGCTCGAGGAGCCGCGCGGCGACCTCGGCGGAACGCTCGAAGACGTCGCCCGCATAGAGGTCGCCCAGCGGGAACGTCTCCCGGGCGGCGATCGGGCCGGCATCGAGCGCCTCGACCGTCTCGTGGATCGTCACGCCGGTCTCGCTGTCGCCGGCGAGGATCGCCCGTTCGACCGGCGCGGCGCCGCGCCAACGCGGCAGCAGCGACGGGTGGACGTTGAGCCAGAGCGAGCGCTCGAGCAGTCGCGGCGGGATATAGAGGCCGTAAGCGCAGACGACGACGCGCTCGACGTCGGCCGGCAGCTCCGGCCGCTCCGGCTGGTGGACGGGGATCCCGAGTTGCAGCGCCACCTCCTTCGCGGGCGGCGCGGCGAGCTTGCGGCCGCGGCCGCGCGGCGCGTCCGGGCGCGTGAGCAGCCAGGCGACGTCGTGTGTCTCTGCGAGGCGCTCGAGCACGTCGGCCCCGAGCGGCGCCGTCGCAGCCACGCCGATGCGCGTCACCTCAGGACGACGCGCGGGCGCAGGATCGAAAGCGCCTCTTTGCGGTGCTCGGCGTCGGTGTGGTCGATGATCAGCACGCCGTCCAGGTGGTCGAGCTCGTGCTGCACGACGCGGGAGCCGTAGTCCTCGAGCTCCCAGCGGACGTCATTTCCGTCGGCATCCTTGCCTTCGATCGCGACCCTGATCGAGCGCTCGACCGGAACACGAACGCCCTGGAGTGAGAGACAGCCTTCTTCGTCGAGATCCGTCTGGTCTGCTCGTTCGACGAGCACGGGGTTGACGATCACGCGCGGCCCGTCCTCGTCCGGCTCGAAGACGAACAGCCTGCGGAGCACCCCGACCTGTGTCGCGGCGAGCCCGACGCCCTGCGCCTCGTGCATCAGAGTGGTCATGCGGTCGACGAGCCTCCGCAGGTCGTCGTCGAAGTCGACAACCTCGTGGGCGACGAGCCTCAGCGCCGGATCGCCGTACTGGCGGATCTGGCTCAGCGCGAAGCGGCGCCGTGCTTCGGCCTCGGCCTCGACCCGCGCCTCCTCGGCGATCTCGGCCGCGTCGGGCGTGGTCGTGGTCGTGCTCGTGGTCGTGGTCGTGCTCGCTCACGGCGACGCAGTGTAGGGGAAGCGCTCGAGGATCCAGGCATGGTCGAGCGCCTCCCGCCGGTAGGGCCGGCCGCCGACCTGCACGTAGTCGCGCGTTCGCGGGTCCATCGCGAGCCGCGCCTCGACCGGATACCAGCGGTTGTGCCGCTCGATCAGGTCGTTCACCTCGCTGAAGTTCCACTGCTCGGCGATTCGCAGCCACGCGGACGGGTCGGAGCCGTGCTGGGCGTAGGCCTCCGCGAGGAGCCTCGTCTGGCGCTCGGTCTCGTCGTCGATCCGCTTCAGGCGCTGCATGTAGGGAAGCGGCCCGCCGAGCGACGCGAAGTAGCGGTCCGGCTCGACCCGGAAGCGGCGAATGCGGCGCGGCAGCGGCCGCCCGGCAAGCGGATTCAGGTCCTGCTCGGCCTCGAGCCGCCGGCGCTCGGCCTGCGACGGGGGCGTCACGTCGCGGATCCCCCACTCGCCGATGATGTCCTCGGGCCGCTGCTGCACGACCACCCCATGGTGCCGGACGGCCACGTCCTCCCGAGACGTGTCGTGTGGTCAGACCAGGGGTCGTGGCCGAAGCGGCCAGGTCCCGTTGCTAGAGGCTCTGCGGGTCGACGTCGACGACCGCGCTCAGCTTCGCCTTGCGCATGTTCGGGGCGGCGGCGGCGAGAAGCCGCGCGGCCTGGGAAGCGATGCGGCGCGGCTGTGTCGTCTTCGCGACGAGCTGGGCGCGGTGCTTGCCGCGCAGGCGCAGGAGTGCCGCCGGCCCGAGGAGGTCGGCACCGGTGATCCCCGCCTTCAGCTCCTCGAGAGCCCGCACGACCGGTTCGAGCTCAGGCCCGCTGACGACGATCCGCACCAGGTGCGCGTACGGCGGATACCCGAGCTCCTTGCGACGTTCGAGCTCCTCCGTCAGGAACCGGCCGACGTCATGGCGGGCCGCGTAGACGATCGGCCGTGCGTCGGGCTGGAAGGACTGCACGAGCACGCGCCCGGGCGCGTCGCGGCCGCTGCGGCCGGCGAGCTGCGTGATCAGCTGGAACGTCCGCTCCTCGGCCCGGAAGTCGGGCAGCCCGAGGCCCGTGTCCGCGTCCACGACGGCCGCCAGCTCGACCCCGGCGAAGTGATGCCCCTTCGCCACCATCTGCGTGCCGAGCAGCACCGCCCCCTCTGCGTCGCGGAAGCGTTCCAGCGACCGGGCGAGCTGCTCCGGCTTCGCGACCGCGTCTGCGTCGAGCCGGATCAGTTCGAGCTCCGGCAGCTCGCGTTCGAGCTCCCGCTCGAGCTTCTGAGTACCGGCCCCGAGCCGAGCGATCTCGGGCGAACCGCACGCCTCGCACGTCGACGGCGCCTGGCGTTCGTAGCCGCAGTGGTGACAGCGAAGCGACGAGTCGCCGTGCAGGACGAGCGAGACGTCGCAGTTCGGACAGCGGATCGTCGTGCCACAGGCGCGGCAGTGCAGCGCCGGCGCGACGCCGCGCCGGTTCAAGAGCAGGATCGCCTTGCCGCGCTGCTCAGCCACCCCCCGCAGCGCCCGCAGGAGCGGCGCCGAGAGCGGGTAGCCCGCCTCGCGCCGCAGGTCGATCACGTTCACCGGCGGCAGCTCGGCACCGATCCGGCCGCCCAGCTCGAGGTGCTCGAGCGCCGCCCAGCTCTCCGGCCGCGGCGTCGCAGAACCGAACACCGCGACCGCCCCTTCGAGGGCCGCGCGCTTCGCCGCGACCGTGCGTGCGTCGTAGCGCGGATCGGAGTCCTGCTTGTAGGACGGGTCGTGCTCCTCGTCGACGACGATCAGGCCGAGGCCGCGGATGGGGGCGAAGATCGCCGAACGCGCGCCGACGACGATCCGCGCCGCACCGCTTGCGATCCGCTCGCGCTCGTCACGGCGCTCGGCGTCCGTCAGCGCCGAGTGGAGAATCGCGACGCGATCGCCGAAGCGCGCGCGCACGCGGCCCACGGTCTGCGGCGCGAGTGCGATCTCCGGAACGAGCACGATCGCGCCGAAGCCGCGCTCGAGCATCGACGCGCACGCCTGCAGGTACACCTCGGTCTTCCCGGACCCGGTCGCCCCGTAGAGGAGGAAGTTGCCGCTGCCCTTGACGATCCGGTCGATCGCCGCGATCTGCGAGTCGGAGAGCTGCAACGGCTCGGCCTCGCCGGTCAGGCCCTGCCGTTCGGCCGGCGGCGCTTGCTCCTTGCGCCGCTTCGGCGTCTCCGGCGCGACCAGGGCGAGGGCGCGCGCCGGCGTCGAGCCGTAGTAGTCGGCGATCCAGAGCGCGAGCTCGACGAGCGTCGCGGGGATCTCCCCGATCACTCCCTCGATCGGCCTCGCGTCGACGCCGGCGGGGGCCGCGTCGTGCAGCGAGACGACGATCCCCCGCGCACGGGACCGGCCGAACGGCACGCGCACGATCGCGCCGACCTCGACGTCGGGCGGGACCTCGTACGTGAACTCGCGTGCCACCGCGCGCGCGGTGACGAGGGGATACACCGATGCGTAGGGCACTACGCCGTCTGCTCTTCCGTGCGGGCATTCGAGCGCAGCCGCTTGAACGAGAGCGTTCTGGCCATCAGCCCGATCGCGATCAGGCCCATCAGGACGTTCACGACGACGAGCACGATGTTCATGCCGACGCTGAACGCGAGCAGCAGTGTGTGCGAGACGCCGCGCCCTCGGAAGAGGAACTCGGTGAGGCCCTGCTTCGTGCCCGCGCCACCGGGGGTGGCCGGGAACAGCGTCGCCAGCGAGTCGACAACTTGTGCGAGCAGCGCGTTGTGGATGTTCGCGGTGACACCGAACGCCTTCAGGAAGAAGAAGAGCGAGAGGATGCGGAAGACCCACGAGATCGCCTGCGGCAGGATCACCCCGAACAGGAAGCGGCGCCGTTGCCCGAGGATCGCGAACCCCTGCCGCACGTGGACGCGGAACTGGTCATAACGGCGGCGCGCCCACACGAATCCGATCACGAGTGCGACGAGCAGCACGGCAAGCGCTATCTCGGTGGGCCGCTCGTGGCGGAGGAAGAACTTCCAGTCGACGGTGGGGATGCGCGAGTACAGCTCGTGTGTCGGCAGCACCCCGCTCGCCAGCGCCCAGATGATGAGCGCACCTGCGGTGACGAAGTCGAACAGCGTCTCGACGAGCAGCGTCGGAGTGAGCGTCACGTACGTCGCATCGGGCAGACGATGCTTGACGAGGTACATCTTCACGACGTCGCCGCCGCGGGCCGGCACGATCGAGTTCACACCGACGCCGGCGATGTATGCGCCGAGCGCGGTGCGGTACCTCAGCCGGTCGTTCGGATATGCGGCGCGGACGATCGTGCACCACGCGGCCGCACGCAGGAAGAGCTTGGCGACATGGCAGGCGACCGCGAGGCCGAGGAACTGCCACTGCACCGCCGCCAGGTGGTGGAAGAAGACGCCGACCGCATGCAGGAAGTGCCCCACCGGGGCCTCACGGTAGTTCAGGCCCCGGCGGCCACGAGCACCCAGTCGGTGCCGAAGCCGAGCAGCAGGCCGAGCAGGAGCATCCACGCGACGAGCTTCGGCATCGCGAAGCGCTTGCAGACCTCGAAGAGCTGGATCACCACGTAGAGGATCGAGCCGCCCGCAACTGCGAAGAACGCGACTTCGAGCGCCGGGCTGACCCAGGCCTGGCCGATCAGCGTGCCGAGGAACGTCGGCCCGCCCCCGATCAGGCCCATCAGTGCGAGGAAGCCCCACGTCGGCAGCTCGGCCTCGCCGGACATCGGACCGACGATGCCGAAGCCTTCGGTCGCGTTGTGGAGGCCGAAGCCGATGATCAGGACGAGCGCGAGCGAGAGCTCGCCGGCCGCGGCCGACTGGCCGATCGCGAGGCCCTCCCCGAAGTTGTGCAGGCCGATGCCGGTGGCGATCAGCAGCGCCAGCCGTCGCCCGGGCGTCAGCGACTCGAACCACGTGCGGTGCTTGAACTCGTCCACCGCAGCCGCACCGGGGCCGATCAGCGGCGTCGCGCGCTTCGCCTTCAACCAGCTGTCGTAGTAGACGAGGCTCATCATCCCGGCGGTGACGCCGAGGCCGAACAGCGTGGCGTACCCCACGAACGCCGCCCACTGGTGCGTCTCGAGGTGGGTCTCGACGGGCTCGACGCCGTGCGACATCACGTCCCAGAAGAGGAAGACGAGAATGCCGGTCGCGATCGCGCTGAGCGAGGCGCGCAGCGCCAACGAGGTGGAGCGGACGCGGCCCATCGGGAGGCCGATGAAGATCGTGAAGCCCGCGATCGCGCCGAGGATGAGTGTCTGGGCAGTGCTCATGCGATCGGTGTAAGGGTCACCTTACAGGAGGTTTCCACACTACGATCGGGACCATGGCCGCCGGTCACGGAATCGACGAGTACCTGGAGACGATCTATTTCCTCGCGTTCCCGATCGGCGAATACCGGCCGGCGACGACGGGGTCGTCCCAGACGATCGCCGCGCGGGTCGCTGAGATGCTCGGGGTCTCCCGCGCCTCGGCGGGCGAGATGCTGAAGCGCCTGGAGGCCGAAGGGCTCGTCGAGCGCGGCGAGCACAAGGAGGCGATCCTCACTCCCGCGGGCGCCGAGCGGGCGCGCCGGGTCGTCCGCAAGCACCGGATAATCGAGCGGCTGCTCACGGATTTCATGGGGTACACGGCCGCGGAGGCGCACGTGCACGCCGACGAGCTCGGCGGCACGTTCACCGACGACATGGTCGAGCGGATCGAGGTGAAGCTCGGCTACCCGGACCGCTGTCCGCACGGCTGGCCGGTCGATCCGGACTTCGAGCAGGCGGAGAACCGCGAGCTCGAGCCGCTGTCGGCACTCGAGCCCGGCGCCCACGCGACGATCGTTCGCCTCGCCGAGCACGACGGCGATCTTCTGCACTGGTTCTACGACGAAGGCTTGACGCCCGGGACGTCGTTCGAGCTGCGTGCAGCCGAGCCGGCCGCAGGCCAGTTCCGCGTCGCGATCAACGGCGGCGAGAAGGCGATCGGCGAACGCGCCGCCGCCGGGCTGTTCGTCAAGCGTATGGGTGTCTGACACCGAAAGGTGTCAGACACCTTTTCGATTCGTGACAGACGCAACTGAGCCTGTCGCCATGATCGAGGCATGGGCCGCGAGCCGCGCGCATACGACTCGACCCACGTCTACCACCTGACTGCGCACGGCATCGACGACCACGCGATCTTTCGGATCGATGCCGATTTCCAGGACTTCGCGCTTCGGCTCAGACGCGTGGGAATCCGTGAAGGATGGGAGTGGTATGCGGCGTGCCTGATGGACACGCACTATCACCTCGTGTTCCGCCCGACGCTCGGCAGAGTGTCGGAGGGAATGAGGGATCTGAACGGCGCATATGCCCGCGCGTTCAACAAACGTCACGGACGGCGCGGCGCGCTCTTCGAGTCGCGCTACACCGAGCGAACCATTCGGGACGAGAAACACCTCGCGTCGACCATCCGGTACGTGGAGCTCAACGCGGTCACCGCCGGGAAGGTCAGCGACGTCGCAGACTGGCCCTGGACGACCCACGCCGGCGGAGCACTGAAAAGGTGTCTGACACCCTAGGTGTCAGACACCCGTGGACGACGCGGCCGCGCAGAGCGCCAGCACCACCCGCGTGCGGCGCAGCACCGAAAAGGTGTCTGACACCCCAGGTGTCAGACACCCGTGGCTGACGCGGCCGCGAGACCCCCGGCGGCGCGGAGCACCTCGGCCTTGTCGGTGCGCTCCCACGAGAAGTCGTGGTCGTCGCGGCCGAAATGGCCGTAGGCGGCGGTCTTCTGGTAGATCGGGCGCCGCAGGTCGAGATCGCGCAGGATCGCGGCGGGACGAAGGTCGAAATGCTCCTTCACGAGCGCCTCGATGCGCGAGACGTCGAGCTTCTCCGTGCCGAACGTCTCGACGAGGATCGAGAACGGGTGCGCGACGCCGATCGCGTAGGCGACCTGGATCTGGCAGCGGTCGGCCAGGCCGGCCGCAACGACGTTCTTCGCGACGTACCGGGCCGCGTAGGCAGCCGACCGGTCGACCTTCGTCGGATCCTTGCCGGAGAACGCGCCGCCGCCGTGCGGGGCCGCGCCGCCGTAGGTGTCGACGATGATCTTCCGCCCTGTCAGGCCGGTGTCGCCCATCGGCCCGCCGATCACGAACTTGCCGGTGGGGTTGACGAAGACGAACTTCGGATCGTCGAGGCTCTTCTCGTCGTAGAGGTCCCGCGGCAGGATCGGCCGCAACACGTGCTCGATCAGATCCGGCTTGATCATCGTCTCCGGATCGAGCCCTTCGCGGTGCTGCGTCGAGATCAGGACGCGCTCGACCTCGACCGGCGTCTGGTGCCCCTCGGCGTCGACCTCGTAGCGAATGGAGACCTGAGCCTTGCCGTCCGGCCGCAGATACGGCAGAACATCCGACTTCCGCACCTCGGCGAGCCGCTTGGCGATGCGATGCGCGAGCATGATCGGCAGCGGCATCAGCTCGCGCGTCTCGTTGGACGCGTAGCCGAACATCATTCCCTGGTCACCTGCACCGACCTTGTCGAGCGGATCGTCGTCGCTCGGATCATGCTGCTGCTCGTACGCTGTGTCGACGCCCTGCGCGATGTCGGGCGACTGCTCGTCGAGCGTGACGAGCACACCGCAGGTGTCCGCGTCGAAGCCGTACTTGGCACGCGTGTAGCCGATGCCCTTCACCGTCTCGCGCACGATGCGCGGAATGTCGATGTACTCCTCGGTGGTCATCTCGCCGGCGACCACGACGAGACCGGTCGTGATCAGCGTCTCGCACGCGACGCGGCTCAACGAATCGTTCGCGAGCGCCGCGTCGAGGACCGCGTCCGAGATCTGATCGGCGATCTTGTCCGGGTGCCCCTCGGTGACCGACTCCGAGGTGAAGAGGAAGCTCCGCTCCGCCATGGCCGCCAAGGGTAGCTATTCCTCCGTCGGGCGCCGGCCCATGAGGGAGCCCGCGAGCTCGTGCAGCGGCATCCCGTCCAGCACCGAGCAGACACCCTCGGTGATCGGGAGCTCGACCCCGATCCGCCGCGACAGATCGCGCAGCACCGGCGCCGTGGTCAGCCCTTCCACGACCTGGCCGATCTGGGCCTTGGCCTCGTCCGGTGTCGCACCGCGCGCGATCAGCTCTCCGGCCCGGCGGTTTCGTCCGAGCGGGTGGAAGCACGTCGCGATCAGGTCTCCCATGCCTGCCAGGCCCGCGAACGTCTCCGGCTCCGCCCCGCAGGCCTCCCCGAGCCGCGCCATCTCGACGAGCCCCCGGGTGATGAGCGCCGACTTGGCGTTGTCACCGAGCCCGAGCCCGTCGACGGCGCCCGCCGACAGGGCGATCACGTTCTTCGCAGCGCCGCAGAGCTCGACCCCGATCAGGTCGCTGTTGACGTAGACGCGGAACGTGCCCGAGTTGATCGCGTCCTGCAGCCGCAGGGCGAGCACGTCGTCGTCGGACGCGATCACCGTGGCGCTCGGCAGGCCCGTCGCGACCTCCTCGGCCAGGTTCGGCCCCGAGAGCACCGCCACGGAACGACCGTGCACCAGAGTCGAGAGACGGTTGCCCGTTGCGGGATCGAGGCCCTTGACGAGACTGAGGACCGGCGCGTCACCTCGAACCCGCGCCAGCACCTCGCCGAACGCGATGCTCGGGACGGCGATGACCACGACGTCGGCCTCCTCATAAGGCGCGTCGTCGAGCGTCACGCGCGTCGCGACGAACACGTCGTGCCCACGGTTGCGCAACAGGCGGCTGAATCCCTGCCCCCACGCGCCCCCTCCAACGACGACGAATCTCACGAGCGCTCGCGGAAGTCGACCACCACCGGCACACCCTCGAGGTTGAAGCGCTCGCGCAGCTGGTTCTCCACCCAGTAGGCGTAGTCGCGGGTCACGAGGCCCGGATCGTTGACGGTGAACCGGAAGCGGGGCGGGCGGGTCGTCACCTGCGCGCCGTAGAGCAGGTTCAGGCGACGCACTCCCTTGGAAGGCGCCTGCCGCATCTCCTTCAGCTCCGCGATGAACTTGTTCAGCTCGGCCGTCGGCACGCGGGAGACGAAGCGGTCGTACAGCTCCTCGACCTTGCCGAGCAGACGTGAGACGCCGCGGCCGGTGAGCGAAGAGATCGTGATGAAGTCCGGGCGCTGCCGCAGTCGGCGCGCAAGCTCGGGACGCACGTCCTCGATCGTGATCTCCGAGATGTCCCACTTCGAGAGGACGATCAGCGTCGCGCAATGTGCCTTGCGGGCGACCTCGACCGCGGTGATGTCTCCTTCGACGATCCCCTCCCCCGCATCGATCAGGACGAGCGCGACGTCGGCGCGCTCCGCGGCCTCGAGGGCGCGCAGCTCGGAGTAGTACTCGATGCCCTGGCGCTGCTTGCGCTTGCGCCGCAGGCCCGCCGTGTCGATCAGCTGGAAGGTCCGTCCTTCGTGCTCGATCACCGTGTCGATCGTGTCGCGTGTCGTACCCGGCACCTCCGAGACGATCGTGCGCTCCGAGCCGACGAGCTTGTTGTAGAGCGACGACTTGCCGACGTTCGGCCGGCCGAGGATGGCGACGCGAATCGCGTCCTCCTGCACCGTCCGCGGCGACTCCCCGGGCAGCAGGTCGAGAATCTCATCGAGGAGATCGCCGGTGTTCGACCCATGCAACGCGGAGATCGGGAACGGCTCGCCGAAGCCGAGACGGTGGAACTCGAGCGCAAGGCTCTCCTGGGACGGGTCGTCGACCTTGTTCGCCAGGACGAGCACGTTCTTCTTCGCCTCGCGCAGGATCTGCGCGAGCTCCTCGTCGCCCGGCGTGACGCCGACCCGCGCGTCGACGACGAACAAGACGAGATCGGCCTCCTTGATCGCAGCGCGCGCCTGCAGTGCGATCTGCTTCGTGATCGGGCTCGGATCGGCGATGTCGACACCGCCGGTGTCGATCAGCAGGAAGCTGCGCCCATTCCATTCGCACACGAGCTCCTTGCGGTCGCGCGTCGTGCCCTGCGTCTCGTGCACGACGGCCTGGCGGGTCGCGGTCAGCCGGTTGACGAGCGTCGACTTGCCGACGTTCGGAAACCCGACGATTGCCACTGTGCCCTCGAGCTTGACGGCGGTGCTGCTCACAACGGTGGCGTGACGGCGGCCGGACGGCCCTGTGCGTGGATGTCGGCGAGCCAGTCGAAGAGCACGTTGATGCGCCGCTCGATCTCGGCCGTCGCTTCCTTGTAGCCTCGGCCGCCTTTCGGCAGGCCTTCGAAGCGCACCGGCTCGCCGAAGGCGACGGAGCAGGGCGCGAAGTTGCCGAGCCTCCAGAACTGCGTGCCGTAGATCGCGATCGGGACGACCGGGACGGACTCCTGCACCGCGACCATGGCCGCGCCGGGCTGCGCCTTGCCCGGGCGTCCAAGCTTCAGGCGTGTGCCCTCGACGAAGAGGCCGACCACTCCGCCGTTACGCGCCGTCTCACGCATCAGCCTCACCGCATCGCGGTCGGACGCGCCGCGGCGTACGGCGATCGCGCCGTGCCAGCCGACGAACCGGCCGAGCCCCGGGAGCCCCAGCACCTCGGCCTTGGCGACGAAGCTGACGTTGCGTGGTGACAAGCCGCCGACGAGCGGGATGTCGATCCAGTGCATGTGGTTGACGGCGTAGACGACGCCGCCGGTCGGCGGCACGCGCTCGCGTCCGTACGCGCGTGCACGGGTGGCCCAGCGCGCCGGCCAGCCCATGTAGAAGCGGCCGATCGCCCACGTGAAGTCCTGGGTCGTCACGACTTTGCGAGCGAACGCACGCGGATCAGCTCCTCGATCCGCGACACGACATCCCCGACCTCGAGGCCCGTCGTGTCGATCAGCTCCGCGTCCTCCGCGGGCTGCATGCGCACCCGGTCAGAGGCATCGCGTATCCGCAAGTCGGTCGCAAGTGCATCGGCGCCGATGTCGGGGCGCTCGGCCTGCCGGCGCGCGGCGCGAATCTCCGGATCGGCGTGGAGATACACCTTCACCTCGGCGTCGGGCGCCACGACGGTGCCGATGTCCCGGCCCTCGATGACGACGTTCCCCTGGTGCCCGAGCACGCGTTGTCGTTCCCGCATCACCTCGCGCACGTCGTGGTGCCGTGCGACGACCGGCACCATGCGGTCGATCCGCGACTGACGGATTGCCGAGGTGACGTCGGTCTCGGCAATGAAGACGCGACCGACCTCGTCGAACGTGACCGGGTTGCGGCGCGCGAGATCGCCGAGCGCATCTCCCTCGCCGAGCGGCAGCGCTTCGCGAATCGCGAGCCAGGTCAGCGCGCGATACATCGCCCCGGTATCGAGGTAGCTGAAGCCCAGCCGCTCCGCGAGCTTGCGGGCAACCGTGCTCTTGCCGGCGCCTGCCGGTCCGTCAATGGCAACAATCATCGGTGGGTGACTTGCTCCAGGAGGTCGAAGAAGCCGGGGAAGGATATCGCCACCGTCTCCGCGCCCTGCACCTCGACGCCTTCGCGGCTCGCCAGCCCTGCAACAGCCCCGAGCATGGCGATGCGGTGGTCTCCGCGCGCGTCGACCTTGCCGCCCTTCGGGCGCGTGGGCACACCCGTGACCGAGAAGCCCTCGTCGTGCCCCTTGATGCGTCCGCCGATCGCTCGCAGCGCGTCGACCACCGCCTCGATCCGGTCGGTCTCCTTGTGGCGCAACTCGCCGGCGCCGTAGACCCAGCTCTCCCCCCGCGCCTGCGACGCGAGCAGTGCGAACAGCGGCAACTCGTCGACGAGGAGCGGCACCTCGCTCGAATGGATCGTCGTCGCGGTCAACTCGGCGCCGCGTACCTCGAGGTCACCCACCTGCTCGGCGCCGATCCGCCGGCGCTGCAGGATCCCGACGCGGCCGCCCATCCGCTCGAGCACGTCGAGCAGCCCGGTGCGACGTGGATTGAGATTGACGTCGTGAATCGTGATGCGCGACTCGGGGATCAACGTGGCGGCAACGATGAACGGCGCGGCCGAGGAGAAGTCCCCCGGCACGTCGACCGCGCCGAGGCGCAGGCGCTCGGGCGGGTCGACGCTGACCGAGCTCGGCCGCACGGTCACGCGCGCGCCGGCGTCCTGCAGCATCAGCTCGGTGTGGTCGCGCGTCGGCGCGGGCTCGACGACCGTCGTCTTGCCGTTGGCGCCGAGCCCGGCCAGCAGGATCGCGGACTTGACCTGTGCGCTCGCGACGGGCAGCTCGTAGTCGATCGGCTCGAGCGGCGCGCCGGTGACCGTCAGCGGCAGGTGCCCGTCGGTGGTCTCGATCTGCGCGCCCATGCGCCGAAGCGGCTCGGCCACGCGCTCCATCGGTCGCGCCGACAGCGACTCGTCACCGGTCAGCGTGAAGGTCCCGTTCTGGAAGGCGAGCAGGCCGACCACGAGCCGCGCGAGGGTGCCGGCGTTGCCGCAGTCGATCGACGCGGACCGGAGCCCTCGCAGTCCGACACCGTGCACCGTCAGCCGGTCGCCGTCGTCGTCGACCTCCGCCCCGAGCGCGCGCACCGCGGCGAGCGTCGAGGAGGTGTCGCCCGAGCGGCCGAAGCCGCGCACGACCGTCTCGCCGTCGGAGACGGCGCCGAGCAACAGTGCTCGATGCGAGATCGACTTGTCGCCCGGGACCGCGAAATGCCCCTCGAGGCGAACGGCGGGCTCAATCCTCATCGATCACCGCGGAGATGACGACGCTGTAGCCCTGCGACTCGAGCATCGTCGCGGCACGCTGGGCCTCGCCTTCGCCCTCGACGAGCAGCGTGAGCGTGCCCCCGCGTTCGGGTGAGACGTGGTGCAGCTCGAAGTCCTCGATGTTGATCCGCTCGGCGCCCAGCGCCTGCGTGATCCCGGCCAGCACGCCCGGACGGTCGGGGACGTGCACGCGTAGGCGCTGCAGCGAACCGGGATCCGGGTACTCGCGCTCGAGCATGCGGCGGCGGTTCGCCGACGCCTCGCCGATCCAGCGCGCCAGAAAGCCGGCATCTCCCTGCTCGAGTGCGGCGTCGACCTGATCGATCAGGCGCCGGTGCTCCGCGAGCGCGCCGCGAATCGCGTCCGCGTTGTCGAGGTAGATGTCGACCCAGATGCGCGGGTTCGCACCCGCGATCCGCGTCATGTCGCGCAGCGAGCCGCCGGCGTGCGCGAGCGGCTCATGCCCGTCGACGCGGGATGCGCCGGTCTGGTTCGCGACGACGTTCGCCAGGACGTGCGGCACATGGCTCGTCATCGCAACGAGCCGGTCGTGTGCGTCGGCGTCGATCGCCACCGGCGTCGCCCCGAGATCCGAGACGAAGCCGTGGACGAGCCGGTGCCTGACCGGATCCGTGTGTGCGACCGGCGTGAGGAACCACGTCGCGCCCTCGAACAGGCCCGCGGTGGCGTTCTCGGCCCCGCGGCTCTCGGAACCGCTGATCGGATGCCCGCCGACGAAGCGCGGCGAGCCCTCTGCCGCCCGCACGACCGAAGCCTTGGTCGAGCCGACGTCGGTGACGGTCGCATCACCACTCGCGGCCAGCACGGTCGCGACCGTCGCGGGGAGCTGTGCGATCGGTACCGCGACCACCGCGAGCTCGACACCGGACACGGCGTCGGCGAGGCTCGAAGCCGCCTCGACGGCTCCGACGCCGACCGCGGCCGCGAGCGCGCTCGGCTCCTCGTCCCAGCCGACGACCTCGTCGCCGCGCCGCTGCGCGGCGAGCGCGACGGAGGCGCCCATGAGCCCGGTGCCGACGATTGCGATCCTCATCTCGGCCCCATTGAACCTGGTCCTTGAACCGCAGCCGTCAGCGGGGTGCGCGCATCAACTCGGCCAGGCGAAAGGCGAGGTCGAGCGACTGGCGGGCATTCAGGCGCGGGTCGAGCAGCGTCTCGTAGCGCGAGGCGAGGTGCTCCTCCAGCACGTCGTCGGCACCGCCGAGGCACTCCGTCACGTCCTCGCCGGTGAACTCCAGATGCACGCCGCCGGGCCACACGCCGACCTCCCAACAGGCGTTGAAGAAGCCGTCGAGCTCGGCCATGATCGCGTCGAAACGGCGTGTCTTGACACCGGTCGCCGTGCGGATCCCGTTTCCGTGCATCGGGTCGGAGGCCCAAAGGATCGGATGCCCTTCGTCGCGCACCGCGCGCAGCAGCGGCGGCAGCAGCTCGCGCACGTGCTCGGCGCCCATCCGCGCGTAGTAGGTGAGGCGCCCCGGGACACGCAGCGGGTTGAGGCGCTCGGCGAGCTCGACCACCTCGGCGGGAGTTGCGGTCGGGCCGATCTTGACGCCGATCGGATTGTGCACGCCGGAGAAGAACTCCACGTGCGCGCCGTCGGGCTGCCGGGTGCGCTCGCCGATCCAGAGCAGATGGGCGGAGCAGTCGTACCAGTCGCCGGTGATCGAGTCCTGCCGCGTCAGCCCCTCCTCGTAGTCGAGCAGCAGGCCCTCGTGGCTCGTGAAGACGTCGACCTCGTGCAGCCGGCGCTCATTCGCAAGATCGATCCCGCAGGCGGCCATGAAGGCCAGCGCGCGCTCGATCTCGCCAGCGAGCTGGTCGTAGCGCTGTCCTTCCGGCGAGGTGGAGACGAAGTCCTTGTTCCAGAGGTGCACCTGGGTGAGGTCGGCGTACCCGCCCTTCGTGAACGCGCGCAGCAGGTTCAGGGTCGACGCCGACTGGTTGTAACCCTCGACCATCCGTCGAGGGTCGGGCACACGCGCCTCGGGGGTGCGCGCGTCGTCGTGGATCATGTGGCCGCGGAAGCTCGGGATCTCCTCGTCGCCGACCTGCTCGAACGGCTCCGAACGGGGCTTCGTGAACTGCCCGGCGATCCGCCCCACCTTCACGACCGGCAACGTCGCGCCGTAGGTCAGGACGGCGGACATCTGGAGCATGATCTTCAGCTTCTCGCGGATGCGCATCGTCGAGATCTCGTTGAACGACTCGACGCAGTCGCCCGCCTGGAGCAGGAAGGCGCGGCCGTCGATCACCTTCGCCAGGTTGTCGCGCAGCGCGCGCGCCTCGCCCGCAAAGACGAGCGGCGGGCTCGCCTTCAGGCGTTCGACGGCCCTGTCGACGGCGGCGCCGTCGGGCCAGTCGGGCTGCTGCAGTGCGGGCCGCTCCCGCCAGGAGCGCGGCGACCAGGTCGAGGGCGTCACGGTCATCGATCCCAGTGTAGTTGCGGCTTTTGCTCTATCCTCTCGGCGTGCTCTTCGCCTCCCGCATCGGTTGGTCATGGCGCCGCGGGCGAGGCGGAGGCCTGCGCTAGAGCCGCCTCGTCCGCTGATTCGACCCTGCGCGACCATGACCGACGAGAGGTGACTGCAATGCGCGTTTTCTCCGGCATCCAGCCAACGGGCGCCAAGCACATCGGCAACTACATCGGCGCGATGCGCCAGTACGTCTCGACGCAGGACGAGGGCGACGCCTTCTTCTGCATCGTCGACCTGCACTCGATCACCGTCGAGTACGACCCGCAGGACCTGCACGACCGCACGCTCGATCTCGCGGCGCTGCTCTATGCGGTCGGGCTCGACCCGGACCGCTGCACGCTCTTCCTGCAGAGCCACGTGACCGCGCATCCCGAGGCCGCTTGGCTGCTCTCGGCCGTCACCGGGTTCGGACAACTCGGGCGCATGACCCAGTTCAAGGAAAAGGGCGAAGGCAAGGAGTTCGTCTCCGCCGGCCTCTTCACCTATCCGGTGCTGATGGCGGGTGACATCCTGCTCTACCAGACCGACATCGTCCCGATCGGCGACGACCAGCGCCAGCACCTCGAGATCGCGCGCGACATCGGCCAGCGCTTCAACGCGCGCTACGGCGAGACGTTCAAGATCCCGCGGGGCGTCTACCCCACGGTCGGCGCGCGGATCATGGACCTGCAGGAGCCGTCGAACAAGATGTCGACGACGGGCGGCAGCGTCCAGGGCACGGTGCTCGTGCTCGACGAGCCCGATGTGATCCGCAAGAAGTTCAAGACGGCGGTGACGGACTCGGGCCGCGAGATCCGCTACGTCCCCGACGAGAAGCCGGGTGTCTCGAACCTGATCGAGATTCTCTCCGTCGCGACCGGCCGTCCGATCCCGGAGGTCGAGGGAGACTACGACGGGAAGGGCTACGGCGATCTGAAGGGCGACGTGGGCGAAGCCGTCGTGGAGCTCTTCCGGCCGGTGCAGGCCAGGTACAAGGAGCTGCGCGCCGACGAGGGTGAATTGCGTAGGTTGCTGCAGGTTGGCGCCGAAAAGGCTCGCGCAGCCTCCGCGCCGACGCTCGAGCAGATGTACGAGCGGATGGGGTTCGTCCGACCGTAGCCCACCGGGTTTCGTACCATCGCCGCGTCAGTCACTCGGCCGGGGGGTCGGTAATGGGGAGCACTGACTGCGGCAACTCCAATTCGTCACGGAACTGTTCGGTTTCGGACACCCCGGTGTCGGGAGCGCCGACGTAGCGTCGGCGTCGTTCCTCAAACACCCAAGGGGGGAAGCAAAAGATGAAGTTCGTACGTCGAGCGACGGTCCTCGCAGTTGTTGTCGCAGCCTGCGCAGGCGCGGCGCTGGCCACCGGGGTCGTCTCGCACTCCAGTGCCACCGCGAGCGCCGCCGGTTCTTGCCAGCTGGGCAACAAGGACGGCCAGATCAAGCACGTGATCTACCTGCAATTCGACAACACGCACTACCGGCGCGACAACCCGAACATCGCATCGGACCTCGAGCAGATGCCTCACCTGCTGAACTTTCTCAAGGGCAACGGCACCCTGCTCACGAACGACCACACGATCCTGATCTCGCACACGGCGGGCGGCATCGTGTCGTCGTTGACGGGGCTCTATCCGGATCGGAACGGGCAGACCGTTTCGAACTCCTACGACTACTACACGGCGAGCGGCGTCCCGTCGTTCACCTCGTCGTTCAAGTACTGGAACAACACCGTTGCCGGGTCGAACGACCCGCTCCCAAACATGGTCAGCGACGGTGGCCAGACCACGCCTGCGCCGTGGCTGACGTACACCGCCGCGGGCTGCTCCGTCGGCGGAGTCTCGGCGGCGAACATCGAGCTCGAGAATGCAACGGCCGTCTCGGTGAAGGGCGGACCCGACCCCGCTGGCCGCGGCGGCGGCGGCGGGTGACACGAACATCAAGGTCGGGAGCGTCACCGGCTTCACCGCCGGCCAGCAGATCACCGTCGACGGCGAGTCGGCGACGATCTCGGCGGTCGGGACGGCCGGCGCAGGCGGGACGGGCATCACGCTGACGGCACCGCTTGCGAACGCACATGCGCTCGGCGCCGACGTCTACGGCACCGTCTCGAACAACCCGACCGGTGACGTCACGTCGCTCTTCGGGCCCGGGTCGGATGCCTACGCCGAGGCTCAGGCATCCGCCGTGGCGCTGCCGGGCACCGCCGAACGCGCGAAGGCGCAGACGGACCTCGTCGGCATCGCGATCCACTGCGCGGTCGGCGCCACGTCGCCGTGCACCGGCAACTCGAGCGCCCGGCCCGACCCGGCCACGATCTACCCGGGCTCCGACGGCGGCGCACTGGGCCTCTTCGGCGCGAAGTACGTCAATCCCGCGGTCGGGGCAGATCCGAGCGGTTGCGTGAAGGCGACGGACGGGTCGAACATCGCCGACGGCTTCGGGCAGTGTGGGTTCCCAGGCTTCGACGGAGCACTCGCCAAGAACACACTGGGCGAGGTCGAGGCGATGCAGCTCCACGGCGTGCAGGTCACCTACGCCTACATCTCGGACGCCCACGACAATCACGTCACGGCGAGCGCGATGGGACCGGGCGAGACTGCGTATCAGGCGCAGCTCAAGGCCTACGACCAGGCGTTCCAGACGTTCTTCAGCGATCTGTCGGCGAAGGGCATCGACAGGAACAACACCCTCTTCGTCGTCACCGTCGACGAAGGCGATCACTTCGCAGGTGCGCAGGTCACGCCCGACTCGACGGGCACGGCGACGTACACGCACGCTCCGTGCACGGTCACATCTGCGTCGCCGACGTGCCCGGCAAACCAGATGGGCGAGATCACGACGAACCTGAAGGGACTTCTCCCGGCAGGCGAGCCGGCCTTCGACCTGCACTTCGACGACGCCCCGACGATCTACGTCAACGGTCAGCCGAACCGGACCGACTCCTCGGCCCGCCAGCTCGAGCGTGACGTCGCAGGCACCACTGCGTTCGACCCGTATCAGGGCGGCGCCACGGTGCCGATCGCTCAGCGACTCGCCGACACCGTCGAGGAGCAGACGCTGCACATGATCAACGCCGATCCGAAACGGACGCCGACGTTCACGATGTTCGGGAATCCGGACTTCTTCTTCCAGGCGTCCAACTCCGGAACGTGCGGAGGCACATCGGCGGAATGCGTCGACTCGGCGTTCGCCTGGAACCACGGCGACGTTCAGGACGAGATCGGCAACACCTGGGTCGGCTACGTCGGGCCTGGTGTCGCGAAGAGAGGCGTCGACTCGACGACTTGGACGGATCACACCGACCTGCGCCCGACGATCAACGCGCTGCTCGGTGTGTCCGACTCGTATCTCGACGACGGCCGGGTGGTGACGGAGGTTCTGACCAACCACTCGACACCGCGGGAGCTGAGCGACTCGAAGACCGCGCAGCAGCTCGGCCAGATCTCCAAGCAGCTGAACGCGCCGTTCGGCCAGTTCGGGAGCGACACGCTCATTGCATCGACGGCTGCCCTCAAGCAGCCCGCGACGACAGCCGGCGATCTGACGTACGACAAGATCGAGACGCAGATCGCCAACCTGACCGGCCAGCGGGACACGCTCGCGGAAGCAATCCGCGCAGCGTTCAACGCGGCTGCGGCCGGGACGGGCAAGATCAGCACGGATCAAGCGAAGGACTGGATCAAGCAGGCCCAGAGCCTGCTCGACCAGGCTCACGCGCTCGCGGCGGCGAATCCCGCGTCGTAGCAGCACGGCGTAGCTGCTCCACTTCGGAGGGCTCGAGCTCGCGCCACCGGCCGAGCTCGAGCCCTTCGAGCGTCAGCGGGCCGTAGCGGCTGCGGTGCAGGGAGCGCACGCGGTGACCGACCGCCTCGAACATCCGCTTGACCTGGCGGTTGCGGCCTTCGTGGATCGTCAGCTCGATCCGCGCCCCGGCGAGCCGGCGCACCTCGGCGGGGCTGGTCGAGCCGTCGTCGAGCTCGACGCCGGCCCGCAACCGCTCGAGGTCGGCCTCGCTCGGCTGCGTCCAGGTCTCGACCTCGTAGACCTTGTCCACCTCGTACTTCGGATGCGCCAGGTGATGTGAGAGCTCACCGTCGTTGGTGAGGAGCAGCGCGCCCGTCGTGTCGGCGTCGAGACGGCCGACGGGCACGACCCGAGCAGGATGCTCGACGAGGTCGACCACGGTGCGCCTGCCCTGCGGGTCGCTGGCGGTCGTGACGGCACCGGCGGGCTTGTGCAACAGGACGTACGCGAGCTGCTGCTTCGCAAGCGGCCGGCCGTCGAGGCTCACCTCGTCGGTGCGCTGAACGAAGGTGTTCAGCTGCCCCACCTCGCCGTTCACGGTGACGCGGCCGGCCTTGATCAGCTCGTCCGCCTTGCGACGCGAGGCGACGCCCGCACGAGCGAGCCAGGCATTGAGGCGCATGCGCGCATTGTCGCGCAACTCGCGAATCTGGTTCCGCTACGCGGAATCAGATCGTCCCACGCTGAATCTGATTCGCCGAAGGCGAACCAGATTCACGAGTTCGACCCACGCACGCCACTCGTTGCCGAACCGAACGAGCGCGTCGTGACGAACGAGCGCAGAACAAGACGGCCACCGCTGTATCCCCGAAGGCCGTCTCGAAAGGAGCAACAGGTGCGGAAGCTCGCATTCGTCAGCCTGGCGGCCGTTGCGGTGGCGGTGTTGGTGGCCGTGGTCGCGACCCGGGGCACGGGCCCCGGAGCCGCCAAGGCTTCGAGCCATCGGGAGGCTCCGTTGATCTCGCAGGATCCGACAGCCGACAACACGGACCTCTACGCGTTCGTGTCGCCGGACAAGCCGGACACCGCGACGATCATCGCGAACTGGATCCCGGGAGAAGACCCTGCCGCAGGGCCGAACTACTACACGTTCAGCACCTCGGCCAGGTATGACATCTACGTCGACCGAAACGGGGACGGCAAGCCGGACATCACCTACTACTTCCGGTTCACGAATCTGCCGTCCCAGTTCTTCCTCGGTCAGACCCAACAGCGCTACACCGTCACGAAGGTGGTCGGCGGCAAGTCCACGTTGGTCAAGACGGGGCTCCTGACCCCGCCGGACAACATCGGGCCTCGCTCGACCCCGAACTACCACGGCCTCGCGGTCGCCGGGGTCCACTCGCTGGCCGACGGCTCGACGGTCTTCGCAGGCCAGCGTGACGACGCGTTCTTCGCGGACGTCGGAGCGATCTTCGACCTCGTGGCGATTCGCTACGGCACAGGTGCCACGGGCGGCGGCAAGGACTTCCTGTCCGGCTACGGCGTCCACTCGATCGCGCTGCAGATCCCGAAGTCGCAGCTCGACAACGACGGCAACCACACGATCGGCGTCTGGGCGGCGACCGACCGCCAGAAGGTGACCGTGCGGAACGGGAAGGCCGTCGGAGCGTGGGTGCAGGTCTCGCGCCTCGGCAACCCGCTGATCAACGAGGTCGTCATCCCGACGACACCTGAAGGATCACTGGAACGCCGGCTCGCCCGCAGACGACAAGCAGTTCGAGAAGTACTACTCGAACCCGATCCTGGCCACGGTGCTGCAGAAGCTGTACCCGCAGTTCGGGCCGTTCACGGACAGCGGACGCAGCGATCTCGTGCAGGTGCTGCTGACGGGCCTGAAGACGCCCGCGCTGAACTACACCGGGCCGACCCTCGCCGACGAGCTGAGGCTCAATCTGTCGATCCCGGCGACGCCGTTCGACAAGATCAACCGGCTCGGCGTGCTCGGTGGCGACCTGGCGGGCTATCCGAACGGCCGCCGGCTCGAGGACGACGTGATCGACATCTCCGAGCGGGCTGTCGGCGGCGCGTTGATCGGCCACTCGCTGCCGCTCGGCGACGGTGTCGACGCGAACGACGTCCCGAACCAGCACGTGTTTCCCTACGAGGCCGATCCGTTCAGTGGCTTCGACAACACGAAGAGCCCGGCGCTCCCGAAGACGGGCTAGGCGTGCGGACTCGGATTGCAGCGATGGGGGTGGCGGCATTCGCCGCCACCCTCGTCATCCTCTTCGGCGGCGTCCTGCGCCACGACCGGGTCGCGATCGCGAGCTCGGCGCTGCCGACCGCTGTCGTGGAGCAGCTCCAGCGCGGCTTTGCGACCGGCGACACCGCCGCACTCGTGACGGGGCTGCAGTCCGAACTGAAGGCAAACCCGGCACAGCGCCAAGGCGTGGGGCTCGCTCGGTCTCGCCTACGAGCAACGAGCTCGCGAGACCGGGGACGCGTCCTACTACGGCAAGGCGGAGGGCGCATTGCGGCGCGCCCTCGGCCTCCGTCCGGACGATCTCGTCGCGACCGCCGCGCTCGGCCAGCTGGCGCTGTCCCGTCACCGCTTCCGTGAGGCGCTACAGCTGGGCGAGCGCGCCCGGGCGATCTCACCCACCACCGCCGGTGTCTACGGCGTGCTCGGCGACGCGGAGATCGAACTGGGGCGCTACCGCCCTGCCTTCCGCGACTTCGACCGGATGGCGGCCCTCAAGCCGGATGTCTCCTCGTACGCTCGTGTCTCCTACGCGCGAGAGCTGATCGGGCGGACGGACGCCGCTGTGCAGGCGATGCAGCTCGCGATCAGCGCCGCCGTCGGCGAGCGCGAAGCAGGCGCCTGGACGCGCGTCCAGCTCGGTTTGCTCTATCTCTCGACGGGCCGGCCCAAGCTCGCGCTGATCGAGATGCGCCGGGCACTGCAGCTCTTCCCCGGCTTCGCGTTCGGGCTCGACGGGATGGCGCAGGCGCAGATCGCACTCGGCCACAGGGCCGCCGCTCTCGGCTACGAGCAGGACGCGGTCGACCGGATTCCGCTGCCCCAGTACGTCGGGCTGCTCGGCGACCTCTACGACGCGGGCGGAAACCACGCCGCGGCGCAACGGCAGTACGCGCTGATCGGCGACATCGAGCGGCTGCTCGCGGCGAACGGCGTCCGCAACGACCTCGACATCGCCCTCTTCGACGTCGACCACGGCATCCACCTCCAGCACGCACTGCAGCTGGCCCGACAGGGCTACCGGTTTCGTCCGAGCATCTTCGGCGACGACGTGCTCGCCTGGGCTCTCGCGCGCAACGGCTCGTGCGACGCGGCGCTGCACTACTCCCGCCTCTCCCTTCGGCTCGGCACCCGCGACGCCGTCAAGTACTTCCACCGCGGCATGATCGAGCGCTGCCTCGGCCGCGACGCCGACGCACGCGCGTGGTTTCGCCGGGCGCTCGCGCTCAACCCCCACTTCTCCGTCCTCTGGGCGCCGGTTGCGAGGAGGCTCTCATGAAGCGGCTGCTGATCGCCGCGATCGCGGCTCTGGCCCTGGCGCCGGCTGCGTCGGCGCATCCCCTCGGCAACTTCACGATCAACCATTTCTCCCGGGTGCAGGTTTCCGGTGACCGGATCTACGTGCGCTACGTCGTCGACATGGCCGAGATCCCGACCCTGCAGAAGGTGCCGCTGTCGACGAAGGGCCTCGCGCTGCGCGTCGACGGCGCGACCGTGCCGCTGCGGGTCGTGCGCACCGCGCTCGCTCACCCGCTCGGTGCAGCGGGGTTGCACACGACGCGCTTCGAGGCGATCCTCGCCGGCCCCGAGATCACCGGCTCCGCGCGGATCGCATACCGCGACGACAGCTATCCCGGGCGGATCGGGTGGAAGGAAGTCGTGGTCGGCGCCCAGACGGCGTCGACGAGCAACGAGCTGCGCTCGTACCCGAAGGACCTCCTTTCGAGCCCGCTCGACATCCGTTCGGCAGCTGCGACGCTCGCGCCCACGAACGACCCGGCGCCGACGCTGCTCTCCGGCAGGGCGCTGCAGGCGCCCGACCGGATCGCGGACTCCGGCTTCGCCAGCCTGATCGGACGCGGCCGGCTCTCGTTCCTCGTCATCCTCGGGTCGCTCGCGGTCGCGCTCTTCTGGGGCGCCGCGCATGCGCTCTCGCCGGGCCACGGCAAGACGATCGTCACGGCGTATCTCGTCGGGAACCGCGGCACACCGCGGCACGCGGCACTGCTCGGGCTGATCACCACGGTCACGCACACGATCGGGGTGTTCGCGCTGGGCGCCGTCACGCTGGCGCTCTCGGCGTTCATCGTCCCCGACCGCCTCTATCCGTGGATCAACGTCCTCTCGGGGGCGCTCGTCGTCACCGTCGGGCTTGCGGTGCTCACCGGCCGCTGGCGCTCGGCGCACGAGCACTCGCACGACCATGGACACGACAACGGGCATCACCATCATCACCATGAGCCGCCGCAGAACCTGCGGGGCCTCGTCGCGGTCGGGATCTCCGGCGGCCTGTTGCCCTGCCCCTCGGCGCTCGTCGTGCTGCTCGCCGCGATCTCGCTGCACCGCGTCGCGTTCGGGATGCTGCTGATCGTCGCGTTCAGTCTCGGGCTCGCGCTCACGATCACCGGGATCGGGCTCCTGGCCGTCCTCGCCAAGCGGGCGTTCGGCCGGTTCGACCTGAACGGCGGCCTGATCCGCTTCCTGCCGGCCCTCAGCGCGCTCATCATCGTCCTCGCCGGCGTCGCGATGACCGCCAGGGCGATCCCTCAGCTGCACGTCTGAGCGCGAGGAGGATGGCCCGCGCGGCCGAACACGATCTCCATGTCACGTGTCCTCGCCGCCGCCGGCCTGCTGGTCATGTTCTTCGGCGTCTTCCTCGCGATTCTCTTCGTGCGGCCCGGCGCCAGTGCCGAGCGTGCCGGCCCCGCGCCGGTGAAGCTCTCGTCCAAGCTGCCGGCCTGGGTCGCGCCGGGTGTCCGCGTTGCCGTCTCGGGCTTCACGGGGGCGCACCAGCTCGTGCGGGCACGGCTCAACGGCCACAGCTCGGGCGTCGTGCGTTCAGGCCGCCTGGGCGGCTTCCGGCTCGTCGTGATCGCGCCGCGGCCGGGCCGCTACGCGGTCTCGGTGCGCTCCGCCGGCTCCGTGGCGAAGGCGGGGGTGCTGCGGGTGCGCCCGGTGCTGCTCGCCGCGGTCGGTGACGTCACGACCGGCGAACAGGTCGGCGCAAGTGTTTCCACACTCGGCAGCGACTACCCGTGGGCGCGCGTCGGCCCGACCCTGCGCGCTGCGGACCTGGCGACCGCGAACCTGGAAGGCGCTGTCTCGAACCGTGGCCTGGCCGTTGCGAACAAGGAGTTCCACTTCCGCGGGTCGCCTGCGCTGCTCCGGAGCGCGCATGTTGCAGGCGGCCTCGACGTGGTCACGGTCGCGAACAACCATTCGGGCGACTACGGCGCAGAGGCGCTCCTCGACACGGTCAGGTTCGCGCACGCAGCGGGCATCCAGACCGTCGGCGGCGGCCGGAACGCCGCTGCAGCGCTCCGGCCGGTGATCGTGACCGTCGGCGGCCTACGCATCGGCTTCGTCGGGCTCTCCGACGTCAACCCGTACGGGTTCAACGCGACGGCCGACTCGCCCGGGACGGCCAAGGCCGACCCGGAGACTGTCAGGTCGGCCGTGCGCGCCGCGCGCCGGCAGGCCGACGTCGTCGTCTGCTGGTTCCACTGGGGCACGGAGCTCCATCCCGACCCGTCGGAGCGGCAGCGCGAGCTCGCCGCCGCCGCGTTCGCCGCCGGCGCCCAGGTCGTGCTCGCGGCCCACCCGCATGTGTTCGGCGCGGTCAGCTCGCCCGTCCGCGGCTCCGTCGTCGCCTGGACGCTCGGGAACTTCGTCTTTCCGTCAGGCTCTCCGGACACCGAGCGAACCGGCATCCTCACCGTCCTGCTCGACCGCTACGGCGTCCGCGGCTGGCGGGTCGAGCACGCCACCATCCACGGCTTCCAGCCGCAGCTCGACCGCTAGTAGATCGCCGTCGCCAGGCGGCGGCGGTACTGCACGGTGAGCGGGTGCTCGTGGCCGAGCTCGCCGAACAGGGCGACCATCAGCTTCCGGGTGCCGTCGGGATCCTCGTCGACGCGGCCGAGCAGCAGCTCGAACGCGCGCTCGTAGTCGCCGCGCGCGAGTGCCGCCTGGAGCTCCGGGTCTTCGACCGACTCGGCGACCGGCGGCTTCGTCAGCTCGTCCAGGAACACGTCGACCGCCGCGCGGCCCTGGACCCCGACGAACTCGGCGACGACATGGCCGTTCCGGAACGCCTTGACCGCCGGGATGCCCCGGATGCCGTATTCGTTCGCGAGCGCCTGGTTGGAGTCGACGTCGACCTTCGCGAGCGTGACGCCCTTCTCGGCGGCCGCCGCCTCGAGCACCGGCCCGAGCGACTTGCACGGCCCGCACCAGTCGGCCCAGAAGTCGACGACGACCGGCGCATCCTTCGACGCCTCGATCACGTCGGTCTCGAAGCTCTTCTCCGTGACGTCCACGAGACCAAGGTAGCGGTCGGTCGGTAACTCGCGAGTCTGGTTCCGCTTTTGCGGAATCAGACTCGCCGCCTTACGCCGGACGCTTCTCGGCGACCGCTTCGAGGCGCTCGCGGATCTCGGTCACGTCGGCACCGAGATCGTCGACGCGCGGGAGCGCGGCCAGCGACTCGAGCCCGAAGATGCGCTCGAAGAGGGGTGTCGTGCGATAGCGGATCGCGCCGAACTCGTTCTCGCGCCCACTTTCGCCGATCAGCCCGCGTTCGGCGAGGCCGGCGACGACGCCGTCGACGTTGACGCCGCGGATGCGCGCGATCTCCGGCCGGCTGAGCGGCCCCAGGTAGGCCACGATCGCCAAAGTCTCGAGTGCAGCTTGAGAGAGGCCCTTCTCGGCCGGCTTCTCGAACAGGCGCGCGCAGGCGTCCGATGCGGCGGCAGAGGCGCGGAACGCCCAGCCGCCGGCGACGTGCTCGAGCACGATCCCGCTCGTTTCCTCGGAGTAGCGCTCGGCCAGGATCTCGAGGGCTTCGGCCAGGTGCGACACGTCGACCTCGGCGGCGGCGGCGAGCTCCTCGACCGGCAGCGGCTGGGAGGCCACGACGAGCAGCGCCTCGACGACCTTCGCCAGCTCGGCGGCAGGCGTGGCCTCGGTGGTGATCAGGCGGAGTGGGCTGTCCACGAGAGACTCCTTTCAGCGTCGGCACGAGAAATCCTTATCGGGGCGAACGGCGCAACCTGCGCGATCGCGATCTCGTTCTGCTTGCGCAGCTCGAGCAGGGCCAGGAAGGCGACGGCGACCTCGACGCGCGAGAGCCCCGCCACCTCCTGATCGAAGTCGAAGCGGCTGCGGCGCCGCAGCAGCGATCGCCAGCGGTCGACGAACTGCGAGACCGGCGGGAAGCGCAGCGCCATGTGGGCTGTGGACGGCTCCGGCGGCTCGAGCGAGAGCACGCGCAGGGCGGCGGCGAGCTTGTCGGGGCTTTGCGGCGTGAGCTTGCGCTCGGGTCGCGGCGCGAGCGGCGCCGGGCCGAGCCGGAAGTAGAGGTCGCGCCGCTCCTCGAGGCGCCCGCGCAGGAAGTGCGCCGCCTCCTTCGCGCGCCGGTACTCGGCGAGGCGCCGGGCGAGCTCTTCCGCGGCCTCCTCCGGCTCGAGCTCGGCGAGCTCGGCCTCCTCGTCGGGGAACATCGCGCGTGCCTTCAGCTCGAGCAGCGCAGAGATGAGGACGAGGAACTCACCGCAGGCGTCCAGGTCGAGCTCACCGCGGTCGGCGAGATGCTCGACGAACGCGATCACGATCTCGGCGAGATCGACCTCCTGCAGCGGCAGCTCCTCGCGCAGGACGAGCGAGAGGAGCAGGTCGAAGGGGCCCTCGAAGGCGTCGAGATCCAGCTCCAGCTCGCGGACGGCTACCGGCACCCGCTCAAACTAGCGTCCATGCCGGACGCGGCCCTTGCCGCCCTTGGGGATCGCCATGGCCGGCCGGTGCTCGTCGACCGGCTGCTTGCGCCGGCGGCGCGGGGCGGGCGGCCCGCCGAACTGATGGAGGATGAAGTAGGTCGCCGAGCCGCAGAAGAGGATGATCGAGACCCACGCGTTCAGGCGGAGACCGGCGATGTGGTGCGAGGGGTCGATCCGGAGCAGCTCCTCGAAGATGCGGCCGAAGCAGTACCAGGCCACGTAGAGCGAGAAGAGCGCCGGCGGCCGGATCGTGTACCGCTTCGAGACGTAGAGCAGCATGCCGACGCCGGCGAAGTCCCAGATCAGCTCGTAGAGGAACGTCGGATGGAAGGTGGCGCGGTCGAGGTACTGCAGCGGCCGGTGCGCGACCGAGATCTCGAGCCCCCACGGCAGCTTGGTCGGCTTGCCGTAGAGCTCCTGGTTCCACCAGTTGCCGATGCGGCCGATCCCCTGCGCGAGCAGCAGGCCGGGCGCGGCCGCGTCGAGGAACTTCGCCACGTCGCAGCCCGAGCGGCGCACGACGACGGCCCCGGCCAGCGCTCCGAGCAGGATGCCGCCCCAGATCCCCAGACCGCCCTTCCAAACCTCGAAGACTCCCTGCCATTTCGGTGTGGGCACCTCGCTCCACGAGGTGAGGTCGTGGTAGAGGCGTGCCCCGACGACCCCGAAGGCGACCCCCCACACGGCGACGCGCGTGACGAGGTCCCAGCTCGCCGCCCATCGCCTTCCAGCGGTGGCCGGTCAGCCAGACGCACGCGAGGATCGCGACGAGCAGTGTCAGCCCGTACATGTGGAGCTGCAGCGGGCCGAGGTGAACGACGCCGGTGTGCGGCGAGGGGATGTAGGAGAGCACGGGCGGACGCTATCCAACCTGATCGGCGCAGCCGAGCCCGACCGGTGCGTTTTTCGCCCTAGAGCAGGATCGAAGCAGCGAGCTCGGGCGTGCAGCCCCGCTGGAGCAGTTCGGCCGCCAGGTGCAGGTCGATGTCGGAACGCGATGCGAGCTCGGAGGCGACGTCGGCTGGGTAGCCGGCCCGCTCGAGCTCCGACGAGCGCCAATGCTCGACGAGCTCCTGCTCGGTCAAAGATGTGTTGGTTTCCGCAGTTTCCATCTTGTTCGCCCTCTCCCCTTTCTTCGGTACAACGAACGCAATGGTTCTCCCCACTCCGGGGGAGATCGAGATTTAACGGAATCCAAACGCTCGTTACGTTCCTTCTAGCACGAGCGCTGGCGGTGTTCTTCGTCCTGACGGGTTGAAAGAGGCCAGACTTTCGGGCTAGACCTATCCTTTCAGTGGTTTCAGACGACCGCTGAGTCGCCGAGCAGCATCTTCACCTCGGCGTAGAAGTCCGGCGCAGGCTTCACCTTGTACTGCGGGCCGAACGCGTAGACCTTCTTGCCCTGCGAGGTGATCAGGTCGGCGTAGACCGGCGACTCGCCGGGGAAGTCCTTGATCAGCTGGGCAAGCTCACGGATCGTGCCGGCGGCCGCCGTCGTCGCGTCGATCACGAGCCGCACCTCGCGCTTGTCCGGGACCGCCTCGAACGCCGTCAGCTCGAGCGCCACGAGCTTGGTCTCGCCCTCCTTGCGGTCGATGCGGGCCTTGACGATCAGAATGCGGTCGGCGGCGCAGAGCTCGCGCGCCTTGTCGTAGGTCTGGTTGAAGACGACGGTCTCGACGCTGCCGGTGATGTCCTCCAGACGCAGGAAGACCATCGCGTCACCGCGCTTCGTGGTCATATGCCGCACGCCGGCGACGATGCCGCCGATCGTGACGACCTCGCCGTCGCGCCGGCGCTCGAGCTCGGCGATCGTCGCGTCCGACTTGCGGCGCAGCTGGTCGCGGATTCCCGAGAGCGGGTGCTCGGAGACGTAGAGGCCGAGCACCTCCTTCTCGAGGCGCAGCAGCTCGTTCTTCTCGTACTCGTCGGTCGGCGTGGCCGGATGGTGCTTCGGTTTGTCCTCCTCGACCGGACCGAGGTCGAAGATCGAGCCCTGGCCGGCGAGCCGGTCGGCCTGCTGCTTCTGCCCCCAGCCGACGGCCTGCTCGAGCACCTCGAGGTTGCCCTTGCGCGAGCCGGGCAGCGCCCCGCACTTGACCAGCGCCTCGAGCACGCGCTTGTTCGAGACCATCGGGTCGACGCGTTCGGCGAAGTCCCAGATCGACTCGAACGGGCCGCCCTCGGTGCGCGCCGCGATCAACGCACGTGCCGCGCCCTCCCCCACGCCCTTGACGGCGTTGAGCCCGAAGCGGATCTTTCCCTCGACGACGGCGAAGTCGACCTCCGACTCGTTCACGTCCGGCGGCAGCACCTCGATGCCGAGCTCGTGACAGGCGTTGACGTAGATCGGCACGCGGTCCTTCGTCGACATCACCGAGCTGATCAGCGCCGCCATGTACTCACACGGGTGGTTCTGCCGCAACCACGCGGTCTGGTAGGCGATCAACGCGTAGCAAGCGGCGTGCGCCTTCGGGAACGAGTAGTCGGCCGCCTTCTCGACGTCCTCCCAGAGCTGCTTCGCGACGCCCGGCGTGACGCCGTGCTCCGCCGCGCCGTTCAGGAACTTGTCCTTCAGCGACGCCATCAGTGAACGAATCTTCTTGCCGATCGCCTTCCGCAGGTCGTCGGCCTCGGTGATCGAGAAGCCCGCCATCTCGCGGGCAATCCGCATATAGCTTTCCTGGTACACGCAATTGTGGACGATCACGTTGTTCGCAACGAAGTTGTGGATGCCCTCGACTTCGATGTCGTAGACCCGCTCTTCGCCCGCCGGTTCGATCGACGCGATCTCGACCCACGCGACGCGCTGCGCACGCTCGCTCTCTGGCAGATGCACGACCGTCGCAATCCCTTTCAGACTCGCGACGGAGATCCGGCTGTACGCACTCCTGAAGTGCTGACGGCTGAAGCCGGTCTGGGCTGCAAGAGCCTTTTGGGAGATCCGACCACTTCGTTGCCGCTGAACGCCAACAGGTTCCAGATGACGGGTCTCGGACAGCACTTCTGCCAGCACCCGCTCGCGGGAGAGCGTCAGCGATCCCTCCTCCGCGCGAATCTCCACGTCACCCTTGCGACCGACCATGTGCTCTTGAACGAGCAAGCCAAACCGGCGGGCGCCATGCACGGTCACCTGATAGGCGGCCCGGATCGATCCATCACCGGCGGCGTACGTCGACTCGTAAATCGAGGAGCGGACGCCGATCCGAAGCAGGAGTGCCTGAACATCGGCCGCAAGTCTCTTCGAGATCGTTTTGTAGAACGCTTGACGGGCGCTGACGTGCCCGTCGCATTCCCAGAGGGTCGCGAGAAACTCGGCGATCTCTTGCTCCGGCAGTTCGAAGACCGCATCGGGGATCCACTTCTCGGCGCTCGCAGGGCCTCGCCGAAGTGTCCCCTTCGCCCGAGCGTCGCTGAGCTTCCAACGGAGGCCTAGATCGCGCAGCCAGTGCTCGAAGGGCGAGGGGTCGTGGTAACGCGCGTCGCTGGTCTTGGCCTTGGTCACGATCACGCGAGTGACGCCTCGTTCCTGCTCGCGGCGTCCAAACGACAGTGGGCCGAACCCTGCGCCGCACGACTGCTCGAAATCAGTGAGCAACCAGGGATCCGACGAGTAGAAGGACGGTGACGCAGCCGAGAGGGACCCATCCGCGACCAGGTAGGCCAGCGCGCGGAACCTGGCGCGCTCGTGCGGTGCGCTCCGTCTCGAGCTCGCTGCAGTGAGCCTCGTCGGAGTCGCCAGGTAATCGCCCGGCGTAAGCGAGTCGAGTGTGCGCCAGCCGCCCTCGGTGAGGAACTCGTGGTTGCCGGTCGCACGGATCTCTGCACCGTTACGGAGCCTGAGCTTGTAGACAGGCCGCACACCGTTGTCGAACCACCTGGTGACGCGAGCATGCGTCTGCCGAAGGTCGTCGTCGACGCCCTGCACGAGCACGTCGTCGTGGCTGAGAAGCGAATCGATCCGGACCCGGCGGCCGGATACCGCATCGAACACCAGCGTGTCGCCGGTCAGGCAGATGCCGTAGGTGTCCTTGAGAATCGGCTCGAGGCGCTTGTCGAGATAGGTGACCTGCTCCTGCCCGGCCTTGCGCTTGCCGTAGGAGGGGATGTAGCTCATCGGGCCCGGCCGGTAGAGCGCGACGAGGGCGATCAGGTCCTCGAACACCGTCGGCTTCACCTGCCGGAGCGCGTCGCGCATGCCCGACGACTCGAACTGGAAGACACCGGCCGCGTCGCCCTTCGCGAGCATCGCGTAGGTCTTCTTGTCGTCCATCGGGATCGTCGAGATGTCGAGGTTGCCGATCAGCCGGCACGCCTTGTCGACCACGTCGAGGTTGCGCAGGCCGAGGAAGTCCATCTTGAGCAGGCCGAGCGCCTCGATGTCCTTCATCGAGAACTGGGTCACGAGCTCCTGGTCGGCGCCTTTCTGCTGCAGCGGCACGACGTTGATCAGCGGCTCGGCGCCGATCACGACGCCGGCAGCGTGGATCGAGTCGGCGCGCGTGAGCCCCTCGAGCGGCTGCGCGAGCTCGATGATCTCCTTCGCGACCGGATCGGCGTCGATCGCCTTGCGCAGCTCGCTGCCCGGCTTGAGGCAGTCGTCGAGCGTCTGGCCGGGGCCTTCCGGGATCAGCTTCGCGATCTTGTCGACGACGCCGTAGGGCACCTCGAGCACACGGCCCGCGTCGCGCACGGCGGCGCGCGCGGCCATCGTCGAGAACGTGATGATCTGCGCGACGCGATCCGCGCCGTACTTCTCGCGCACGTAGTTGATCACGCGCTCGCGGCCTTCAACGGCGAAGTCGATGTCGATGTCGGGCATCGACTTGCGGCCCGGGTTGAGGAACCGCTCGAACATCAGGTCGTAGCGGATCGGGTCGATGTCGGTGATCGCGAGCGAGTAGGCGACGAGCGAGCCGGCCGACGAGCCGCGGCCCGGCCCGACCGAGACGCCGTTCTGCTTCGCGAAGCGGATGAAGTCCCAGACGATCAGGAAGTAGTCGGTGAAGCCCATCTCCTTGATCGTCTTCAGCTCGTACTTGAGGCGCTCCTGGAGCTCGGCGGTCACCTTGTCGTAGCGCTTTTCCAGGCCTTTCTCGCACTGCTCGACGAGATAGTCGAACGCGTCGCGACCCTCGGGCACGTCGAACTTCGGGAGCAGGATCCGGTCGAGCTCGATCTCGACGTTGCAGCGTTCCGCGACCTCGAGCGTGCGGCGCATCGCGTCGGCCTGGCCCGGGAAGTCGAGCGCCATCTCCTCCGGCGACTTGAAGTAGAAGTGGTCGGTCTCGAAGCGCCAGTGGTTCGGGTTCTTCAGCGAGTCACCGGACTGGATGCAGAGAAGCGCCTCGTGTGCGCGCGCATCGGTGTCGCGCAGGTAGTGCACGTCGCCCGTCGCGACGGTCGGCAGCCCGGTCTTGGTTGCGAGCTCGGTGAGCTGCGGCAGGATGCGCGCCTGCACCTCGAGGTGCGCGTTCTGCAGTTCGACGTAGACGTTGTCGCGGCCGAAGACCTGAGCGAGGTGGTCGAGCTCGCCCTCGGCGTCGGTGACGCGGTTTTCCTCCAGCGCCTTGCAGACGCGCCCGGAGAGGCAGCCCGACAGGGCGATCAATCCTTGCGAGTGGCGTTCGAGCAGCTCCCAGTCGACGCGCGGCTTGTAGTAGTAGCCCTCGAGGTAGCCGAGCGAGGAGAGCTTGATCAGGTTCGAGTAGCCGGCGTTGTCGGCGGCGAGCAGCGTCAGGTGCGCGTTGCCCTTCTCGTGAGCCTTGCGGTCGCCGGCAACGTAGACCTCGCAGCCGATCACCGGCTTCACGCCGGTCGATCTCGTCGCCTTCCAGAGCTGGACGGCGCCCGCCATCGAGCCGTGGTCGGTGAGGCTGACCGACGGCATGTCCAGTTCCGCGGCGCGCTTGACGAGGTCGGGCACCCGGCACGCCCCATCGAGGATCGAGTACTCGGAGTGGACGTGGAGGTGGACGAACTCGGCTGATTTTGCAGGCACGGCCATCGCGGAGGGTCAGTGTACGCCGGGGTCCAGACGCCTCCCGGGAGGCCGCTCCGAGCAGGTTCTTCTCGGCCGCGGCCCCCGCCCCGGCGTCAGTGCCGCCGTCGTTTCGAGGCGTGTGGCGCCGGTCCCCCGATCGCCGAGAAGTACGTCACCGGGTGGAGCTCGACGCCGTTCGGCGCGCCTCGCTGCCCGTGCAGGACGTCGAAGAACAACACGCCTTCGATCGTCGCGGTGAAGTCCTCGGGCGTGTAGTGGGAGCTGGAGGCGTTCGGCATGGCGTCGTCCATCGACCGGCGCGCCTTCGTGAGCAGATCGACATACGGCGAGCCCGATTCGCACTGGGCCTGAGGCGCCTCGACGTTCAACTCGGCTCCCGTCGGGCTCGTCAGGAGCACGTGCAGGTCCGAGTCGGCTTCCTGCTTCACCGCGATCACGTGGACGTTCACGAGCGCGACCAGTTTCCGCTCGACCGGGAACCGCGGCGAGTCCTGCGTGACGGGAGGCGCCGCCATCGCCACGAGGTGCTCCGGGGTCAGCACGGTCGCCCGCGCCGGCAGAACGAAGCCGTCGGTCAGATGCTTGACCGCCGCCCGCTCCGTGCCGCACCCGGTGACGCCGTGGCCGAGCGAGAACTTCTTGAACGGCGTGAGGCCGTCCTCACGCGCCGGGTCGATCGTCACGACGACCGGCGCTCCCGGCTGCGTGCCGGCGGGCGGCGCGACGGCGGTCACCGTCACCGTGCGCGTCCCGCGGGCTGCCAGGAAGCCGGCGAGCCCGAGTGCGAGCCCGCCGGCGACCGCGACGATGATCAGGCTGCGCTTCAGGTCGTGCTCAGCGGGACAGGCGGGCTCTCGGCTTTCGGCGCCGGCGCAGCGACCTTCTGTCCGAAGGAGTTCAGGTAGCTCTTCTGCGCCGGGTCGTTGAAGAACGCCGAGGCTGCGTCCTTCCCCCACCCGTAGAGCGCTTGGGCGTTCTCCTGGCTCAGGTTGAAGTCGGTCGTACTGATCGCGTGCGTTGGGATGCTGACCGTCCGCGCGGAGACCGTGTGCGCCAGGTTGTGGCGGTCCCAGGCCTCGGTGGCGGCGGAGAACATCGCCTTCAGGAGCGGCACCGACCAGAGCGGGCGCGGGATCGTGCGGTGCGGGAGCCCCTCGACCGTCGACGTGCCCGGGTGCAGCCGAAAGCCCCAGGTCGGACGTTTCGGGTTCGGGCTGTCGAAGAGCCAGATCGGATAGTTCGAGAGCAGTCCACCGTCGACGACGTAGTGGGGCCGGCCGTCCTTGTAGAGCTCGACCGGCTTGAAGAGGAACGGATAGCTCATGCTCATCCGCACCGCGTCGACGATCGGAAAGCTGTCCTTGTCGAGCTGCTTGCCCTGCTTGTCCTGATAGTTCGGCAGCGCGTCGGGCAGCAGCAGCATCTGTCCGCTCGTCACCTCGGACCCGATCACGTGCAGGCGATACTTCGCCCGCTCGTACTGCTCATCCGTGATGTCCGGGACCTCGGAGCGCGGCGGCAGGTCACGCCGCCTCACGTCGGCGAACGTGAGCTCCGTCTTCCCGAGCTCCTTCGCGAGCGGCGATTCAGCCATCTGCTCGCTCATCCACTGGTGGAAGTACTTGCCCGGAGCAAGTCCGCGCATCCGCACGACCGCGTTGACAAGACCGCCCGCCCATTTCCCGCCCGGGCCGCAGTCCGCGAACTTCGGGTACTTCGCGTCGTTCAGGATCCGCTGCAGGCCCTTGGAGTCGTAGCCGACCGCGAGCAGCGCTGCGACGATCGCACCGGCCGAGGTGCCGGCGATGTTCACCCACTCCTCGACGCCGCCGTCCTGTTCCGCGGCGGCGATCGCACCTGCGAAGGCGATCCCCTTGACACCACCGCCCTCGAAGACTCCGTCTGCCCGATGGCGCTCATCCTGCGACATGCCAACCACCACCTTCCGGTCGAGAAGCCGCAGAGCCGCCTCGCAGTATCACACCCCGGCACGGCGCCCTCAACCCCCGTAAGGTCGATCCATGCCCGCGCCGTCGTCGATCGCCGAGGTCGTGACCCGCATGGAGACAGAGGTTGCGACGCTCCCGGCCAAGGACGGCGTGGCGTGCTTCACCAGGCTCTACCTGTCCGTGACCCAGGGCGTCCAGCAGCAGCTCGCCGGCTTCGCCTTCCGCGATCCGCGCTTTCTGGCGCGGCTCGACGTCGTCTTCGCCGGCCTCTTCTTCAGCGCTCTGGACGCCGCCCGGGGCGACCCGGCGAGGCTGCCCCGCGCCTGGGCACCGCTCGTCGATCAACGCGCCGCGCGCGGGATCGCGCCGCTCCAGTTCGCGCTGGCCGGGATGAGCGCGCACATCAACCGCGATCTGCCGGTCGCGCTCGTCGCGACGTGCCAGGAGCTCGGGATCGGGCTCGAGGAGGGCTCGGGGCAGCATGCCGACTTCGAGCACGTGAACGGCGTGCTGGCCGCGGTGGAGGCGACCGTCAAGTCGCAGTACCTGAGCGGCTGGGTGCACACGCTCGACCGCCTCGTCCACCGCGTCGACCGGATCGACGACGTGATCGCGATGTGGAACGTCGGTCGCGCGCGCGACGCGGCCTGGGTGAACGCCGAGGCGCTCTGGGCGCTGCGCGACCAGCCGGAGCTCTCGGCGCGGTATCTCAGCGTGCTCGACCGAACGGTCGGCCTCACTGCACGCGGGCTGCTCGTTCCCGCGGACACCTGGCTGCAGAAGCTCGCACGGTTGACTTCGCGCCTGTAGTTCACCAGGATGAAAACGGCGTCACTCATCGCCGAGGCTTCTGCGGCCACGGCAGGATCGACCTCCGTGGCCCCGGCTCGACCGCAGGAGGTTTCGTCACGTGACTACCCCAGCTGGGCTCTCCGTCCGCAAGCAGAAGCGATACGGCTGGCGGCCCGACACTCCCGACATGCGCGACTTCTTGCTCGCCGTCGCACCGGCGAAGACGCTGCCGAAGCACCTGAGCTTGCGCAAGCAGATGCCGCCCGTGTACGACCAGGGGCAGCTCGGCTCGTGCACGGCGAACAGCATCGGGGCGCTCCTCGAGCTGAACGAGCTCAAGCAGAAAGAGCCCGACGCAGCGACGCCGTCGCGCCTCTTCATCTACTACAACGAGCGAGTGATGGAGGGCACGGTCTCCGAGGACTCGGGCGCGGAGATCCGGGACGGGATCAAGTCGGTCGCGCAGCTTGGCGCCCCGCCTGAGGACCTCTGGCCGTACGACATCGCCAAGTTCGCCAAGAAACCGACCGCCAAGGTGTACGCACAGGCGAAGAAGCACCAGGCCATGCGCTATGCGCGGGTCGTGCAGGACACGCTGGCGCTCCAGAACGTGCTGGCCTCGGGCTACGCGGTCTCGTTCGGGTTCACCGTGTACACGTCGTTCGAGACGAGCGTCGGCGCGGACGGGATCATGCCGATGCCGCAGCCCGACGAGAAGGTGCTCGGCGGCCACGCGGTCGTCGCGGTCGGGTACAAGCCGATCAAGGGACAGCTCTATTTCGAGTGCCGCAACTCGTGGGGCACCCGCTGGGGCGACCACGGCTACTTCTGGATGCCCGCGGCCTACATCACGAGCCCGTCGCTCGCGAGCGACTTCTGGGTGATCGAGCAGGTGGAGTGAGCGCTACTCGCCTGCTGCCGGCTGCTCCGTCTTCGCGGTCGGGGGCGGCGCCGGCGGCGGGGGCTCCGCCTTCTTGCCGATCCCCGGGACGGCGGCGACGAGTGTGTCCTGCGCCCAACGCTCGCTGAACCCCGCGAGGAAGCTGATCACGAGCAGCGCCAGGTGCCGGTCGGGGTCCGACTCGTTCTCCGCGACCGGCAGGTGCAGGAGGCCGCCCGTGAACGCGAACGTGAGCACCATCGCGAAGGCGCCGCCGATCAGCGGACGCAGCCCACCGAGGAAGAGCGCGTACGGCTTCCCCACGTCGTACTCGAGGTCGAACTGGCCGGAGTTGATCCGCTGGACGACGCTGACGAGCGCGCCGATCGAGCCTGCGACGAGCGCGGCGACGGGCGTCGCCCAGGTGATCGACAGCCAGATCGTCGCGATCAACGAAATCAGCAGGACGACGACCGCCATCCCCGCGAAGTAGACGATCTGCGCCTGCCCGTTCGCCGCCTCCTTGTAGTACTCCTCGGTGCGCGCGATCGCTTCGCGTTCGTGCTCGAGCATTGCGGCGTTCGCCTTCGGATCGTCATGCGCGGCGCGGCGGTCGACGAGGCTCATCAGATGCTCGGCGGAGGCCATGACGAGGTTCATGCAGATGCGCTGGCGGACACCGGTGAGGACCGTGGTCGCGCGGACGGCGAGCTCGTCGCAGCGGTACATCTCGTTGGCGATGTCCGGCTGGTCCCGCGTCGCCCAGTGCGTCTCGCGGTAGAAGCTGAACCGCTGCCCTCCGAACCGGCTCTTCTGCTCGGTCAGCGCGACGGCGCTTTCGACGTGCGAGCACCAGTAGGCCCGCACGATCGGACCGTGCTCGCGCTGGAACGCCTCGCGCAGCTCGTCGTAGTGCGCCTGGGTCACGGCGGTGACGCCGTCGCCGCGCAGCTCCTGCCACCACGCATAGTGGGCGTAGATCAGCTCGGTGAACGACGGCGGCGCGGCCGACTCGGCCTTCGAGGCGACAACCGTCTCGGTCGGCGCGGACGTGAGCGACTGTGTCAGTTCGGTCATCCAGACCCCCTGTCAACGAGCCGCAGCAGCCCGCTCAGAGTAGAACGAGTTGTGGGAGCAATCAAGGGACCGGCTTGCCTGGGAGCTCGATCATGCCGCCGGGCGCTGCCAGGGGGCGAAGGGATTCTCCACGCCGTGCAGCGCCGGCTCGAGCTCCGGGAAGTGGCGGAGCAGGAGCGTGCGCATCGAGTTGTCCTCGACCCAGTCGATGCCTTCCTTCGTGTAGACCTCGGGGCGGTAGTCGCGCGTGAAGAAGCGGTCGCTCTCGAGCCGCCGCGACGCCATCAGGATGAAGATGCGGAACGCGGTGTCGCTGAACCCGAAGCCCTTCGGCTTCTTCTCGGCGTACATCCCGATCATCGTGTCGACCTCTTCCGGGTCGCGGTAGATGCGCTCGAGGTCGGCGGCGTGCTCTGGCGTGTCGGCCATCTCCTCGAACGTGTCGTAGGCCTTCAGGTGCAGGAGCCGGCGGAACTCGTTGTAACGCGGCACGCCTCGCTCTCGGACGCGGATGACGTCGATCGACGCGAGATCGACCAGCGAGCCGTCCGCCTTGACGAAGCGCTGCAGGAACCTCGGAAAGTTGTGGAGGGTGATCGCGCCCGGGTGCGACGTGCCGAAGGAATAGAGCGCGTCGGCCATCGACATCTCCGTCAGCCGTTCCCGCACGTGCAGCACGCTGACCTCGGGAAGCGTCCGCTCCTGCAGCGTCCGATCGTCGGCGAGCGCGCGGAAGCTGAACTCGTCGGGGATCAGCGGGTGCATGCGATAGACGGCGACGAACTCCTCGGTCAGCTGGTACGGCACGCCGTGCAGCGCCGTCGGCGAACCGGGGATCCCGCGGATCACCTCGTTCGAGGTGCGGCGGCCGATCAGGCGGTCGAGCCGGCGGCCCTCGAGCCCCCACCAGTTCGTGCGCAGCGCGGTCACCGTCGTCGGGTGCGCGATGATCGCCGGCGTCCAGTCGACGGTGTGGATCTTCGCCATCAGGGCGGAGACGACGAGCCGCGCCTTGTCGAAGAGCTCGTCGTCGGAGAGCTCGGGGTGGGTTGCGTGCAGGTGGTCGCACACCGCGTTGTGCTCCCGCATGAAGAGCGAGTGCAGGAGCGCGAGCCCGACCCAGAAGTTGCCGGCAACGCCGGTCAGGTCGACGCTCGACTCGATCGACTCCGGGATCAGGCCGCGGTCGTCGATGTGCAGCTTGCCGTGCTCGCCGGTCTTGATCGCCTCGGCGAAGGCGGGGTCGCGTCCGTAGATCTGCGACGCGTCCCACCAGTGCGTGTCGTCGGTGACGAACGTCGGCGGCCCGTCGCCGTTCGACGACGGATCGCGCCGCGTGCGCGGGATCGACATCGGCTTCTCCGGCCACGGATCGTCGGAGTCGAGCGGTACGAGCCAGGGGTTCTCGGTCTCGTTCTTGCCGTGGCTGAACCAGTCGTGCACCTCGAACTGGATCCAGGCGCCGGCGAGCAGGTTCAGCGTTGTCGCCGGGATGAACTCGTCGCGGGTCAGCAACTCACGCGAGACGAGGCGCGGGTTCGGCTCCAGCGGGTCCGACTCGCGCACGGTGGCGTTCAGCGGGACGTTGCGCCCGAAGCGGCTCCCGAGGCTGCCCATCAGCGGGTCGTCGAGGTTGTTGAACGTGCCGTCGAGCGTCCGTGCGGTCAGGTAGCGCGGGTGATCGGAGATGTCCGGCTGGTCGAGCGGCCCGCGGCCCGTGTCATAGAGGTTCTGCTCGCGCAGGATGTTGCGCAGGCCGATCAGTACGAGCATCGCGATCGGCTTTGGGAGCTTGTCCCAGCCGACGCGCCGGTCGAGCGCCGCTGCGGCGTCGTTGTAGAGCGAAAGCGGCCAACGTGACACGACGTTCTCCTTTCGGACGCGCCGCAGCGACTCCAAGCGCGCGATCCGCGAGTGCGTTCCGAGCCGTTGAAACGCCTCGGGATCTGGGCTGACCTAAGCAGAGCCTGGCGCGCGAGTCAACGCGCACCGACCGGTGTGCGACGGGCACTCTTGACCAAATGCCGCTGCCGCCGTTCTCCGTGCTCGATCTGGCTCCGATCGTCGAGGGCTCGACGCCGGCGGAGGCGCTGCGCAACTCGCTCGACCTCGCGCAGCACGCCGAACGGTGGGGCTACCGCCGCTTCTGGCTCGCCGAGCATCACAATGCGATCGGGATCGCGAGCGCCGCGACCGCGGTCGTGATCGCGCACGTCGCCGGCGGAACGAAGACGATCCGCGTCGGCGCCGGCGGGATCATGCTCCCCAACCACCCGCCGATCGTGATCGCCGAGCAGTTCGGCACGCTCGAGGCGCTGCACCCGGGTCGGATCGATCTCGGTCTCGGCCGCGCGCCCGGCACCGACCGGTTGACGATCCACGCGCTGCGCCGCGAGCCGGAGAGCGCCGACACGTTCCCGGAGGACGTGCTCGAGCTGCAGCGCTACCTCGCGGACGCGCAACCGGGACAGCTGGTGCAGGCGACGCCCGGCGCGGGCGCGCGGGTGCCGCTGTGGATCCTCGGCTCGAGCCTCTTCGGCGCGCAGCTCGCGGCGCTGCTCGGGCTGCCGTACGCGTTCGCCTCGCACTTCGCGCCGGAGGCGCTGCTGCCGGCGCTCGAGCTGTACCGCACCGGTTCAAGCCGTCCGAGCAACTGCAGGAGCCGTACGCGATGGTCGGCGCCAACGTGATCGTGGCCGCCGACGACGAGACGGCGCGGCACCTCTTCACCTCGCCACAGCAGTCGTTCACGAACATCCTGCGCGGCACACGGGGCCGGCTGCCGCCGCCGATCGACGACATCGAGTCGTACTGGACGGAGCCGGAGAAGGAGCGCGCGTCGGCGATGCTGCGCCGCTCGTTCGTCGGCTCGCCGGCGACCGTGCGGGCCGGGCTCGAGGCGTTCGTCGAGGAGACGGCCGCGGACGAGGTGATCGTTGCGGCGGCGATCCACGATCATGCGGCGCGGCTGCGGTCGTACCAGCTGCTCAGCGAGTTGGTCTAGAACAGGCCGAGAATGTCTTTGATGACCTCGTCCAACTCGTGCTGTTCATGGACGGTCAAGCGCCCGATGGTGCGACCGATTCGGCTGCGGTCAACGGTGACGAGCTGGTCGGTCAACACGCAAGTCCTCCGTCCGCGCACTGTGATCTCGGGCCGGAAGGCGGCGACCAAGGCGCTTGCGGAGGTCGGGGCCACGACGACCGTCGAGAGCCATTCAGCGTCGTCTGACTGGAGAACGACGGCGTATCGTTGACCTCGCTGTTCGTGGCCGCGTGGCTGCTTCGGTGCTCGAAGCAGGACGATGTCACTCCGGCGGATCGAGTTCGCCAAAGAAATCTCGGATCTCGGCGATCACCGCGAGGTCGTGCGGGTCGTTGCCGATCCGCTCGGCGTCAGCACGTATCTGCTCTCGGCGAATCTCGCGGGCGGTCCGGATCAGGGCCTGCCGGATCGCCTGAGACTGAGACGCGCCATCCTTGGTGAGTCGATCCAGCGCCTGTTGCGCCTCAGCGTCCAAGCGAACTGAAATCGCCTTCTCGGCCATCTCGCCTGAGTGTATCACGTTTGTCATACGTCGTTAGTCCAGTTCAGTGAGCAGTCCTTTCTCCTCGAGGACGTCCCAGGCGAGCTGGAACGCCTGTTGATGCATGACGGCGCGGGCGATCCACGACTCCGAGCCGTTGTCGTGCAGATCTTCCTGCGCCTCGAGCACGCGGGCTGCCTGGACGAGGTACAGCTCGTGCACGTCCGCGAGCGCTCGGTCGCACTCGCCGGACATGTCGTCCCACGCCTCGTCCACCACCTCGCCCGCGACTCGCTCGGCTTCGATCAGGTCGTGCCAGTGAGCGCCCGGCACGAAGCTGTCGCCGACCAGCTCCCGCAGCCGGTCACGGTCGACCTCGACGCGCGACGAGACGTCGAAGATGATCCGCTCTGCGTCCTGCGGTGGCTTCATCCCTCCATCGAAGCAGCCCGTCCGCATGCTGTCATCGGCGCTTTGGGACAGTCCGATGTGACAATTCAGTGCCGACTTCGGCCGTCACCGTCGAGCAAGCGGTCGAACTCCACGGTGCCGGGGACGACGTGCTCGAGACGCGGCACCGATGCGAATCCACGGTCGGCCGAGACGAGCGCATCCGCGCCGCTGGCGAGCGCCGTCGCCGCTAGGAAGGAATCGAAAACACCGAGCGACGTCGTGCGCTCGAAGATCCGCAAGCCCGCATCCACGATCGCTGTGCGGCATGACGAGGAGCGGCGCGAACAGCTCTGCATAGTTCCGTCCAGCCTTCACCGCGTCCGAGCGACCTTGCCGACGGGCGCGCACGTGGACGAACTCCTGGATCACTTCGACGGTCGTGGCCGCGTCGACGCGGCCCGCCGCGACTGCGTCGATCAGCTTCCGGCTCGGATCGCGGAGCGGATGCTCGGTCCCGACCGCGTAGACGAGCACCGTTGTGTCGACGACGATCACCGGGCGCGCGAGCGAGAAGCGTCGAGCTCAGCCTTCAGCTCTTCGACCGTGCCGGGAACGTCCATCGGTTCAGCCGCGAGCAGTGCGGCGGCAGCACGTTGCTTCGTCGGGAGATCCGCGGGTAGCGCGGCGTCGATCGCGTCGCGAATCACCGCGGCCACCGAGAGCCGGCGTTCCCGCGCGACCGCTTCGAGCCGGCGGTAACGCGCATCGTCGATCAGGATCTGAAGGCGGCGATCAAGCATGCACATACAGTAGCATGTGTAGGTACCCACTTAGGACAAGGCCATCCCCTCCTCGAACGTCAAACCGAGACAGGCCTGAATCCAGATCAGATCAGACCCGGCGTCGGTGGTTTCCGACTCGCGCGCTAGCGCCCGCAGCTCCCCGGCGAGGAGCGGGACATGTTCGGCACTCGCTTCCGCGAGCATCCGGGCCCAATCCCGAACCGCGCCGCGGCGCTCGTGAGTCGCCAGGATCTCGGCAACGAGCACGGCAGCGTGTTCGAGCGCGCCCTCCTTCTGCAAGCCGAATCGATCGGCGGCACGCGCTGTCCGCACGATCGCGGCGCGCAGCTCGTTCGGCGGGACGCGCGCCGCCACATAGGCCCCTCGCGCCGCCGCCGCAGCCCTGGATGCCCGATCGGCGGCCGGCAGCGCCTCGAGCGCCCGTTCAAGTTCCTCGAGCGCGTCGAGATTCTTGTCGTGGGCGTCGAGCAGTTCGGCGAGCACCCGATCAACGACCGGCAGGACAAGTTTGCTCTCCTCTGTTCGCCGGCCGACATCCGCCCGGGCGAGCCCGAGCACCCCGAGCTTTCGCTCGAGCTCCGCCTGCAACTTGGCGATGCCTTCGAGAACCGCGTTCCGCAGCGGGGCATCCCACACGTCAGCCAGAACACGTTCGCGTCGTTTTTCGATCGTTCTTCGCGACTCTCCCTGGAGCACCGCAACCGCGAGCGGGGTCAGGCGTTCCCGATACGGCTCGAGTTCGATCCCGAGCGGAAGGCTTGCGACAAGGTCAGCAACGTCGGTGGCGGCGAGCTGCACATAGCCATGGAAGCAGCCTCAGATCGTGCTGTCATCGGCTATTTGGGACATGTAACTGTGACAATTGATCCACAGCTGAACTGGCGAATCTGGTTCCGCTGCGCGGAATCAGATTCGTCTTAGGAATCTGCTTCGCCGCAGGCGAACCAGATTCACGAGTTTCGCGCTCAGCCCCGTTCGATCTGGCTGCCGCCGACGATCGCGTCGCGGCCGTCGGGGTAGCGCACCCACGCCTTGTGCGTGCCGTCGTAGTCGGGCCCGAAGAGGATCAGCGTGGCCTGCTCGCCGCGCACCGGCACGCCTCGGTCTCCCTCCGGATCGAGGCCGCGCCAGATGCGGATGAACGGGTTGTGCTCCCACTCGTCGCCGACGGTGGTCGGCAGCGTGTGACCGGGATGGATGCGCGTCTCCGGCGGCAGCTCCATCAGGCGGTTCATGATCGAGTGCACCTGGTCGGCGTAGCCGGTCGGCCCGCCGCCCATCGTGCCGCCGACCGTGCCCTTGAAGAGACAGTCGGCGGTCAGACAGTCGGTGCCGTTGACGAGCAGCGCGAGGTGGTCGGGGCAGTGGCCGGGCGTCGCGATCGCGCGGATCTCGAGCTCGCCGGAGTGGACGAGGTCGCCGTCGGCGAACGTCTCCTCGATCGGCACGCCTGCGTCGCGCGTCAGCGCGCTGCCGAGCGACCGTGACGCCGAACCGCGTCGCGAGCCCGGTCGACGCCGACGACATGGTCGCCGTGCTGGTGCGTGACGAGCACGTGCGTGATCGTGATGCCCGCGCTGCTCGACCTGATGCAGCAGCGGCTCCTCGACGCCGTTCGAGTCGACGAGCACGCCGTGGCCGCCGTCACCGTCGGCGACCAGGTAGGCGTTCGAGAGTCCAGGTCGGGTGCTCGAGCGCGCTCGACATCATCAGGAACGCGATCACGCTCCGGATGCCGTCCTGCGCCTCCATCAGCTCGAAGCCGCGGTTCACCTCGTCGAGCGTGATGCGGTGCGAGATGAACGACTCGACGTCGATGTCGCCGGCGAGCCAGCGGTCGACCAGCATGCGGCACTCCGTCGCGGCCCTTGACGCCGCCGAACGACGAGCCGGCGACGCGGCGGCCGGTGATCAGGAAGCGCGGCACGATGTCGAGCGTCTCGCCCTTGCCGGCGACGCCGGCGACCGTGCAGAGCCCCCAGCCCATGCGCGCCGACTCGACCGCCTGCTGCATCACGTTGACGTTGCCCGTCGCCTCGAACGTGTAGTCGGCGCCGAAGCCGCCGGTCAACTCGACGATCCGCTCGACCGTGTCGGGGCCGCCGACCATCGTCTCGGTCGCGCCGTGCTTGGCGCGCGAGCGCGAGCCGGTCCTCCGAGAGGTCGACGCAGACGATGCGTTCCGCGCCCTGCAGGCGGCAGCCGATCACGGCGCCGAGCCCGACCATGCCGGCGCCGAAGACGACGCACGTCGAGCCGGCCTCGACCTTCGCGGTGTTCATCGCGGCGCCGATGCCGGTCGAGAGCCCGCAGGCGAAGAGCGCCGCACCCTCGAGCGGTGCTTCAGGGTTGATCTTCGCGAGCGCGATCTCCGGCATCACCGTGTACTCGGCGAACGTCGAGGTGCCCATGAAGTGGCGGATCGGCTCGCCGTCGCGCGGAAAGGCGGGTCGTCCCGTCGGGGAGGTAGCCCTTGTTCTGCTGCTCGCGGATCGCCAGGCAGAGGTTCGTGCGGTCGCTGCGGCAGTGGATGCACTCGCCGGCACTGGGGCGAGAACAGCGTCACGACGTGGTCGCCGGGCGCGAGCGAGGTGACGCCGTCGCCGACCTGCTCGACGACGCCTGCGCCCTCGTGCCCGAGCACGGTCGGTGCGTAGCCGGAGGGGTCGGCGCCGGAGGCCGTGTAGAGGTCGGTGTGGCAGACGCCGCAGGCGACGAGCCGCACGAGCACCTCGCCGGCGCGCGGCTCGGCCAGGTCGATCTCGCGGATCGCGAGCGGCGCTCCGAACTCCTCGAGGACGGCGGCTCTGATCTGCATCCGATCGCGATCCTACGACAGGCATGCTTCTTGGCGGATGGCCTACGACCCCGATCCGCTGGAACTGCACCTGCTCGAGCAGCTCGGGCCGCTCGAGCCCGGCGAGGCCGCCGACGACCGCTCCGAGCTCGAGGCGGTCTGGCGCGCACAGGTCGAGAGCCGCCACTGCGACTTCGCCTCCCGGTACCTGCAGACGACGGGCCGCAGCTTCTACACGATCGGCTCGGCCGGGCACGAGAGCAACGCCTGCGTGGCCTTCGCGCTCCGCCCCACCGACCCGGCGCTTCTCCACTACCGCTCCGGCGCCTTCTACCTCGCGCGTGCGGCCCAGACGGGCCACGACGGCGTGCCCGACATCATGCGCGGCGTCACGGCCGCGCGTGACGAGCCGATCGCGGGCGGACGGCACAAGGTCTTCGGTCACGCCGACCTGGCGATCATCCCGCAGACCTCGACGATCGCGTCCCATCTCCCCCGCGCCTTCGGAGTCGCGTTCGCGATCGAGCGGGCGAAGAAGCTCGGCGTCGAGTGCCCGTGGCCGTCGGACGGCGTGGTCGTCTGCAGCTTCGGCGACGCGTCGCTCAACCACGCGACGGCGCAGGCGGCGCTGAACAGCGCGGCGCACACCGTCTACCAGGGCCTGCCCTTGCCGCTCCTCTTTCTCTGCGAGGACAACGGCCTCGGGATCAGCGTCCCCTCGCCGCAGGGCTGGGTCGAGCAGGCGCTGCTTGCGCGAGCCCAGCTGCGTTACGCGTACGCCGACGGCACCGAGCCGGAAGTGGTGGTGGCGACGGCGCGTGAGCTCGTCGACTGGATCCGCGAGCATCGCCGCCCTGCGGTCCTGCACCTGCGGACGGTGCGTTTCCTCAGCCACGCGGGCGCCGATGTCGAGGCCGCGTACCGGACGCCGCAGGCGATTCGCGCCGACTGGGATGCCGACCCGCTGCTCGCCACGGGCCGCGCGCTCGCCGCGACGGCCGGCTGGAGCGGCGAGCGGCTGGTGCGCGACTACACCGACACCGGCGTGCGCGTTCGCGCCGTCGCCGACGAGGTCGCACGCATTCCGCAGCTCGATTCGGCAGCGGAGATCGTCAGGCCGCTCGCGCCGCGCTCGACGCCGCGCGCTGGTGCGCAGGCCGGCCTCGCCAAGTGGCGCCCCGACGACGCTCGCGCTGGCGATCAACACTGCACTGGCGACCGCGCTCGAACGCGACCACACGATGCTGCTCTTCGGCGAGGACGTCGCCGTCAAGGGCGGCGTCTACGGTGTCACGCGCGGTCTGCAGAAGCGCTTCGGCGCCGGGCGCGTCTTCGACACGCTGCTCGACGAGACGTCGATCCTCGGCCTCGCGCTCGGCGCTGCGTTGAGCGGTTTCCTGCCGGTGCCGGAGATCCAGTACCTCGCGTACCTGCACAACGCGGAGGATCAGCTGCGGGGCGAAGGCGCGACGCTGCAGTTCTTCTCGCAGGGCCAGTACCGGAACGGCATGGTCGTGCGGATTGCGGGGTACGGCTACCAGAAGGGGTTTGGTGGCCATTTCCACAACGACAACGCGGTCGGCGTGCTGCGCGACATTCCCGGCCTGGTGATCGCCTCGCCGGCGCGGCCCGACGACGCGAGCGCGATGCTGGCGACCTGCCTCGCGACGGCGCGCGCGGACGGCAGCGTGTGCGTCTATCTCGAGCCGATCGCGCTCTACCACACGCGTGACCTGTACGACGAGGGCGACGAGCTGTGGCTCGCAGCGTCTTCGTCGGACGACGTGCCGCTCGGCGTCGGCGCGCACCTACGGCGACGGCGACGACCTGACGATCGTCACGTGGGCGAACGGGCTGCGCATGTCGCTGCGCGCCGCCCGCGCGCTCGAGGAGCACGGCATCGCCGCGCGTGTCGTCGACCTGCGCTGGCTCGCGCCGCTCCCGGTCGACGACATCCTGCGCGAGGCGAACGCCACCGGTCGCGTGCTCGTCGTCGACGAGACGCGGCGCACGGGCGGCGTCTCGGAGGGGATCATCGCCGCGCTCGTCGACGCGAAGTTCGACGGGCAGGTGGCGCGGGTTGCGAGCGTCGACTCGTTCATCCCGCTCGGGGATGCGGCGAACCTCGTCCTCGTCTCCGAGGACGACGTCATGCAGGCGGCGCTGGAGCTCGTCGGGGAGCGCGTCTGATCCGGGCGTTTCTCGCGGTGCTCGTCGTCGCCGTCCTCGGGCTCGCGGCGGCGATCATCTGGTGGTCGGGCGCGACGCTCGCGGAGGACAACGTGGCGCTCGCGAAGGTCGAGGTGCAGCCGCTCGGCGGCTCGCTCGTCTCGGCGAAGGCGTTCGGGCCGAACGGGCGCCGCATCCCGCTCGCGGTCGACGGCGGCCGCCTGCTGCCGCGGACGAAGCTCTTGCCCGGCGAGCAGGTGACGGTCGAGGTGGTCGTGCGCAGACCGGGCTGGCTCGGCTGGGCGCTCGGCTCGAAGCGCACCGAGCGGCTGGCGCTGCACACGCCGGTGCCCCAGGTGGCGCAGCGGTGGCCGACCGTCGCGCAGGGTGCGGCGCTGCAGGTGCGGTTCGCGGAGCCGGTCGACCGGGTCGTCTACCGGATCGGCTCGCGGCGGAAGCTCGTCTCGGCGGACGGGCAGAGCGCCGTGCCGCTGGGGGCGCAGGCTCCGTCGGGCACGGCCTTGGTCGCAGCCGCGGCGCGCTCGTGGGAGCGTCTGGGGAAGCCGGTGCGCGTGACGTGGTTCCCGCAGTCGCAGCTGCCGGTCGTCCTCGTCAGTCCCGGTGTGGGCAAGCCGATCTCGCCGCTCGATCCGGTTCGGTTGACGTTCTCGAAGCCGGTCGACAAGGCGCTCGGCGACGCGCGCCCGCACTTCTCGGCGCCCGTCCAGGGCGGCTGGCATCAGACCGACACCCACACGCTTGTCTTCGCGCCGGGCGGCTACGGCTTCCCGCTCAACTCGAAGCTGCATCTCGTGCTGCCGCCGCGGGCTGAGCGTCAGTGTCGGCAGCAAGGCGGCGACCTCGAAGCAGGCGGTCAGCTGGACGGTCGCCGGCGGCGAGCTTCCTGCGCCTGCAGCAACTGCTTGCCGAGGCGGGCTACCTGCCCGGTCAGCTGGCAGCCGGCGGGCGATCCGGTCGCACAGGAGCGACAGGCGGAGATCGATGCGGCGGTCACGCCGCCGTCAGGAACGTTCGCGTGGCGGTACCCAAACACGCCGGCCGAACTGACGAGCCAGTGGACGGTGGGCCAGCCAAACCAGATCACGCGTGGTGCGGTGATGATGTTCGAGCACGATCACGACCTGGCCGTCGACGGCTCAGCCGGCCCCCAGGTGTGGCATGCGCTGATCGCGGATGCGATCGCGGGCAAGAAGAAGACCGACGGCTACAGCTACGTCTACGTGCATCGCAACGTGCCGCAGCTGCTGACGCTGTGGCACAACGGCAGCATTGTCTTGACGTCGCCGGGCAACACGGGCGTCCCGGCGGCGCCGACGCAACTCGGCACGTATCCGGTCTTCGAGCACATCCCGGTCGGCACGATGAGCGGCACGAACCCCGACGGCTCGCACTACAACGATCCGGGGATCCAGTGGATCAGCTACTTCCACGGCGGCGACGCGCTGCACTCGTTCAACCGCGCCTCGTTCGGGACGCCGCAGAGCCTTGGGTGCGTGGAGTTGCCGCTTGCGACTGCGGCGAAGGTGTGGCCTTACACGCCGATCGGGACGCTGGTCACGATCGAGGACTGACCAGCCACGGGCCGTCTCACCTCCCGCGACTAGGCCGTTGCCGCCATGCCGTCGGCGTTCAGCTCGCCAGACATCCTGCGCCATGCGGCATGGTCTGAGTCAAGGCGCGTCTGCTGCCAAAGATCGTAGTAGATGCTCACGAGCGCTCTTCGGGAGTGATCGCCGGGATCAAGACGGTAGGCCTGTTCGCCAGCCTTCCGGGCGCTGACGAGGTCGCCTCGGTCATGGTGGATCGCGGCGGCGCATGTAAAGGCAGCGGCGCAGACCGAACCAGTGCCGTGAAGGGCCGCGCCGTCGAGTGCCAGTAGTGCACGGTCGTAGTCCTGGCGGGCTCGCAAGGCCGCGGCCAATCGAACAAGCGCCCACGACCGCTCTTCGTTCGTGGACGCGAGCGCCGCCACCAGCGCCTCGTCGAGCAAGTCAATGCGTTCGCGCTGCTCGACGATCGCACCGAGTCGCGCGGTAAGTGTCTCCATGAGGTCCATGCCCGGCTGATCGACGAATCCGTGCCGGGACGCATCCCTCGTTCGGGGATCTCCGGTGACTACGACCCGACGCGTCATGCTCATGGTCAGACGCGTCATGCTCATGGTCAACTGTGAACGTCTCGAGGTGCAGATTGCCTACGACACTCTCGTCGCGTCATCGACCACCTGACCGACTTGAAGGCGTATCTTGGTCGACCGCCAGTTGCCCGATGGTGCGCCGGCCTCAAACCACCGGTCGCTCGAGCTGCGACGGCTTTCCATCCCTTTCCGCCAGCCGTCGTCGGCCCAACTCCGCACGACCCTGAGAGACGAAAACCCCCGGGCTAGCGGGGGTTTCCGAGGTGGGCGGTACTGGGCTCGAACCAGTGACCCCCAGCTTGGCGAATTGGAGGTCGACCAAGGCACGCCCTCAAGTCGGTCAGGTGGTCGACGACGCGACGAGGGCGTCGTAAGCAATCTGCAGCGGGTTCGCCAGGTCATCTCTACCCAGCTGCATGCCGGTCGAGCCTAGGCGCTTCAGAACGGCGTGCCTCGGCATGTTGCGCGCCGGTTCGAGCTCTCCCAATTGCTTGCCTCGCCACGGGTCGTGCGAGCCCTCGGCGGTTTCCTCGTCGACCCCCGCAACACCGCGCCAGCGCAGCAGCACCCGCGCCGAACGTTCGACCTCGTCCGCCACCGCGTACGCCACCGAGACCACGTGCTCGCACACCGCATCCGCATCGCATGAGCACACCCGCGCGATCGCCCGCGGGCGCGGGATCAGCTGCTCGCCCCAGTCCTCCTCCAGCAGATGCTCGAGGTGCACCGACTGGAAACGCCCCTCGACCGCGTCCTCCAGTTGCCCCATCCCTTTTGCATAGCGCGTCATTGCCGTCCAGATGCGTTGCGGGATCGGCGCCGCCGTCAGCGTCACCTCGCAGCCGTCGACTCGCGCGCTGATCACGTGCGGTTCGATGCGAAGATCCTCGACAGCCAGATCCGGGCGCTCCGCATTGACGGCGACGGCGGCGACAAGGAGCGAGACCACGGGCCCATCAGGCTGCCTCCTCCACCACGCTCGGCGCCAGCGCGACCGCCGCCCTGATCGCGCCGAGATCGAGATCGCCGAGCCAGTCCTCCGAGCGACCGGCCATCACCTTCTCGACCAGCTCGCGCTTCGAGTCGAGCAGCCGGTCGATCCGCTCCTCCAGCGTCCCCGTGCAGATCAGCGAATGCACGAACACCGGCTTGTGCTGCCCCAGCCGATGGGCACGATCGGTTGCCTGCTGCTCGACCGCCGGGTTCCACCAGCGGTCGAAATGGAAGACGTGGTTCGCCGCCGGTCAGGTTCAGGCCGCGGGCCGCCGGCTCGGATCGACAGGATCACCAGCACCGTCGGGCCACCCGGTTCCTCGCTCGCGAACTTCGGTCAGCAGCTCATCCCGTTGGCGGGCGTTCAGGCGCCCGTGGAAAAAGCCGACCTTCCGCCCAGCTTCTCCGCGAGGTATCGGCACTGAGGCCGGTCGAAGCTCGGGGTACTGCGTGAAGACGAGCGCCTTGTCGTCGGCCTGGCATCGCCTGCAAGCAGCTCGACGAGCCTTTCGAGCTTGCCCGAGCGGCCGTCGAGCGGCGCGGCCCGTGGTGCATCAGCATCTTCCGGGTGGTTGCACACCTGCTTCAGGTGCCCGAGCATCGCCAGCACCGCACCGCGACGGCCGAAGACGATCCTCGTGCTGCTCGATCCGCGGGAACCAGCGGTCGACGGTCGCCTGGTAGAGGCTCGCCTGCTCGATCGTCAGCTTGCAGTAGTCCTTCTCGACCGTGATCGGCGGCAGGTCGAGCTCGACCTCCGGCTTCGTCCTTCGCCCGTCGCAGGATGAACGGCCGCACGACCGCCCGCAGCCGCTCCAGCGCCTCCTCGTCCTTCTCCTACCTCGATCGGCTGGCGCGATCACTTCCGGTTGAACCATTCGCGGCGAGCCCGAGCAGCCCCGGATTGAGGATGTCCATGATCGCCCACAGCTCGCTCAAGCCGGTTCTCGATCGGCGTGCCCGTCATCGCGACCCGCCGCCGCGCCTGCAGCGTCCTCAGCGCCCGCGCGCCTCTCGTCTGCCGGGTTCTTCACATCCTGCGCCTCGTCCATGATCAACCGGTCCCAGGTCGACCTCCGCGAGCGCCTCGACATCGCGGGGTCGCGATGTCGTACGACGTGACGATCAACGTCGACCCGCATTCGCTCTTGCGATGCAGCTCCTCGTTCGCAAGCCGGTCGCTGCCATGATGCAGATGCACACGCAGCCCCGGCGCAAAACGGTGCTACCTCGGCCACCCACTGCCGCGCCACGCTCATCGGGCACACGACGAGCGTCGGGCCCAAACGCCTCGTGCGCCGGCCTCCTCCCGCTCCGACACGAGCATCGCGATCGCCTGGCACCGTCTTCCCGAGCCCCATGTCGTCGGCCAGGATCGCCTCCGATCCCGAGATCGCCCAGCAGCCGCAGCCACCCGTGCCCTCTTCTCCTGGAACGGGAACAGGTCGTGCCGCATCTCCCACCGGCGTCCTCGCGCGGACGGAAGCGCGCGTCCCTTGCCCCGAGAGCAGTTCGTCGAGCGATGTCGGTCGAGCTGCACCGTCCCCCAGCTCGAGCCCCGCCTCGTCGGTCTCGAGTCCCGAGACCGCACGCACGAGCTGGACGAAACCCACGCCGTGGCTGCCGCCGCTCCAGAAAACGCAACCGCGCGCTTCTACGTCGGCTGCGCGCACCGCTCTGCCAGCGGCCGTCGACCCTGCACGACCGGGCTCTTCGCCGCCGCGAGCGCGCGCAGCTCCTCGTCGTGTGAGCTCTGTTGTCGCCGACCGCGAGCCGCCAGTCGAACGACGCGAGCACCGACTGTCGACAGCAGCCCGCTGGTCTGTGCGAACCGGCTTCGCTGCGGTGCAGGTCACGTTCGCCCGCAGGCGCGTCGGCGCGCGCAAGCCACGCCGACGGCAGCCGCCACCGGCACGTTGCGCTCGTCGAGTTGCGGCACAGCGTCGCGCAGGAAGTACGACACCGTCTCGGCATCGAGCTCCACCGCGAACGGCTCCTCTCTCGTCGAACTCGACCCCCTCGTGGGCAAGGATCGGCAGCTAGCCGCGCGAGATCGTCGCTCGAGGTCGCCGAGCGGATCGCCCGAGCGCACGAACGCGAACGTCGTCGTCGCCGGCCTCCCAGAGGAGCGACACCCGGCAGGCTCTAGCGTCGGGTCGTCGTCGGCATGCAGCCACAGCTCGAGCGCCAGCGCATCACGGGGCCGCCGCTCGTCGAGATGCAGGCCGAGCCGCCACGTCGTCTCCTCTCACCTCGGAGAGGCCGCTATCGACCCAGCGCGTGAGCCGCCGCTCCAGGCCGGCGTAGCTCGCGTTCTGCGGCAGCTCCGGGTCGGGCGACACAGCCCGGCGAGGAACGAGTCGACCGCGGTGCGGCGCCCGATCCGCGACGAGTCGCCGAGCTTCACGCCCGCGGCCACGAGCCGGTCGCGCGCGATCTGGTCGACGAGCTGCGGGTAGAGATCGGCGACGGTCGCCTCGCGATCGTCGTGGAAGCCTTCGGCGGCAACGAGTGGCAGCGCGGCCGCGATCTCTGCAAGCGAGCGCTGGATGTGATCGTCGAGGTCGCGCCCAGAACGCGTACCAGCTGCCGCCGCCGCGCGTCAGCTGCGGATGCACCATCCCTTCGGCGACCGAACGGCGCGCAACGTCGACGAGCGCGAAGAGAACGCGCGCATGTCGCTCGAGCTCGAGCTTCGGCGGCGCCGTGGCGAGCTCGAGCAGTTCCGGCACCGAGAGCAGCCGCGCGTCGACCTCGTGTTCCAGCACATGCACCGTCGCCGGCTCGCCCGCGCGCAGGCCGCCGTCGGAGAACGACTCACCGTCACACGCAAACGCATACGCCCCGGCGCTGCGCCAGATCACCTCGAGAGAAAGCACGACCTAACAGAGTAGGCACTACAGTGGTCTCCTTGCTGCGCCTCTATCAACGGCAGGGCGCCGGGCGCCCTCCCCGCGTCCGCTGGACGCTCGAAGAAGCGGGCGCTTCCTACGAATACCTGGTCATGGACCAGGACGAAGGCCACGGTCCCGAACACGCCGAACGGCACCCGTTGGGGCGCGTCCCCGTGCTCGAGACCGACGAAGGACTGCTGTTCGAGTCGGCCGCGCTCTGCCTGCACATCGCCGACTCGAACCCCGAGGCGAACCTGATCGCGCCGCTCGGCACCCGCGAACGGGCACAGACCTATCAGTGGATCTTCTTCGCCATGACCGAGCTCGAGCAGACGATGCTGCGCTGGGGCGTGGCACGGTACAAGGAGGATGCGGAAGGCGTCGCGTCTGCCAAGGAGCGGATGGCGAAGGTCGCCGCCGCGCTCGAGGAAGGGCTCGACGGCAACGAGTACATCGTCGGCGGACGGTTCACGGTCGCCGACATCGTGCTCGGCGGGGTGCTCGAGAGCGCGCGGAAGTACAAGCTCTTCCCAGACTCGCCGGCACTGCTCGCCTATCTGGAGCGGCTCGACGAACGGCCCGCCAAACAGGTGGCGTACTCCTGATGCCGCTCGACCTGATCGAGTTCCCCGCCGACGACCTCGAACGCGCGACGCGCTTCTGGGAAGGGCTGCTCGGCCTGTCGCTCGACGAGCGGACGGCAGCGGAAGGATCGGGGCTGCAATCGCACGGCGAGGGGGCGGCGCTCGGGGTGCACTCGCGCGGTGCGGGGCCTGGCGACCGGTTCTCGCTGCCCTACTTCCGCGTCGAGGATATTGTCGCCGCGCAGGCGCGCGTCGTCGAGCTCGGCGGGAGCATCGTGCATCCCGGCGAGCGTTTTGCGATCTGCCGCGACTCGGAGGGAAGTCCGTTCGGGCTGTCAGCGGGCTAGACGCGCGAAGAGGTGTCAGACACCTGCGGTGTCAGACACCAGTTGTGGGGCGCGCTAGAGGAGCGAGAAGGTGTCAGACACCTGCGGTGTCAGACACCAGTTGTCGAGGCGGCTAGGCGCGCGAAGAGGTGTCTGACACCTTCGGTGTCAGACACCACACCACACCACGGGCGCGCTCGACCGGCGAAAAGTGTCAGACACCTTCGGTGTCGGACACCGGCGGCTCGTCTTCGCCTGAGCGCGACTTCCAGAACGCCAGGACGCCGACCGCGGTCGCAACGCCGAGCGCGATCGCGCTCTTGTTCGGCTTCTTGGTCTTCGGGTCGACACCCGGCTTCGCGCCCTTCTTGGCGCCTTTGGCGGCGTCCTTCGCCGCGTACTTCGCGGCCCGCTTGCCGGCCGACCAGGCGATCCAGCCGATGACGGCGTTCCGACGGTTGAAAACGCTCACATGACCACCCTACCCCGCATGCGTCGGCGAGGAAACAAGAAGCGGGGGCCCCGCCTCATGCGGCGCGAGGCAGGACCCCCGGGGAGAGTGCCGGGGACCTCCGGACGAGCAAGGTCCACGACGGGACGAGGGCACGTCCACTTCCACCCTGCCCATTTGCAGGCAGATCATCCGGCCGAAACTCCGGTTTTACATTTGGCTTAACAATTGGGTGGCGAGCGAGGAAACTCGCGAATCTGGTTCCGGCTGCGCCGGAATCCGATTCGGCAAATCCAGGGATAGCGCTGTCTCAGGTCGACGTTTAGGCTGCAAACGTGGGTCTCGGGGGCACTCTGGCTCCGCTTCGGGAGCAGCCGTTTCGGCTGCTCTGGCTCGGGCGCGTCTCCTCCGGGGTCGGCGACGCACTCGTGCCGGTGGCGCTCGCCTTTGCAGTTCTTTCCGTACACAACAGCTACACCGCGGTCGGCGGGGTGCTCGCCGCGTACACGATCTCGCGCGTCTCCTTCACGCTCGTCGGCGGCGTCGTCGCCGACCGGTTCCCCCGTCGGGCGGTGATGCTCACCTGCGATCTCGTGCGCGGGCTCGTGCAGGCGTTCACGGCCGTGATGCTGCTCACCGGCGAGATGACCCTGCCGCTCTTCTTCCTCACCATGGTGCTCTTCGGCGCCGCGTCGGCGTTCTTCCTGCCGGCCTCGGACGGGCTCGTGCAGCAGACCGTCAGCCGCACAAGCCTGCAGTCGGCGAACGCGCTCCTCTCGACGTCGCGCAACACACTCAACGTCTTCGGCCCGGTCGTCTCGGGCACGCTGATCGCCGCCTTCGGAACCGGCTGGGTGTTCGCGATCGACGCAGTGAGCTTCGCGGTGAGCGCGTCGTTTCTGCTGCAACTGCGCGTCGGCTCGTCTGCACATACCAAGCACGAGCACTTCTATCGCGAGCTCCGCCAGGGCTGGCGCGAGGTGAGCTCACGCTCGTGGGTGCGCGCGCCGATGATCGGCTTCGCGATCTCGAACATCTGCTTCGCCTCGTTCCTCGTGCTCGGGCCCGTGATCTTCCACAACCACCTCGGCGGCGCGCGCGAGTGGGGCATCGTCTCGACCTGCGGCGCGATCGGCGCGATCGGCGGCAGCCTCGCCTCGGCGCGCTTCCGGCCGCACCGGCCGCTCACCGCCTGCTTCATCTCCTCGGCGCTGATCGCGCTGCCGATCGCCGCACTCGCCGGCCCGCTGCCGATGCCGGTGATCGCAGTCGCCTGGCTCGTCGGCTTCGGGGCGATCGTCTTCGCGAACACGTTCTGGGAGACGACGCTGCAGCGCGACATCCCCGCAGGTGTCTTCGCACGCGTGCGCTCCTACGACATCCTCGTCTCGTTCGTCTTCATGCCGATCGGCATGCTGGCATTCGGCCCGATCGCTCAGCAGATCGGCTTCACACCGACGCTGCTGGGAGCAGCGGCCGTCGCGATCATCACGAACCTCGCCGTCGCCGTCGTGCCCGGCGTGCACGCGGTCGTCGCCGAGCCGCGACCCGCCTGACTACGGCGTGTTGTCGTCGACGAGCCGCGAGGTGCCGTGCAGGATGTCGTTCGCGACGGCCGAGAAGGCCGTGTTCAGCTCCGCCGCGTTCGGCTGATTGAAGAACTGCGACGGGTCGCTGGCGATCCCCTGCAGCGCCTGCAGGCCGCTGATCGCCGGGCTCTCGTTCGTCCGGCTGACCGGCGGCCCCTTGATCTCCTTCTGGCAGATGTCGTGGCCGACGTCGTAGCCGATCGAGTAGACCGACGTCCCGGCCGCGTGTGCGACCTGCGACGACGTGATCCCCTGATGGCACGGCGTCAGCAGATAGGGGGACGACGCCGGGTAGTAGAGCGGGCCGGTGTTCGCCGCGCCGTCGGAGAGCAGGACGATGATCTTCTGCGTGCCCGGGCGGCCGTCCTTGACGAGCTCCGCCTGGGCGGCGTCGATCGCATTCGCGTAGGCGGTGTTGCCGTTTCCCTGCAGACAGTTGATCGTCGCGACCAGATTGGAGCCGGTGTTCAGGACGTTGCCGGTCTTGTAGTCGCTCGAGAGCGGGACGAGCACATATGGAGCCGCTGGATCGTCGTAGCTCGCCGTGTTCGGCGGCTTGTCGCATTTCGTGGCCATGCTGGATGCCGGCGGCAGCACCGCGAGCCCGACATGATCGAGAGTCGGGCTCATGAGACCGAGGAACGTCTTCATGCCCTCGCGGGCGTTCTCCATGTCGGCGCACGTCGGATCGGGCTTGCCCGCCGCGTCGGTGCACATCGAGCCGGTGCGGTCGAACACGAGCATCACGTCGAGCGGCTTCTCGCCGCACGGCGAGCAGGCGGTCGCCGAAGCGTGCACGGTGAAGCTGGGAACCCCGAGCAGCTTCGCGAAGGTCGTGTTGACGACGCCGGTCTCCTTGACGACGACGGCGTTGCGCGGGAGCGCACGGCACCCCCGTGATGCACCTCGTGGTCACGGTCATCGCGACGCTGTCGAGCCCGTCCGGCGTGTTGTTCCCAGCCGAGCCGTAGGTGTTCGCGAACGTCGTTGCCGACGCGACATCCGGCAGCTCCTGGGCACCCGCGAGCGCCGCTGCGTCGGTGGACGACTGCAGGCGCCGCTGCGCCAGATAGGCGTGGCCGACGTCGAGGCACAGCGCACAGAAACCGAGCAGGACGATCAGGAACAGGACGATCAGCACGACCACCTGGCCGTCCTCGGACTGCACACGTTGGTGCAGGCGGGTCACAGGTACTTCCCGAGCTGCAGAGCGGCCGGCCCGAGGATGACGATGAACAGCGCCGGGAAGATGAAGAGCGCCGCCGGGAAGAGCATCTTGATCGGTGCCTTCGCCGCGGCCTCCTCGGCCAGCGAGCGGCGACGGCGGCGAGAATCGTCTGCGAGGTTGCGCAGCGTCTGGCCGAGCGAGAGCCCGAGCTGCTCGCCCTGCAGGAGCGAGCGCACGAACGAGGTGACCTCGGGCGTGTCGAGCCGCTTGGCCATGCGCTTGAGCGCCCGCTCGCTGCTCTCGCCCACCCGGAGCTCCGTCAAGACGAGCGAGAACTCGTCGGCGAGGGCCCCGTCCGTGCACTCGACCAGCCGCGCGATCGCACCGAAGAGGCCGAGGCCTGCTTCGACCGTTACCGCCAGCAGATCGAGTGCATCGGGGAGGTCGTTGCTGATCTCCGCGCGGCGCGCCGCGGCGCGGCGGCCGAGCAGGAGCTTGGGGACGAGGAAGCACACCAGCCCGAAGAGAGACGCGAGCAGGATCGTCGCGCCGAACGACTGATCGGTGCTCGCGGCGAGGAGCAACGCCGCGAAGACGCCGGCTGCGACGAGCAGGAGCCGGTAGGCGACGTAGGCCTGCGGTGTGACGCGGCCGGCGAGCCCGGCCGCGGCGAGCCGCTGCGGCAGGACGTCGGCGAGCTTGTCGGAGATGAAGCGCTGCCCCAGCCGCTCGATCAGCCCGTCGGTGTGCGCCCGCGACGTGTCGCCACGGAGCTCACCCGACGCCGCAGACCAGCGGCGGACGACTGCGACCGCAGACTGGCGGCGGCGGCCCGAGGCGGTGAGCGCGCTCGAAGCGAGGAAGATCGAGGCAGAGAGCGTGCAAGCTGCAAGGACGAGGAGAAGCACCGTTACCACCGCACCTTTCCGACGCGCCGGAGCACGAGTGAGCCGCAGACGACCATGGCCAGCCCGACGAGCGTCAGGATGTGGCCGTTCGAGGTGTGCCAGAGCGGGCTCATGTAGCTGGGATTGACGAGTGTCAGCAACACCGCCGCCACGATCGGCAGTCCCGTCAGCACGTTCGCCGAGATCCGGACCTGGCCCGTGATCGCGCGCAGGTTGCGCCGGAACTGTTCCCGTGAACGCACCGTCGTCGCGACGAGCTCGAAGAGCTCGGCGAGGCTGCCGCCGACCTGCCGCTGGATGGCGATCGCGTCGAGGACGAACTGGAGATCGGCCGACCTGACCCGCCTGCCGAGCTCGGCCAGCGCGTCTTCGAGCGACCGGCCCAGGTGAACCTCGGCGACGACCCGCCTGAACTCCCGCCCGGCCGGCTCGCCGACGTCGGTCGCGACCGTCTGGAGCCCGTGGTCGAATCCGTGGCCGGCACGCAGCGAGGCCGCGAACGTGTCGAGGATCTCCGGCAGCTGGCGCTCGAAAGCCCGCGAGCGCCTCAGGGCGAGCACGTGCAGCACGATCCACGGTGTGACGACCGCGGCGAGACCGCCGAGGAGCGCCAACCCGATTCCCTTGGCGTCGAGCAGGAGCACGAACGCTGCGAAACCGGCCAGCGCGTCGAGGCAGACGAAGGCGCCGGCGCGGACGTCGATGCCCGCCCGGTCGATGTGGAGCTGCACCGACTCGTGCGATCCCATCCGGGTGAGCAACGCCTCGGCGCGCGCCCCGATGCGCTCCAGGACGACGCTCGAGCGACGGTGCGTGCGCGCCAGCTCCGCCTCGGCGAGGTACGGGCTGAGCTGACGGCGAACCTGCTCGCGCCGGCGGGTCGCGAGGACCAGCCGGGCCGCGTAGAAGATCAGCGCGGCGACGACCGCCGCGAAGACGATCCCGGCGAGCGCGGCGCTCATGAGACCCTCCGCCCACCCGCCGCGGCGAGCCGCGGCTCAGCAGGGTCGAAGCAGTCGACCGGCAGCGTCACGCCGGACGCGGCCAGCTTGTCGGCGAAGTGCGGACGGATCCCTGTCGGCCGTGCAGCACCGCTGCCCGGCTTCGCGAGGAAGAGATCCTGGATCGTGATCACCTCGGACTCCATCCGCAGCACCTCCGTCACGTGCGTGACGACACGGCTGCCGTCGACGAACCGCGAGATCTGGATGACGACGTCGAACGCACTCGCGATCTGCTCGCGGATCGCGCGCAGCGGCAGATCGACACCGGCGGTCAGGACGAGCACCTCGAGGCGCGCGAGCGCGTCGCGAGGCGAGTTCGCATGGATCGTCGTCAGCGAGCCCTCGTGACCGGTGTTCATCGCCTGGAGCATGTCGACCGTCTCGGGACCGCGAACCTCGCCGACGATGATGCGGTCGGGCCGCATGCGCAGCGCGTTCCGGACGAGGTCGCGGATGCGAACCTCGCCCTGTCCCTCGATGTTCGCCGGCCGCGACTCGAGCGAGACCACGTGCTCCTGGTCGAGCTGGAGCTCGGCGGCGTCCTCGATCGTGAGGATCCGCTCCGTGTCCGGGATGAAGCTCGAGAGCACGTTCAGGAGCGTCGTCTTGCCGACGCCGGTGCCGCCCGAGATCAGGACGTTGAGCTTCCCGCGCACACAGCCGTCGAGCACCTCGACGAGCTCCGGCGAAAGCGAGCCCAGCTCGACGAGATCGCCGGCCGTCAGCGCGTCGGCGGAGAACTTGCGGATGGTCAGGATCGGCCCCTTGAGCGAGAGCGGCGGCACGATCACGTTCACGCGCGAGCCGTCGGGCAGGCGGGCGTCGACCATCGGCGAGGCCTCGTCGACACGGCGTCCGACGCCGGCGACGATGCGCTCGATCACGCGCATCAGATGGCTGTCGTCGGCGAACCGGGCGTCGGTCTCGAAGAGGACGCCGGCGCGCTCGACGAACACCTGGTCGTGACCGTTCACCATCACCTCGGTGATCTCGTCGTCACGCAGGAACGCGTCGATCGGGCCGTAGCCGAGCACCTCGTCGATCACGTCGTCGACGACCCGCTGCCGCTCCTCGGCGGTGAACCGCTCGGAGCGGCGGTCGAGCTCGACTTCGACGACGGTCTGCACGCGGCCGCGGAGCTCGTCCGGGGACGCACTCAGCGTCTGGAGCTCGGGGCCGATCTTCGCCACGCACACGTCATGGAGCGACGCGCGCAACTCGGCGAAGCGGTCGATCGGACGATCGCTGCCAACCCCGATGCGAGGCTGCAGGGCGGGCGGCTCCTCGAAGCCGTCCGCGCCGTTGATCCGTTGCTGCAAAGACATTTCAACTCCTCCCAAAGCTGAAGAGGCGCGCGGCCCGGTGCTGTTGCTGCTTGCCGGCCCACGTGCCGCCGGCCGTCGCACGGGCGAGCTCCAACATGGCGATTCCAAAGGGTGCGTCGGGCCGTGAGAGCACAGCCGGCGTCGCGCCGTTCACCGCGAGCGGAACGGACGGATCGAGCGGCAGCACCCAGTCCACCTTGCGGTCGAGCGCCGCTTCGACGTCGCCGCGGTCCATCAGGTTCGCGCTCGCGCGGTTGAGCACGATGCGCAGGCGATCTTCTGGGAACGACAGCAGCTCGAGCGTCTTCAGCGTCAGCCGAACGTTCTTCAGCGTCGGCACGTCCGGGTTGCAGAGCAGCAGCAACTCGTCGGTCTGGTCGAGCGTCGCGAGCATCGGCCCGTAGAAGAACGGTGCCGTGTCGACGACGACGAAGTCGTACGCCTCCCGTGCGACCTGGAGCAGCGTCCGGATCGCTTCCTCGCCGACGAGCTCCGCATCCTCCGGGCTCATCGGAGCCGGCAGGACGTCGACCCCCGAGGAGTGCCGCTCGGTGTAGACACCGAGCTTCTCGCCGTCGAGGGCGGCCGGAGTGCCGAGCAGCTCGCGCACCGTGTTGTCGGGCGCGAGCCCGAGCATGATCGCGGCGTCGCCGAACTGCAGGTCGAGGTCGATCAGCAGTGTCTTCCGGCCCGCATGCGTCGCAGCGGCGACCGCGAGGTTGGTCGAGACGACCGACTTGCCCGAGCCGCCCTTCGGCGAAAAGACGGTGACCACGCGGCCGTCGCCGCCGAACTCGGCCTGACGGGCAGTCCGTGCCGCCTTCTCGATCACGAAGAGCACGCTCTCCTGCCCGCCGGGCAGGGAGAGCACATCGGCGATGCCGGCGTCGAGCGCCCAGCGAACGAGCCCACTGGAGGGCGCGGTCGTGGCGAGCACGACCGGCGCACCGGTGTGCTCGCGCAGCTGCGCCAGCTCCTCGCGGGGCTCGGACTCGCTCTCGTGCACCAGGACGGCCACGTCGAGCGGGTCGGACTGATTGCGTCCGGCCAGCTCCTCGAGGTCGAAGGCATCCAGAGCCGTCAGCTCGGCGCGTAGCGCAACCGCTGCCTCGCCGTCACCGGCAAGCGCAATGCGCAGGCGGCGATCAGCGGCCATTGGGGCCCTCGACGATCGCAGCAGCCGACGCCGGCGCATTGCTCGGGTCGGAGGCATGGATCGACGGCCGGAGCAACAGCGACCAGTCACCGTTCTTCTGCAGCCAGTAGAGACGCTGGGCCTGCTTGCCGGTCACCTTCAGGTCGACCGAGAGAACCTGGCCGGTCGAACTCGACGACGGTGTGGACGGCGCCTTCAGGACGAGCAGGTTCCGCAGCGCGATCACCGTCGAATGCAGCTGGCTGCCCTCGGGGCTCGTCACGTTGCCGATCACGTCGACCCGGTTGCCCTGCTTGAGTGTCCCCGCGAGCAACTGATGCGCGTCGCCCGGGAGCTCCATCACGCGGGCGGTGCCTTTGAGATCGGACAGGATCCCTTCCTGCTGGGCCGTGCCGAAGCGGCGCGCGACGATCTGCTCGCCGGCATAGGTCGGCTGGATCGCAACCTGGTTTGCGAGCACCGCGGTGCTCGCGACCGCACCGGTGGCGACGCTGTTGCCCGCGAACTTGCGCGCCACGATCCACCCGCCGGAGGCGAGCTGGGCGCCGGTGGTGCCGATCGGGATGTCGCGGGTTGCGACGAACACCTGAACGTTGCCCGCCGCCGGAGTCGCAGTCGACCTGGCGTGCGAGGCGTACATGAACATCAACGCGACCGCGCAGACGGCGAGCGCCGCGGCGATCAGCAAGTTCCTGACTCGGTACGAGACGACCGAGTTCCTGACTCTGTATGGCATGTCCAGCATCTGGGTCCCCTGTCGTTAGTACTCGACACGCTCGGTCGTCGAGCTGTGCAGATCGCCCGAGGCGACGACGATGCCGAGGATGTTGATCGAGTATGGATAGGTCGCAGTGACGGTCACGGTGGCGCCCGGCTGCCAGGGCGGCGCCGTCACGGTCACGTTGAGCTTGGCGGAGTCGAGATCGCTCGCGGCCTTGACCACGGCCGTCTTGGTCACACCGACGGGATCAGCTGTGCTGCGGCTGACGGTGGCCTGACGGGCTCCTGCCCGGACCGCGTCCGTCAGCGCCATCGAGTCCTTGAACGCCATTCCGAACTGGATGATCCCGAACAGGATCAGAAAGAGAATCGGCGCGACGAGCGCGAATTCGACGAGCGCTTGCCCTTCCTCGTTTTTCCTGATCCTTCTTGTCATGTCGATGCTCCTCCGGGTTGGGCGGCAGGTGAGCGCCGCATGGCTCACCTGCCGCCGCCAGTCGAGTTGCTGCTACTTGAGCGAGTCGCCGATGCTGCCGAGTGCGCCGGCGATCTTGCCCTCGAAGGTGAGGAGGATCGCGGCAAGCGCGACCGCAACGACCACGCCGATCAGCGAGTACTCGACGAACGTCTGACCCTCTTCGCGCTTCATGCCGAGGTACGCGCGCATGATCACGCTGTTGATGGCCTCAATCATTTCCTAGCCCTCCTTGAATTGTTTGCCGGCCGGAATCGATCCGACCTGCTCCGCTACTCGCGGGATTCCGAGAAGTGGAAACCGCTATGCGTCACCGTGAGGGATGCCGGGAGCGCCAAACACACCCTTAGGGATAGGTGATGACCCACCTAGGTCAAGTTGCGGGCACCGGACGTCCCTCGGACGAGTTAGGTCTCGTCGACCCGGGCGACCCAGGGCGCAAATCAGGTACCTGGTACCGGCCATGGCCGGTACCAGGTACCGAGGTTGCTAGGCCTTCGCGGCGGCTTTCTTGCGGTTCGGCAGGTGGATCGCGCGGCCGAGCGCGACGAGACCGGCTTCCTTGATCGCCTCGGCGAGCGTCGGGTGCGCGGCCATGCCGTCGGCGACCGTCTCGACCGTCGACTCGGCGTCGATCGCGACCGTGCCGGCCTCGATCAGGTCGGTGACGTGCGGGCCGACCATGACCATGCCGAGCAGCTCGCCGTAGCGCGTCTCGTGGATCGACTTGACCCAGCCGACGGTCTCGTGCCTGCATCACCGCGCGGGCATTCGCCACCCACGGGAAGACGCCGACCGCGACTTCGTCGCCGTACTGCTCCCGCGCCTGCGCCTCGGTGAGGCCGACGCCGGCGATCTCGGGATCGGTGTAGATCGGGCCGCGGCACCGCGCGGTTGTCGACGATCGCATCGTGTCCCAGGCGTTCTCGGCGGCGACCTCGCCCTCGCGGAACGCCGTGTGCGCGAGCTGCCAGTAGCCGGCGCAGTCGCCGACCGCGTAGATGTGCGGCACGGTCGTGCGGCGGTGCTCGTCGGTGGTGATGCCCGTGCGCTTGTCGAACTCGACGCCGGCCGCTTCGAGGCCGAGGCCCTCGACGAGCGGCGCGCGGCCGACGGAGACGAGCATCAGGTCGCAGTCGACCGTCTCGCCGTCGCCGAAGTGCACCTTCAGCGAGTTGCCCTGCTGCTCGACGCCGGTGCACTGCTTGCCGAGCTGCAGCGTGATGCCGCGCTTGCCGAACTGCTTTCCGAGCTCCTTGGCCGCGTCCGCGTCCTCCTGCGGGATCAGCGTGTCGAGCATCTCGATGATCGTCACCTCGGTGCCGAAGCGGTTGAAGATCGAGGCGAACTCGGCGCCGATGATGCCGCCGCCGAGGATCACGAGCCGCTTCGGGACCTCGGTCTGGGCGAGCAGGCCGGTCGAGTCGACGCAGAGGTCGGACTCGAGGCCCGGGATCGGCGGACGCATCGGGAACGAGCCCGTCGCGACGATCGCCGACTTGAAGGTGACGTCCTCCCCGCCCTCGACCGCGATCGTGTTCGCGTCCTTGAACTTGCCGTAGCCCTTCACCCACTCGACGCCGTTGGCCTTGAAGAGGCCGGCGACGCCGCCCGTCATCTGCTTGACGACGCCGGTCTTCCACTCGTTCGGCAGCGGCGAAGTCGAGCTGCGGCGACTCGACCCGGACGCCGAGCTTCCCGAACGTGTCGTTCGCCTGGTGCAGGAAGTGCGCGGTCTGCACCCAGGCCTTGGTCGGGATGCATCCGACGCGCAGGCACGTGCCGCCGAGCTCGGGCTCCTTCTCGATGCACGCGACCTTCGCGCCCAGCTGGGCGGCGCGGATCGCTGCGGTGTAGCCGCCGGGGCCACCGCCCAGAACTGCGATATCGACATCCATGGGGCGATCGTAGCCGCGGTGCTACGGCACGATGACGATCTTGCCGAACTTGCCGCCGGCCGCGAACCGCTCGTAGGCGTCCTGCGCCTGCTCGAGCGGGAACGTCGCCTCGACGGGCACTCGGATGCGCCCGTCTGCGAGCAACGGGAGCACGTCCTCGCGCAGGCGTCGAATCACGTCGGCCTTCTCCTCACGGGAGCGAAAGCGCAGCATCGAGCCGTGAATGCGGCCGCGCTTGCCCATCAGCAGGCCGAAGTTCACCGTCGCCGTCGCCCCAGCACCCGTGCCGATCACGGCGATGCGTCCGAGGGGCGCGAGCCGCTCCAGGTTCGCCACGAGGTTGTCGCCGCCGACGAGCTCGAGGATCACGTCGTAGACGCCGCTCGGCTCGGTGTCCGCCCCGAGCTCCTCCAGCTCGCTCTGGTGGTGGCGCACCGCGCCGGTGACCTGCGCGCCCAGCGGCGACCCCGAGCTGCACCGCTGCCACCCCCACGCCGCCGGCCGCACCGTTCACGAGCAGACGCTCGCCGGGCTTCAGCTCGGCCTGCGTGAAGAGCGCGTCGTGCGCGGTCGCATAGACCTCGACGAAGCCGCCCGCCTCGGGCCAGGTGACGTGCTCGGGAACCGGCAGCGTGTGCGACTCGTGCACGGCGACGAGCTCGGCGTGGCCGCCGCCCGGCAGCAGCGCCATCACCCGCTCCCCGCCTTCCGTCTCGCCTGCACATTCGAGCCCGGGGATGTCGACCGGCGCACCGGGCGGCGGCGGGTAGCGACCCGCACGCTGGGCCAGGTCGGCGCCGTTCACGCCAGCGCCGTGGACGCGGATCAGAATCTCGCCCTCCTGCGGGACGGGATCGGGGCGTTCCTCGATGTGCAGGGCGCCTCCCTCGATGACAGCCGCGCGCATTCCGTCATGCTACGGCGGTGAAGCTGGAAGGCGTCCACCACGTCACCTGCATCACCGGCGACGCGCCCGGCAACGTCGAGTTCTACGCCGGCAACTGGGGCTCCGGCATGGTGAAGAAGACGGTCAACCAGGACGACCCGACCGTCTACCACCTCTTCTACGCCGACGAGCGCGGCATCGCCGGGCGCCGACATCACCTTCTTCGAGTACCCGGGCTCGCCGCCCGGGCGCGCCGGCGACGGGATGGTGCACCGCGTCGTCTTCCGCGTCGGCTCGGAGGAGGCGCTCGACTTCTGGCGGCCCGAGTCGGCGGCGGCACGCGCGAGCGCGGCGGCTCGTCTTCCACGATCCCGAAGGGCTCGCGCTCGAGCTCGTCGTCGACGACTCCGGCGACGCCGCCGCTCGTCGCGATCGCGCCGGACATCCCGGAGGAGCACCGCATCCGCGGCTTCGCCGGCGTGCGCGCGTACGCCTCGCAGCCGGAGCGGAGCGACGCAGCTCCTGCGCGCGCCTCGGCTTCGAGCCCGGCTGGGCGGCGCGCGGCGACACGCGCGGCGGCGTTCTACTGCTACGACCCGCCGCCGGCCGAGCGCGGCCTCTCAGGCGGCGGCACGGTGCACCACGTCGCGTGGGCGTCGCAGCCCGAGGAGCACGAGGCGTGGCGCGACCGGGTGATCGAGGGCGGCGGCCAGCCGACGCCGGTGATCGACCGCTTCTACTTCAAGCTCGATCTACTTCCGCGAGCCGAGCGGCGTGCTGTTCGAGATCGCGACGATCGGGCCCGGGCTTCACCGCCGACGAGCCGTTCGAGACGCTCGGCGAGCGGCTCTCGCTGCCGCCGAACTTCGAGCAGACTGCGCGAGCAGGTCGAGCCGATGCCTCACGCCGCTGCCCGAACCCGCGCGCGGAACGCTCGGCGTGATCGTCCGCGAGCGGCCCGCCGCGCGGCGAGGCGGCCGGCGCGCTCGTCCTCTTCCACGGCCGCGGCGCCGACGAGCACGATCTGTTCCCGCTGCTCGACGTGCTCGATCCCGAGCGGCGGCTCGACGGCTACTGCCCGCGCGGGCCGCTGTCGCTGCCGCCCGGCGGCGCGCACTGGTACGTCGTGCCGCGCGTCGGCTACCCGGATCCGGCGACGTTCGCGCCGGCGCTACGCGGCGGCGGCCGGCGTCGTCGACTCGCTGCCGCACGCGCAGATCGTGCTCGGCGGCTTCTCGCAGGGCGCGCGTGATGGCGCTCGCCTGGGCCTCGGCCGCGGCCGGCCGCGGCCGGCGCGATCTGCGGCTTCTCGGCTTCATCCCCGAGGTCGAGGGCTGGGAGCTCGACACGAGCGCCGTTGCCGCCGGTCGCGCTCGCGCACGGCACGTACGACCCGATGATCTCGGTCGAGTTCGGCCGAGCCGCGCGCGACCACGCTGCTCGACGCGGCGGCGCCGAGCGTGCTGTACCGCGAGTACCCGCTCCCGCACACCGCTCGACCCGGCGTATCCTCGGCCGACGTCCGCGCTGGCTCGTCGGCGAAGGTCTGCCCGTGAACCAGAGGTCGGCTGCGCGCGAACGCAGATCACGCCGCTGGTAATCACCACTCTCCAGCATTCGCCAGGCAGCCTGCAGAGATGCGCCCGACGCTGCAGGCACCTTCCACAACACGGCTCGCGTCGATCGCCGAGGAGCACACTTTCGCGACACCGGGACTTCCACCACGGCATCCAGATCATCGGCGAGTGCGTCGGCAGGGCTTCCTCGTCCGCCAGGGTTCTGCTTGATGCCGACGCACTACCACCTGATCGGATCATTCGTCGAGAACATGCTCACGCCGGCGATCCGACGCCTCAACAGACGCTACGCGCGCGGCTTCAATCGGCGCCACGGTCGGCGAGGACATGTGTTCGATTCCCCGTTCGGCGCCACCGAGGTCCGTGCTGGAGGGCCATCCTATCGACTTCCCGCCTAGTGGCCGCGAACCCACCCCGGCGCCCCTGGCCCTGCCAGCAGCTTCGACGTCCCTTCTCGTGTCATCGATCCGTTGCCATGGCTCGAATCCGACTCGCGAAGCGAACCAGATTCACGAGTTTCGCCCCGAAGCTAGTCCGCGAGGCCTTTCGCCCTGAGCTCCGCCAGGGCGGCGTCGGTCTTGAGGGCGTGACGCCCATGCCGTCGAGGATCCGGTCTGTCTTCGTGAACTGGATCGTGGTCGGACTGAACGATGGACGCGGTTGCCCGTCGGGTCGCGGAAGTCGAGGCGGTGCCCGGGCAGGATCTCGACGCCCGCCGCCTCCAGCGCATGTCTGGCCGCTTCCTTGTCCTCGACGACGAGACCGAAGTGCAGCTCCTCTTCGCGCGGCCGCGCTCGAACAGGGCGACGAACTGGTCACCGATCTCCAGGAACGCCGCGTCCTCCTCGCTGCGGTCGACGGCCGTCGGCTGGAACAGCGCGCAATAGAACTCGACCGCTTCCTCCAAGTCGTCGACCTGCAAGGCGACGTGGTTGATGCCGACGAGCCGCGGTTCAAAGCGCGCGCTTCATGACGAGGCCGCCGTCCGACTCGCCCGCGGGCTCGAAGCCGTTGCGCTCGTAGAAGGCGACCGCCGGGAGTCTTTCTCCACCGAGAGCGAGACCGCGGCGTGGCCCGCGCCCTTCGCCTTCTCGAGCAGCGCTCCAGCAGCTCCTGCCCCACGCCGTGTCGGCGGCGCGACGGGCACGACCGAGATCGACAGCTCCGGCGTCTCGCTCGTCGACGAAGCCGTAGCCCGGCTCGTCGGCCGGGAAGAGCCTGAACCACGCGGCCCCGACCCGGTGGCCGGTCTCGTGGGCGATCACCGCCAGGTCGCCGGCGCGGCCCCAGTCGTCGACGTAGCGCGTCAGCGGGATGTCCGCGTCGAGCGCATTCACCCGCCAGGCGTAGGCGTGCGTCAGCATCGAGCGCAGGAACGGGACGTCGGCGGCCGAGCCCTTGCGGATCATTGACCGGGAGATGTCCTGCGCGAGCTGGATTCGGTTTCCGTCCGGGTCGAGGACGTCCACGAGGCGCATCTGCCCGTGCGAGCTCGATCACGGTGCCGACTTCGACGCCCTCGGCGCGGAGCCGGTCGGCCTCGGCCATGACGTCCTCGACGTCGACATCGCCACGCCGCCGTCCTCCTCGGCTCGCCCTCGGCGAGCGCGATCGCGCATGCCGCCGCGCTCGAGCTGCGCCCACGTGTCGTCCGAGTCGACGAACGTCTCGTCGAACCCGAGCTGTCGCTTGAAGAAGTCAGGCCCACTGTCGAGGTCGCGCACGAGGTACCAGACGCGGCGTCGGTCACAGCGCCAGGCGGGTTCTTCCAGGTACTCCTTCACCGTGCGAGGAACTCGGCGCCGGCCGCGCCGTCGACGGCGCGGTGGTCGAACGTGAGCGTCATCGTCATCATCGGCAGGACGTCGACGACGCTCCCGTCGCGGGCCACGACACGGTCCTCCGGTTGGCGCCGACAGCGAGGATCGCGGCCTGCGGCGGGTTGAGCACCGCGACGAACTGCTCGATCCCGAACATGCCGAGGTTCGAGATCGTGAACGTGCCGTCCTCGAGGTCCTGCCGGCGGCAGCTTGCTCTCGCGGGCGCGGCCGACGACGTCGCCGCGCGCCGCCGCGATCTCGGCGAGCGTCAGAGCCGCTCGGCGGAGCGGATCACCGGGACGACGAGCCCCTGCGGCGCCGCGACCGCGATGCCGACGTTCGCCGTCGGGAAGCGCAGCAGCGCGTCCTCGGTGTACTGCGACGTTCACGTCGCGATGCCGCATCGAGCGCCTGGGCGCAGACCTTCGTGAGCAGGTCGGTGACCGTGACGCGCACGTCGGGTTCGAGCTCGCGTGCTTGCGCACGAGCTCGTTCGCGCGCGTCATGTCGGCCGAGACGGTGAGCTGGAAGACCGGGACCTGTCCACGCCTCGGTGAGCCGGCGCGCGATCGTCTTGCGGATGTTCGTCAGCGGCACCGACTCGACCTCGCCGGCGCCGGACGGCGCAGCCGGCGGCGGCGGCGCCGGCGCGCTGCGGCGCGCTCGACGTCCTCGGCGACGATCCGGCCTTCGGGCCCCGTGCCGCGGAGCGCGCGCAGGTCGATCCCGCGCTCGCGGGCGATCCGCCGCGCGAGCGGCGACGCCTTGACGCGGCCGCCGTTCGCGGCGCGCTGCGGCGCCGGCACTCGACGCGCTCGACCGGCGGCGCGGCTCCGGCTCGCGCTGGGCTCGCGCGCTCGCGGCCGGCTGCCGGCGCGCTTCGCCTCCGGCTCCGGGCGCCTCGACCTCTTCGCCCTGCCTCGCCGATCACGGCGATCGTCTGGCCGACCGGCACCTCGCCCTCGCGGCAGCGCGATCTTCAGCAGGACGCCGGCGGCCTCGGCCTCGACCTCCTGCGTGACCTTGTCGGTGTCGAGCTCGTAGAGCGGCTCGCCCTTCTCGACGGTGTCGCCCTCGTACTTCAGCCAGCGGACGATCGTGCCCGGCCTCCATGCCCTGGCCGAGCCGCGGGAGCTTGACCTCGTTCGCCACGACTGCTTCCCGACGGTCCGCCGGATCGCCGCGAGCACGTCGTCGGCGTGCGGGACGACGAACTGCTCCATCACGGGCGCGAACGCGAGCGGCGCGAACCTCGCGCCGACGCGCTCGATCGGCGCGTCGAGCCAGTCGAACGCCTGGTACTGGAGCACGGCCGCGACCTCGGCGCCGAAGCCCATCCGCGTCACAGCCTCGTGCGCGACGACGCCGCGGTTCGTCTTCTTCACCGACTCGACGATCGCGTCCTCGTCGAGCGGCTGCAGCGTGCGCGGGTCGACGACCTCGACGGAGATGCCCGTCCTCCTCGGCGTCGCTCCGCGGCCGTCGACCGAGTGGTGGACGAGCGGCCCGGTCGCGATCACCGTCACGTCCGTGCCCTCGCGGATCGACGCGCGCCTTGCCGAGCGGGATCGGCTCGAGCTCGTCCGGCACGTCGCTCCTTGACCGGATAGAGCAGCCGGTGCTCGAAGAAGATCACGGGGTTGTCGTCGTAGATCGACGACCAGAGCAGCCCGCGCACGTCCTCGGCGTCGACGCGAACACGACCTTCAGCCCCGGGATGTGCACGAGCCACGCCTCGAGCTGCTGCGCGTGCTGCGCGCCCGGCGACCAGCCCGGCGCCGCCCTGCGTGCGGATCGTCAGCGGCACCTTGAGCTGACCGCCCGACATGTAGCGGTGCTTGGCCGCCTGGTTGACGATCTGCTCGAGCGAGAGCGTCAGGAAGTCCTCGTACATGATCTCGACGACCGGCCGCATGCCCTGCATCGCCGCGCCGATGCCCGGCGCCGACGATCGCCATCTCGGAGATCGGCGTGTTGCGCACGCGCTCCGGGCCGAACTCGTCGAGCAGTCCCTGGGTGACGCCCATCGAGCCGCCCATCTCGGCGATGTCCTCGCCCATGATGAAGACGTCGTCGTCCTTGCGCATCGCCGCGGCGAGCGCGTCGCGAACCGCCTCGCGGTAGGTGATCTCAGGCATAGACGTTCTTCAGGGCGTCTTCGGGCTGCGGGTCGGTGCCGTTCTGCGCGAACTCGACGCGCGGCCTCGACGATCTCGTGCGCCTCGCGCGTCGAGCGCCTCGAACTCCTCGTCGGCGAGCCCGAGCCGCTCGCGCAGCCGCGTGATCGGGTCGTGCTCGGCGGCCTCCTCGCGGTCCTCCTTCGAGCGGTAGACCTGCGGGTCGCCGATGTAGTGGCCGTGCATGCGGTAGGTCTCGACGTCGATGAAGACCGGGCCTTCGCCGGAGCGCGCGTGCTCGAGCGCGTCGTGCGCCGCCTCGTAGACCGCCTCGACGTCCTGGCCGTCGACCTTGATCGCAGCGCATGTCGAAGGCGAGCGCCCGCTTCGACATGTCGTCCCAGACCGGCGAGTGCTGCCAGCCCGGCGTCGACTCGGCCCAATGGTTGTTCTCGCAGACGAAGACCGTCTTCGTCTTCCAGAGCTGCGCGAGGTTGAGCGACTCGTGGAAGGTGCCGATGTTCGTCGCGCCGTCGCCGAAGAACGCGACGCGCGACCCGCGGCTCGTCGCGCAGCTTGAAGGCGAGGCCCGCGCCGATGACTGCCGGCAGGCCGCCGCCGATCACGGCGTTCGCGCCGTAGTTGCCGCGCTCGACGTCGTAGAGGTGCATCGAGCCGCCGTAGCCGTGCGAGCAGCCTTCGATCTTCCCGTAGAGCTCGGCCATGAGCGCGTTCGGTGAGGTTCCGCGCGCGAGCGTGTGTCCGTGGGCGCGGTGGGTGGAGGCGAAGACGTCGCCGTCCTCCATCGCCTGGCAGACGCCGACCGCGACCGCCTCCTGGCCGATCGCGACGTGCAGGAAGCCCGGCAGCTCGCCGGCGCGGAAGCGCTCCTCGACCTTCTCCTCGAAGCGCCGGATGAGGAGCATCTCGCGCAGGAAGTCCCGCAGCGTCTCCTCGTTCAGGCGCGCGTTTCTTCTCGACCTTGGCCAAGCTCCGGCAGTGTACGTTTTGACCGTGAGCGTCGCGAGCAGTGGAAAGTCGATTGGATCCGAGTTGCCGGACGGCGTGGGCGCGCGCTCGCTGCGGCTCGAGTTGCGTGACGGCGCCGCCGCCGATCGGGCCGCGGCAACTGCTGGGGCCGGCGGGCCCATACCGCGCCGGCGACCATCCTGCGGTTCTCGGTCGCGCGCGACGGGAGCGCGCTCGGACCCGAAGGCATCGCACGACTGCTCGCGCGGCATCGACGCGCTCGGCATCGCCGGACGCTCTCGAATGCGCAGGCGTCGGCCGACTCCCGTCGAGCCGAGCCGCGACGCACGCTCGTCGAGTCGTGGGACACGGCGCTCGCCGGCTGCCGTCCGACTGGAGCGACCTCTACGGCGAGATCGAGCTCAGCTCGAGCGACTACCTCGAGCCCGCGGCGCTGCTCTGTGTCCAGATGAACCCGCGCCGCGACGGCTCGCGCGCGGCGTTCCGCTTCCGCGGCCGCGCCGTCAGGCCGGCTACGGAGCCTCACCCGGGATGGCGCGCCGCTGCTTCGAGCGGTGCGACGAGAAGGGGATCCGCGGCTCGATCAGCGTGCTCCGCGCGTGCTCAGCGACACACACCTCGTCGGCGACGCAGGGCCCCGTGTGGCTCTCGGCGGCGCGGCAAGACGCTCTGAGTTGACCGACGCTCTCGGCCTGGCGGCGCGCGTTCGCGACGGCGAGGTCTCCGCACGTCGAGCTCGCCGAGGAGTCGATCGCCCGGATCGAGGCGACGAATCCGGAGCTCAACTTCCTCGTCACCGATTGCTTCGAGCAGGCGTTCGAGACCGAACCGCGCGTCGGCCCGTTCAGCGGCGTCCCGATCCTCGTCAAGGACCTGAACGAGACCGCGGGCGTTCGCACGACGTTCTCGTCGCGCGCGTTCGCGGACTACGTGCCGCTCAACGACAGCGCCGTCGTGCGCCGCATCAAGGATGCAGGGTTCGTCGTGCTCGGAAAGTCGAACACGCCCGAGTTCGGCAGCACCGCGATCACCGAGTCGGAGCTGAACGGCGCCTGCCGTAACCCGTGGAGCCCGGAGCACACACCCGGCGGCTCGTCGGGTGGAGCCGCGGCGGCAATCGCCGCCGGGACGATGCCGCTGGCGCACGGCTCCGACGGCGGCGGCTCGATTCGCATCCCGGCCTCGTGCTGCGGGCTCTTCGGCATCAAGCCGTCGCGCGGCCGCGTCTCCCCTGCGCCGTATGTGAGCGGATCGCTCGAGCTGTCGCAGAGCGGGCCGCTCTCGGTGAGCGTCCGCGACTCCGCGGCGTTCCTCGATGCGATCGCCGGCTACGAGCCGGGCGACGCGCACTGGGCGACTCCGCCCGCCCGGCCGTTCCTCGACGAGGTCGGCGTCGACCCGGGCCGGCTGCGGATCGCGTTCACCGCCGAGCCGCCGATCCCGCACGAGATCGATCCGCGCGTCGTCTCCGTGGCCCGTGCGGCGGCGGACGCGCTCGCGGCGCTCGGGCACGAGGTGACCGAGGGCGGCCCGCAGTGGTCGGACGAGGCACTGCTCGGCGGCTTCGCGAAGATCTGGCAGGTCGGGCCGGCCATGTTCCCGGTCACCGACCTCTCGCTCCTCGAACCGCTCAACCGGGCGCTCGCCGAGGCCGCGCACGAGACCTCGAGCGTCGTCTTCGCCCGGGCCGTTGCTGCGCTCGAGCTCGCGGCGCGGCGCATCGTCTCGTTCTGGGACGACGTCGACATCGTGCTCACGCCGGGCCTCGGGAAGCTGCCCGTGCCGATCGGGTGGGTCTTCGAGCCCGACGACCCCTGGGAGCAGTTCCGGCGCGGCGGCGAGTTCACGCCGTTCACGCCGATCGTCAACGTGACCGGCCAGCCGGCGGCGATGGTGCCGTTCGACGTCGTCGACGGGCTGCCGGTGGGTGTGCAACTGATCGGGCCGCCGGAGGGCGAGGCGGTGCTCTTCCGCCTGGCCGCCCAGCTGGAGGAAGCTCACCCGTGGGCGCAGCGGCTCCTCAGCCGATCGCAGAGTTGAGCTCGGACGCGAGCTGGACCGCGCCGGCCGGGTCGATCGCGATTGCGAGGCAGGTGTCGTCGCCCGCGAGCGTGCCGACGAGCAATGGGTGCCCGCAGCGGTCGAGCGCCCGCGCGATCGCGGGGGCCGAGCCGATCTCGGACTGCAGGACGACGACGTTCTGAGCGGCCACCGCTCGGCGCCCGAACTGAGCGAGCAGCGAGTTGAGCGTCTGACGCGGATCGACTCGGCGCTCCCGGTCGGGCAGGACATAGCGCAGCGTTCCGAGCGCATCGCGGGCCTTTTCGAGGCGGAGCTCGCGAATGTCGCGGGAGACGGTCGCCTGGGTCACGACGCAGCCGACGCCGGCGAGGGCGTCGATCAGCTCCTGCTGCGTGCCGATGCGCAGCCGCTCGACCAGGCTGGCGACGAGCTTCTGGCGGTCGGTCTTGCTCAGCCGGCCCTCGGGCTGCACGCGTCCAGCATTCCCGTTCACGTTTAGACCCGCAAGCACGAGGCAGATAAGCTCGAGGCTCATGGTGACCGACGCCCAGACGACCAACGGCACGACTCCGGCGCCGGTCGCGCCGTCCGGCCCACAGCTGAAGCGGCCGAGGGCCGCGAAGAGCGGTGGGGGACCGAGCCCGTGGCTCGTCCTCGTGGCGGCATTCGTGGTGGGCTCCCTGCTCGCCAAGGCGATCGACTGGAGAGGTCATGCCCATCCCCGGCGCTGAGCAGGCGAACGGCGGCGTCGGCGGAGCGGCGAAGCAGGTCGCCGAGCACGCGTCGGCGATCGCCAAGCTGGAGATCGAGCTCGCGAGCCTGGAGCTGAAGAAGAAGGTCACGTCGCTGGGGATCGGCGTCGGGCTCGCCGTCGGGGCGGGCGTCGTCGCGTTCTTCATGGTGGGGTTCCTGTTCGCGACGATCGCCGCCGGGCTGGCGACCTTCCTCCCGTGGTGGCTCGCGCTCCTGATCGTGACGCTGTTCCTCGGCCTCCTGGTCGTGATCCTCGGACTGGTCGGACGCAGCAGGATCCAGAAGGGCTCGCCGCTCGCACCGGAGCAGGCGATCCGGGAAGCGAAGCTCACCGGGGAGGCGATCAGGCAATGACACGGACACAGGCGCAGATCCAGGGCGAGCTCGAGGCCGAGCGCGAACAGCTCGCCGGCGCAGTGGAGCAGCTGCGCGACTCGTTCGACCTGACGCCGAAGCTGCCGGTGCTGGCGGCCGGCGCGGCCTCGGTCGGATTCGTGCTCGCCGGCGGGATCGGCGCCACGATGCGGTACTTCGCGCGGCGCAGCCGCGAGCGGCACTGACCAGCGCAGCGCCCGTGCGGCTTTCGCGCCGCGAGTGGCTCGCGGTCGTCAAGCGGACCGGCTCGCAGTTCATCGCCGACGACTGCATGGGACTGGCGCAGGAGGTCGCGTACAGCTCACTGCTCGCGTTCTTTCCCGCGGTGATCGCGCTGGTCGGCCTGCTCGATCTGATCAATGCCTACGGTGCGTTGCAGAGCTTCCTCGACCCGGTCGCGCCGGAGGCGGTCACGCAGCTGATCGACTCCTTCAGTCGGGATTCGGGTGGCTCGGGCTCGATCGTCGCGCTCGCTGTTGGGCTGGCGCTGGCGGTCTGGGCCGCGTCGGGGGCGATGGGCTCGGTCCTCAAAGCGGTCAACCGCACCTACGAACGGGTCGAGACGCGGCCGTTCTGGAAGGTGAAGCTGATCTCGATCGCGCTGGTGCTGGTCTCGGCGCTCGTGACCGCAGCGATGTTGCTGCTGATCGTGCTCGGAGGCACGCTCGGCGATGCGATCTCGCAGCACTCGCAGTTCGGCGGTTCGTTCACCTGGGTCTGGAACATCCTCCGCTGGCCGATCGCCTTCGCGTCGGTGCTCCTGTTGTTCGCGCTGATCTACTACCTCGCGCCGAACGACGACCAGCGCAGCTGGCGCTGGGTGACGCCCGGGTCGGTGACGGGTGGTCTGATGTGGCTCGCGCTCAGCGGCCTGTTCGCGCTCTACACCTCGTTCTCGAACTCGTACACGAAGACGTACGGCACGCTCGCCGGCGGGATCATCCTGCTGCTCTGGCTGAACTACTCGGCGTGGGCGATCCTCTTCGGCGCAGAGCTGAACGCGCAGCTCGACCGGCAGGCGGACATCCACGCCGCCGGCGGCGAGCACGCGGGCCTGATCAGGCCGGTCCGCCGCTCCCGCTAGGCGGGTCAGTTGAAGCCTCTCGAGAGCCAGAAACGTCAGGCCCGGAGCTCGGCGTCGAAGCGCCCGGCGAGCGCCTCGACGATCGCGCTGCGGAGCCGCGTCCCGTCCTCGTCCGACAGCGTGCGCTCGGGCGACTGGAACGCGACCGCGAACGCGACCGACTTCTTGCCCACCGGGATCTGGTCGCCGCGGTAGTCGCTCAGGAACCGCACCTCACGCAGCTCCGCCCCGGCCGCCTCGCGGGCCGCGGCGAGCAGCTCGCCCGCGGGCACTCCTTCGTCGACGACGAAGGCGAGATCCTGCCGGAGCGGCGGGAACGTGATCACGTCGCGGTAGAGGATCCGCTCGGGAACGAGCTCGAACAGGTCCTCCAGGTCGAGCTCGAATGCGCTCCACTCGCCGTCGAGGCCGATCAGGCCGTGCTGTGCGACCCAGCCCGACTGAACACTCGCCCCGACCGGCGAGCCTGCGAGCACCTGCGCGCGCTCGAACGTCGGCTCGACCTGCAGCGCCTCGAAGACCGCCTCGACGATCCCCTTGGCCCGGAAGAAGTTGCCCTGCAGGATCCCGCCGAGCCGCCAGCGCTCGTTCGGCACCTTCGAGCCCGCGACCGGCAGATAGACGTGCGCGACCTCGAAGAGCTCGACGTCGTGGTTGCCCATGTCGACGTTGTGTCGCGCCGCGCCGATCAGGCCGACCGTCAGCGTCGTGCGCAGGAGCCGCTGCTGCGAGCTGAGCGGGACCGGCAGCTCCAGAGCACCGGGATCGGGATCCTCCGGCTGCAACGAGTACGTGTACGCCTCGTAGAGCCCGGCGCCGACCAGCACGTCCTCGACCTGCCGGCGGAGCCGCTGGAAGTGGTTCAACCGCCCGAACATCGCCTGGCGGACCGGCAGCGTCGCGGGCACGTCCTCGAGCCGGAACCGCGCCACCTCTTCGACGACGTCGATGTCCCGCCGTACGTCGCGCGCACGCCACGACGGCGTGACCACCGTCCAGTCGGGCTCGACCTCGAACCCGAGTCGTCCCAGGCGCTCCCGCTGCTCGCCCTCCGGCAGCTCGAGCCCGATCGCCTCGCTCGCATAGGCCGGGCGATACGCGATCCGCGGCGGCTGCGGCGGATCGGCCGCCACCTCGTTCTCGCCCGTCCAGCGCGCGCCCGCGAGCTCGACGAGCAGCTCGGTCGCGTAGCTCGCCGCGATCGGCGCGAGGTGATAGTCGACGCCCTTCTCCCAGCGGGTCTGACTCTCCGAGCGCATGTGATGACGCTCGCCGCTGCGCAGCACGGTCAGCGGCTCGAAGTTCGCCGTCTCGAGCACCACAGATGTCGTCGAGTCGGACACCTCGGTGTTCTCGCCGCCCATGACGCCGGCGAGACCGATCGCCCGCTCGGCGTCGGCGATCACGAGATCCTGCGGATCGAGCTCACGGCGCGTGCCGTCGAGGGTGACGATCTCCTCTCCCCGCCGCGCCCGCCGCACGACGATCCGGCCGCCCGCGAGCTTCTCCGCGTCGTAGGCGTGCAGCGGGCTGCCGAGCGCGAGCATGACGTAGTTCGTGATGTCGACCACGTTCGAGATCGGGCGCATCCCCGAGCCGATCAGGCGCGCCTTCAGCCAGGGGGGCGACTCACCGAGCGTCACGTCGCGCAGGACGCGGGCGATGAAGCGCGGGCATGCTTCGAGGTCCTCGATCGTGATCTCGACGCGCTCGTCGCCCTCGCGCGGCGGCCCGGTCTCCGCCGTCCCCGGCATCGGCCTCAGTTCGCCGCCGGTCAGCGCGGCGACCTCGCGGGCGATGCCGTAGACGGACGTCAGATCGGGCCGGTTGTACAGCGTCTCGATCTCGAGCACGTCGTCGCCCAGCGGCAGCACCTCGGAGAGCGGTGTCCCGGCCGGGAGCTCGTCCGGCAGCACCATGATCCCGCCGTGGTCCTGCCCGAGCTCCAGCTCGCGCTCGGAGAGGATCATCCCTTCGGACACCTCACCGCGCAGCTTGCGCTTCTCGATCGTGAACTCGCCGCCCGGCATCACACCGCCGGGCACGACGACGGCAACCGTCGCGCCGGCGCCGAAGTTCCACGCACCGCAGACGATCGACCGCGGCTCACCGGCACCGACGTCCACCTTCGTCAGCTGCAGCTTGTCGGCGTTCGGATGCTTCCCGGCTTCGAGCACCTTGCCGACGAGGAAGTGCTCGAGGTTGTCGCCGCCGGGCACGCCGCGCCGAATGATCCGGTCGACCTCGCAGCTCGTGAAGACGAGCTGCCGTGCGAGCTCCTCGACCGGCAGGTCGAATTCGACGTACTCGCGCAGCCAGGAAACGGGGACCTTCACTAGAACTGCCCCAGCACGCGGAGGTCGTTCTCCCAGAAGGCGCGCAGGTCCGGCAGGCCGTGCCGGAGCATGGCGATCCGCTCGATCCCGAACCCGAACGCGAACCCCTGCCACTCGTTCGGGTCGAGGTCGACGTTGCGGAACACGTCGGGGTCGACCCAGCCCGCACCGCCCATCTCGATCCAGCCGGAGTGCTTGCACGTCCCGCAACCACGCCCGCCGCAGATGAAGCAGGTGACGTCGAACTCCACCGACGGCTCCGTGAACGGGAAGAAGCTCGTTCGCATGCGCACCTCGCGCTCCTGGCCGAACAGCGCACGGAAGAACTGCAGCACCGTTCCCTGCAGATCGGCGAGCGTGATCCCGCGGTCGACGGCGAGACACTCGACCTGCAGGAAGATCGGTGAATGCGTGGCGTCGGGCGTGTCGCGCCGGTAACAGCGGCCGGGCGAGACCATGTAGATGGGCGGCGTCCGCTGCTGCATCGCGCGGATCTGGTCGGGCGAGGTGTGCGTGCGCAGAACGGTGTTCTCGTCGAGGTAGAACGTGTCGAACTGAGAGCGCGACGGGTGGCCGGCATCGCTCGTCAGCGCGTCGAAGTTCTCCCACACGGTTGCGACCTCGGCGCCGTCCCACACCTCGTAGCCCATGCCGAGGAAGATGTCCTCGATCTCGCGCCTGATCTGGGTCAGCAGGTGCAGGCGCCCGCGCCGGACCGGATGGCCGGGGATCGTCACGTCCAGGCCGGAATCGGCGGCAGACTCATAGGCCAGACGCAGCAGATCCTGGTCTCGCGTCGCCACCGCCTGCTCGAGCCGGGCGCGAATGCCGTTCAGGAGCATCCCGCTCTCACGGTCGCGCACGGCGCGGAGCGCCTGGGCGAGCTCGGATTTGCGCCCGAGATACTTGACGCGCGCATCGTCGAGCTCCGCCTCCGACAGAGCTTGCGAGACGGCGCTCGATGCTTCCGCTTCATATGCCGTCCAGTCCACGGCGGCGACACTATCCAAGGTTGACTCCTTCAGTTCGACGGGGCTGACAATGAGGCCCCGGTGCGGCGAAGGAGCGCTAGACGACGCCCCCGGTTGCGCACCGGGGCCGGCTAAAGAGCGTCAGCGACGTCGTCTGCATCGGTACAAAGCATACCCACGTGTCCGCCTACGACAAGATCGCCCGCATCTACGACCCCTGGTCGGTGACCGTCGTCGAGGACGTCCCCTTCTACGTTGCGGAGGCGAAGCGCTTCGGCGGGCCGGTGCTCGAGCTCGGGGTGGGCACCGGGCGGATCGCAGTGCCGGTCGCCGCCGCGGGCTTCGAGGTCGTCGGCATCGACCTGTCTGCCGGAATGCTCGAGGTCGCTCGAGAGACCGCAGCGCTTGCGGGCGTCGAGCTCGACCTGCGCCACGGCGACATGCGCGACCCGCCCATCGAGGGCGAGTTCCCGCTCGTGACAGCACCGTTCCGCTCGCTGCTGCACATGGAGACCGACGCCGACCGCCGTGCGGTGCTGCGTGCGGTACGGCGCCACCTCGCGCCGGGCGGGCATTTCGTCTTCGACGTCTTCGCCCCGAGCCGGGAGGACATCGAGGAGACGCACGGCCTGTGGCTCGAGCGCGAGCCCGGGATCTGGGAGCGCGCCGAGTGGCACGAGCACTCACGGACACTGATCCTGCACGTGCGCAGCGAAACGGGCACGGTCAAGCTGTCGCTCGCATGGCTCGACGCCGGAGAGTGGAAGGCCGTGCTTCGTGACGAGGGCTTCGTCATCGAGGAGGTCTTCGGCTGGTTCGACCGCAGGCCCTGGGAGGGCGGCGAGGATTCGATCTACGTCTGCCGCAAGCGGAAAGGTGTCTGACACCGTTCAGGTGTCAGACACCGCTTCGACCTGCCGCGCGCGCTCGTAGAGCGCGAGCGCTCCGGAGACGGCGACGTTCAGCGACTCGGCCCCCGCGATCGGGATCGTCGCGTCGACGTCGCGCTCCACCTCGGCCGGCAGCCCCTCGCGCTCGGCCCCGAGCAGGAACACGACCCGCCCGGAGCGAGGATTCGATCTACGCCTGCCGCAAGCGGAAAGGTGTCTGACACCGTTCAGGTGTCAGACACCGCTTCGACCTGCCGCGCGCGCTCGTAGAGCGCGAGCGCTCCGGAGACGGCGACGTTCAGCGACTCCGCCCCAGCGATCGGGATCGTCGCGTCGACGTCGCGCTCCACCTCGGCCGGCAGCCCCTCGCGCTCGGCCCCGAGCAGGAACACGACCCGCCCGGACAGGTCGACCGACGAAAGCGGCTCGCCGCCGTGCGCCACGAGCGCGACCCGGGTTGCTTGTAACAGACTGTTACTTTCATACGTTCCGAGCGGCACCCGCCAGATGGAGCCGGCACTCGCCCGCAGCGCCTTCGGCGAGGTCGGGTCGGCACAGGCGGCCGAGAGCAGGATCGCCGCCCCGAACGCCTCCGCGGCGCGGATCAGCGTGCCGACGTTGCCGGGGTCGGCGACGTGCCAGAGCGCGAGCGTCGCGTCGCGTTCCTCCCAGGCGGGGAGATCGCCGCGCCGGTACACGCCGATCACGCGCGGCGCATGGGGTGCGGTCGAGACCTCCGCGAGCAACCTCGGCTCGACGTCTTCACCGGCCCAGAGCAGGTCGACCGGCGGTGCGACGGCTGCGGCAACTGCGTCCTCCCCTTCGACGAAGAACAGCCCGAGCTTGTCGCGCCAGCGCTTGTCGTGCAGCTTCCGAATCAGCTTGAGGCGCTCGTTGTCCCTGGAGACGATCACAGCGGAACTGTATTGACAAACATATTCCTCTAGGGGAATATGTCCAGACCGTGGGAGACCTGTTCACCGCGATCGCCGAGCGGCACCGGCGCGACATCCTGGACGCGCTGTTCGAAGGCGAGAAGGCAGTCGGCGTGCTCGTCAGCGACCTCTCGCTGGCGCAACCTCAGGTCTCGAAGCACCTGCGCGTGCTCAGCGAGGTGGGACTCGTCAGGTCACGGGCGGACGGGCGTCGCCGCCTCTACAGCGTCGACCCGACCTGCCTGGCGCCGTTTCGAGACTGGCTGGCCAAGCACGAGCAGGCGATGAGCGACCGGCTCGATCGGATCGACGACTACCTCAAAGAGCTGCAACGACAAGGAGAGACGCAGTGACAGTGAACACGATCGAATTCCCGAGCGACCTCGAGATTCTCATGACGCGCGAGTTCGAAGCTCCGATCGAGCTTGTCTTCGACGTCTTCACGAAGGAAGAGCACGTGCGCAACACCTTTCCTCCGTTCGGGGAAGAGATGGCGGTCTGCGACATCGACCTACGCGTCGGCGGGGAGTACCACTACGTGATGGTCACCGATGACGGGCGGGAGATGTCGTTCCGCGGGACTTTCCTGGAGATCGAGCCGCCTACGCGCATGGTGCAGACGTGGCAGTTCGAAGGCCGCGACCACATGACTCAGTACGACGGCATCGAAGGGAGCTGGGACAACGTGGAGGCCTATCTCCGAACGCTGCAGGCCGCCTGATCAACGGCACCGGGTGAGATCACCGTCCCCACTCCAGCCACTCGCCGTGGAAGTCGAGGACGCCGAGACGGGTCGGCCGCCCTGCGGGGTAGCGCTGGAGCTCCAGTGCGTAGCCGGTGTCGTCGGGCGCGCGGCCGGTGGAGATGAAGACGAGCGGCTCGTCGCGCCCGGCCTCGCGCATCGCTGCGCGCAGCCGCTCGAGACCGGCCCCATCGACATATTGCGTCGAGGCGGATTGGAAGATCACCAACTGCTCTCCGTCACGCCGGTCGCGGAGCAGCCCCGGCAGAGCCTCGACGTAGTCGCCTTGCTGACAGCTCCGGCGGGTCGTGGCGCACGACCTCGATCGCGCGACGCAGGCGGTCGAGCCGTCCCGGCTGGTCCGGCCAGACGAACGCCTGCAGCAGGCGCGAGCCCGTGTCGGTCGTGACGTCGACCGGGCTCAGGTCGATGCCGCGCCGGCGCACCACCGACACCTCGCGTTCGAGCAGTCGGCAGGCGGCGGGACCCGGTCGTCGCCGGTGAGCTCGAACGGCCCGTGGCCCCAGGAGCCCGTCAGGTAGCGATAGCTGTAGCGATCCCAGAGCAGGTTGAGCCCGGCCGACGGTCCGAGCTCGAGCAGGTCGAACGGCCGTCCGTCGGCCACCGAAAGGAACGCCGGGAGCAGCCCCCACGCACGTTGCACCTCGTTCGTCTGCACGTCCTGCTCGCTCGCCCAGCGCGTGAGGAACGCGGCGTGACGGTCGAGCGCGCTGCCGACGTCGTCCCACGACGCCTCGTTCCCGAGCACGAGGTAGTGCAGACCGGCCAGCAGCCGCAGCGGGAAGTCCCAGGCGAGGTCGGGAGCGATGCCGGCGATCCGCGAGTCTTCCGCGAGTCGCCGGCACAGCTCCGCGTACAGCGGCGAACGGCCGTCGCAATAGGCGGCCTGCCGGTTGAAGATCTCCGCCTGCGCGGGTTATTTCGCGGCGCGGCGAGCGCCGACTTGGCCTGCTCGACGATCTCGCCGAACTTCGCCGGGTCGCGCAACCGCGAGGTCGGCCAGCACCTTGCGGTCGAGCTCGACGTTCGCCGCCTTCAGTCCGTGCATGAACTGGTTGTACGAGAGCCCGTGCGCGCGTGCGCCGGCGTTGATGCGCATGATCCAGAGCTTCCGGAACTCGCGCTTCTGCACCTTGCGGTCGCGATACGCGTACGCCAGCGAGCGCTCGACCTGCTCCTTGGCGTACTTGTAGTTCGACTTCTTGAGGCCCCAGTAGCCCTTGGCCTCGCCGAGGACCTTGCGCCGCTTCTTGCGGGCGTGGACGGAACGCTTGACGCGAGGCATCGTCTACGCCTTCCCCAACATCTGGTTGACGGTCTTCTCGTTCGCGGCGTCGACCGGCTGGTCCTTACTGAACTCGCGCTTTTGCTTCGGCGACTTGTGCTCGAGTTGTGCTCTGCATCTGGCTGCCGGCGCATCAGCTTCCCCGTTCCCGTCACCTTGAACTTCTTCTTCGCTCCCGAGTGTGTCTTCTGCTTGGGCATCTTTTTTCGCTCCTGCGTTCTTCGTCGGGCCGAGCACCATCGTCATGTTCCGCCCTTCGAGGAGCGGCTGGGTCTCGATCGAGACCGATCTCCTTCACGTCATCTGCCAGCCGCATCAGCAGGTCGCGCCCCCGGTCCGGATGCTCGCGCTCGCGGCCCCTGAACATGATCGTGACCTTGACCTTCGCGCGCTGGTTGAGGAAGCGCGCGACGTGGCCCTTCTTGGTCTCGTAGTCGTGGATCCCGATCTTGGGCCTGAGCTTGATCTCCTTGACGTTGATCTGCGTCTGGTGCTTGCGGGCGAGCTTCGCTTTCTGCTCGAGCTCGTACCGGTACTTCCCGTAGTCCATGACCCGGGCAACCGGCGGGTCCGCCTGGGCCGCGACTTCGACCAGATCGAGGTTCTTCCCGTATGCGTACTCACGGGCGTCGTCGGTCGTCTTGATTCCGAGTTGCTCTCCGTTCTCGCCGATCAGCCGGACCTTCGGGACGCGAATCGCATCGTTGATGCGCGTCTGGGGCTCGGGACGGCGCGGCGGTTCGAATCCGGAACGCCTGCGCGGCCTCAAATGTTCTTCACCAAGCTCGTGTTGACCTCCCTTTGGAACGACAAAAACCGCTGGCATGCAGCGGCGAGGGATCTCGCACAACCTGCTCTCTTGAGCCATCGGTTGAACCCCCGTAGCGTGAGCTAGGAGGTGAGAGACGGTTTCGCCCCTGCTTGCCAGGGACTCAGGGTAGCAAGTGTTTCGCCGGAATTCAGCGAGCGAGAGGGTGCTCTGGCCGCCCCCGTGCTCGCGGATCGCCAGCGCCTCGTCGGACTCCTTGTCGCCGTAGACGACGACGAACGGGATCTTCTCGAGCTCGGCGTTGCGGATCCGCTTGCCGACGGTGTCGTCGGAGTCGTCGACCTCGACCCGGTACGGCTCGAGGCTGGCCGCCAGGGCCCGCGCGGCCTCGCGGTGGCCCTCGCCGACCGGCAGCACCCGGATCTGGACGGGCGCGAGCCAGAACGGGAAGGCGCCGCGCGTAGTGCTCGATGAGGATGCCGATGAACCGCTCGAGCGAGCCGAGGAGGGCGCGGTGGACGACGTACGGGAAAGTGCTCCTTGTTGTCGGCGCCCATGTAGCGAGAGGCCGAACCGCTGCGGCATCTGCGCGTCGAGCTGGATCGTCCCCATCTGCCACGAGCGACCGAGCGCGTCGAGCATGTGCAGGTCGATCTTCGGACCGTAGAACGCACCGTCGCCCTCGTTCACCGAGTACTCGATCCCCCGGCGCTCGAGCGCGGCCTTCAGCGCGCCCTCGGTGAAGTCCCACTCCTCGTCGGTCCCGAGCTTCTTCTCCGGCCGGGTCGAGAGCTCGAACTTCGCCTCCATCCCGAAGAGGTCGTAGAGGTACGCGGCATAGTCGAGGCAGCCGAAGATCTCGTCCTCGATCTGGTCGGGCGAGCAGAAGAGATGCGCGTCGTCCTGGGTGACGTGCTTGACGCGAAGCAGGCCGTGCAGGGTGCCGCCGAGCTCGTCGCGGTGCAGCGTCGATGACTCGGCGAAGCGCATCGGCAGGTCCTTGTAGCTGCGCAGCCGCTCGCCGAACAGCAGCATGTGCCCGGGGCAGTTCATCGGCTTCAGCGCCATGCGCCGGTCGGTCTCCGCGTGGCGAGTGCACCCAGAAGATGTTCTCCTCGTAGTTCTGGAGGTGCCCCGAGGTCTCGTAGGTCTGCTCGTCGTAGAGCAGCGGGGTCTTCACCTCGAGATAGCCGCGCGCGAGGTTCTCGCGCCGGCGCAGGTCCTCGAGCGAGGTTCCAGATCACCATCCCCTTCGGGTGCCAGAACGGCGAGCCCGGCGAATGCTCCGAGAGATGGAAGAGGTCGAGCTGCGGCCCGATGCGGCGGTGGTCGCGGGCGCGCGCCTGCTCGAGCCGCTCGAGGTACGCGTCGAGGTCGGCCTGCGAGTAGAACGCGGTGCCGTAGATGCGGGTCAGCTGGGTGTTGTGCTCGTCGCCGCGCCAGTAGGCGCCGGCGAGCCCGGTCAGCTTGAACGCCTTGATCGGCTTCGAGTTCTGGAGGTGCGGACCGTTGCAGAGGTCGGTGAAGTCGCCCTGCGGTAGAGGGTGATGTCTCCCTCGGCGGTGTCGACGAGCTCGACCTTGTACGGCTCGCCCTCGGCGTCGAAGCGCGCGATCGCGTCGCCGCGTGAGATGGTCTCGCGCGACCAGTCCCGGCCCTCCTTCAGCTCGCGCTTCACTTCGTCCTCGATCTGCGCGAGATCGGCCTCGGTGATCGGCTCCGGGAACTCGAAGTCGTAGTAGAAGCCGTTCTCGATCGGCGGGCCGATCGCGACCTTCACGCCGGGGTAGAGCCGCCGCACCGCCTCGGCCAGGAGGTGCGCCGCCGAATGGCGCAGGACGTAGAGCGCGTCGGGGTCGTCCGTGTCGCGGGTGGTGAGGAGCTGGATCTGCTGGCCGTCCGCGAGCGGCAGCCGCAGATCCTGCACCGCGCCGTTCGCCCGCACGAGCACCGCCTGCTCGGCGAGCTTCGCCCCGATCGCGCGCGCGGCGTCGAGCCCGGTCGCGCCGTCGGGAAGTTCGAGCTGTGAATTGTCAGGTAGGACGACCTTCATGGAACCGGACAAGAGTAATCACCTCCGTGAGGACGACAGGAGCGAAGCGCTGAACGAGTCGCCGGAGACGATCCGGAAGGAGAGTTAAGCCGCGCGCGAGCCGGCGACCGTCGCCCGCGCGCGGCAGCGCGTCAGCGTCGTCGTCATGATGATCGGGCTCGCGTTCATGCCGAGATGCTAGCTGCTCTGGAACAGTTCGACCGGATTCCCGGAGGGATCGTCGAAGACGATCTGCGCGCCTCCTGGACCGCGCACGATGTCGCTGCGGAAGGTGACGCCGGCCTCACGAAGCCGTTCGACCTCGCCCTCGATGTCGTCCACGATCAGGTGAATGCGGTTCCACCCGCCCGGCTCGGGCTGCCGGCCGTCGGGCATCGGCCGTGCGGCGGAGCTGCTCGGTCCGCTCAGCAGCAGGTGCAGGTTCCCGCGCGCGATCTCTGCGAACGCGGCTCCCGCGCTCCAGACGACCTCGAATCCGAGCTGCGAAACGTAGAACTCAGTCGCGGCGCCGACGTCCTTGATCAGGTAGCGCACATAGACCGTTGCGTCGTCGGCCATCTCAGCCGTCGATGATGTCAGAGGGCCGCATCGGTTCAAACCGCATGAGCACCCACTCGTCGGGATGCTCATCGTCGGCCGCGTGGCGGGAGACCTCGACGAACCCTGCCTTCGCCCAGCCCCGGATCGCCGGTTCGTTCCACGCGTAGGGATCGACGGTGACGTGCACCCAGCCCGCGGCGAGGAGCGACTGGGCGAGCGCCCGGGCCGCGTCGGGCATCAACCCGCGGCCGCGCGCGCCGGGCAGGAGGAACCCGTCCAGGCCGCCGCGCCGCGGCTCGTCGTCCTCCCACCACGACTGGAGATAGCCGACCGGTTCGCCCGCCGCCTCGACGATCCACGCGTCGACGGGCTCGCGGTGGAGGCGCTCGAGCACCTCGTCCCGCGTGAACGTCTCGCCGTCCCAGTAGCGGGAGACCTCCGGATCGGCGTGCCACGCGACGAGCAGGTCGGCGTCGTCGTCGGTCGCCGGCCGGACGACCGTCAGCCGTCCGTGTACCGGAAGTCCCACATCACCGAATCGACACGCTCGCCGCCGAGCGAGCGATAGAGGGCATTCGCCGCGTCGTTGTCGGGGTCGGTGAGGACGAACCCGTCGAGAACGCCACGCGAGCGCGCGATTCCAGCGAGCTCGTCCATCAACCGCCTCCCGATCCCTTGCCTGCGATGCGCCTCGTCCACGTCGAGCTCGTAGACGAACAGGATCGGACGGCGCGCCGTGCCGCCGCGGGAGCTCGTACCCGAAGACGAAGCCGACCGGCTCGCTGCCCGTGAAGGCAGCGAGGAAGATCGTCGCGTCGTCGGCGAGCAGAGCCGTCCGCGGCTCGTCTTCGGCGAGTTTCCGGACCACGTCCTCGTCCCCCGGACCGAGGCGCCTGATGGTCGTTTGACCGTCCCGGCTCATGGAAAGAGAGCCTACGTTTCCGAAACCAGAGGAGGGGTCATGCCCGGGCGGCCAGGCGACCGCGGCCAAGCGGTAGCAGGCAGATGAAACGCATCCGCGACCTGATGACCGTGCTGCCCCGGACGGTCACGCTTGGTGACTCGATCGTCGATGCGGCGAAGGTGATGCGAGGCGAAGACGCCGGGATCGCCCCGATCGTCGAGGGCGACCGCCTGGTCGGCGTGATCACCGATCGCGACATCGCGATCCGCGTCGTCGCGGCCGGCCGCGACCCCGGGCAGACGAAGGTCGAGGAGATCGCGTCGTTGACGCTCGTCACGGTCGACCCCGAACAGGAACTCGAGGAAGCCCTGCGTCTGATGGCCGAGCACGAGCTGCGGCGACTGCCAGTCGTCGAGGAGGACGGAAGGCTCGTCGGCATCGTCGCCGAGTCCGACGTGGCCCGGCACGCGGGCTACGTCCGCACCCGCGAAGTCGTCGAGCAGATTTCGCAGTAAAGAGCGGACATTTCGTGTGCGCACCCCTTGCACGGGGGTGCGCACACGTCATACATTGCGGCTCCCGCCGGGTGCGGCGCGCAAGTAGGTCGAAGCTCCACCGAGTAGTTGCGAAGGTGCAAGCCTGAAGCGGCCGGTCGGTGAGGTGGACGAAAGCGCTCACCGCACCAGGCGGTTTTTCTTTGGACCCGCACGACTAGGATCGCCGCGTGGACTTCACGCTCTCCGACGAGCAGGAGTTGATCCGTCGGACGGCGCGCGCGTTCTGCGACGCCGAGATCGCACCGCACGCAGCCGCGTGGGACCGTGCCGAGGCGATCGACCGCGGGATCGTCGCCAGGCTGGCCGAGCTCGGCTTCCTGGCGGCAGCCTTGCCCGAGGAGCACGGCGGGATGGGCCTGGACATGGTGTCGTACGCACTCGTCGTCGAGGAGATCGGCCGCGCCGACTCGAACGTGCGCGGCATCGTGTCGGTCTCGAACGGCCTCTACGGCAAGACGGTCACCCGCTGGGGCAGCGACGAGCAGCGCGCACGGCTCCTCCCCGGCCTCGCAGCCGGCACGGAGCTCGGCTGCTACGCACTCACGGAGCCGGGCGCCGGCTCCGACCCGGGCGGGCTCGAGACGCGGGCCGAGCGCGACGGCGCCGACTGGGTGTTGAGCGGACAGAAGATCTTCATCACCCTCGGGTCCTGGGCTGCGCACGCACTCGTGTTCGCCCGCACCGGCGAGCCGGGGCCGCGCGGGATCACCTGCTTCGTCGTCCCGACCGACGCGTCCGGCTTCGAGGCGCGTCCGATCAAGGGCAAGCTCGGCCTGCGCGCCCAGGACACGGCGGAGCTCTTCCTGGACGGCGTCCGCGTGCCCGACGAGAACCGGCTCGGAGAGCTCGGCTCGGGTTTCAAGATCGCGATGTCGGCTCTCGACCACGGCCGCATCTCGCTCGGCGCCGGGTGCGTCGGCATCGCCCAGGGTTGCCTCGACGCCTCGATCGCCTACACGAAGGAGCGCAGGCAGTTCGGGCGGCCGGTCGCGAGCTTTCAGCTCGTGCAGGAGCTGCTCGCCGACATCGCCGTCGAGACCGAGGCGGCGCGCCTGCTCGTGTGGCGCGCGGCCGCGACGGCGGACCGCGGCGAACGGCACACGGTCGAAGCGTCGTACGCCAAGTACTTCGCCAGTGAGGTGGCCGTACGTGCTGCGAACGCGGCCGTGCAGGCGCACGGCGGTTACGGGTACGTCGACGAGTATCCGGTCGGCAAGTATCTGCGCGACGCACGCGTGACAACGCTCTACGAAGGCACGAGCCAGATCCAGAAGCTGCTGATCGGTCGCGCGCTGACCGGCGAGAACGCGTTCGTGTAGTCACGCCGCCCGCAGGAAGGCGAGCAGGCGCGGCCAGAGGTCTTCGCGGGCGCGTTCGTCGTCGGGAACGAAGAAATCGCCGACCATGGCCCCGGGCTCGTATAGGAACAGGCTGCCGAGCGAATGGCTCGCGTTCGGATACACGTAGAGCCGCGTCGAGCGGCCGCGCGTGTGACGTCGCGCGACGATCGCGCGGGCATACGAGCAGGAGCTCCAGATCTGGTCGCGACCGCCACAGGCGAGCAGCACCGGCGCCCGGATGCGCTCGACTGCGATCACGGCCCTCGGGGCGTCCGGCGGCTGCGGGCGGTTTCGAACGGCCGTGTACGGGAGCGGCGACCCCGCAAGCGTCCACGACGACCCCACGCAGCGGGGCATCGTCAACGTCACGCGGCCCGCCCCGACGACCCCACAGGTGACGACGGAGCTCGGAGCGAGCGCGACGATCGCGTGCACGAGCTTCGGATAGTGCACGCCGAGCAAAAGCGCTGCCTCGCTGCCGTTCGAACTACCGAGCACGGCGACTCGCTGCGGGTCGACCTCGGGCCTGCGGCCGAGCCACGCCAGCGCGGTCCTGAAGTACTCGAGTGGGATGTCGTGGAGCTTGTCGGGGAGCCCCGGCGCATGGAAGTAGCCGATCGTGAGCGCCGGGATGCCGTTGGCGGCCAGCCGTTCGCCCAACCATGACGATCCGCGCCCTCCTTCAGAACCGCCGATCACGAGCACCGCGGCCTGCCTCCGGGCGCCCGCGGGCGCCGAAAACGTCCCGGCAAACCCGTTCCTCGCAACGGTGTTGGTCACCGTCGTGTACGTCCCCCGCCGCCAGCGGCGCACGAAGGTGGTGGAAGCGATCGTCTCCGACGAGGAGACCGCCGACAGCACGAAGCGCCGTGGTGTGCTCCCCCCAGTGATAGGCCGTGAGCGGCAGCGCGTTCGGTGCGTACATCTCGCTCAGCAGGCCCATCGCCCAGACACCGGAGTAGGTGCTGCCGTCGAGCGCGTTTGCGTGGGCGACGTCGAGCACGCCGTGCTCGTCCGCGCCGTAGGCCGCCCGCGACACGAACACGACGCCGTTCGCGTCGGTCGAGCGCAGCTCGAGCCAGACGCCCTGAGGCGCCTCGAGACCGTCGAAGCGGATCCGGATCGGCTGGTCCTCGACCGATGAAACCGGCGTCACCGAGAGGCGCAAAGCAGGGTGTGAGGCGCGCGCCGCAGCCCACCGTGACAACGGTGAAGAGCAGGCCTGCGAGAGGATCGTGCGCATCGAGCGCCTCTTTCCAGCTTACGTCGGCGCTGCGTTGCGCTGCGCCGACCGTTCAATCCTACCGCTCGAGCGCTTCAGATGGAACGGCGCAGAGCGCCAGGCGGCCCAGCGCCAGTACCAGGCGGGCGGCTTCTTCGGCGCCTTCGCGGGACGCGCACCGTGTCCTCGTTGCGCGTCATAGAGGCCCCAGGCCCAGTGCGGGAGCGCGCGTGGCAAACCAGTCGGACGCTTCGTCGGGACGACGACGAGCGCCCGCGACGGTGTGCTGACGTTGCCGGCCGCATCGACGGCCTGCACGCGGTACACGCTCTGCGCACTCGGATGGAACGTGTGCACGATCGCGCGCCGGCTCGCGGCCGGCACGGTCGCGAGCGGCGAGCCGTCCAGCAGCACGTCGTACGAGATGATCGGGCCGGCGTTGTCGGTCGAGGCCAGCCACGCGAGCCGCAGCGCGCCGTTCAGGAACCGCCCGCTGAAGCCGTCCGGACGCGACGGCGGGACGGTATCGGGCAGCAGAGCGAAGAAGCCGGGGACGGTCGTCTGGATGTCGACGCCGCCGTCGGAGGTGGCCTTGTACGCGGTCTTCGGGAGCGCCGTCCACGTCAGTCCGTCGGTGGAGAAGGACGGCGCGAGACCGGTCGCGCCGGTGATGTGCAGCGTGACCGCTGCGCCGAACGTCGTCACCGGCGTGGAGGTGTCCGTGTCGGTGACGGTCAACTGCACCGCGTAGCCGTTCGCCGGCGGCGGTGCGACCGGCGTCAGAGCGACGGCGACCGGCGTCGTGAACGCCCCGTCGGGCCAGGACACGACCGCGCGGTTGTCACCCGAGCCGACCGAGCCGGCGGGCGGCGGCGGAGGTGGCGGCGGCGGCCGTGAGCCCCGCCGAGCACCGGCCCGTCGACGTAGTTGCTGTCGATGTTGATGGTGACGCCGCCCCAGGTCTCCTTGTGACCGCCCTTGTACTGGTGCACGCGTTGGTGGTTGGCCCAGAGGCTGTCGCTGACAGTGCGAGTCGCCGAAGACCCCCTCGACGCCGTTCCAGTTCGCGATCCACGCCGCGTCGGGGAGCGACGAGCCGAGCGTCGCGATGTCGCGGATCGTCGAGGCGGCGCTCCCGTACACGCCGGCGACGAACCCTGGTCGCGCAGCTCGTTCACCCACGCGGCGACGAACGACCGCACGACCTTGGTGCACGACGCGTTCGTCGTCGAGTAGCCCTCCATGTCGAAGTAGATCGGCGTCCCACCCGGCAGGCCGAACTTCGTCGTCAACGAGACCGCGTCGTCGGCGGCCGCGCGGCCCTGGTTCGCGGCGGTCGTCAGGTTCGACGAGATCTTCGCGAGCTTCCCGCTCACACACGGTGCCTGCAGGCCGACGTAGAGCGGCAGCAGGCTCCAGCCCGAGGCAAGCGTCGACGATACCCACGACGAGTTGAGGTGCCCGTCGGCGCAGGCGCGATTGACACCGCCGAGGTAGATGCCGAGCGCACGGTAGGGCGACGCGCTCCACGCGTTCAGCGCCGCGCTCGACGGTGCCGTGCAGGCGTCGAAGCCGTACCCGGTGTAGACACCCGCCCGCGCCGCCTTGTTCGCGGCCGCCCCGCTCGACGGCAGCAACACGAGCAGCACCGCTGCGAGGACCCCCAACCTGCGCACGGCGACAGGGTGCCGGACAACTGTTAGCGAAACGCAAACACGACGAAGATCGAATCTGATTCGGTGCGCGAATCAGTTTCGAAGGAGGGCCAACTCGCCCAGCAGCCGATCGACCTCGGCGAGAGTGTTGTAGTGCGCGATCCCGGCGCGCAGCGACTGTTCCGGCAGATGCGGACCGAGCGAGACGCAGTACCAGTTGTCGGCATACCAGACGCCGAGCCCACGGTCGGCGAGGCGATGCGCCGCGTCCACCGCGGGGACACCGTCGACGTTGAACAGGAACGTCGGCACGCGTCCGTCCATCGTCGGCGGGCCGTACAGCTTCACGTTCTCCGGCAGATTGTCGATGAAGTGCACGCCGAGCCCGCGCTCGTAGTCGCGGATCGCGTCCATGCCGCCGATCGAGTCGAGATAGGCGATCGTCGCGCTGAATCCCGCGAGCAGCTCGTACGGGAGCGTGCCGGTCTCGAACTTGCGACCGACGGGCGTCGAAGCGGACGGACGTGCCTTGTAGGGACGCCACGTCTCCGCCAGCTCTCGGCGAACGTAGGCGATCCCGAGATGCGGACCGCAGAACTTGTAGGGCGAGCAGAGCAGCACGTCGCAACCGAGCTCGTGCACGTCGATCGGCTCGTGCGCCGCGTAATGCACCGCGTCGATCCACGAGATCGCACCCGCTGCACGGGCGAGCGCGCAGATGCGCTTCGCGTCCGCGAGCGAGCCGGTCGCGTTCGAGGCCAGCGCGAAGGTGACGACCCGCGTGCGATCGGAGAGCTGACTCTCGAGGTCGTCGTAATCGACGGTCAACTCGCCGGTCACTCCCGCGACTCGCACGTTCATCCCCTTGTCGGCTGCGAGCTCGACCCAGGGCGCGACGCCGCCGTCGTGATCGAGCTCGGTCGAGAGCACCTCGTCACCGGCCTGGAAGTCACGGCCGGCGGAGCGTGAGATCGCGAAGTCGAGCGTCGTCATGTTCATCCCGAACGAGATCTCGTCGGCGGTACAGCCGAGGAAGCGCCCGGCGTCGGACTTGGCGCGCTCCAAGATCCCCTCGACAGCCCGTCCCGTCGCATAGGGCGCTCCCAGGTTCCCCGACGCCTCGCGCAGAGCATTCGCGACCGCCTGCCCGACCTCGTCCGGCACCTGCGTGCCGCCGGGCGCGTCGAAGAACGCGAAGTCTTTCTGGAGCGACGAGAACCGCTCGCGGACTGCATCGACGTTCACGGCTGCTCCCCGACGAGGATCCGGCTGAGCACAGCCGGGTCGATGTTGCCGCCGGACACGATGCAGACCACCTTCCTGGCGCCCGCGACCCGCCCGGACACGGCGGTCGCAACTGCGAGCGCGCCCGCCCCCTCGGCGATCACGCGCGTGCGTTCGGCGATCAACCGGACGGCGTCCGCGACCTCGCCGAGCGGCAGGGCGAAGGCTCCGTCCAGCAGCTGCGAGGCGTGCTCCCAGACGCGCGGGATCAACTCGCGGCTGCCGGAGCCGTCGACGAACGACGGCTGGTAGTCGACGGCGGTCGGAGCCCCGGCGGCCAGCGTCGCAGTAACCGGCGCCCCCGTCTCGGGCTCGGCCGCATAGAAGCGGACCTCCGGCCGAGCGGCCTTGACGGCGCTCGCGATCCCGGTCACGAGGCCGCCGCCCCCGTACGGGACGACGACGGTGTCGAAGTCCTGCAACTGCTCGAGCAGCTCCAGCCCGATCGTGCCGTTCCCGGCCATCACCCGGTCGTTGTCGACGGGATGAATAAGAGACCTGAACGGACGCTCCGCGCCGGCCAAGCCGGCACCCCGCTCCTGGAAGCTCCGTCGAGCCTACGCCTTCGTCATAGCGCCCCGACAGGAGCACCTGCCACCACTCCTCGTAGGGCACCTTGATCACGCGGCCGCCGTAGCGCTCGATCGCGTCGATCTTCGTCTGAGGAGCGTGCTCCGGGACCACGATGGTTGCCGGCACGCCGCGTAGGCGTGCGGCGTACGCAACACCTTGGGCCATGTTGCCGGCGCTCGCGGTCAACACGCCGCCGGCGAGCTCCTCGTCGGTCGCCTGGAGAATCGCGTTCCCGGCACCGCGGATCTTGAACGAACGCACCGGCTGCAGTACCTCGAGCTTCAGCCAGATCTCGGCGTCCGCAGCGACGTCGAGCCGGATGAGCGGCGTGACGACAGCCGTGCCTGCGAGCACGTCGCGGGCACGTTCGATCTCGGCAAGCGGAATCAAAGCGAGACGACCTGGCCGGCGTTCTCCGCCTCCGCGCGGCGAAGCACGTGCTCGGCGGCGGCGAGGTCCTCGACGGCGAGGCCGAGCGACTTGAACACCGTCAGCTCCTCCGCGGAGCGCCGCCCCTCCCCCGCGCCCGTCAGGAGCTCGCCGATCTCGGCCCGGATGTGGTCGGGCCCGATCGCCCCCTCGCGCTGCGGGAACAGGAAGTCACCTGCCTCGTTGACCGTCGACTCGCGCCGGTCGACGAAGAGCGCGGCGTCGCGCATGGTGGCCGTGTCGAGCTCGCGCGTCGTCGGGATGCTCGACCCGACCGCGTTGATGTGCACGCCGGGCTTCAACCAGGCGCGCTCGAGAATCGGCTCGGCGGCGGAGGTTGCGGTGACGATCACGTCCGCGTCACGCACCGCCTCCTCGGCCGACGCGGCCTCTTCGACGCCGTCGATCCGGCCCGGCGTGCGACTCCAGACGACGATGCGCTCGAAGTCGCGCACCGCGCGCATCGCGTCGAGGTGCGACTGTCCCTGGATCCCCGCCCCGAGAATCGCGAGCGTGCGCGCGTCCTCGCGGGCGAGCAGCCGGGTGGCGACGCCGGAGACGGCCGCGGTGCGAACGGCAGTGATCGCGCCGGCGTTGAGAAGCGCGCGCGTGGCACCCGTCTCGCCGTCGAAGAGCGCGACGAATCCCTGGTGCGAGTCGAGGCCGCGCGCGCTGTTGCCGGGGAAGATCGCGACGGCCTTCAGCGCATAGAGCGGCGACTCGCCGCCGCGGTGCGCCGGCATCAGCCCCATCAGGCTCGCCTCACCGGGCGGCCGGACGACGAAGCGGAGCGGGTTGTGCACCTCGCCGCGTGCCAGGGCAGCGAGCGCCTCGGCCATCACGTCGATGCACTCGTCCATCGGCAGCAGTCGCCGCACGTCGTGCTCGTCCAGGATGCGCACCGTCATCGGAAAAAGGAGCCTACGCGGTCGCGGTCGGCCGGCGAGAGGTTGAGCTTGCGTGCTTCGAGGATCGGATCGAGGTGCTCGGCGCGATTGGGGCCGCAGACCGCTCCGTCGACGGAGGCCAGCACCCAGGCGAACGCCAGCGCGGTCATCGAAACCTCGAGCGCGTCTGCCTCAGCTCGGAACCGGTCGAGCGCGTCGAAGACGCCGTCGTCGACGAACTGCTCGTAGGGCTCGGGGCGAAGCGTCATGCGAGAGCCGGCCGGGAACGACTCGCCGCGCTTGTACTTTCCGGTCAGCCAGCCGCCGGAGAGCGGGCTGAACGGCACGTAGGAGACCGCGTTCGCCTCGCAGAGCGGCAGCACATCGCGCTCGTCGCGTCGGTCGAGCAGCGAGTACGCGTTCTGCACCAGAGCCGGCCGTCCATGGCGCAGCGCCTCGGCGATCCCGGCATGGTCGTAGTTCGAGAGGCCCCAGGCGCCGATCAGGCCCTCCTGCACGAGCTGTTCGAAGCAGGCGACCGTCTCGGGCAACGGCGTCCCCGGGTCGGGCTCGTGGGCCAGATAGAGATCGATCCGGTCGACCCCGAGCCGCGCCAGGCTGCTTTCGATCTGACGGCGGATCCGGTCGGGGGCGAGTCCCGTGTCGTCGGGGTCACCAACCACGGAGTTGAACACCTTGGTCGTCAGCACGAGCCCGTCCGGGCGCCGCGCCGCGCGCCAACGGCCGATGAACGTCTCGCTGCGGCCGCCGCCGTAGGCATCCGCCGTGTCGAACCAGCGCAGGCCGTTCTCCCAGGCGCGGTCCATGATCGCGAACGCGTCCTCCTCCGCGGTGCCCTGCCCGAAAAACGCGGGCGAGGAGCCGACGCCGCCGAAGTTGCCACACCCGAGAGCGATGCCACCGAACGTCATTCGGGCAGGTTCATCCTCGTCAGGTCGTTCCGGACGTCCCAGAGCTCGGGATAGAACGAGTGGTGGATCAGGCGGCCCATCACCTCGACCGGCGTGCCCTGCGTGCCGATCACGTCGCCGCCGATCACCCGCTGCACGACCTTGAAGTGGCGGACACGCCAGACGATGATCCGCTCGTCGAGCTCGATCAGCTGCTCGGCGAGCTGGTACAGCTCCTCGAACTCCCGCCCGCGTGTGTACACCTCGACCAGCGTCAGGCCGGCGCGCTCGTGGGCCGCGTGGAACGCCTCGCCGAGCGGCTTCGCGACACGCCGCAGCTCCTTGAAGCCGGGCGAGTCGAAGCCGCTGCCGTGACCCAGGACCTTTCGCACCTCGGTGTACTCCCACGGTGACATGTGCTCGAGCATGTCGAGCGCCGACGTGACGAGCTTGAAGCAGTCGTTCGCCCGGCGCAGGAGCCGGATCGCCGCACCGAGCTCGTCGTCGCCGACGAGGCGTGTTGCCTCTTCGATCTCGTTCCACGCGAGCTTCAGCCAGATCTCCGAGGTCTGGTGCACGCTCTGGAAGAGCAGCTCGTCGCGGTGGATCCACTCGCCGGCGGTCTTCTGGAGGCTGAGCAGCTCGTCGGTGCGCAGGTAACGCTCGTAGTCGGATGCCCCTTCACCGTCGAGGATCGGTTTTGCCAGCTCTGTCATGTCCTTGTCTCCGTTCCATCGAAGATCTTCATCGGCAGGTCGGCAAGCGGCACACCGCCGTCCGCAGTGACGAGCCACGTGTCCTGCATGTAGAGACAGGCCTGCCCGTCCTGTGAGATCGCGTGCGGGTGCATGGAGAACACCATCCCCGACCGCAGCTCGGTCTCGTCCCCTTCGCCGATCTTCGGCCACTCGATCATCGTCATCCCGATCGAATGGCCGGTGACGTGACCGAGCTTGAAGTCACGGTCGACGAATCCCTTCGAGACCGCGCGATGCACGTCATGCGCGGTCGCGCCGTCCCGGAGCGCGCCCCTGGCCGCCTCGTAGTACTCCTCGTAGCCCTCGAGCATCCGCCGTGTCTCCACGCTCGGCTCACTCGGGCAGATCGCCCGCGAGACCTCGACCCAGTGACCGCCGGCTCCGGCGATCTCGAGCGACGGGAGCACCATGTCGGTCGGCTTGATGCGGTAGTCGCCCGCGATCTTGAACTCCGGCAGCGCGCTGCCGTTCGGCCCGGTGAGCACCATGTCCATCGTCAGGCGGCCGCAGCCCTGTTCCACGAAGTACTGCTCGCAGTGGGCGAGGATCTCGCGCTCGGACTTCCCCGGCGCGAAGTGGTCGAGGAAGATCCAGAAGCCTTCGGCGTTGATGCGAACGCTGTCGCGGACGGATGCGAGCTCGAGCTCGCTCTTCACGGCACGGGCATGGTCGAACTCGGTGTCCCATGGGACGAGCTCCGCGGCCGCGCCATTGACCACGCGGAAGTCGCGAACGGCCATCACGTAGTCGAGCCCGTACGCCCCGACGCGCTTGCCGCGCACAGCGTCGGCGAGCCAGTCGCCCGGCTTGTCGACGAACACCTGCTCGTCGATCCACGTCGTGCCGTGCTCGCCGACGTAGGTGGCCTCGCGCGGGAAGACGATCGCAGGATCCCCCTCCAGCGGCAGCAGCACGTACGCGTAGCGGTGCACGATCACGAACCCCGACATGTAGGTGACTGCACCCTCGAATCCGGTGTACTCGTTGCCCGACACGATCACCGCGTCGAGCCCGTCGCGCGCCATCGCCTCACGCACGAGGCCGTAACGCCGGTCGATCTCTGCCTTCGGCATCACTGTTCCCACGCCGCTTCAACCCCTTTCACGAGTGCCCAGATGGATTCGTGTGTCGGCGTCGGAACACCGAGCCGCCGTCCGAACTCGGCGATCCCGCCGTTCAGGTAGTCGACCTCGGTCTGGCGCCTCGCCTCGACGTCCTGGAGCATCGAGGCCTTGTGGTCGTACGCGACCTCGGGCCGCGCGGCATAGTCGATCAGTTCCTCGGGGTCGGCGTCGAGCTCGATGCCCTGCGCGGAGGCGACGGCCTTGCCCTCGTCGACCAGCCGCGAGGCGAGCGACCGCAGATCGGGGCGTTCGCAGAGGCGGCCGTGCGTGAGGCCGGTCAGCGCACCGAGCGGGTTCGTGGCGGCGTTGAAGATCACCTTGCGCCACTGTGGCCCGCGCGCATCCGAGACCGCCTTGGTCGGCATGCCGGCGCGCGTGCAGGCGTCCGCGAGGCGCGCGACCTCCTCGAACGCCGCGGGCCTGTCCTCGAACGGGCCCATCGTGGTGTCGCCCTTCACGTCCCATTGAACGACGCCCGGTGCCGTGATCTTTCCGGCCGGGAACGTCGTCCCTCGGATCACGCGCTCGACGTGGCGGGCGAGCACCTCTTCGTTACCGATGCCGTTCTGCACCGTCGCGACACAGCCGCCTGGCAAACGCATGCGCGGTCGCCGCGATCGCGGAGTCGGTGTGCATCGCCTTCGTGGCGACGATCCCGAAGTCGCACTGCGGCAGCTCGGAGGCATCGCTCGTCGCGTGCGGTCGTCCGAGGACGTCGCCGGCCCCGGTCAGCCTGAGCCCCTCGCGGTTGATCGCGTCGACGTGCACCTGCGCCAGGTCGTAGGCCCAGACCTCGACGTCGTCGAGCGTCGCCAGGTTCGCCGCGAACAGCGAGCCCACCGCGCCGCAGCCGACCACGCAGATCGTTATTCCCACGAATCCTCCTTCGCCTTGATCAGCCGTTCCATCGTCTCGTGCAGCGGCACCGGGACACCGACCCGGTGCGCCTCGCGCACGAGCGAGCCGGTGATCATGTCGATCTCCGTCGGCCGGCGCGCGTCGACGTCCTCGAGCATCGAGGGGTAGTGCGCGCTGCCACGTTGGGTCGCAAGCACGTTCATCTCCCACGGATCCTCGCCGAGCGTCACGCCCGCGGCTGCGGCGACCGCCTTGCCCTCGTCCATCAGTGCGCGCACGAGGTGGCCGAGGTCGCTCGGTGTGTCGAGCGCCGCGAAGTGCCGGTCGTGCCGCAGGCCGGTGAGCGCCGCAACGGTGTTGACCGTCGCGTTGAAGATCAGCTTCGACCATTGCGCCGGCCGAAGGTCGTCGAACGCCTCGGCCTTCAACCCGGACGCGACGATCAGGTCGGCCGCGACGTGCGCGTCGGCGGGCATCGTCCCTCGGGACGGGCCGATCCAAGTGGCGGTGTCGAGCACGTACTCGACGTGCGTGTCTTCGTGCCGTGTACCGCTCATGAACGTCACCGCCGTCAGCTGACGCCACTCGCCATAGCGTGAGACGACCTCGTCGGCGCCGATGCCGTTCTGCACGGTCATGACGATCGCCTCGGGCCAGTGACCTGCGAGTCGCGCTGCGACCGCGCCGAGATCGAGGCTCTTGCAGGCGACGATCACGAGCTCCGGCTCGGGAAGTGCTTCGGGCGAGGTGGCGGCTGTGAGCCGCCCGGTGAACTCCGCGCGCCCGCTGACGCGCAGGCCGTGCTCGCCTCAGAGCCGCCGCGTGCTCCTCGCGGCGCACGAGCGCCGAGACCTCGGCCACGCGCGAGAGATGCGCGGCGAAGAGGCTCCCGATCACACCGGCCCCGGCGACGCAGACGCGCGTCATCTCGGCCACAGCTTGAACTCCCGCCCGCCGGTGAGGCCGGACGGCTTCAGGATCAGGACGATCGCCATCAGCGCACCGACGACGATCTCGCGCGTCCCCGCCGGCAGGTCGATGTGCCGGCCCAGGAACGACGTCCCGTTCTCGGCCACCGCGAGAGACGAGTCGAGCGCGCTCACGGCGAGCGCGCCGACGACCGCGCCCCAGAGGCTCGTCGCGCCTCCGATCACGAGCATCGCGAGCGTGATGAACGTCAGATCGAGATACACGGTCTCTGTGTTCAACGGCAGCAGGTGCACGTAGAGGCCGCCCGCCAGCCCGCACAGGGCGCCGGAGATCGCGAACGCGATCAACCGCTGGCGATAGACCGACGCCCCGACGGCGCGCGCGGCCGCATCGTCCTCCCGGGTCGCACGCAGCAGACGGCCGTAGCGGCTGCGGCTGTAGGCGAACGCGACCACGACGACGAAGAGCGCCCCGAGCGCAGCCTGGCGCAGGCCGGTCGTCTCGGGGACGGACGAGAACGTGTTGAGCCCCGGCCCGATCTTCTCCTCGTAGCGCAGCACGTTGTGCGTGATCTCCAGCACGGCGAACGTCGCGATACCCGCGGCGAGCCCGGAGAGACGCATCAGCGGCAGCGCCGCCGCGAGCGCGCAGATTCCGCCGACGACCCCGGCGAGCACGAGCGACGAGATGTTGCCGGTCGTCCGGTCGCGCAAGAAGTGGGCGAGGTTCGGCATGATCGCCGGCTTCTCGGTGGCGGGCACCGACAGCACACCCGCCGTCCAAGCCCCGATCGCGACGAAGCTGATGTGCCCGAACGACACAACACCCGAGTTGCCGACGAAGACGTACAGCCCAACCACGATCGCCACCTTCACGAGCGCGTCGGTGAAGTAGCTCTGCGTGGAGAGAGACACCGTCGTCCCGAGCAATGCAGCGACGACGATGAGCGCCGCCGGGCCGGCCAGCGTCTGCAGGTCGACGAGGCGCTTCACACGCGCTCCACGGTCTTCGTGCGTGTGAAGACACCGTTCGGGCGGACGAGCAGGACGACGATCACCGCCGCAAAGATGAACGAGTCGATGTACTGGCTCTGGCCCGTCGGCAGCGCACCGCCGAGCAGCCCGGTGGCGAAGCCGATGGTGAAACCTCCGAGCGTCGCCGGAACGGGCCGGTTCATGCCGCCGACGACGACGCCCGCGAGCACGACGATCGTGTCGCGGAGCGCGAAGTCGGGAGTCACGAGCGGGTTCTGGACGGTCAGCATCACGGCGACGACGGCAGCGAGCGCACCCGAGAGCAGCACCGCCACACCGATCACGCGATTGGCGCGAACGCCCAGCAGGCGCGCAGTCTCGAAGTCCATCGACGACGCACGCATGTGCAACCCGATGTCGGTTCGCTCGAGCACCAACTGCAGCAGGATGAGGCACGCGGCGGCGACGATCACCGACACGATCGCGATCTTGCGGATGTCGACGCCGGAGATCGTCCACGGCTGGTTCAGGTACGCAAGCGACGATGCGATCTTCCCGAGCGGACCGAACCAGAGGAGCGCGATGCTCTGCAGCAGGAACGCGACCGCGAAGGTTGCGACGAGCATCACCGCAGGCGTGTGCCCGCGCAACGGCCGGAAGACGAGGCGGTCCATCAGCATCGAGAGGACGAGCACGACCGCGAAGCAGAGGAGGATCCCCGCCCACACCGGCCAGCCCCACTGAGAGGCCAACGCGAGTGCGAACGCGCCGGCCATCACGAGCTGGCCGTAGGCGAAATTGACGAGACGCAAGACGCCGAAGACGAGGCCGATGCCGACGGCCATCAGGGCATACACCGCCCCGAGCGCGAGCGCATCCGCGAGCGTCTGCCAGTCGATGCTGAGGAAGGCGAGCATCAGGCGAAGTAGGCCGCTACGAGCGCTTCGGTGTCGTTTGCGTGCTCAGGCCCCAGCGTCAACCGCAGTTCGCCGTTCGCGATCACGTGGCAGCGGTCGGCGGCCGCAACCGTGCGCTGCGCGCGCTGCTCGACGAGCAACACACCGAGACCGCGGTCGCGGATCGCAGCCAGGGCGCCGAACACGACGTCGACGACGGTCGGTGCGAGGCCGAGGGAGGGCTCGTCGAGCAGCAGCACATCGGGCTCCGCGACGAGCGCACGCGCAATCGCGAGCTGTTGCTGCTGGCCGCCCGAGAGCGCGCCGGCCTGGCGGTTGCGAAACTCCTCGACGATCGGGAACAGCTCATAAACGCTGCGGAACACTGCTTCGTGGCTGCCACGACGGCGACGGGCGGCGAGCCCGAGCCGCAGGTTCTCCTCGACGGTCAACTCGCCGAAGATGCGCCGTCCTTCCGGCACCAGCGCAACGCCGTCCCGTGCGACGTCCTCGGGTCTCCGGCCGAGCAGTCGGTTGTCGCCGAGCCGCACGTCGCCGGTCGCCGGAGCGACGCCCATGATCGCGTGCAGCGTCGAGGACTTGCCGGCGCCGTTCGCGCCGATCAGCCCGACGATCTCCCCGGGTGCCACCTCGAACGAGAGGTCGCGCACGGCGTGGACGCCCCCGTAGCGGACGTCCAGATGCTCGACGACCAGTGTCCTCATTCCTCTGCCACCGCCGTCTCGCCGAGATAGGCCGCCGCGACGTCGAGATTGCCGCGGATCTCGGCGGGCGCGCCCTCCGCGAGCGTGCGCCCCTGGTCGAGGACGTGGATCCGGTCGCAGATCTCCATGATCAGCGCCATGTTGTGGTCGATCAGCAGCACACCGGCGCCGTGGTCGTCGCGCACCGACCGGATGAGGTCCGCGAACGCAGGCACCTCGGCCTCCGGCAGGCCTGCTGCGGGCTCGTCGAGCAGCACGAACCGCGGCTCCATCGCGAGCGCGCGCGCGACGCCGAGCCGGCGTTCGTCACCGTGGGCGAGCGCGGACGCGGGTGCGTCCGCGTAGCGGTCGAGCCCGAGCCGTTCGAGGAGCCCGTCGGCGCGCTCGGCAGCACGCCGGGGGCCTGCGCCGACCCCGAGCGCCGACACCTCGACGTTCTCGCGCACGGAGAGCGTCCGGAAACCGCGCGTGTGTTGAAAGGTGCGGGCAAGACCGTGGCGGCCTCGCCGGTGCGGCGTCCAGCGAGTCACGTCCTGGTCGCCGAGCGTGACCGTCCCGGTGTCGGGCTGGTCGAATCCGCTCAGAACGTTGACGAGTGTCGACTTGCCGGCGCCGTTCGGCCCGATCAGGCCGACCACCTCACCGCGGCGAAGGTCCAGATCCACGCCGTCAAGGGCCTGGACCCCGTCGAAGGAACGAGAAATGGCGGAGGCCCGGAGTGCTTCTCCGGGCCTCCTTTCCAACTGCAGCTCGTCGGCCAAGCCCGAACTAGATCTTCGGGACGACCTTGGCGACGACGGTGCCGACGACCTTCGGAGCGTTGTTCTGGATCTTGATCACGCGGTACTGCCGGCCGAACACCGTGTGCAGCTTCGGCGAGAAGCTCACGAGGCCCGACAGGGTCGGCACCTTCTTGAACTTCTCCATCGTGGCCGCCAGAACCGAACCCGTGGTGGACCCGTTCGAGCGGTTGATCGCAGTGACCACGCCGTCGATCGCGGCCGAGCCGGTAACGAACCCACCGGTCCCGGCGTGCACCTGCTTGGCGAGCTTGTTGATGGCCTCGTTCGGGTCGTCACCGAAGACCGACGCGAAGGTGACGAACCAGTAGTTCGTGACCTTCGGGCTCTTGGGGAGCCAGTAGTTCCCGTCACCCGCCCACGAGTTGATGATCGGCGTGTTGTTCCCGAGTGTGCGCAAACCGGTGATGAACGGCGCGAGCGCTCCGTAGGCACCGGCGGTCGACGTCACGATCACGTCGGCCTTCTTCGCGTTCAGTCGGCTCACAGCGTTCTGAACATTGTTCCCGCCGAAGGTGGGATCCTGGTAGGTCTCCTCGTCGACGATCTTGCCGCCGAGCTGCGTCCAGCGCGCCTTGAACGCCTGGACGACGTTCTTGAAGTAGACGATGACGGAGTCGGTGGCAAGAGAAGCCTTCCGCCAACCCTTCCCCCACGCGTACTGCGCCATGGCCGAGCCCTCGTCCTGCGCCACGTTCCCGAAGCTGAACGCAAGCCTGCCCTTGGCGCCGAAGCGCTTCGGGCCCATCTGATCCGTGCCGATACACGGGGCGATCGCGAGCACGCCGCGGTTGATCGCTTCCTGCACGACCGGTGCCGCGAAGTCCACGTCACACGTCGTGAAGATCACGTTCGCACCCGCACCGAGCAACTTCAGGGCACACGCCTTCGCAATCGCAGGCTTGTTGCCCTGCGTATCGCACGTCTGGATCTGCAGCGGACGTCCGCCGACGCCACCGCGGGCGTTCACCTGCTTGACGCGCAGCTGAGCCGCGGCGAGCGCCGGACCGTCGAACGGCGCCATGGCGCCCTTGCTGTCGAACGCCCAACCGATGACGATCGGGCTGGCTTTCGACGACGTCGTACGCGCCGCCGCCGTCGCCGCGAGCGCGACTACCGCAAACGCGACGACCGCCAGAATGAGCCCCGCGCGGGAACCCAGTCTCCTCATGTTGACTCCTTCGCTCGTTTTGGGGGGCCAGGCACCAGACCTCTCGACGCGGATCCTCTCATGGGGTTTGACATCTGATCAAGGGTTATGGGAGCGTCCGCGTGAAATGCCGAGAACGAGACAGGTCGAGCCGCAGCCGCCCATGCGCCACCGGACGATGGCGGAGTACGCGCTGGAGCAGCTGCGCGAGGCGATCATCCTGGGCGAACTGCCCGCGGGGACGCCGCTTCGGCTCGACGAATTGGCTCGTTCACTGGGGATGAGCATCTCTCCGATCCGTGAGGCGGTCCGGCAGCTGGAGGCTCTGGGCCTCGCGAAGCACGTGCCGCACCAGGGCGCCAAGGTGCTCGACTTCGACGTCGACGAACTGCGCGATCTCTTCCAGGTTCGCCTCGCGCTCGAGTCACTGGCGGTCCGTCGCGCGGCGGAGCGGTTCACCGACGCGGACGCCGACGCCGCTCGCAAGCACCTCGAACGGTTCGACGAGATGCGGGGCGCCGGAGACGTTCGGGAGACGATGCGCGCACACACCGACTTCCACTTCACACTCTACGAGGCCTCGCAGACGCCCTGGCTCGTCTCCCTGATCCGCCCGGCCTGGGACCGGTCGGAGCGGTTCCGTCCCGCGCTCCTCGCCTCGGCGGGCGAACCACAGGACCTCCACCGCGCCTTCGACGAACGGTTGCTCACCGCCTGCTCCGTCCACGATCCGCAGGCGGCCGCGCAAGCGCTCTACGAGCACCTCGAGCTTGCGAGCGTGTTCTTCAAGACCGAACTGGGCGGGCAGGGCATCTTCGAGCCCCGCTGAGGTCCTTGCAAGGTGTCTGACACCGACGGTGTCAGACACCTGTGTGCGAGAGTCCCGGCGTGCCCAGCGCCGCCGGCCCACCGACTCCCGAACGACGGCGTGGTACGCGTCTTCCGCGGCAAGGGCGGCCGCGGCGGCAAAGCGGTCAGCGTCGTCCGCGGCCTGCCGCGGCGCGACCTCGAGACGGTCGCGAAGGATCTGAAGAAGCACTGCGGCTCGGGCGGCACCGTGAAGGACGGCGCCGTCGAGATCCAGGGCGACCAGCGTGAGAAGATCGCCGAGCGGCTGACGGCGCAGGGCTATACCGTCAAGCTCGCCGGCGGCTGACCGGCGAGCTCGCCGGCCGGAACCGTCATCATGTGGTCATGGCGACCGAGCAGCGTGTCCTCTGCGTGGATGTCGGGGGCTCCCGCGTGAAGCTGCTCGTCCAGGGCGAGGTGGAGCCGCGCAGGTTCGAGTCGGGGCCGAAGCTGACTCCCGGCGAGATGGTCGAGAGGACGCTCACCGCAGGAGAGGGTTGGACGTGGGACGTTGCAAGCATCGGGATCCCAATGCCGGTGCGTCACAACCGGCCGATCTTGGAGCCCGCGAATCTCGGCGAGGGCTGGGTGGGCTTCGACTTCGAGGCCGCGCTCGACAGGCCGACGAAAGTGGTGAACGACGCGGTCATGCAGGCGCTCGGGAGCTACGACGGCGGCCGCATGCTCTTCATCGGCCTGGGCACGGGTCTCGGCTCGGCGATCGTCAGCAACGGCGTCGCCGAGCCCCTCGAGCTCGCGCACCTGCCGTTCCGCGACGGTACGTTCGAGGACTACGTCGGCGAGCGCTCGCTCGAGCTACGGGGACGGAAGAAGTGGCGCAAGCTCGTGTTCGAGGTCGTCGAACTGCTCGCGGGAGCGATGCAGTCCGACTACGTCGTGATCGGCGGCGGGGGTGTCAAGTTGCTCGACGAGCTGCCGCCGAACGCGAGGCGTGGCAACAACGAGCTGGCGTTCCTCGGCGGCTTTCGGCTCTGGGATGAGGATTGGGCGCGGACGATGGCCGGCGGAGCCGGCGTCAGCGCCTGAAGCGCGCTGCCACCCGCTTCGTCAGCGGCTGCTCGAGCAGCTGCGCCGCCACGAGCGCTCCTGAGCCGCCGCCGAGACCCGGCCCCGGGTGCGTCGACGCGCCGACGAGCCACACCTTGTCGACCGGCGTCCGGTGCTCGGCGCGCCAGAGGAAGTTCTGGTCGAGCGCCAGCGAGCCGCCGTACGGATCGCCGTGGACCAGGTTCACGTTCGCGGCTTGCAGATCGGCGGGCGAGAGGCACGTCCGCGCGAGGATCGACGACTCCAGATTGGGGATGTGCTGTGCGAGCCGCCGCTGGATCCGGTCCGCGTAACGCTCTCGCAGCCCGTCCGTCCACGTTCCGTCGCCGACGTCGAGCTCGCCCGCGGCGTCGCCTTTGCAGCGCCACGGCAACTCCTGCAGCTGGATCCACAGCAGCCCTTTCCCGTCCGGCGCGCGCGACTCGTCCATCGTCAGCGGCTGCCCGACGACGACCGTGGCCTCCGCGGGCAGCAGGCCGCGCTCGGCCTCGTTCACCGCCCGTGAGACGCCGTCGAGGCCGGGAGTCAGATGGACGATCGCGGTCTTCGCGAGGCGCTCGTCGCCGTGCCAGCGCGGCGGCTCGCTGAGCGCGAAGTGGATCTGCATCTCCGACCGTCCGTAGCGGAAGCCCGCCGCCTTGTGCTCGAGACCGTCGAGGAGCTGTGTGTAGAGCTGCGTCGGCGTGACGTTGCAGATCACGGCGCGGTCGGCCGTCAGCTTCCTGCCGTCCGCCGTGCGCACACCGCCACTGGAGACGCGCTCGACGTGCACGCCGGTCTCGCACGTGCCACCGCGAGCGCGAATGTAGGAGACGAGCGCGTCGGCGAGCTTCGCGCCGCCGCCGCGTGGGATCGGCATGCCGCCCTCCTGCACGGCGACAGCGATCACCTGCGCCATGTAGCCGGAGCCCGCCGCCTCCGGGCCGAGGCCCGTGTGCAGGACCCACGGCGCGAGCACGCCGTGCGCCCTGGGCGAGGCGAACGTCGCTTCGAGCCAGTCGCGCGCAGAGATCAGCAGCCGCCCCGCGAAATCACGTGCGCCCGCGCGCCCCAGCCGGCGCACCGTCCTCCAGCCGAGCGTGGCGCCGTGTCGCGACCACAACTCCGTGCCGAGGATCCCGAAGGCGAGATCGGCGTTGGGGAAGAACCCGTCGAGCATCGGCCCCCACTCCTCGCCGAGCTCGGACGCGTTGCCGTCGGCCGTGCGGAGAAGAAACGCGCTCTCGCCGTCCGGGAACGCGGTCGCCGTCGGCAGATCCGTGTTCAGGTACTCGAGGCCGTGCTGCGCCAGCTCCTCGCCGAGCTGCGCATGCGCGGGGCCGCCGACCCAAAGTGGATGCCAGGCGCTGAAGACGTCGTGCTTGAACCCCGGCACGGTGAGCTCGGCGGTCTTGATCGCGCCGCCGAACCAGTCGTTGCGCTCAAGCACGCACACGTTCCAGCCGCCTTTCGCGAGCAGCGCGGCGCAGGCGAGGCCGTTGACGCCCGAGCCGACGACGATCGCGTCGTGGTCAGCCAACGATCGCCCTGAACTCGTCGTCGGTGACGAGCCGCCGCTCGGTCGCGCCGAGCTGCTTCACCGCCGCCAGCACCTCGGCACGCCGCTCCTCCGGCAGGTCGAGGCCGAGCTCGTCCGCCTTGACGCGGACCGAGTCGAGCCCGCTCTTCTTCCCGAGGACGATCGAGCGCTCCGTCGCGACGAGCTCCGACGAGTACGGCTCGATCGACTGTGGGTCGTGGAACTGGGACGCGACCGCGCCGGACTCGCGCCGGTACAGCGTCTCTCCGGTCACCGGCTTCCACGGCTCCAACTCGTAGCCGGACAGCTCACGCACGCGCGCGGACACCTCGCGAATCCGGTCGAGGCGCAGGTTCGACTCGACGCCGTACAGCGCTTTCAGCGTCAGCGCGACCTCGCCGAGGTTCGCGTTGCCTGCACGCTCGCCCATGCCGTTGATCGTGCCGTGCACGTACGACGCGCCCGCGCGCACCGCGGCCACCGCAGAGGCGGTGGCGACGCCGAAGTCGTTGTGGCCGTGGAAGTGCACCGGGACGTCGACGAGGTCGACCGTATGACCGACGAGCTCCGCGACCGCCTCGGGCGAGGCGATCCCGAGCGTATCGACGACAACGACCTCCTTCGCGCCCGCCTCGACCGCCGACGAGTAGACCTGGTCGTAGAAGTCGCGCTCGGCCCGGGTCGAGTCGACGCCGAAGAACGCCGCGTGGATGTCGTGCCCGGCTGCGAAACGCATCGCACTGGTGATCCGGTCGAGCATCTTCTCGCGCGTGACGCCGATCGCGTCCAGCTTCAGGTCCGAGATCGGCGACTCGATCACCGAGAACGAGACACCGAGCTCCACGAGCGCCTCCAGATCGGCGGGCACCGCGCGGGAGAAGCCCCAGATCTCCGCGCGCAGGCCGGCGGCGGCAATCCGTTCGACCGCCTGCCAGTCGTCGTCCGAGACCCGCGGGAAGCCGGCTTCGATCCGGTCGACGCCGAGCTCGTCGAGCAGGCGGGCGATCTCGAGCTTCTGCGCCGGGTCGAGGACGACCCCGACCGTCTGCTCGCCGTCGCGCAAGGTCGTGTCATAGAGACCGACACTCCCTCCGATCTCGTAGGTGTCGTTCAACGCGCCGGTCCAGATGAGGTCAGACATGGACGACCCCGTCCGGGAACGACGAGAGCTGTTCCGCCCCCGTTTCGGTGATCAGGAAGTTGTCCTCGACGCGCAGGCCGCCCCCGCCCTCCCAGTAGCAGCCCGGCTCGATCGCGAGCACCATGCCCGCCTCGATCGTCCCGCCGGCCGCCCGGTGCGGATACGGCGGCTCGTGGGCGCGTGCACCGATGCCGTGGCAGATCGGATGCGACGGCTGGCCGGGATAGCCGAGCTCCTCCAGCCCGTCGCGTACGAGCACGTCGAGCTCGGCCATACTCGCGCCCGGCTCGCAATGGTCGATCGCGCTGTGGTAGACGGCGAGCAGGCCCTCCTCGAGCTGCCGGTAATCGGACCGCAGCTCGCCGATGCAGAGAAGCTTCGTGTGGTCCGCCCAGTAGCCGTCGGCGCAGACCCAGATCTCGAACAGCGTCGGCTCGCCCTCGACGACCGGAAGGTCACCGGTCGCCGTGAACGTCTTGATGCCGCGGCCGGCCCAGATCAGCGAGAAGCCGAACGCCAGCTCGACCTTCCCGTCCCAGCCTGTGCCCCGGCCGTGCACGAACCCCTGCCACAAGGCGGCGACCTCGCTCTCCTTCATCCCCGGCCTGATCAGCCCCCGCACGTGCTCGGTTGCGGCGGCGCAGATCTCGTTGGCGAGGCGCATTCGCTCGACCTCCTGCGCCGTCTTGATCGAGCGGGCCGGGACGAGCACCGACATCGCGTCGTGCGCAGCCGGCCACGCGTCGAACCAGCCTTTCGTGAAGGTCGTCGGCTCGCCGACCATGCGGTCGGTGGCCTGGGTGCCCATCGACAGCTCGAGGCCGACGTGCTCGTAGTCCGAAGCCGCCGCGAGCGCGGCCTCGAGCGTGCGCGCGGGAACGGGACGAGGATCGTCGGGCGCGTAGCCCTGCACGAGGCGGACCTCCTTCGTCCATGACATCCGCTCGGCGTCCTCCTCGGAGGCTTCGAGGCAGATCAGCACGGGCTCGCCTGCACGCGGGAAGACGCAGGCGTCGTAGCCCTTCATGCCCCAGAAGTTCGTCAGATAGAGGACGTTGTCGGGCGCGCGCACGACAAGGGCATCGAGGCCGCGTTCCGCCATCAGCGCGCGGACGCGGTCGAGCTTCGCGTCGTCTCGGGCCCACGCCACTATGCGTCGCCCCAGGGGCGAATCCGCTGGGGGGCGGGCTCGCCGTGGCCCTCCTGCCACGAGATGACGGGGTTCCGCAGCACGCCGATCCGTTCGATCTCGGCCTCGATCACGTCGCCCGGCTTCAGATAGAGGAGCGCGCGCTCCTCCGGCGACTTGAAGCCCGCGACGCCGGAGACCGTTCCCGTCGAGAGGACGTCGCCCGCCGAATAGCCGAGCGCCGAGAAGTTGGAGAGGATCTCGGGGATCGTCACGCTCATTCGGCTCGAGTGGGACTCCTGCCGCCGCTCGCCGTTCACGCGCAGTTCCATCGCCAGGTCGTGCGGATCGGGGATCTCGTCGACGGTGACGATCCACGGGCCGAGCGGGCAGAACGTGTCGATCGCCTTGCAGAAGCTGAAGACGCCCGACTTCATCTCGCCGCGCTGGATGTCGCGGGCGGTGATGTCGTTGAAGATCACGTAGCCGGCGATGTAGTCCGCCGCCTCTTCGGGTGAGAACCACTTGCCCGCCTTCTTCAGGACGACCGCGAGCTCGAGCTCGTAGTCGAGCTCCTCCGTCAGGTGCTCGGGATAGATGATCGGCTCGTCGGGGCCGACGATCGCGTCGACGTTCTGGAAGAAGTTGATCCACGGCGCGATCGCGTGCGCCCAGTTGACGTTCCTCGACTCCTCCTCGTGCTCACGGAAGTTGCCGGCGGTGTGGAAGAACTTCTTCGGGATGATCGGAGCACGCAGGCGGACGTCTGCGAGCCCGACGCGCTCGTCGGTGTCGTCCGCGCCGCCTCGCTCGAAGTACTCGCGCATCGTCGGGACGTCGAGGCGAACGACCTCGTCCCCCTCGATCCGACCCACCTTCCCGTCGTCGTAGGTAACGAGTTTCATCCGCAGATCCTCTGCGCAACGAGTGCGTACGTCTCGGCGGTCTTGACGAGGCCGTCGATGTCGAGGTTCTCCCCGAGCTCCACATCCATCAGCCCCGTCGACGTCCCGTAGTTGAGTGTCGGGATCCCGTAGCGCGTCAGCGCGGATGCGTCGCTGAACCAGCGCGTCACATCACGGCCGGGCACCGCGCCGAACACCTGCTCGTGTGCGGCGTCGACCGCCTGCACGAGCTCGTGGCCCTCGTCGATCTCCGCACCCGGCGCAGTGACATAGACCTCGCCCTCGATCCCGTAGTCGGGGAAGCGCTCGGCGAGTGCGCGCACGAATTCGAGCACCTCGCGGCGCGCGACGCCCATCTCCTTGGTCGGAGGCACCCGGATGTCGAGGAAGAGATCGGTGTGGTGGGGCGTTCGCGAGACGCGCCAGCCGAAGCCGCCGCGCACGGCGCCGATGTTGACGATCGGCTTCTTGCCGCGATAGGCGTTCGAGGGATCGTCCTCCCAGGTGGGAATCCACTCGAGCACCGCATTCGTCACTTCGTGCATGCGCAGGATGGAGTTCTGACCGCGCTTGCCTTCGCTGAAGGCCGTGTGGATGAAGTTGCCGTGCGTGCGGAGGCGCAGCCAGAGCGTTCCGAAGTGGCCGAGCACCACCTTGCCCTCGGTCGGCTCGCCGAGCAGGCACATGTCGGCGACACCGCCGTGCGAGACCAGGTACCTGGTACCGGCCGCGTAACCGCGGTACTGAGCGCCTTGAGCGTCGGCGTACTGGGTCTTCTCGATCTCCCCGCACACCGCGGCGATCAGCACGTCGCCGCGCAACCGCACGCCGGCGTCCTGCAGCGACCGCACGGCCTCCACGTAACAGGCGAGCGCGCCCTTCATGTTCGAGATACCGAGCCCGTAGAGGCGCCCGTTCTTGACGAACGCGCTCGGCTGAAAGCCGGGCACGTCCTTCAGCCACGGCTCGCGTCCGGAGTACGACGTGTCCATGTGCCCGTTGAACATCAGCGTCTTGCCGCCGCCGGTGCCGCGCCAGGTGCCGAGCGCGTTCGCCCGGCCCTCCTCGACCTGCTGCCACTGGATCTGCAGCCCCATCTCCTCGAAGAGCGAGGCCATCAACTCGGCCAGGCGCTGTTCGTCACCCGTGAAGCTGTGGACGTCGATCAGCGCGCTCGCCGTCTCGACGAGGCGGTTCTTGTTGATCCTCATCCGACCCCGCCCCAACGCAGCCCGAGCCCGGTGGCAGCCACCGTCACGAGACTGCCACACTCGTTCCACAGCCGCGCCGTTACGTCCTGCTCTCGGCCGGTTCCGGGCCCGCCCGAGCCGGTGGCAGCCACCGGCACGAAACGGTCGCGTTTCGTCCACAGGCGCATCGGGCGGTCAGTCCCGGACATGTGGCAGGACGCGCTCGCCGAACAGGCGGATCTGCTCGTGGCGGTCGGCGCCCCACAGTTCGAGCATGACGTGGGTGCAGCCCGCATCCTTGTACTCCTCGATCGCGGCGATGCAGTCTTCGGGCGTGCCGGCGATCGGTTTGCACTTGTCGAGGATCGCGTCCGTCACCTGCTCCTTGGCCGCCAGGCGGCCGCCCCGCTCCATCGCCTCGGCAACGGGACGGATCTCGTCCTGCTCGAGCCCGGCGAGATCGAGCAGCGTGTCCGCCGACCCCTGGATGTTCTGAACCTTGTTCGCGAGGTACATCCCGGCGATCTCTCGCGCGCCGTCGCGACCCTGGTCGCGATCGGTCGCGTGGACGGAGGCGACGACGGTGCAGCCGATGTCGATGTCCGCCTTGACGTTCTCGCGCGTGTACCGCACGAACGCCGGCGTCGTGATCGACGGCGTCAGGCAGCCGTCGGCGATCTCCCCGGCCAGCGCCTGCATCTTCGGCGCCGTCGCGGCGACGTACACGGGCGGCACGTCGCGCGGCGTGTGCGCCTCCGGCTGCAGGGCGGGGATATCGGCGCTCCACGTGTCGCCGTCGTACTCGAATCGCTCGCCGCCGAGCACACCGCGCACGATCTCGACCGCGTCGCGCATCGGCCCGAGCGTCTTCTTGGTCTGCATCTTCGTGTTGTTGAGGAAGATCTTGGAGGTGCCGAAGCCGACGATGAAGCGTCCCGGGCCGGCCGCCTCCTGCACGACCCGCGCGTCCATCGCGACCTGCACCGGATGCCGCGTCGAGGCTGCGATGATCCCCCAGCCGATCGTCAGCTGTTTCGTCTCGCGCGCCATCAGCGCCGAGACGACCGTCGAAGAGCGGGCCTCCATCCCGTGCTTGCGCCACCACGGGTACGCCTCGGCGAGCCAGATCGTGTCCAGGCCCGCCTCGTCCATCGCGCGCGCCGAGGCGAGCATCTCGTCGAGCGGCTCCATCGTGAGCTGCATGACGCCGATGCGAAACGGCACCGCCATCAACCAGCGCCGCCCGCGACCGCGTCCTGCACCTGGCGGTCGAGTGCGGAGAGCACGTGCTCCACCTGCTGATTCACGATCGGCTGGAGCACGCGCTGGCCCATCGAGCCGACCGGGCCTGCGATCTTCACGTCGGCGGCCCACTTCATCGCCGTGGTGCCGTCGACCTCGTTCAGCTCGAACGACGTGACCATCGAGAGCATCGCACCCACGCCCTTGCCCTTGATGGTCAGCTGCGCGTACTCCGGCTCCCGCTCCTCGGTCTTGTCCATGTCGATCTGCATCTTCAGGCCGCCGAGCCCCAGTGGGATCTTCACGTTCGCCGTCCAGCGCCGGGCGTCGTGCACGTCGAAGCTCTCGACCCCCGGCATGGTCTTCGCCATCGACGCGGGGTCGTTCAGCACACCCCAGACCGCGGCCCGCGGCGCCGCGAAGATCCGTTCACCGGAGACGTTCAAGCATCCACCACGCTGACGCGGCCGCCGGCTTCGACCGGATCCTCGAGCAGCTCCCAGACGCGGTGGTAGGGATTGCAACTGTCGGAGACGATCGCGTCGCCATGCCCGCGCAGCGCGTCCTGGACGGCGGCGCAGACGGCGTGGATGCCCGCTCCGCCGCCCTCGCCCATTCCCTTGGTCCCGAGCGGCGTGAACGGCGAGGGACTCTCGGTGGCGCCGGTCTTGAGCGGCGGCATGTCCAGCGCGTGCGGAACGTGGTAGTCGTAGAAGTTCGGCGTCAGCAGATTGCCGTCTTCGTCGTACGCAAAGTGCTCGTGCGTGGCGGCACCGAGCGCATGCGCGGTCGCCCCCATCACCTGCCCTTCGACGATGCGCGGATTGATGCGCTTGCCGCAGTCGTCGACGGCGGCATAGTCGACGATGTCGTAGGCACCGGTCTCCGGATCGATCTCGATCACGGCCACGTGGATCTGCGTCGCGTAAGTCAGCGTCAGATTGCCGAACTTGCGCTCGATGTCCGGCACCTGGAACGGCGGCCGGTAGACATAGCGACAGTTGAGGGTGACGCCGAGATCCTCCGGTAGGCCCGCATTGTTCGCGTTGATGATCGCGCCGCAGGCCATGAAGGGCAGAAACGCATCGGGGTTGTCCTTGATGCGGACACCGCCGTCGGCGAGCTCGAGCGCCTCCTCCGGAACGCCGCCGAAGACCGCCCCGGCGAGCTTCTTGATCTCGGCGGCGAGCAGGTCGGTCGCACCCTTCACCGCACTGAGTCCCGTGACCGCGAACTGCGATGCATACGTACCGGAGAAGCCGGCGTGCGAGTTCCAGTACGAGTCGTGGCCGGCGCGCACGTGCACGTCGTCGGGCGAGCACTTGAGGATGTCCGCGACGACCTGCGCGGCCGTCGTCTCGTGCCCCTGACCCTGCGGCGTCGTGCCGAGCGTGACGACGATCTCGCCGAAGATGTCGAGCTTGACGGTCGCGACCTCGTTGTTGCCGGAGAATTGGAGCTCGGGGTTGATCATCCGCGACTGGCCGAAGTTGTTGGTGCCGCTGTCCAGCGTGGAGCCGATGCCGACCCCCAACAACCTGCCGCGCGCCTCCGCGTCGGCACGTCGCTGGTCGATGTTCCGATAGTCGACCAGCTCGAGACCGAGGTCGAGCATGCGCGAGTAGTCGCCCGAGTCGTACACGCAGCCGTTCGGCGTCTCGTACGGCATGTCCTCGGTCTTGATGTAGTTGCGCTTGCGCATCTCGACCGGGTCGATGCCGAGCTCGTGGGCGACGATGTCGATCACGCGCTCGGTGAACCAGAGGTGCTGCATGCGCGAGTAGCCTCGATTCGGCGACACCGGCGCCTTGTTGGTCGCGACCTGCGTGAAGTCGACGCGGATGTTGCGCCACTTGTACATCCCCGGAGTGACCTGCGCCCAGATGACGCCGCCGAGCGGCTCGTAGCGAAGCCAGGCGCCCGCGTCGTCGAGCGCCTTCGTCCTGAAGCCGAGCAGCGTGCCGTCGTTCTTGACCGCAACCTCCGTGTCGTGGAACCAGCGCTCGTTGCCGTGCGACATCGACATGTGGAAGTCGGTACGCCATTCGGTCCACTGCACGGGCCGGCCGAGCTTGCGTGCCAGCAGGCAGCACGCGACGAGCTGCGGATGCGAGGTGATCTTGTTGCCGAAGCCGCCGCCGATGTCCTGCGTCACGAAGCGGAGCTTGTCGAGACCCGTGCGCATGGCCGGGCCCATCATGATCGCGGCGAAGCCCGGGAACTGGTTGTTGGTGTGAATCGTCCACTGCCCGACACCTCGGTTGTACTCGACGAGCGCGCCGTCGCACTCGAGCGGAGTCGAGTTGAAGCGATGGAAGTGCAGCTCGTCGATCTTCACGATCTTGTCGGCCTCCGCGAATGCCGCGTCGAGATCGCCCCACTCGTAGGTGCCGTGCCACATCAGGTTGCCGCCGGCGTCCTCGTGGATCGTCGGAACGCCCTCGCCCTGGGCGCGGCGCGCGTCCGTGACCGCATCGAGCGGCTCGTACTCGATCTCGACGAGCTCCGATGCGTCACGCGCGCGCTCGCGCGTCTCGGCGACCACCGCGACGATCGCCTCGCCGACGTACCGCACCTTGCCCACGGCGAGCGCATAGTCCTTGACGTTCGCGCCGGGCACCGACGAGATCTGGAAGAAGGGATCGGTGAGCGCAGCCACCTCTTCGCCGGTGAGCGTCCCGTAGACGCCCGGCATCTCCTCGGCTCTCGAGACGTCGATCGACGTGATGTGCGCGTGCGCATACGGCGAGCGCACGAAGTGGATGTAGCCCATCGCGTGCCGCTTCACGTCGTCGACGAAGACGCCTTGCCCCTGGACGAGCCTGCGGTCCTCCTTGCGCGGAACGTTCTGTCCCTTCCAGTCCTCCGCGGGCGCCTCGACCTCGGTCGTCTCCGGTGCGGTCGTCGTGGTGGAGGACGTCATTCGGACGCCGCCTTGACCGCCTCGAAGATGTTCCAGTAGCCGGTGCAGCGGCAGATGTTCCCCTGCAGGCCCTTCTTGATCTCGTCCTCGGAGGGGTGCGGGTTCTTGCGTAGAAGCGCGGTCGCGCTCATCAGCATCCCCGGCGTGCAGTAGCCGCACTGCAGGGCGTGGTTGTCCTTGAACGCCTGCTGGAGCTTCGAGAGCTCTTCGCCGTCAGCGAGTCCCTCGACCGTCTCGACGGCCGCTCCGTCGGCCTGAACGGCGAGCAGCATGCAGCTCTTCACCAGCGAGCCGTCGACGATCACGGAGCACGCACCGCAGTTGCCGGTGTCACAGCCGATGTGGCTGCCGGTCAGGTCGAGATCGTCGCGGATGAAATGGATGAGCAGCTTGCGCGCCTCGACCTCGCGTTCGTAGGTCGTGCCGTTGATCGTGACCTTGATCGACCTGGACGAAGTGACGGTGCTCAATCTCAACTCCCAGCTTGGTTGACAGCGCGAACTGCCAGCACCTCGGCGAGATGCGTGCGGTACTCGCTCGAAGAGTGGACATCGGCGGCGGCTGCAGGTTCGCGTCGCGCACCGCGTTGCGCACGCCGTCTTCGTCGGCAGAGGCCGGATGCAGGACGACGGGCACCGCGTCGACACAACCGAGCGCGACCGTCACGCCGCCGTTCACCGATGCGGCCGCGCTCGCGATGCAGGTTCCGTCGGCGCCGAGCGTCACTGCGGCGAAACCGTCGCCACGACCGGCGGGCACCGTGATCTTCGTCAGCACCTCGCCCGTCCCGACCGCCGTCAGGTAAACACCGAGAAAGAAGTCGGCTGCCGGCACGGTGCGCTCGCCACCTGCCCCGGCAATCGTCATCTGCGCACCGAGCGCCGCCATCAGCGGCGGCAAGTGGTTCGTGGGGTCGCTCGTGCAGAGGTTGCCGCCGATCGTGCCGCGATTGCGAACCTGCACGTCGGCGATCTGCGCGCAGACCTCACCGATGATCGGCCGCGCCCGCGCTTCGCTCGATTCGACGAGCTCGGCGTACGTCGCCATGGCGCCGATCTCGAGCGTTCCGTCGGCGCCGAGCTCGATGCCCTTCAGCTCCTCGATCGCGGACAGGTCGATGAGCGCATCGGGCGAGCCCGCGCGCGCCTTCATCACGTTGATCAGGGTCTGGCCGCCGGCGAGGGCGCGTGCACCGTCGTCGGCCGCCAGCAACTCGATCGCTTCCCCAAGCGATCCCGGCCGCGCATATCCGACCTCACGAAGAAGCATCCTCAGTACGTCTTATAAAATGTCAGGTGGGCGGAGCGCAAGTCGGAACCGCACCGGTGTCTGACACCTGAGGTGTCAGACACCCGCCAGGAGCCGGCGGTGCCGTGCCAGGCCGGCGAGCACGGCGTCGATGTCTTCCTCGGTGTTGTACGCGTGTGCCGACACCCGCAGGTTGCCGTCGCGCTCCGAGGTGACGATCCCCGCTTCCTCAAGCGCCGCAACGAGTTGCGGCGCATCGGTCGAGCGGATGCAGACGAGCGCGCCGCGCTGCTCCGGATCGCGCGGAGTGACGACGACGCCTCCCAGCTCGTCGACGCCGCCGATCAGGCGCTCGTTGAGCGCCGTCACGTGGGTGCGGGTCTCGGCCACGCCGATCTCCTCCATCAGCTCGAGGCCTGCGATCCCCGCGTAGATCGCCGGGACCGGCGGCGTGCCGGACTGGAACCGGCGGGCGGTGGGCGACGGCGAGTAATCGGTGATGTCCATCTCGAAGATGTTCTGATCCGCGAACCAGCCGGTCTGGGTCGGCAGCAACCGTTGGCTGAGCCCGGGCCGCGTCCACATGAAGCCGAGCCCGGCCGAGCCGAGCAGGTACTTGAGCACCCCGGCGGCGAGGACGTCGACGCCGAGCTCGCTGCACGTCGAGCGGATACGTGCCGATCGCCTGGTAGGCGTCGAGCACGACGAGCGCGCCCCGCTCGCGGGCGATCTTCGCGATCTCCTCGACGGCGAGGCGGGAGCCGTTCCGATAACAGACGGCGGCGATCGAGACGACGGCGGTCTGTTCGTCGATCGCCTCGTCGAAGCGCTCGACGGGAATCTCCGCTCCGTCCGCAGGCACGTGCACGACTTCTGCGCCCCGCAGTTCCTGTGCGTGCCAGATCTGGCCGATCGTCGGGAACTCGAAGTCGCTGATCACGACCTTCGGTCGTACGTTGAAGTCGATCGCGCTCGCGAGTGGGCTCACCCCGGCCGACAGAGATGTGGTGACGGCGACGTCGTCGGGCTCGCCGCCAACGAAGCGGGCGAAGGTTGCGCGGGCGGTCTCGGCACGCTCGACCCAGTACTCCCACGGCGCCCCGCGCTCGTCCCAGCCCGTCAGGTAGTCGGCGTAGGCCGCACGCACGGAATCCGACAGCGCGCCCTGCGAGCACGAGTTGATGTAGGTCAGCCGCTCGAAGATGGGGAAGCGCGAGCGACAGGCTGCGACGGTGCTAACGGCCAAGGTAGGCCTTCCGGAGATCCTCGTTCTCGCGCAGCTCCTCGGCGTTCCCTTCGAGCACGAGCCGGCCGGTCGAGAGGACGTAGCCGCGGTCGGCGATCGAGAGCGAGACGTTCGCGTTCTGCTCGACGACGAGGATCGCGACGCCCGACTCGTGCACTTGCTTGATGATCTCGAAGTTCCGCTCGACGAGGATCGGCGCGAGGCCCATGGACGGTTCGTCCATCAGCAGCAGCTTCGGCCGCGACATCAGCGCACGGCCCATCGCGACCATCTGCTGCTCGCCACCCGAGAGCGTGCCGGCCAGCTGCGAGCGACGGTCACGCAACAGCGGGAAGAGCTCGTAGACGCGGTCGAAGTCCTCCTTCGAGCCGCCGCCGCGAAGATACGCGCCCATCTCGAGGTTCTCCAACACCGTCATCGGGCCGAAGAGACGGCGGTTCTCCGGCACGATCGCCAGGCCGCGGCCGATGCGGTAGCTCGTCGGGCGCTTCGTCACATCCTCCCCGTCGATGCGCACCGCACCGTTGCGAGGCCGCACGATGCCGAGGATCGTCTTCAACGTCGTCGACTTGCCGGACGCGTTGCCGCCGAGCAGGCAGACGAGCTCGCCGGGCTCGATCTTGATCGTGAGCTCCTGCAGGATGTGGATCTGGCCGTAGTAGGTGTCGACCGCGTCGAGCTCGAGCAAGCTGGGGGCGGCGGTCATTTCCGCTCCGCCGTGCCGAGCCCGAGGTAGGCCTCCACGACCTTCTCGTTCGTCGCGACCGATTCGTACGAGCCTTCTGCGATCTTGACGCCGTGGTCGAGGGCGATCACACGGTCGGAGATGCCCTCGACAACGTGCATGTCGTGCTCGATCACGAGGATCGTGTACCCGCCGTCCTCCCGCAGCTTGGCGATCAGCTCGGTGATCTCGTGCGTCTCCTTCGGGTTCATGCCGGCGGCAGGCTCGTCCAACAGCAGGATCCGCGGGTTGGTCGCGGTCGCCCGCGCGATCTCGAGGCGGCGCCGGTTCGCGTACGAGAGCGAATACGCCGGCTGGTCCCACCGATAGCCCATCAAGCGCTCGCCGAAGAACGCAAGCCGATCGCGAGCAAGTTGCTCGATCTCGCGCTCCTCACGCCGCATGCCCGGCGTGCGGATCATCGACCGGAACAGGCCGGCCTTCGTGTGGCAGTACGCAGCCGCCATCACGTTTTCCTTCACCGACATGTTGAGGAAGAGGCGGAGCGTCTGGAACGTGCGCGAGATGCCCCGGGCGGTTATCTGGTGAGGCTGCAGCCCGGCGATGCTCCGGCCGTCCAGCCTGATGTCGCCCTCGTCGGGGTCGTAGATGCCGGTGATGAGATTGAAGAGGGTGGTCTTGCCCGCGCCGTTCGGCCCGATCACGGAGACGATCGATCCCTCTTCCACATCGATGTCGAGGCGGTCGACGACCTTCAGCCCCCCGAAGGAGAGCGAGACCCCCTGCAGTTCCAACACACCCATTAGACGATCTCCACGCGGCGCTCCCCGAGCAGGCCGTTCGGCCGCAGGATCATCAGCCCGATCAGGATCAGGCCGAGCACGATGTACCGCGCCGGCTCCGGCTTCGCGAGCATCACGTTCTCCCACACGAATGCAGCGAGGTAGAGCGTCGGCACGAGCGCGATCAATCGCCAGATGCCCTTGAGCTGTGTCACGAGGAGCACAGCAGCGATCGTGCCTACATACGTGACCGGGGCGACCCACCGGGCGAGCTCCGCGGGGGCGACGACCCACTCGGCCAGGAAGCCGGCCAGCCCACCTGCGTGCTCGCCGGCGACCCACGACGAGTGCAGCTGGCCCGCAACCGCATGGACCACGAATCCGAAGACCACGAGCCCGACCGCAGTGACGGCGAGCGCGCGCGACTTCCGCGCCGCTAGCGCCAATCCACCGACCAGGACGATGAAGAAGATGGCGCGCGACTTGTTCGGGTCGCGCAGCGCTTCGAGCAGCGGACCGATGATGATCGCTCCGAGAACCACGCCCGCCTGGCTCCCCGAGCCGCCAAGGATGACCATCGTGTAGATCGTGATCAGCAGGACGAAATAGAAGGCCAGCGGGAACACGCTTCCCGTCAGCGCCGCGAACAGCGTCCCGGTGAGCGCTGCGACAGCGGCGCCGGACGCGAAGGCGACGAGCTTGAGCCGGTTGACGGGCATGCCCATGGCCTCGGCTGCGAGCGGATCCTCACGAAGCGAGCGCCACGCGCGACCGGTCCGGGAGAGGTTGACGAACCGGAGCGCCACGAACACGATCGTGAAGAACGCCAGAGCGACGTAGAGATACGACACGGCGAAAACGCCCTCGTTTGCGACGACCAGGTCGTGACCGAAAAAGCTGAACGGGTCGACGTTGAGAATCCCGAACGGCCCGCCGGTGATGTTGTGACCGCTGACGTTGTCGCCGTTCGTGGCCAGCGTCTGGAAGAGCTGGAGAAAGAACAAGGTGACGATCGCGAGGTAGTCACCGCTCAGCCTGCGCGAGGGCAGCCCGACCATGAGCCCGATCAGAGCGCCGACGACGACGACCACGGGCACCGTCACGATCGTCGGCAGATGAAGGCCGAACTGAGGGGAGTCGAGGAATGCGTAGGTGTACGCGCCAATGCCGTAGAAGGCGACGAAACCAAGATCGAGGAGACCACCCCAGCCGACGACGACGTTGAGGCCGAGCGCCAGCAGCATGTACAGGACCGTGTCGAAGGCGACCAGCCGCACGTAACCGCTCTGCTCGAACAGCGGGAACGCCGAGAACGCACAGACGAAGAGCGCGAGCCAGACCCACCACGGCACTCGGCGCAGGCGGACCTCGATCGTCCCGAGGGGGCCGCCACGGCCGGCCTGACGTTCGCCGTGCCGTGCAACCCACTCGTCCTGGCCGACGGCCGGGCCTTCAGCCGGTGTCTGCGAATCGTGTGGCGTTGAATCGCTCATTGCTTCCTCAGACCTTGCGAATGTCGGCGCGCCCGAGAAGCCCCTGCGGGCGGAAGATCATGAACGCGATCAGGATCGAGAACACGATCAGGTCGGACCATTTGGTGGAGATATATCCCTCGGTGAACGATTCGAGGAACCCGAGCATCAGTCCGCCGACCATGGCACCCGGGATCGAGCCGATGCCGCCGATCACGGCGGCGGTAAAGCCTTTCAGCCCCGAAACGAAGCCGATCGACACCGTGGTCGGCACGCGCAGCGCGAACATCACGCCCGCGGCCCCGGCGAGTGCAGAGCCGAGCACGAACGTGAAGACGATCACCTTGTCGATGTTGACGCCCATCATCGCCGCAGCCTCACGATCGAATGACGTGGCCCGCATCGCCTTCCCGGTCGTGGTGCGGTTGACGAGAAACCACAGGACGATCATCAGCACGAACGCGGAGCCGATCGTGATGAGTCGGAGCAGCGGGACCTTCACGTCGCCGATCTCGATCCCCTTCAGATACAGCGCCCCGTTGTCGAACGCGAACGTGTTGTAGTTCCTGGGCTGGGCTCCGAAGAGCAATTGCATCGAGTTCGCGAGAAAGAACGACACGCCGAGCGCACTGATCAGCGGCGCGATCCTGGGCGCGTCTCGAAGAGGGCGGTACGCAAAACGCTCGATCGTGACGCCCAGAGCTGCACATCCCGCCATGGCGGCGAACGTCATGATCGTGAGGAGGAGCCAGACGGGCACCTTCGGATGCTCAGGGCCGCCCAACGCATTCAGCACACCGAAGCCGATGAACGTCCCGACCATGAACACGTCGCCGTGCGCGAAGTTCAGGAGCTTGAGGACTCCGTAGACGAGCGTGTAACCGAGCGCGATCAGCGCATAGACGCTGCCCAGCGTCAGAGCGTCGACGGTGAGCTGGATGAAGGTGTCCACGTGGTCTCTCTGACAAGCCGGGGGCGACCCGTAGCGGGCCGCCCCCGGATATTGCTACTCGATTATCCGCCGGGCTACTGGATGAGCTTGTACGAGCCGTTGGACTGGATCTGGTAGATGTAGAACCGCGCGTTCAACGGGTCGTTCGTCTTCGTCGAGAAGGCGAAGTTGCCGCCGAGGATGAAGTTCTTGATCTTCACCTTCTTCATGTTCCGGAACACGTCACGCCGCTGGATCACGCCGTGGTGCTGGGCACACGTCAGCTTGACCGCCTGCAGGATGATCTGGACCGCGCCGTAGGTCGGCGGCCCGAACGAGCCGACAGACTTTCCAGGATTCGCCTTCAGCCAACCGGCGATGATCGACTTGTTGTACGGGAACAGGCTGATCGGCGCTGCGAAGTTGGAGACGTACGAGCCCGGCACCTTGAACTGGGACGGGTCGTTCGATCCGTCAGCGCCGAAGACCTTGGCCTTCTTGCCCTGCTCGAGCATCTGCTGGGCGAACGTCTGAGCGTCACCCGGCTTCTGCGTGGGGAAGAAGACGACGTCGGCGTTGTTCGGCACCTTGGTCACGTAGGCCGAGTAGTCGGTCGTCGTGTTCGGCGCCGACAGGTGGGTCACCGTGACACCGGCCTTCTTCAGAGCCTGGTCGACTACGCCAGACAGGCCGACCGAGTACGGCTCCTGGAAGTCCATGGTCACGACGTTGCTGACCTTGAGCTTGTTGATCATGAAGCGAGCGTCCGTCGGGCCCTGGATGTAGTCACCGGGCACGTCGCGGAAGAACGCAGGCGTTCCGACGAGCGGATCCGATGCCGTACCGATCGTCAGGTCGGTGTGAGTGGCCGACGGGGAGATCGCAGCGAGTCCCGCCGCGAAGAACGGCTTCGCGGTAGCCGCGGCGTTACCCGAGGTCGACGGGCCGAGGATCGCGACGACGCTCTTGTCGGAGATGTACTTCTGCGCGAGTGCCTGCGCCGGGGCGGGCCCCTGCTCGACCGGCGTGTCGCCGAGTGCGAGCTTGACCTTCAGGCCGTACTGCTTCGGCAGCGTCTGGACGGCGTACTTGGCCCAGCTCGCCTGCTCGGTCCCCAGGAACCCGGCGCCACCGGTCAGCGGCGTCAGGAACGGGATCGTCATCGTGCTGGTGCAGTTGATCGACTGCGACGAGGCCGCGGAGACCGCGACCTTATGGGCGCCCTGCGCGCTCGCAGCCACAACCGAGGTCATGAGAACCGCGAGGGCGAGGCCGATCGCCTTCTTCATCTAGGTGTCCTCCTTACTGGGGGCACAACGTTTTCGGGGTTGCCGGGGGATGGCGGTGACCCGGGAGTGTCGTCCGTGACGCTCACGGTGTCAATGATCAAATCTTCAGCGCCTCGACCCACCCGGCCGTGTCCAGGAACTGGCGAAAGCGGACCGCCTGCTCCTCCCGGATCGTCCAGACGTGCACGAACGGCACGTCGAGGTGCTTTCCGGTCTCTTTGGCGACACCGCGGTAGCGTCCGAGGACGACCACTTCGGCGCCGGCGTCGAGGAACTCGTCGGGCACGGCACTGAACTCATCCCACCATTCGACGTCGAGCGGCTCGAAAATGTTGCGGCGCACCTCCTCGAGCCCGTGGTAGGTGCCGCCGTGCGGAAGGCCCTGTGCCTGGTGCCACTCGATCTCCGGGTGCATGTCACCCATCACGCCGGCGAGGTCCTTATGGGCGAAGGCGTCGTATGACCGCCTCACGATCTCGACCGAGCTCATCCACGTAGGTTACGCATCGATGCAGTACGCGATGCACGAATCCGATTCGCCCGAGGGGCGCCTGTTCGAGTGCGCCGAGTTCGCCCAGCGGGTCCAGCACCTCGCAGGAGACCATCGGGAGGACGAGTGCGACGAGGTGATCTATGTCCTCTCCGGCTCGGGCCGTGCGACGGTCGAAGGCCAGGCCCACGACCTGCAGCCCGGGGTCGCGCTCTTCGTCGCCCGCGGCACGCCGTGGTCGGCGGAAGGAGATGCGCGCGCGGTCTCGGTGCTCGTGCACGACCCGGCCCGGGCAGCCGCGACGCACGCGGTCGTCGACCTGAACGAAGTCGAGGAAGGGCAGGCGACCGCCGGTCGTGCCTTTCTGCTCGGCGCGACGCCCGAGGTCGGCTGCGAGTCGGTGACTCAGTTCATCGGGCTCATCCCACCCGGCCGCGCCCCCGATCACTTCCACCGCTACGACGAGGTGATCTACGTGCTCGAAGGCGAGGGCGTGCTCGAGATCGGCGGCGAGCAGGCGCCGCTCCGTCCCGGCACGTGCATCCACCTGCCCCGCAAGCTCGTCCACTGCCTCGCGAACACCGGCGAGGACGACATGCGCGTGCTCGGCGTCTTCACCCCGGCGGGCTCGCCCGCCGAGGCCTACTACCCCGACGGCACACTCGCCGCCCTGCCAGAAAGGACTTGACGATGCCGAGGATCGAACGGACAGCAGACGTCGTCTGGGAAGGGAACGTCGCCCGGGGAAGCGGCTCGATCGCCGGCGGCTCGGGCGCGTTCACAGACCTCCCGTTCTCGCTCCCGAGCCGGATCGGCAGCCCGGACGGCAAGACGAGCCCGGAGGAACTGCTCGCCGCGGCGCACGCGGGCTGCCTGACGATGTCGCTCGCGACCGAGCTGACCCAGGCGGGAACGCCGCCGACGCGGCTCGAGGTCACGTGCCGGATCGTGATGGACGAGGTCGAGGGCGAGGGCCACCAGATCGTCGGCTCGCAAGTGACGATCCACGCCGACGCCGAGGGCGTCGACGACGAGGCGCTCGAAAGCGCGATCGAGCGGGCCGACACGGGTTGCCCATTCTCGACCCTGCTCCGGAAAGCAGGCGCCACCGTCGAGATCAGCCGGACGTAGGCGTTGGGCGCGATTCGAAGCGGTGTCTGACACCAAGAGTGTCAGACACCAGTTGGCGGAGGGGAGTCACAGGTGGGGATCGCGGCAGAACGGCGACCGCCTCGGGCGAAGCACGCCCGCGGCCAACGCGATGACTCCCACCAGGGCGGCGACGACGCAGAACGACGTCGTGAGCGATGACGCCGAGGCGATGCCGCCGATCACCCCCGGCGCGACGAGGCCACTCGCGTAGGCGACGACGGCGACGCCGGCGATGCTGCGCGCGGGATGGGCACCTACGCGCCCGGCCGCCGCGAACACGAGCGGGACGACGACGGCGACGCCGATCCCGAGCAGCGCGAAGCCGAGGAGGCCGACCGCAAGGCCGGGCGCCAGCACGACCGCGATGGCCCCGACGAAGGCGCACGCCCCTGAGATGCGGACGGTACGGACCGGCCCCAGCCTGCGGATCACACGGTCGCCCATGAGTCTGACCGTCGCCATCGTCACGGCGAACGCCGAGACCGCGAGCGATGCGACGCTCGCCGACCCGCCGAGCTCGTTGCGGATGTAGAACGCCGACCAGTCGGTCCCGGCCTGCTCGCCGAAGACGGCGCATAGGCCGACGAGCCCGATCAGGAGGACGGGCCGCGTCGGGAGCGCGAAGGGCGGCGGCGCAGGCTCGTCGGTCGTCGTCGGGTCCTCGATCAGCAGCCGCGCGACTGCGGCGCCGACCGCGGCGAGGACGAGCGCCTCGACCGCGAACTGGACCCTGGTGTCGATGCCGGCGTGGGACGCGAGCGCCGAAACGGCCGACCCGACCAGGACGCCCACACTCCAAAAGCCGTGCAGGCTCGACATCACCGACCGGCCGAACAGCTTCTCCACCAGGACGCCCTCCGCATTCATCGCCATGTCCGCGAGCCCCGCGACGGCGCCGCAGACGAGCAGGACGGCGCAGAACGCCACGAGCGACGTCGGCAGCGCCGGCAGGACGAGGCACGCGCACCAGGCAACGATCGTGGCCGTGACGAACGGGCGCAGCGCGAAGCGGTGCGCGAGACGGCCAGAGAAGGGCATCGCGAGCAGGGCGCCGATCCCCGGCATGAGCAGCGCGATCCCGAGATGGCCAACGCCGACACCGACATGCGACGCGATCCACGGAATGCGAGCCGCGAAGCTGCCGGTGACGCATCCGTGCACCGCGAACACCGCCGCCGTCCCGCGTCGCGCACGCCGGACGGCGGGAGCGGGCGCGGTCCGACCCGGTGTGGACGTCGCGGCCGCGATCACCGCTAGAGCTCGACGTCGATCGACTCGAGCACGACGCCCTGCGCGCCGTCCTCTGTCGGATCGGTGCGCAGCTCGGCGTCCACCTCGGCGCCCTCGGCGAGCGTTCCACGTGCGGCGTCCTCGAAGTGCTCGAGGAAGTGACCGGGTGTGAAATGCGACAGCGCGCCCAGGCGCACCTTGATCCGCGTCACGCGGATCGCCCCCTCGGCGTGCGCCTGCGCCTCGATCTTGCGCATCAGATCGACCATCAACGCTCGTTCATGCATGCCGCCACCTCCGCTCGCACCGCATCCGCCGTGGGCTCGATCACCGCCGCGACCGCCGGCGTCAGCCGGTCGCCGATCTCGAAGCTGCCTCCCTCGATCCCGAAGACGACAGTCCGCGCGGGCAGACGGCCGAGCACCCGCGCCAGCTCGACCGCCTCGGCCACACCGACATGGTGCGTCGAACGGCGGAAGAGATCGGTCGGCAGCTCGTCGCTGCTGGCGTCGAGGCGGTGCAGCGTGCCCGGGCTCCGCGCCCGACGAGACCGCGTCGACCAGCCAGAGGACGGTTGCTCCCTCCCAGGCGTCGATCAGTGCGGTCGGCTCGCCTTCGCGCTCGAGCAGCTCGACGTCCGGCGGCAGCGTCCCTGCGAGGAGACGTGCGACCTCCAGCCCGGCAGCGTCGTCGCAGCGCCAGGGGTTCCCCACGCAGATGACCTTCAGCGCCGCTCGACCTCGAGCTTCAGGAAGTGCGTCGCGCACGAGATACACGGATCGTAGTTGCGGATCGTCTGCTCGCAGAGGATCGACAGCTCGTCGTCGGGGACGTCCAGCGAGCGCTCCACCACGCCGCGCAGGTCCTCCTCGATCGTCCGCTGGTTCTGCGAGGTCGGCGGAATGATGTTCGCCTCGAGGATGAGCCCCTGGTCGTCGATCGCGTAGCGGTGATAGAGGATGCCGCGCGGTGCCTCCGTGCAGCCGAAGCCGATCCCGGCCCGCGGCTCGACCTCGACGGACGGCGCGTCGGGCTCCTCGTACTCGGCGATCAGCCGTAGGGCCTCGTCGGCCGCATACACCAGCTCGACGCTGCGCACGACGATGCTCCGGAACGGATTGCGCTCGGACGGGTCGAGGCCGACTTCCCTCGCCGACTCGCGCGCGAGCGGCGAGAGGCGGTCGGAGAACATCGCGAACCGTGCCAGCGGCCCGCAGAGGTACGAGCCGCGCTCGATCACCTTGGAGTGGAGTGCGTTCGACCACGCGACGTGCTCCTCGACGAAGTGCTGGTCGTACTCGGCGACGGCGATGTCGAGACCTCGGTTCGAGACGATGCGGCCCCGGTCGATCGGATACTCGCCGGGCGAATCGAGCGTGACGAGCTCGTAGTCCTGCTCGTAGTCGGGGAAGTGGAAGGTCGCGGTGACACGCACCGCCTCGAGCGCGATCTCCCTTGCCCGTTCGAGCTTCTCGACGAGCGGGGCGAGCTCGCGCTTGCGCGGCGTGCGGTACCAGCCTCCGACCTTGACGTTGATCGGGTGCACCTCACGTCCGCCGACGACCGACATCAGCTCGTTGCCGATCTTCTTCAGCTCCAGAGCTTGCGCGACGAGATCGGGCATGTCGCGCGCCAGTTCGATCGCACTCGTGTAGCCGAGGAAGTCTGGGGCATGGAGCATGAAGACGTGCAGCGCGTGGCTCTCGATCCACTCGCCGCAGTAGAGAAGCCGCCGCAGCGCGCGGAGCTGGCCGCCGACCTCGACGCCGCACGCCTGCTCCATCGCGAGCACCGAGCTCATCTGGTAGGCGACGGGGCAGATGCCGCAGATGCGCGCGGTGATGTCGGGCGCCTCGGTGAAGGCGCGGCCGCGCAGGAAGGCCTCGAAGAACCGCGGCGGCTCGTAGATGTTGAGCTTGACCTCTTCGACGCGGCCGTTCTCGATCCGCACGAGCATCGCTCCTTCGCCCTCGACGCGGGCGAGGTAGTCGGTCTTGATCGTCTTCGTCCGCGGCTCAGCCATTGGACGCTCGCGCCTCCTCGAATGCCTCGACGTTGAAGGTGCGGAACGCGCGCTCGACCGCCGCATCCCCCATGCCGAGAACACGGAGCTGATGCGTCAGGGAGACGGTGTTCGGTGTCTCCATCGGCCCGAAGCAGCCGTAGCAGCCGCGGTTGTAGGCAGGGCAGATCGCGCCGCAGCCGGCATGTGTGACCGGGCCGAGGCACGGGGTGCCGTGGGCGACCGTGACACAGACCGTGCCGCGCGCCTTGCACTCCATGCAGACGCTGGTCGACGGGATGTTCGGCCGGCGACCATGCACCATCGCCGTGATCACCTCGATCAGCTGGCGCTTGTTGATGGGACAGCCGTTGAGCTCGAAGTCGACCGCGACGTGCGCAGAGATCGGCGTCGACGTCGCGAGCGTGGAGACGTACTCCGGTGTCGCATAGACGATCGACATGAACTCGTTGACGTCGCCGAAGTTCTTGAGCGCCTGGATCCCGCCCGCGGTCGCACAGGCGCCGATCGTGACGAGCTTCCCCGACGAGCGGCGCACCTCCTGGATGCGCTCGACGTCGTGCGCCGTCGTGACCGAGCCCTCGACCAGCGAGAGGTCGTAAGGCCCCTCGATCGTCGCACTGCTCGCCTCGAGGAAGTAGGCGATCTCCACTTCACCCGCGAGCGAGAGCAACTCGTCTTCACAGTCGAGGAGCGACAACTGGCAGCCGTCGCAGGACGAGAACTTCCACACGGCAAGCGTCGGTTTGCGTTGCTCGGGGATCACAGTTCGCGCACTCCCATCAGTTCGGCGATTTCGTCGTAGCGGTAGACCGGACCGTCGCGGCAGATCAGCGTCGGGCCGAGCTGGCAATGGCCGCAGTGCCCGAGCCCGCAGCGCATGTTGCGCTCCATCGAGAAGTAGATCCGGTCGGACGGGACGCCGCGCTCGAGCAGGCCCCGGGCGGCGAAATGCATCATGATCTCCGGCCCGCAGACGAACGCGACGGTCGAGTCCGGGTCGAAGCGCGCGCTGCCGATGAGCTTCGGCACGACGCCGACCTTGCCCAGCCAGCCGCCCTCGGCGGAGTCGACGGTGACGTCGACCTGCAGGTCGAACCGGGCGCGCCAGCCGCTGAGCTCCTCGGGATAGAGAAGATCCGCAGGGGTGCGGCTGCCGTAGAGCAGCGCCACGTCCCCGAACTCGCCCCGGTGCCTGAGCACCTGGAGCACGGCGGGCCGCAGCGGCGCCAGGCCGATGCCGCCGGCCACGACGACGATGTCCGCGCCGGCGGCAGCCTCCACGGGCCACACGTTCCCGAACGGACCACGCACACCGAGCATGTCCCCCGGCTGCAATCCGCAGATCGCCGCGCTCACAGCGCCGACGGCGCGCACCGTGTGGATGAGCGGGCCGCCTGGCTCGCCCGAGACGGAGATCGGCACCTCGCCGATCCCGAACACGTACAGCATGGTGAACTGGCCGGGCGCGAAGTCGATTGCGTCACCCGACACCGGCTCGAGCTCGAGCGTCCAGGTGTCGCTCAGCTCGCGCGTGCGCCGCGCAACGCGATACGGCTCGGGCGTCATCGGCCCGAGCGACTGATGGAACTCAGCTGTTGCCGTCATACCCGTAGACGTCGAGCAGTCGTTGCCGGGTCCACTGGAGCCGCCCGATCACGACCTGCGTGAAACGCGACATCAGGTCGTAGCCGAACTGCGGATCCGTTTCACATTTGCCGCGCAGGCACGCGCCGTCGAAGCTCGTCGCGCGGACGAGCGAGAGCGCTCGCGCGTCGAAGTGCCAGCGGTAGGGCGGGAAGAGCCACGCCCAGCCGAGCACCTCACCGGCATCGATCGTGTCGATCGTCACCGGCCCTCGCGTCGGAACGAAGGTCTCCAGCGCGACACTGCCATGCCTGAGCACGTAGAAGGTGTTCGCCTCCCCGCCGTCCCGGAACAGCAGCTCGCCCTCGCGAAACTGGACGTTGCGACCGCAGCCTGCGATCAGCTCGAGCTCCGGCTGCGTCAGGCCCTCGAAGAGCCGCACTCCCTGCAGGATCTGCTCAATCGTCTCCATGACCAACTCCCTCGCCGGCGCGAATCGCGGTCAGCTCTTCGGTCACGTCGATCCCGACCGGGCACCACGCAATGCAGCGCCCACAGCCGATGCAACCCGAGCTGTCGAACTGGTCGTACCAGGTACCGAACTTGTGGGTCAGCCACTGGCGGTAGCGCGAGCGGCCGGACGGCCGGATGCTGCCGCCGTGGATGTAGGAGTGGTCGACCGAGAAGCAGGAGTCCCACGACCGCGTCCGCTCGGCGTGGTCGCCCGTCAGGTCGGTGACGTCCTCGACGCTGGAGCAGAAGCACGTCGGGCAGACGAGCGTGCAGTTGCCGCACGTGAGGCAGCGGGTCGCGACCTCGTCCCAGCGTTCACTCTCGAGGTTGCGCGCGAGCAGACCACGAAGGTCGGTGGCATCGACGCTCCTCCCCATGCGCTCCGCCGCGCGCACGACCGAGGCGGCTGCCGCCTCGAGATCGACCGGTTCGGCGTCACGGGCCGGCAACTCGCGCAAGACCTCCGCGCCACGCTCGGTTCCCACCTCGACGAGCAGACGGTGCGTTCCGTCCAGGATCTCGGTGAGCGCGAGGTCGTAGCCTGCCTCGGCCTTCGGGCCCGTGCCCATCGACACGCAGAAACAGGTGCCGGACGGCTCGAAGCAGTTGACGGCGACGATGAAGGCGTCCTTGCGGCGTGCGGCGTAGTCGCGGTCGGTGTAGCTACCGCCGAGGAAGACCTTGTCCTGGATCGCGATCCCGTGCAGCTCGCAGGCGCGCACGCCGATCAGCGCGAGCGGCGCATCCTCGAGCGGCTCCTCCTCGATCTCGAAGCCGTCTGCACCACGCTGCGCCTGCCAGAGGCGAATCTTGGGGGGAAAGAGGAACTGCTTCCACGAGTGCGGACCGAGGGCGTACCCGAAGCGCGCCGCATCGTCGCGACGCTCGAGCCGGTAGGACCCCGCATCCGCGATGTCCTTCCAGCCGACCGGCAGGTCCTCGGCCGATTCGAGCTCTTCGTAGACGATCGCACCGTCCCGCACGGTCGGACCGAGCACGCGATAGCCGCGGCCCCCCAGGGCGCCGATCAGGTCGGCCAGCCCCTCGGGCGCAATCACGCTTGTCTGAACGGATTCCACGGGTCGGCACCCACACTCGCAGTCCCGCCGCTCCACACCATCGGTGGGCGCACGGAGACCGCGGTGCGGCTAAGCCGCAGAGGATACGCGCCGTCTCTCCCTTGCGAGCGGCGCCTGATTCAGCGAGGGTCAAGCCATGTGCCTGGCAATCCCGGCCCAGATCGTCGAGATCGTCGACCCGGTGGGCGCCCTCGCCAAGGCCGAGATCTCCGGCGTGCGGCGAGAGGTCTCCTACGCGCTCTGCCCCGAGGTCGAGGTCGGTGACTGGGTGCTGATCCACGTCGGTTTCGCCCTGGAGCGGATCGACGAGCAACAGGCCCGGGAGACGCTCGAGCTCCTCGAGCGGATGGGTGAGGCCTACGAGCAGGAACTGCGCGAGATCAGGGCGAGTGCCGCGCTGTGACGCTCGACACCGATCACTGCATCACCTGCGGCGACACGGCGGTTGCCGCCACGGTCGTGAGGGTCGACGGGGTCACCGCCACCGTCGCGGTCGGCGGCAGTCACGAGCAGGTCGGGATCGAACTGGTCGAGCCGGTCGCAGCCGGCGACCTGCTGCTCTGTCATGCCGGCATCGCACTCGAGAAGCTCACCGCCCCGCGATGAGGTTCGTCGACGAGTTTCGCTCCGGCGAGCTGGCACAGAAGCTCGTGCACGAGCTCGAGACGCTGGTGGAGCCCGGGCAGGCGCTGAAGTTCATGGAGGTGTGCGGCGGCCATACGCACACGATCTACAAGCACGGCATCGAAGATCTCGTGCCGCCGGAGATCGACTTCCTCCACGGGCCCGGCTGTCCCGTGTGCGTGATCCCGATGGGGCGCGTCGACGACGCGATCGCGCTCGCCGAACGGCCCGAGGTGATCTTCACGACCTTCGGCGACATGATGCGCGTGCCCGGCGGTCGCGGTTCCCTGCTCGAAGCAAAGGCTCGCGGCGCCGACGTGCGCATGGTCTACTCGCCGCTCGACGCGCTGGCGCTTGCGCGCCGCAACCCGGACCGCGAGGTGATCTTCTTCGCCATCGGCTTCGAGACGACGGCGCCCGCAACTGCGATCACGTTGCTGCGGGCGCGTGCCGAGGGCATCCGCAACTTCTCCGCCTTCTGCAACCACGTGACGATCGGCCCACCGCTGAAGACGATCCTCGACTCGCCCGGACTGCAGCTCGACGGGTTCATCGCGCCCGGCCACGTCTCCACGGTGATCGGCACGCGCCCGTACGACTTCATGGCCCGCGACTACGGCAAGCCCGTCGTCGTCACCGCCTTCGAGCCGATCGACATCCTGCACGCGACGGTGATGCTCGTGCGTCAGCTGCGTGAAGGACGTTGCGAGGTCGAGAACCAGTACACCCGCGTCGTTCGGCGCGACGGAAACCCGCGGGCGCTCGCGGTGCTGGAGGAGACGATGGAGCTGCGGGAGACGTTCGAGTGGCGCGGCCTCGGCTGGATCGAGCTGAGCGCGCTCAAGCTGCGGCCCGGCTTCGCCGAGTGGGACGCCGAAGCCCGCTTCGAGCTGCCGGGCACCCGCATCGAGGATCCGAAGGCATGTCAGTGCGGCGAGGTGCTCGTGGGAGCGATCAAGCCGTGGGAGTGCAAGGTCTTCGGGACCGCGTGCACCCCGGAGCGCCCGATCGGCACATGCATGGTCTCGAGCGAAGGCGCCTGCGCCGCCTACTACAACTACGGACGACTCGCCAGGCGGCGCGAGCGCGTCCCCGCATGAGGCCCCGCCGCGCGAGGTTGCGCGACGAGGTCGTCACGCTCGCGCACGGCGCGGGCGGAAAGGCGACGCGTGCGCTCGTCGAAGGTCTGTTCGTCGAGGAGCTCGGCAACCCGCTGCTCGCCCCGCTCTCCGATTCGGCGCTGCTCGAGCTGAACGGCTCGCGGCTCGCGTTCACGACCGACTCGTACGTCGTCAAGCCGATCTTCTTCCCGGGCGGCGACATCGGGGATCTGGCCGTCAACGGGACCGTGAACGACCTCGCAGTGGCCGGCGCGCGGCCGCTCGCGCTCTCGGCCGGGTTCGTGATCGAGGAGGGCTTCCCGACCGCCGACCTGCGCCGGATCGCCGCCTCGATGGCGCAGGCTGCCGAGGCAGCAGGGGTGCCGGTCGCGGCGGGCGACACCAAGGTGGTCGAGCGCGGCAAGGCGGACGGCCTCTACGTGACCACGGCCGGAGTCGGTGTCGTCGCGCCCGAGGTCGAGCTCGGCGCCGAGCGCGTCCGCCCCGGCGACCGCGTGCTCGTCTCCGGCCCGATCGGCGACCACGGCATGGCGGTGATGGTCGCCCGCGGCGAGCTGCAGCTCGAGGTCGACCTGAAGAGCGACACCGCGTGCGTGCTCGAGCTCGCGCAGGCGCTACTCACGCTCGGCGGCGCGGTTCGCTTCATGCGCGACCCGACCCGCGGCGGCGTCGCCACGGCGCTGAACGAGCTGGCCCAGGCCGCCGGCGTCGCAGTCCACCTGGTCGAGACGGCGTTGCCCGTTCGTCCCGAGGTGGTCGGCACGTCGGAGATCCTCGGCATCGACCCCCTCTACGTCGCCTGTGAGGGCAGGCTGGTCGCGATCGTCGCCGGCGACGCCTGCGAGGCGGCGCTCGCGCTCCTGCGGGAGCACCCGCTCGGCGCCGAGGCCGCGCTGATCGGCGAGGTGCGCGCCGAGCCCGCCGGCCTCGTGCTGCTCGAGACCGGCTTCGGAGGCAGCCGCGTCGTCGACATGCTCGTCGGCGATCCGCTGCCGCGCATCTGCTGAGCCGCGACTACGATCGAGCGATGGCGGCCGACCCGAGAACGGGAATCGACAGGCGCGCCATGACCGCGCTCTCGGGCGGCCATCTCGCGGTCGATTTCGCGTCGGGCAGCGTTCCGGCGTTGATCCCGTTCATGACCGACCGCTTCCACTTGAGCTACGCGCTGGCGGCGATGCTGCTGCTCGCCGCGACTGCGTCGTCGTCGCTCGTGCAGCCGCTCTTCGGGCTGTGGTCGGACCGGCGCGGCGCACTCTGGCTGATTCCAGGCGGCACTCTGCTCGCGGCCGTGGGTGTCGGCGGCGCGGCGATCGCACCCGTCTATCCCCTCGTGCTGCTGCTCGTGCTCGCAGGCGGGCTGGGAGTTGCGGCGTTCCATCCCGAGGGCGCCAAGTACGCGTCGTACGCGAGCGGCCACAAGCGGGCGAGCGGCATGTCGTACTTCAACAGCGGCGGAAACGTCGGCTACGCGCTCGGCGCGTTCGCCACCGGGCAGCTCGTCGTCTGGCTCGGTCTCGTCGGCGGCCTGGTTGCGATGGTGCCGGTCTTCGTCGCCGCGGCCGCGCTCGCGCGCTTCGCGCCGTACTTCTCGACGCTCACACCCGCCGCACACGCGGGCCGGCTCGAGCGCGGCGACGACCGGCGGCGCGCGATGGCGCTGCTCGGCGTCGTGATCGCGCTGCGCAGCGTCGCCTGGTTCACGCTGCTCGCGTTCGTTCCGCTCTGGGTCGTCTCGCTCGGCCACTCGAAGGCCGACGGAAGCAGGCTGCTCTTCCTGATGCTGCTCGCGGGCGCAATCGGGACACTCCTCCTCGGCGCCGTCGCGGACCGAATCGGACTGCGGACGACGCTCGTGATCACGCAGGCCCTGATCGCCCCACTGATCCTCGTGTTCGTCTACGTCGGCGGCGTGGCCGGGGTCATCGCGCTGATGCTCGTCGGCGTGTGCGTCGTCGGCACGTTCGGCGTGACGATGGTCCTCAGCCAGCTCTACCTGCCGCGGCACGTGGGGATGGCGTCGGGCCTCTCGGTCGGGCTCGCGATGGGCGTCGGCGGCGTCGCGGCAGTGGTGCTCGGCGCGGTCGCCGACGCCGTCGACCTGAAGACCGCCCTGACGATCTGTGCCGTGGCGCCCGCGGTCGGCGTCTTCTTCTGCCTGCGGCTCCCCGCTCCGGCGAAGCGCGCCCGCCAGAGCACGACTCCCGCCAGGGCGCTGGAGCCGGCCGGTTAGGAGGGCTCGGGACGAAGAAGCCGAGCGAGCGCATCGAGTGCGACGCGCTCACCGTCCGGCGTCTGGACCGGCCGCTCGACGCGCTCTGCCCGCTCGACCTCGAGGCCACACCCGGCCAGATCCGACACGACATCCGCCGCCGAGTAGAGCACGCGCGGATCGCGCGGGCCGCCGTGGCCGTCGGCGAGGTTGTCGATGTCATGGCCGACGAGCAGGAAGGTCCCGCCTGCGGCGACCGCGTCCGCCGCGGCCCGGAGGATCGGCCGGCGAACATCGGCGGCGACGTGGAAGTAGAAGACGAGCACGAGGTCGAACGCGCGGGCAGTGGGCTCGTACTCACGCAGGTCGGCAGTGAGCCAGTCGCCGTCGACCCCGCGCGCCGCTGCAAGTTGCCGCGCCTTCTCGATCGCAACGGCGGAGAAGTCGACCCCGGCGACCCGCCAGCCGCGCTCGCCCAGCCAGATCGCGTTGCGTCCCTCGCCGCAGGCGAGGTCGAGCACCGCGCCCGGCGCGAGAGCGGCGGTCTCCGCCACGAGGAAACGGTTCGGCTCGGCCGTCCAGAGCAACTCGCTGCCGGCGTAGCGCTCGTCCCAGTCGAAGGCGTCCACACCGGGAAGCATGACGGTATGACAACATCGACGCCGCGAGGGAGGTCGCATGGAGGCACGTTGGACACGCGGAGAGTTCGTGCGGCGCGCAGCCGGTTCCGGCGCGGGGGCGCTGCTCCTCGGCGGCGCCGCCGCCTCCGGCCGGCTCGTCGAATCGGCGCTGGCCGCCGCGGCGCCGACCCAGACGCACCTCTTCCGTTCCCGGCCCGATCTCGTCCCGCCGCTTCTGACGACGGTGCATCACGATCCGCGCACGAGCGCGGGCTGCCTCTTCCTGGCGCCGTTGTCCGGCCCCGGCCAGCGCGGTTCGCTGATCCTCGACCGCGACGGCGAGCCGCTCTGGTTCAGACCGTCGAAGCCCGTCGTGGCGCTGAACTTCCGCGCCGCCGTCTATCGGGGCAAACCCGTGCTGACCTGGTGGGAGGGCAAGACCGAGCACGGGCTGGGCGAGGGAACGCACATCATCCTCGACGAGTCCTACCGCGAGGTCGCGCGTGTCCCGGCCGGCGCCGGCCGCCCGTCCGACCTGCACGAGTTCCTGCTCACCTCACGCGGCACCGCGCTCGTCACGGCCTGGGAGCGCGCGCCGATGAACCTCTCGGGGATCGGCGGCCCGTCCAACGGCGTCGTCGTCGGGGGAATCTTCCAGGAGCTCGAGCTTCCGAGCGGCCGGGTCCTCTTCGAGTGGCGCAGCCTCGACCACGTCGGAGTCGAAGAGTCCCACTCGGGCTTCAACACGAAGGGAGCCTACGACTACTTCCACATCAACTCGATCGAGCTCGACGCCGACGGCAACTTCCTCATCTCGGCGCGGAACACCTGGGCGATCTACAAGATCGACCGGGGCAGCGGGAACGTCATGTGGCGGCTCGGTGGCAAGCAGAGCGACTTCGCGATGGGCCCCGGCACCGGTTTCGCCTGGCAGCACGACGCTCGCCATCACGGCGCAACCGATCAGCTCGTCAGTCTGTTCGACGACGGCGCCGCGCCGCAGGTGCAACCGCAGTCGAAAGCGCTGGTGCTCGCGCTCGACACGAAGCGAATGCGGGCGACGCTGCACCGGAAGTACACGCACGATCCACCGGTGCTCTCCCACGCACTCGGCAGCACACAGGTGCTTCCGAACGGCAACGTCCTCGTCGGCTGGGGCACGGCGCCGTGGCTCTCCGAGTACACGCGCGGAGGTGAGCTGGTGTTCGACGCCCACCTGCCGCACGGCGGGCAGAACTACCGCGTCCTGAAGATGCCGTGGCACGGCCGGCCGACGGAGCCGCCGGCGATCGCCACGCGGCGACGGGAGGGCCACCGCTTCGTCTACGCGAGCTGGAACGGCGCCACCGAGGTCCATGCGTGGCGTCTCGAGAGCGGCCCGCGCGCGTCGTCGCTCCCAGCCGTGAGCGCGACTCGCAGGACCGGCTTCGAGACCGAACTGCTCGCGCCGGCGGACGCGCGCTATGCCGCGGTGGTCGCCCTGGACGCTCACGGTGTGCCACTCGGCCGCTCGCCGGCGCTGAAGATCACCTAGGTCTTACCTCTAGGCGTCATCCCGTTGGGGCGATGCCGGGGGCCTATGGACGCTGATTCGCTCTCGCGCGTGACGACCGGCGCCGCCAAGCGATTCCGTCTTCCCAGCTCGGTCGGCGACGGGATCCTGCCGTACAACCGGGCCTGGCTCTCGCAGGACATCCTCGCCGGTGTCACGCTCGCGGCACTCGCCATCCCGGAGGTGATGGGCTACACGAAGATCGCCGGCACGCCGGTGGTCACCGGGCTCTACACGATCCTGATCCCGATCGCGGCGTTCGCGTTCTTCGGTTCCTCCAGGCACCTCGTCGTCGGCGGCGACTCGGCGACCGCGGCGATCATGTACGCGGGCATCGCCGGGCTCGGCATCTCGGGCCTCCAGCCGAACACGCCCCAGTGGCTCGCGCTGGCCAGCCTGAGCGCACTGCTCGCAGCTGCCTTCCTCTTCCTCGCGCGGGTCGCGCGGCTCGGGTTCCTCGCGAACTTCCTGTCCCGAACGGTGCTCGTCGGCTTCCTGACAGGAGTCGGCATCCAGGTTGCGATGGGGCAGGTCGGCGGGATGCTGGGGATCGCGACCCCGAAGGTCGCGACGGACGCGCTCAGCGGGACCGTGCGCGAGTTCGGTCTCACGCTCCGGCACATCGGCGAGGCCTCATGGCAGACGGCACTCGTCTCGGCGGCCGTCCTGGCGATCCTCATCGTCTTCGCGCGCTACCTGAAGGCGATCCCGGGCGGGCTCGTCGCGGTGATCGGGATGATCGCGGCGAGCTGGATCTTCGACTTCCAGAGCCACGACATCTCGACGCTCGGGCCGGTTCCGAGCGGGCTGCCGCACATCGGTCTCCCGGAGGGAATCACATGGAGTGACGCCTCCAAGCTGCTCCTCACCGCAGCGACGCTGTTCCTGGTCATCCTCGCGCAGAGCGCCGCCACATCCCGCGCCTACGCCGTCAAGTACCGCGAGCCCTTCGACGAGAGCGTCGACCTCGTCGGCCTCGGCCTCGCGAACATCGGCGCGGGATTCAGCAGCACCTTCGTCGTCAACGGCAGCCCGACGAAGACCGAGATCGCCGACGAAGGCGGCAGCCACACGCAGGTGGCGCAGCTCACCACGGCCGTCGTCGTCGCAGTGGTGCTGCTGTTCCTGACCGGGCCTCTGCAGTATCTGCCGAACGCGGTGCTCGCCGCGGTCGTCTTCCTGATCGGCCTCAAGCTCGTCGACATCGACGGCCTGCGCGAGATCCTCCGCCTGCGCAAGGACGAGTTCGCGGTCGCGGTCGCGACTGCGGTGGTCGTCGTCGTGGTCGGGGTCGAGCAGGGGATCATCCTTGCGATCGTCCTCTCGCTCCTCCTGCACGTGCGCCGCCACTACGAGCCCGTCGACGTGGTGCTCACCTGGAACGAACACCATCATGTGCGCTCGGTGCCGACCGGGCCGGGCGTGACGAGCGCGCCCGGGCTCGTGGTCTACCGCTTCGGCGCAGGCATCTTCTACGCGAACGCCGCGCGACTGTCCGACGAGCTGCTCGAGCTTGCCGGCGGAACGGCCCCCCCACGCTGGCTCATCCTCGCCGCAGCGAGCATCGACGACATCGACTTCACCGGCGGCAAGACGCTCGTCGAGACCGCCCAGACGCTGCAGCAGCTCGGAGTCGTCCTCGCCGTGGCCGACGTCCGGGACTCGGTCCGCGAGCAGCTCGATCGGTACGGCGTGACGAGCATCATCGGCGCGAACCGGATCTACGACACGGTCGAAGAGGCCGTCGAGGCATTCCGCGGCGAAACTCCCCCTCCCCCCGCCGCCTGACGGGCGGCTCGGGCGCTCAGAGGCGGCCGAGCCCCCAGGTGCCGGTGAAGGACTCGCCGGGGTCGAGCACGATCAGGTCCTCCCCCGTCCGGAAGGCGTTCGGCGGGCAGGTCATCGGCTCGACGGCCAGGCTGCGCCGGTCGACGTCCGGGAGTGGATCGCCGGTGAACAGCATGAGATAGCGGTAGGCCTCGTCGACCCAGAGGACGAGACCGCTTCCCCCGCCGGGGCACGAGAGCTCGACACGGGCGACACCGTCTGCGCCGCGCTCGAGATCGGTGAAGGCATGGTCGAGCTGCGTCGACCCGATCGGCCGAGGCTGCCTGAAGTCGTGCTCCGTGCCGTCGACCGGCGCTCGGCCGGTTGGGATGCCGTGCTCGTCGGACTGCAGCACCGTGCGCCCCGGCGCACGCAGGAGGACCGGGTCGATCGTCGCCGTCCCGACCGTCAGATACGGATGAGCGCCGCTGCCGAAGGGACACGGCACGGCGCCGGCATTGGTGGCCGTCGTCCGCACGCGGAGACCTGCCGGCGACAGTGCGTACTCGATCGAGAGCTCGAGCGAGAACGGGTAGCCCGGCCGCGGATGCAGCTCGTGTTGCAGCACCGCCCGGTCCGGTGCGCGTTCGGCGACCGTCCAGTTCACCCAGCGGACGAGCCCGTGGATCGCGTTGCCGGCCGACGGGTCGTCGAGTGGCACCTGGTGACGCCGCCCGCCGAACTCGTACGAGCCGCCCTGCAGACGGTTCGGCCAGGGCATCAGAACCTGCCCGCGGCCCGACGTGCACAGCTCCGCCTCGCCATAGCCGTCCAGCAGGTCGTCGTCTGCGGCGCGATACGACCGCAGTCCGCCACCCACCTCGACGACGACGGCCTGCTGCTCGCCAAATGCGATCTCGAACTGCTCGCCCGACGGCGCGTTCATGAGCGGTAGGCGATCTCCTCGCGCCGGCCCGAGGCGGCCGAGCGAAGCACGCCATCGCAGACCTCGGCCGCCCGATAGCCGTCCTCGAACGTCGCACCGTGCGGCGCCACGTCGTCCCCGGTCGCGATCGCAGTCAGCAGGTGGTGGATCTCGTGCACGAAGGTGTGCTCCCAGCCGATCATGTGGCCCTCGGGCCACCACCACTCCCAGAACGGATGGTCGGGCTGGGAGACCAGGATCGTGCGGAAGCCGCGCGTGCCTTCCGAGTGCTGCAACTCGTTCAACCGCTCGAGATCGAACCCGAGCGAGCCCTTCGAGCCGTTGATCTCCCAGCTGAAGGCGTTCTTGCGACCGGCGGCGAATCGTGTCGCCTCGACCGTTCCGACTGCGCCGTTCGCGAAGCTCGCCACCGCCTCGAACGCATCGTCCACTTCGCGGCCGGGGAAGAAGGTGCGAACCTCGCCCGAGACCGCGGTGATCTCACCCACGAGGTACCGCGCGAGGTCGATCACGTGGGCGCCGAGATCGCCGAGCGCTCCCGAACCGGCCGCGTCGGCGTGGAAGCGCCACGCATCGTCGGTCGTCGTCCCCCACTCCTGCAGGTAACGACCGCGGAAGTGCAGGATCTCTCCCAGTTCTCCTGCCTCGATCATCTGGCGCGCCAGCCGGACCGCGGGGACAAAGCGGTAGTTGAACGCGGTCATGTGCTTGACACCGGCTGCCTCGACGCGCCGCCAGATCTCGTAGCTCTCGTCGGCTGTCCTGCCTAGCGGCTTCTCGCAGAAGACGTGCTTGCCCGCCTCGGCCGCCGCAATCGTCGGCTCCGCGTGCAGGTTGTTCGGGCCGCTGTTGTCGAGGAGCTCGACCTCTGGATCTCGGATGAGCTCGCGCCAGTCACCAACGTGGCGTTCGAAGCCGTAGCGGTCGGCCGCAGCGGCGACCGCTTCCTCGTCTCGCCCCGCGAGCGACACGAGCCGTGGGAGCAGCGGCGGCCGGGTCATGTAGGCGAGCTTGCGATAGGCATTCGCATGCGCCTTGCCCATGAACGCGTAACCGAGCATGCCGACCCCGATCGAGCGCACCGCCTCGCCCGCCGGTCCGGCCGACCGGACACCGATTCCACCGCTCATCCTTCCGCCTTCTGCATCGCCGCGTCGAACGCGATCTCGGACGGGGCGAAGTCCGTCCGGCGTACGAACGCGAGCGCATCGGGGGCTCCCCAGTCGCGATCCATGCCGCTGTCCTCCCATTCGATCGACAACGGTCCCTGGTAGCCGATGCGGTTCAGGGCGCGGAAGAAGCTCTCGAAGTCGACGTCACCGTGCCCGGGTGAGACGAAGTCCCAGCCACGCTGCTCCTCGCCGAAGTTCAGATGCGAGCCGAGGATGGAGCGGCGCCCGTCCAGCCGCTTGATCGAATCCTTGACGTGGACGTGGTAGATGCGATCCGAGAACTCGAGTGCGAACTGCGCCGTGTCCAGCCCCTGATGTGCGAAGTGACTCGGGTCGAGGTTGATCCCGAAGGCCTCGCGATTCCCGATCGCATCCAGTGTCTTGCGTGTGGTGACGAAGTCGTACGCGATCTCCGTCGGATGCACCTCCAGGCCGAAGCGCACTCCTTCGGCGTCGAACACGTCGAGAATCGGGCCCCAGCGCTCGGCGAAGTCCTCGTAGCCACGCTCGATCGCCGCGAAGTCATTCGGCGGGAACGAGTAGATGAGACGCCAGATCGACGAGCCCGTGAAGCCGTTGACCTGGGTGACGCCGAGCTGGGCCGCGGCCCGGGCCGTGTCCTTCATCCGCTCGGCGGCGCGCGTGCGGACGCCCTCCGCCTCCCCGTCTCCATAGACGTCGGGCGGCAGGATCGCGCGGTGGCGCTCGTCGATCACGTCGCAGACCGCCTGGCCGACGAGATGCGCGCCGATCGCCCACACGCCGAGACCGTTCGCTTCGAGCAGCTCGCGGCGGCCGCGCGCGTACCCGCTGTCGGCGAGCGCCCGGTCGACCTCGAAGTGGTCTCCCCAGCAGGCGAGCTCGAGCCCGTCGAACCCCCAGCCCGCGCAGCGCGCAGCCAGGTCGGTCAACGGCAGATCGGCCCACTGGCCGGTGAACAACGTGCACGGACGCGCCATCAGCTCTCCTTCGGTTTGGTGGATGGAACGGGGACTGCGAGACCGGATGCGCCGAGCTCCGACGAGGCGGGCTCGTAGCCCGAGCGCGCGAGCAGCTCGAGCCCGAGGCGGGCCCGGCGAACACGCTCGCGGCTCAACGCGACCGTCGTCGCCTCGAGGTGCGTCCCGGCGGGATAGACGTCGGGCGCGTTCCGCAGCCCGAACTTCACATAGACGGGCGCCGCGACGCGAATCAGCTCCGGGATCTCGTGGTGGCGCACGAAGCCACCGAGGTTGTCAGGCGCCTCCACGTAGACGTCGAGCGGCACGTCGACCGCCGCGCGCACGGCGGCGATCTGAGCCAGTGTCAGGTCCGTGGGGAGATTGATCGTCGACGCGCCGAGACGCTCGAGCACCCGTGCGGCCGCCGGGTTGGCCGCGGGGAGCATCACCGAGACCTTCGCCTGCATCTCCGCCGGGAGAAGACCGGCCGCCCGCGCCTCGCGGAAGAGATCGAGAACGCCGACGTCTGCGATCAGCACCGACCTGAAGCCGTGGCCGGCGGCGCGGACGCAGTCCTCGAGATTCGCGACCACCTGCTCCTGGCCGTGTGCCGACGCTGCCAGCGACGCGTGGACGCGGGCGCTCGCGGATACGCCCCATGCGGCGTTCGGCCGTGCGAACAGCGATACCTCGACCCGGGCGTCGCGCGCAAGCCGCGCCAGCTCGTCGAGCTCGCGGTCGGTCTGCATGAAGACGCCCGACCCCTGCGAAACACGATGCACGCGAACGTCGAGCAGCTCCGCCTGATCGAGCACCGCCTCGAGACAGCGCGGGCCCTCGGTCGACGGGATCTCGACGCGGTACTGCGCGCCGTCCGGGAACCGCTTGACGGAGTCGGGCAGGTCGTTCAGGTCGCCCTCCGGCAATCCGGTCGAACGCAGGAACGAGCGAAGCGGCACTCGCCGATCCTACGATGCTTTAGGTTGTCGTGATGAGGCTTGCCCCCGAGCTGGTTGAGCGGTTCGCGGCGGCCGCCGACATCATTCGCGAGCTCGAGCAACTGCGGACCTACGAGTGCGACGGGCTCACCGGGCGGCGTGTGATTCCCGCACTCGTCGCGCTCCCGGCCGACACCGCGGAGGTCCAGGCGGTCGTTCGGATCTGCAACGACGCAGGGATCCCGTTCGTCGCCCGGGGAGCCGGCACCGGCCTCTCCGGCGGCGCACTGCCGGTCGCCGAAGGGATCGTCATCTCGCTCGCCCGCATGAACCGTCTTCTCTCCGTCGACGTCGACCGCGGCGAGGTGGTCGTCGAGCCCGGGGTGACGAATCTCGACGTGACGCGAGCCGTAGCGGCCGACGGCTTCTACTACGCGCCCGACCCGTCGTCGCAACAGGTGTGCACGATCGGAGGCAACGTCGCCGAGAACTCGGGCGGGGCGCATTGCCTGAAGTACGGCTTCACCGTCAACCACGTGCTCGCCGCCGAGATCGTTCTGCCGGACGGCGAACTGGTGGAGCTCTCGGTCTGGGACGACGGGCCTGATCTCCTGGGGCTGTTCGTCGGCTCGGAGGGGACGCTGGGGATCGCCACGAAGCTGACGCTGCGCGTGCTCCCGGCGCCGGAGGCGGTGTGGACGCTGCTCGCCGGCTTCGAGCACACGGATGCGGCCGGCGCCGCCGTCTCGGAGACGATCGCCGCGGGCATCCTCCCGGCGGCGATCGAGATGATGGATGCGATCACGATCGAGGCTGCCGAAGCCGCGGTCGGAGCCGGCTATCCGCCCGGCTGCGGCGCGGTGCTGATCATCGAGCTCGACGGCCGCAGAGCACAGGTCGACCACGACCTCGCTCTCGTCGAGCAGCTCTGCCGCGATGCGGGCGCCGTCGAGATCCGCCTCGCCTCCGATCCGGCCGACCGGGCCGCGGTGTGGCGCGGGCGCAAAGCGGCGTTTGCGGCGATGGGCCGAGTCAGCCCCAACTACTACGTGCAGGACGGCGTGGTCCCGCGCACGCGTCTCCCCGAAGTGCTGCGCAGGATCGACGACCTCTCTCGCGAGCACGAGCTGCGGGTCGGCAACGTGTTCCACGCCGGAGACGGCAACCTGCATCCGCTCGTGCTCTACGACGCGCGCATCGACGGCCAGGCCGAGCGCGCGGAGCTGCTCGCGAGTCGGATCCTCGAGGCGTGCGTCGACGCGGGCGGCTCAATCACCGGCGAGCATGGAGTCGGCTCCGACAAGGCGTGCGCGATGCCGCTCATGTTCAGCGAAGCGGACCTCGACGTGATGAAGCGCGTGCGCAGCGGGTTCGATCCGGCCGGTCTCGCGAACCCCGGGAAGCTGTTCCCGACGCCCCGGCTCTGCGGCGAGGTGCCGGGGCCCTACCGGGCCCACCCGCTCGAGCTGGCGGGACATGCCGAGCGCTTCTGACACCGGGATCGTCGAGCATGAGCCCGGCGACCTGACCTGCATCGTCGAGGGCAGGCTGCGCCTGTCCGCCCTCCAGTCGGCTCTCGGACACGCACGCCCAGCGCTTCTCGCTCGATCCGCCCGGGGACCCGACGCTCGCCGACTGCCTCCTCCGCGATCTCTCCGGGCCGCTGCGCCACCGATTCGGGACGATGCGCGATCTCGTGATCGGCGTCGGCGTCGTGCTGCCGGACGGCACCCACGCGCACTCGGGCGGCAAGGTCGTGAAGAACGTCGCGGGCTACGACCTCGCGAAGCTCTTCTGCGGCTCGGCCGGGCGGCTCGGGACGGTCGAGCGACTCGCGCTGCGGCTGCATCCTCGCCCGGCTGCGGCGGAGACGGTCGGCGTGGGCGCCGAACGGTGGGGCGAGCTGCATCGCTCCGGTCTCGTCCCGAGCGCCGTCGACATCGTCGAGCGCCGGATGTACGTCCTGTTCGAAGGCGCGCCGCCTGCAGTGGCCGAGCAGGCAGCAGTGCTCGGCGGTGAGCAGGTCGACCCGTGGGACGAGGTGCGCGACCTCCAGGCGCGGCTTCCGGGCCGCGTCCGCTGGGACGGCGGCAGTGCGCCCCTCGTACGTCCAGGCCCGCGCGTCGCCTACGTCGAGGAGGCTGCAGCCATCGACTGGAGCCCGCTCGCCGAACGAGTGCTGGAGGCCCTGTGCAGCCCGAGCTGATCGCGGACTGCGTCCACTGCGGCTTCTGCCTGCCGTCGTGCCCGACGTACACGCTCTGGCACGAGGAGATGGATTCGCCGAGAGGGCGCATCCATCTGATGAGCGGCCTCGTCGACGGCTCGCTCGAGCTCACCGACACGGTGATCGAACACTTCGACCGCTGCCTCGGCTGCATGGCCTGTGTCCCAGCCTGCCCCTCGGGGGTGCAGTACGACCGGCTGATCGAGTCGACGCGCGCGCACATCGAAACCGGCCGCCCGCGCGGCGCCGGAGAGCGCCTGCTGCGGCGGTTCATCTTCGAGGTGTTCCCGCACCGCCGGCGCCTCCGTGCGGCCTTGCTGCTGCGCCGCCTCCCGGCGCCGGGCCCCCTGCGGCCGCTCGCCAGTGTCGCGCCGCCGTGGCTGAGCCCTGCCTGGCCGCCCGAGCATCTGCCCGGACCGGGGCCCCGCGTCGCGCTCGTCGCGGGGTGCGTGCAGAGCGTCGTCTTCGGCGACGTCAACGCCGCCACCGCACGCGTCCTCGCCGCCGACGGCTTCGACGTGCACGTCCCGCGCGCGCAGGGCTGCTGCGGTGCGCTGCACGCGCATGCGGGGCGCCTCGACGAAGGCGTCGCGCGCGCCCACGACCTCGAGCACGCGTTGGAGGGCTACGACGTGATCGTCACGAACGCCGCCGGGTGCGGCTCGCACCTGAAGGATCACGGCACCGCGCGGGTCGTGGATGTCTCCGAGCTCCTGGCCGAGGCGCCGGCTCCCGCCGAACGGCAGCCGCTCCCGATCAGCGTCGCCTTCCAGGACTCCTGCCACCTCAAGCACGCTCAACGGATCGCCGCAGAGCCCCGGGACGCGCTGCGGGCGATCCCGGGCCTGTCGATCGTCGAGCCCGCCGAGCAGGACCTCTGCTGCGGCAGCGCCGGCATCTACAACCTCGTGCAACCGCGCGCGGCCACGGAGCTGGGCGACCGGAAAGCGGACTGCGTCGCCGCAACCGGGGCAGACGCCTACGCCAGCGGCAACCCGGGCTGTCTCGTGCAGGTCACCGCGGCGCTGAGGCGCGCGGCGCACCCCCTGCCGGCGTTCCACCCGATCGAGCTCGTGGACGCGTCGATCCGCGGCGTGGACGCGTCCGAGCTGCTCGCGACCGCGCGTCGCTGACGATCAGCGGAGAGAGGCCCAGGGCTCTTCGGCAGAGACGTCGACCAGTCCGTAGCCGCCTTCGCCGAGCGACGGTCCGATCACGACCTGAAGGTGCGCGGTCTCGTCGCCGTCGTTGTAGGACGCGTGCACGACGCCCGCATCGATGTAGACCGAGTCGCCCGGCGCGAGCGTCGTCGAGTCGCGCTCGATGAACTGCGTGACGCTGCCCTGCTTGACGATGATCATCTCCTCCTGGCCGTCGTGGCGATGGAACGCGTGCCCTTCACCCGGCTCGAGCGTGACGTCCATCACCACGAGGCTCTTCGACTGCCGTGTTGGCGGGGCGACAGCGCCAGCCGATCGTGCCCCAGTCGAACTGCTCCTGCTCGACGTCGGCCTGCTTCACGAACGTGCTCATCTCGGTTCCTCCTTGGGTGAGTGAACGGGGATCGACTTGAAGCGGCGCATGTTCTCGGTCATCGCAACCTCGGTCGGCAGCCGCTCCATCGAGGACGCGCCGAAGAAGCCGACGATGCCCTCGGTGTGCTCGATCACGTACGCGGCGTCATCGGGCTCGGCGATCGGGCCGCCGTGGCAGAGCACGAGGATCTCGGGATTGACGCGCTTGGCGGCGTCGTGCATCGCCTGGATGAGCGGGACGCACTCCTCGAGCGTCTTCGCCGTCGACGCGCCGATCGCACCGCCGGTCGTCAGTCCCATGTGCGGGACGAGCACGTCCGCACCCGCCTCTGCCATCGCCGTCGCCTCATCGGGCGTCGAACACGTAGGGCGCGGTGAGGAAGTCCGCGCTCGTGGGCGAGCCGGATCATGTCGACCTCGAGGCCGTAGCCCATCCCGGTCTCCTCGAGACCGATGCGGAACGTCCCGTCGATCAGCCCGACGGTCGGGAAGTTCTGCACGCCGCTGAAGCCGATGCGCCGCAGCTCGTCGAGGAAGACCGGCATCAGCCGGAACGGATCGGTGCCGCAGACGCCTGCGAGCACCGGCGTCTGCCGCACGACCGGGCAGCACCTCGCGCGCCATGTCGACGACGATCTCGTTCGCGTCGCCGAACGGCATCAGCCCCGCGAGCGAGCCGCGCCCGCCCATGCGGTAGCGGCCGCTGTTGTAGATGATGATCAGGTCGGCGCCGCCCGCCTCGGCGAGCTTGGCCGAGAGGCCCGTGCCGGCACCGGCGCCGATGATCGGCACTCCTGCGGCGACCTGGGCGCGCAGGCGCGCGAGCGCCTCGTCGCGGGTCACCGACGCTGCCTCGATCAGCTCGTGCAGCCGGTCGGCCATCGCGATCGCAAACGCAGGGTCGTTGATGTCCTCGGTCGCGCTCGTGCACCTCGACGCGCTCGTCGAGCGTCTCGCTGCAGGCCGGCGACGAGCGCCTCGTCCGCATCGGCGATCGTGGAACGGCTGGCCCGCCGACGGCGATCATCGAGACACCGCCGAGCGGGACGAAGAGCGCTGTCGGCCCCGAGGCCGCCGACAGCTTGCGCCCGATCGTCCGGCCGAGCTCAGCCGCACTCCTCGGGCGTCGTGCGCATCAGCGTCACCGTCGGGTTGTGCACGTAGAGGTTGCGATCCGCGAACTCCGCGCGGCACCGTCTCGCGCGGGCCGAAGTTGACCATGTCGAGCGCGCCGAGCGAGACGACCTGCGGCAGCGCCGGCCGCGCCCGCCGCCTCCAGCCGCTCGGGCCCCGCCGAGAGCACGCCGCCGACGAGCTCGTCCGCGAGCTCGGTCGTCGTCACGTCGAGCACGCCCGCCAGGAAGCCGCCCTTCGCGAGCGCCTCCATCGACTGGCCGCCCGCGCCGGTGGCGTGGAAGACGAGCACCTCGTAGCCGAGCTCCTCGAGCCGCTCCCGCGCAGTCGTCACGCACGGCGTCGTGACGCCGAACATCGTCGCGGCGACGAGCGGCTTCTCGTCGAGCGCCGGCAGAACCGACTTGAGCCATTCCTGCGATCGCACCGGCCGCGTTGGCCATGATCCGCGCCGAGACCCGGTTGACGCCGGCGATGTCGACGACCGAGTACATCATCGTCACGTCGACCGCGCCGACGTACGGCCGCGTGTCGCCCGACGCGACCGTCGAGACGAGGAGCTTCGGCACGCCGACCGGCAGCGCGCGCATCGCACGGGCCGCGATCGACGAGCCCGCCCGAGCCGCCGAGCGCGAGGATGCCGTCGAGGCGGCCGCGCGGCGTGCAGCTCGAGGACGACAGCCTCGGCGCCCGCGCCCATCGCCGTCACGGCCGCGCCGCGGTCGCCGCAGCCGCGAGCTGGCGCGGCGTCGGCGCCGGCGGCACGCGCGACCTCGTCGCGGCCCACATCGGGCCGGATCCCGACCGGCTCGTTCACGCCTGCGTCGACGACGAGCACGTCGACGCCCTGCGCCTCGCAGCCGCTCGCGCAGGAAGGCGTACTCGAGGCCCTTCGTGTCCAGCGTGCCGAGGAGGACGACCGTCGGCACTACGCGCGCTCCGCGAGCGGCTCGACACCGAGGTAGCGCCGCTGCAGCTCCATGTCGGTCGAGAGCTCCGCAGCCGTCGTCTCGGCCGCGATCGTCCCGGCGACCATGACGAGCTGCCGCTCGGCGATCGCCGTCGCCATGCCGAGGTTCTGCTCGATCAGCAGGATCGGCGAGGCCCTCCTGCTCGAGCGTCCGGAACGTCTCGATCAGCTGCTCGATGATCGCCGGCGCGAGGCCCTCGGACGGCTCGTCCATGATCAGCAGCGACGGGTTCGTGAGCAGCGCGCGGCCGATCGCGAGCATCTGCTGCTCGCCGCCCGAGAGCTGCGCGCCGCCGTTGCGGCGCCGCTCGGCGAGGCGTGGGAAGAGCTCGTAGACGCGCTGGATCGTCCACCGCTTCGAGCCTGCGCCCCGCGAGCATCCGCAGGTGCTCGTCGACGGAGAGCGAGGGGAAGAGGCGGCGGCCCTGGGGCACGTAGCCGATTCCGAGCTTCGCGATCTTGTACGAGGGCCTGCCGACCAGCTCCGTCCCCTGATAGCGGATCGACCCGGTGACGCGGGCCGGCGGGATGCCGACGATCGCGTTGCACAGCGTCGTCTTGCCCATCCCGTTGCGGCCGACGATCGAGGTCGCGCCGCCCGAGAGCTCGAACGAGACATCTTCGAGCGCCTGCGCCGTCCCGTAGAACGCGTTCAGGTTCTCGACTGCGAGGAGCGGCACGTCAGCCATCGGACTGGTTCCCCCGACCGAGATAGAGGTCGTGAACGGTCTGGTTCGCGCGGATCTCGTCGGGCGTGCCTTCGACGATCACGCGTCCGTCATGCATCATCGTCACGCGGTCGGCGACGCGCAGCGCGACGTCCATGTCGTGCTCGATGAGGATCAGGGTGATCCCCGGGTCGAGGCCGAGCAGCAGCTCGGTCAGCGCGACCCGCTCGCCGCGCGACAGCCCGGAGGCGGGCTCGTCGAGCATCATCAGACCTCGGATTCGAGGCGCGCGCCATCGCCACCTCGAGCTGGCGCTGCTCGCCGTGTGAGAGCGACCCGACGGGCGGCCGACGCGCGCCCCGAGCCCGACTCGCGCCGCGAGCTCCCGCGCGCGCTGCGCGCAACTCGCCGTCGCGGTCGCCCAGCCGAACGGGCGAAGAGTGCCCGCCGCGCGTGCCGAGCACGCGCGAGGTAGAGGTTGTCCTCGACCGTCAGGCCGTGGAACGAACGGGACTGCTGGTAGGTGCGCCCCATTCCGAGCTTCGCGCGCGTCCGCGGCGGCAGCGTGCTGACCTCTTCACCGAGGAAGTCGATCGTGCCCGAGCTCGGGCTGACGTCGCCGGAGATGACGTTGAACAGCGTCGTCTTGCCCGCGCCGTTCGGCCCGAGGATCGCGCGCCTCTCGCCGTGCGCGACGTCGAGGTCGACGTCCCGCACGGCGTGGAGGCCACCGAACCGCCGGCCGATCCCCCGCAGGCGGAGGATCGGCTCGGCGTTCTCGGGAGTTGCTGCGTCGGTCACTCGCTCCGTCAGCCGGTGACCTGCGGGTGGATCGTCTTGCCGATCCACGGCAGGCTCCGCTTCGACGCAGCGCGGGAACGTGCGGCCCGGAGCCGGCGTGCTCGTCGGAGAACGTGCCGCCGAACGTCTGGGTGACGCCCGGGATCTCGCCGACCGTCTTCGTCGCCAGCTTGCCGTCCTTGGTGTAGAGCTGCCCGTAGAAGACGTTGAGGACCGCCTGGTCGGTTCTTGTCCAGGTGGAGCGGGCCGTACGGGGTCGCGAGCTTGACCTTGCCGATCGCCGGCCTGCAGCGCCTTCTGGCCGCCGGAGATGTTCCCGCCGACAGCCTTCAGGCCCGAGAGCAGGCCCCAGGTGTTGACGTAGTAGCCGTAGGTGAACGTCGACGACGCCTGCGGCGCGGCTGCGCCGAACGGCGGGATCGTCTTGAACGTCTTGCCGACCTGTGCGTTGTAGTCCTTCGCGGCCGCGGTGGCGAGGTCGCCGGCCGTGCCGGCGCCGCCGAAGTACGCGCCGGAGACGCGGGTGCCGAGCTGCTGGAACTGGCCCGGCGTGCCCCAGAACAGGTTGCCGATGAACTTCTTCCCGTCGATCGGGCCGTGTGCCTGCTCGTAGGCCTTCAGGAACGGGATCAGCCCCGCCCCGCCGACCGCGACGAAGGTGCCGTCGACGTTGGTCGGCATCTGCTGGGCGTACGACGAGTAGTCGGTCGTGTTGAGCGGCGGGAACACCCGCTTCGTCACGTTGCCGCCGACCGCGCAGAACTCGGCGATGAAGCCCGGCGGCCGACGTCCACGCGAACTGTAGTCGTCCGCGACGACGGCCGCCGTCTTGCCAACCCAGCTTGTTGTAGGCGAGATCGCCGAGGCCGGCGTTCCACTGCGCCCCGTCGCCGTTGAAGCGGAAGAAGTTCGGCGCCCGCACCTTCAGCGTCGTGTCCTGAGCGCCGGCGGCGCCGTCGACGAACGTCTTCGTCGGGATGCTGCTTCGCGTAGTTCGCGACCGCGATCGACTCGTCCCCGGACAGCGGGCCGATCATGATGTCGGCGCTCCAGCTGCTCCATCAGGCGCTTCGTCTCCTTGATCGCCGTGTCGGCACGGTCGTTCGAGCAGCCGATGCCGACGAGCTCAGCGGATGGCCGTTGATCGAGCCGCCGGTCCAGCCGTCACGCGGCTTGTTCGGGTTCTTCGCGTGCCCGCCGGCGAACTGCGTCATCGCGGTCACGACACCCGCCAGATCCTGGTTGTCGAACGAGCCGAACGCGCCCTGGCAGTCGGACAGCACGCGCGATCTTGATCGGGGTCGACGCTGGCTGCGGGCGGTCGCCGCGGCGGCGAGCAGCGCCGACGGCGCGAGACCGCGACCGCTACGACCGAAACGAGCTTCCACCTGCGCTTGAGAGCATTCATTCGGATGCCCTCCTCCTTATCGAACCGTTGATCTGGTTGCGGGTCAACTTGGTTCCGTGGTGAGACGTATTCGAGCGAGCCCTAGGCGTAATGTCGCTGGTGTCGAGGCCTCCTTTCAGACGCTGGGCTCGGCCTGGCCGACGGTGACCGGCTGCGGTCGTCGGATCGCGCGCCGCCCGGAGAATAAGCTGACCGCGCGCTCCCAGAGCCCGATGAGGCCGCCGGGCGAGACGAGCACGATGACGAGGAAGATCGCGCCGATCAGCGTGTGGAAGCGCGGTCCGATGAAGCTGATCTGCTGCGAGTAGTTGTTGACACCACGAAGAAGAGCGCGCCGACCCACGCGCCCTCCAGGCGGTAGAGCCCGCCGATCACAGCGATCACGAGCACGTCGATCGTCGCGCCGAGGTCGATCGAGGCCGGGTCGATGTGGCCGTTCCACCAGACGAAGAGGACACCCGGCAATCGCCGCGACGAACGCCGGCGAACGCGAAGGCGATCGTCCGGTGGAGCGCGACGTTGTAGCCGAGGGAGCCCATGCGCACCGGGTCGTCGCGGAGGCCCTGGAGCGTCAGGCCGAACGGCGTGCGCGCGACGTAGCGGAGCAGCACGTAGACGACGAGCGAAACGACGAGCGCGACGTAGTAGAGGCGGTTCGGATGCGCGCTCGACATTGCCGATCGAAGCTCGGCGTGGGGATGCCGCTGATCCCGCCGAACCCCGAGACGTCGGTGACCTGGCCGAAGGACAGGTTGGCGATCACCGAGTACGTCAGCGTGATCATCAGGAAGTAGATCCCGACGCTCCGGCTCGCGATGCGCGCCGAAGATCAGCCCGACGAGCACGGTCGACGACGAGCGCGAGCGAGCGACGCCCCACCACGGGTTCCAGCCGAGGTTGAGCCCCTTCGTGTTCCCGTTCGTCGTCGCGTTGCCGACGACGAAGCCGGCGATCGCCGAACAGCGCGACCTGCGCGAGCGAGACCATGCCCGCCGTAGGCGGAGAGGAAGATCAGGCTCGCCGCGACGATGCCGAGGAACAGCATCTGCGTCAGCAGCGTCGCCGACCCAGTACGTCGAGAGATGAGCGGCGCGAGCACGGCGAGCGACGAGCGCGACGACGCCGACGACGCGGTCGGGCGTGACGCGCGCCTCATGCGGGCCTCCCGAAGAGCCCGAGCGGCCGCACCGCGAGCACGAGCGCGACGAGCACGAACGTGAAGATGATCGAGTAGTACGTGTAGTTCGACGGCAGGTACGCGGCCGCGAAGTTGCGTCGTCAGACCGAGCAGGAGCGACCCGATCGCCGCGCCGCCGAGCGAGCCCATCCCGCCGATGATCACGACGACGAGCGAGTAGAGCAGCCAGTTCGCGTCGACGCCCGGCGCGAGGCTCGCGAACGACCCGCCGATCACGCCGCCGAGGCCGGCGAGGCCCGACGCCGACGGCGAACGCGATGCGCGAACGTGAGCTGGATGTTGATCGCCGAGCGCCGAGACCATCGCGCGGTCGTCGACGCCGGCGCGGATCACCATGCCGGTCCGCGTCCGCTTGAGCCACACCCAGAGCAGGCAGCCGATCGCGAGCGCGATGCCGAGGATGATCAGGCGGGTCGTCGGTGTACTGGATGCCCTGCGACGCGCAGGTTGACGAACGTGTCGAAGTTGCGCGGCCAGGCGATGTCCTCGGCGACGCCGCCGAAGTGGGCGAGCATCTGGTCGGCGAGGATGATCGAGATCGCGATCGTGATCAGCGCCTGGCGCAGGTCCTGGCCCTGGTTCCAGCGCAGGAACACCTGCTGCATCGACGAGCGCCCATGGCGGCGATCGACGAGCGTGGCGACGACGGCCGGGACGATCCAGTGCGTCAGGTTGACCTGGGCGCTCGTGAGCCCGAACGCGCCGCCCTCTCCGACCATGTTGCGCTGGAGCTTCAGCGCGATGTAGCCGCCGAGCAGGAAGAACGCGCCGTGCGCCATGTTGACGACGCGCATCAGCCCGAAGATCAGCGTGAACCCGCTCGCGACGACGAAGTACAGCGCCGCCGCCGTGATCGCCGTTCAGCATCGTGATCAGGAAGTCCTTCGGGTCGTGCACCGCCGAGCCGAACGCGGTCGCCCACTTGCCCGTCGTCGGCGCGAGGAAGAGCACCCAGAGCGCCGGGACGACCGCGACGACGGCGAGCAGCGCCCAGCCGAGCACGTGCAGCGATGCGCCGCCGTAGCGCGAGCCGGCGGGCGCGGTGCGAGATCGCTCGAGGGCTGCTCGATCGCCGTCTCGGTCATGCGAGGCTCGGCTCGAGGTAGAGCACCGCCTGCGCCGACTCGGCTGTCTGGGGCACGCGGTCGGCGAGCCGGCTGAGGTCGGGTAACGCGCGCGGTCGAGCTGGTCGGCGTCGGGCCAGTTGAGCTCGATCAGGTTCCCGGCCGGGTCGCGGAAGTAGAGCTGCACCTGCCCCGACGGGAAGCTCGACGAGCTCGGCGCCCCACTCGCCGGACGTCGAGCGGAGACCGCCTCGTACGCCGCGTCGAAGTCGTCGATCGTCAGCCCGAGGTGATGCCGAGTCGGCGCGTCACCGCTCGTCGTCGAGGAACAGGTGCAGCTGCATATCGCCGACGCGCAGCCACTGCACCGGCGTCTCGAAGATCGGAGTCGGGATCCGCTCCATCCCGAAAGTGTTTCGTAGAAGCGCGTTGACGTCCTCGAGATCTGTGGCCGAGATGCTGACGTGATTGATCCCGGTCGCCCGCACAGGCGCGAGTTTTACGGGTTTACCCGCGATAGGTCAAGTGGTCGCGAAACGGCACTTGGAGCGATAGGTTCTTCCTATGAACTTCCGCCAGCTCGAGTGCTTCGTGGCGGTCGTGGACGAAGGGTCGTTCACGCGCGCCGCGCGGCGGCGTCGGGATGACCCAGCCGTCGCTCTCGCAGCACATCAAGGCGCTCGAGTAGGAGCTGGACGGCGCGGTCCTCGACCGCCTGCCGCGCGGCGTGTCGCTCACCCCGGCCGGCCGCGCGCTGCTGCCCGAGGCGCGCCTCGCCGTGCGCGCGCTTCGAACGCGGCAGGCAGGGAGCGCGCTCCGCCCTCGCGCTCGAGCTCGGCGAGCTCGAGATCGCGACCGTGCTCTCGATGGCGGTCGGCGTGCTGCCGCGCCACATCGGGGTCTGGCACGAGCGCCACCCAAACGTCGCGATCCGCTGCACGAGTTCCGCCACCGCAACCTGCTCGAGGACGCCGTCGAGCAGGGCGTCGCTGACTTCGCGGTCGGGCCGCAGCCGCTGCGGCGCTGGGACGGCCCGCTCGAGACCGTCGCGCTGGGAGGAGTTCGTCGCTCGTGGTCGCAGAGCTCCGATCCGCTCGCGGGACAGCGCGACGTCGCCTGGAGGAACTCGCCGAGCGCGAGTGGGTGCTCTACCACCCGGACCACGGCCTGGCCGGCGTCGTCGAGGAGATCTGCCGCCGTGCAGGCTTCCGGCCGCGCGGGACGGTGCGGACGTCGCAGGCGGAAGGCGCGGTCCGGCTGGCGGCCGTCGGGGTCGGCGTCGCGCTCGTCCCGGACAACGTCGTCGCCCCGGGCATCGACTGCGCCGTGCTGCGCTTCGGCCGCGGCTGATCCGCGAGATCGCCGTGTACGCGCGCAGCGACTGGTCGCCGACCGCCGGCGGCGTTCGTCGACGTGCTTCGCTGCGAACGCGCGGCAGCGGCCGGCAGGCGCCGTGTCGATCGAGCTGTGAGGCCAGTACCAGGTGCCGATGCGCTTCGCCGCCCTACTCGCGCTCGTCCGCGCTGCTCGCTCGCCGGCTGCGGCGGGCTCGTCGCCCAAGGCGACGTCCACGACGACGGCCAGGACCGCCACCGCACCGAGCTTCGCGGGGGCGCGCGCGCGGACCACGAGCGCGGGGCCGGCGCGCTTCAGGCAGTTGATCGGCAGGCGCATGTGGGCGGCAGCGACGATCACCGCCGAGGAGAACGGGACCACGTCGTTCACAGAGCGCCGCGCCCACCTCTACAAGCGATTCCCGGCTCGCCGGTATCCCGCAGGAGCTGATCGTGATCGGGCCGTTCGTCTACACGAACGCGAACATCCAGGCGGCGCTCGGGGACTCCATCATTCAGCCGTGGACGAAGCTCGACACGCGCGGCTGACTGCGAAGCAGCGACGCGACGCGGCCGGATGAGCTCGCGCACATGTGAGGCACCCGCCTATCTCGCGCGACGGCGTCGCCGTGCCCCGGCACGGCGGGCAGGGCGAGCGAACGGGACGACGCGGTTCAGCGGGCGTGGTCGACCCGACGCGCCTCGCGCGGCGCGTGCCGCCGTCTGTCCGGGCGTCGATCGCGACGGCCGTGACCAACGACTATGCCGGCGAAGCCCTTCCCGGCGACGTTCTGGCTCGACGACCGGGGCGCATCCGACGGGTGCCGCGTCGACTATGCGACGCCGCAGGGATCGAAGCGGATCAGCATCGACACGACCTACTCCGGCTTCGGCTCAAAGGTCGACGCTGACCCTGCCGGCCGCGCGGCGACATCAGCCACGTCAGTCCGTAGGCGCTCGCTCCCAGGCGAGCGCCGCGGCGAGCACGACCTCGTCGCGAGGCGCGATGAGCTGCAGGTCGCCGATCGCGATCGCAGCCCAACCGAGCACGTTGAACGGGCGCAGGAACGCGGTGGCCGGGATCCGGATGTCGAGCTCGTCGCAGTCGACCGGCGGCAGGTCGACACCGAGCACCGGTGCGACGTACAGGTCGACGTCCGGCTCGAGCGTGCGCCAGGCGCGGACCGCCGCGCGTGCGCCTTCGACCTCGATGGGGTCGACGTCCTGCGCCAGCTCGAGCTTTCTGCGCACGTTCTCGCCGTACTCCGCGGCTCGGGCCGGAAACGTCGCGCGATGCGCCTGCGCCGCCTCGTGGAAGAACAGCGGCCAGGTGTCGTCGGGCGGCTCGGGGATGGACGCCTCGACGACCCGGGCCCCGAGCGCCTCGAGGCGCGCGACGTGGACCTCGGCGGCGCGATTCTCCGGCAGCGCCGGCCCGCCGACCGAGGGCGGTCGTGGTGAGCAGGCCGACGACGAGCCCGTCGAGGCGAGGCTCCGGTACGGGCGCCTGCGGCGAGAATCGACCACATGGTCGCGACCTCGGAGACGGTCGTCGCCATCGGCCCCACGGTGTCGAACGACTCGCAGAGCGGGAACACGCCGTCGACGGGGATCCGACCCCAGCTCGGCTTGAAGCCGACGACGCCGCAGCACGATGCGGGCAGGCGGATCGAGCAGCCGGTGTCGGTCCCGATTCCGATGTCGCAGAGGCCGGCGGCGAGCGCGGCGGCGTTCCCGCCCGACGACCCGCCCGTCGTGCGTGCCCGGATGGCGCGGGTTCTGCACCGTCCCGTACCACGGGTTCTGGCTGGTCACGCCCCACGCGAACTCGTGCAGGTTCGCCTTGCCGACCACGACCGCGCCGGCGCGACGAGCCGTTCGACCGCGCTCGCCGTTCGCGTCGGGACGTGGTCCGCGTAGATCTGCGAGCCGTAGGTGGTGCGGATGCCGGCGGTGTCGATCAGATCCTTGACGAGCAGGCGGCGCCCGTGCAGCGGGCCGGGCAGCGCGGGCGCCGGCGCCACTTCGTGATCATGGCGTTGTACGCGTCGGTCACGGGATCAGCGCGACCGCCTCGACCTCGATGCGCGCACCGGGAATCGCGAGGCGGCTGACCTCGACGAGCGTGCTCGCGGGCCGCGATTCGCCGAAGACCTCCATCCGCACGATGTTGACGGCGGCGCGGTCGTCGATGTCGACGAGGAACACCGTCACCTTCACCACGTCCGCGAAGCTGCCGCCTGCCGCGGTGAGCACCGTCCCGATGTTCGCGAACACCTGTCTCGTCTGCGCCACGACGTCGCCGGGCACGAGGCTCGCCGGCCGAGTCCACCGGGACACAGCCCGAGATGAAGAACAGGTCGCCCGCCCAGACCGCGTCCGTGTAGTGGCTGATCGGCTGCGGGAGGCCCGGCACCCGCAGCTCGGTGCGACCTCTCACGACGCCCCTTTCGCGGCCGCCGCACGGATGGCGCTGAGCGTCGTCCGCGGCGTGATCGCCTCCGGATCGACGCTCAGGGCGATCACGGCCGGCCGGCCCGACGTCGAGCGACCGCTCGAGCGCAGGCGCGAACTCCTCGGTGCGCACGACGTTCTCGCCGTGCGCGCCGAAGGACGCGCGCGTAGGCGGCGAAGTCGGGATTGACCAGATCGGTGCCGACGACACGGCCTGGGAACTGCCGCTCCTGATGCATGCGGATCGTGCCGTACATGCCGTTGTCGACCACGATGATCGACGATCGGCAGCTCGTACTGCACGGCGGTCGCGAGCTCCTGTCCGGCCATCAGGAAATCGCCGTCGCCGGAGAAGCAGACGACGTCCCGGTCCGGCAGCAGGCCCTTGGCGGCGAGAGCGGCAGGGACGCCGTAGCCCATGGCGCCGCTCGTCGGCGCGAGCTGGCTCGGGTAGCTGTGGAACCGCCAGAACCGGTGCACCCAGACCGTGTGGTTGCCCGCGCCGTTACTGACGATCGCGTTCGGGAGGCGAGTACGCAAGTGCGCCAGACAGTCGCCGAGGTCGACCGGGCCGGGGACCGCCGGGTGCTGCTGCCACGCCTCGTAGTCGGCGCGGGCCTGCTCCGTCCAGGCCGCCCAGCGCGGCTCGACGCGCAGGTCGCGGACCGCCGCGCGCGAACTGCTCCATGCCCGAGAGGATCGGGAGCTCCGCCTGGTAGACGCGCCCGAGCTCTTCGGCGCCCGGATGCACGTGCACGAGCCTCTGCCGGGGCCGCGGCACGTCGAGCAGCGTGTAGCCGGAGGTCGTCATCTCGCCGAGGCGGGGGCCGACGACGAGCAACACGTCGGCGTCGCGCACCCGTTCGGCGAGCGCCGGGTTGATGCCGATGCCGACGTCGCCCGCGTAACTCGGCGAGTCGTTGTCGAGCGCATCCTGACGCCGGAACGCCGCGCCCGCCGGGAGGGGGTTCGCCTCGAGAAACGCCTGAAGGTCGGCTGCCGCAGCCGCTGTCCAGCCCCCACCGCCGATGATCGCGAACGGCCGCTCCGCCCCCGCGAGCAGATCCCGCAGCGAATCCAGGTCGGACGCTGCCGGACTTGCCTGGATCCGCTGGAACGGCGGCGCGTCGGCCGCATCGCTCGACGCGGCGAGCATGTCCTCGGGCAGCGCGAGCACGACCGGCCCGGGGCGGCCCGCGCAGGCCGTCGCTGTAGGCGCGCGCGATGCAGCTCGGGGATCCGGTCGACACGGTCGATCTGCGCGACCCACTTCGCGAGCGGACCGAACATCCGCCGGTAGTCGATCTCCTGGAACGCCTCGCGCTCCTCCTGGACGGACGGCGACCTGGCCGATCAGCAGGATCAGCGGCGTCGAGTCCTGGAACGCCGTGTGCACGCCGACCGACGCATGCGTCGCGCCAGGCCCGCGCGTGACCATGCAGATGCCCGGCCGTCCGGTCAGCTTGCCGTACGCCTCAGCCATGTTCGCCGCGCCCGCCTCGTGGCGGCACGTGATCAGGCGGATCGGCGAGTCGTAGAGGCCGTCGAGGAGGCCGATGTAGCTCTCGCCGGGCACGCAGAAGGCGACCTCCGTGCCGTGAACCGCGAGCTGGTCGGCGAGCAGCTTGCCGCCGGCACGGCTCACAGCAGGTGCTCGAAGTAGACGTGCGCCCGCTGGAGCTTCGGCTTCTCGTCGTCGGCCGGGTCGACGTAGCGGATCGTCCGCTTCCCCTCCCACTCCCGCGGCAGGACGAGCACGCGCACGAACGCCGTCTCCTCGGTCTCCGACGCGGCCGCGAAGACCGGGTCGGGCCCTGTCTCGTACCACCACTCGAACGGGCCGTACTCGCGTGAGGTGCCTTGCGTGTCGATCCGGATGCGCCCCTTGAGCAGCACGCGGAGCCCCGGGCCGGGATGGGTGTGCAGGTACGCCACGCCGCCGGGCGGGAAGTCGACGCGGTCGCAGCGCAGGAGCCAGTCGCCCGGCGGGCCGCTCGGTCAGCTCCCACACCAGTGCGCGACCGTCGACGCGGGCGGCGCCGAACATCGCCCGGTCCGCCGCCGACGTCGTAGACGACGCGATCGCCGTGGGCCGTCTCGACCCCCTGCGGGATGGTCGGCGAGCTCGAGGATCAATGGAAGGTCTGGCCCCCGTCGATCACGATCGTCTGGCCGGTGACGAAGTCCGAGCCGTGGCCGCAGAGGAAGACGACGGCGCCGACGACGTCCTCGGGAACCTGGTCGCGCTGGAGCGTGCGCGCCGACACCGAGACGTCGCGCAGCTTCTCGACCACCTCGGGATGCGCCTCGACGCCCGGCCGACATCGTGAAGCCGGGCGCGACGCAGTTGACGAGCACGTGCGTCCTTCCCGAGCTCCTTCGCGAGCGCACGGGTGCAGCGCGACGATCGCGCCCTTGGACGTCACGTAGTGGAGCAGGAACGGCACACCGCGAAACGGCGTCCCCGAGGAGATGTTGACGATCTTGCCGCCCCCGCCCGCCCGCATCACCGGCACGACCGCGCGGCACATCAGGAACATCGACGCGACGTTGACGTCCATCACCTTGCGCCACTCCTCGAGCGGGATCTGCTCGAACGGGCGCATCTCGAGCGATGCGTAGAGCCCTGCGTTGTTGACCAGGATGTCGACGGTGCCGCAGCGCTCGACCACCTCGCCGACGAGCCGCTGGACGTCGTCCTCGTTCGCGACGTCCGCCGTGATCCCGATCCCGCCGGGGAACGCCGCCGCAGCCTCCTCGGCGCCCGTCAGATCGGCGACGACGATCCGCGCTCCGGCGTCCGCGAGGCCCTCGGCGATCGCGCGGCCGATGCCCTGCGCAGCGCCGGTGACGATCGCGACCTTGCCCTGCATCAGCGAATCGGCGAGAACGACGTCGGGATCAGGATGCGGTTCTGCTGGGTGTGGAGCAGCGGCTGCAGCCGGCCGAGGAAGTCGCGCCAGCGCTCGTCGGCCTGCAGGCTCGCCCGGCGCTCCTCACGCTCGGCGTAGCTCTCGTAGCCCCACATCGACGTGTAGGTCGAGAGCGCGCCGATGTCGGTCGTGAACACACCGATCAGGTTCCCGAGATGGCGCTGCTGCAGCTCGATGCCCTCGGTCTCGTACATGCGTACGACCTCGTTCAGCTTGCCGGTGAAGACGTGGTAGTCGCGCTGCTCGACGATCACGAGTCGATGCCGCCCAGGCAGAGGTACTTGATCTCGAGCCACTCCTCGATCCCGTACTTCGAGCCCTCGCGGCCGATGCCCGACTCCTTGACGCCGCCGAAGGGCGCCACTTCGGTCGAGATCACACCCGTGTTGATGCCGACGATCCCGTACTCGAGCGCCTCGGAGACGCGCCACACGCGGCCCAGATCGCGGCTGTAGAAGTACGCAGCCAGGCCGTAGGGCGTGTCGTTGGCCTGGCGGATCGCCTCCTCCTCGCTCGTGAACCGGGCGATGCCGGCCGACCGGGCCGAAGGTCTCCTCGGTGGCCATCGCAGCATCCGCCGGCACACCGGCGATCACGGTCGGCTGGTAGAAGAGCCCGCCCAGCGGCTCGCCGCCGGTCAGCAGCTCGGCGCCGCGCTCCTGCGCGTCGGCGACGTGCCGCTCGACCTTGTCGATCGCCTGCTGCTCGATCAGCGGGCCGATGCGCGTGTCGGGCTCGAGCCCGGAGCCGACGTTGAGCGCCGACGCCTGGGCGGCGAGGCGTTGCACGAACTCGTCGTAGACCGGCGCCTGCACGAGGATCCGGTTGGCCGAGATGCAGGTCTGGCCCGAGTTGCGGTACTTGCAGAGCAGCGCGCCCGCGACAGCCTCGTCGAGGTCGGCGTCGTCGAAGACGATGAAGGGCGCGTTGCCGCCGAGCTCGAGCGAGACCTTCTTGACCTGCCCTGCGCACTGGGCCATCAGGAGCTTCCCGACCTCGGTCGAGCCGGTGAAGCCGAGCTTGCGGACGAGCGGGCTCGAGGTCATCGTGCGGCCGATCTCCGGCGCGTCCTCGGCGCCGCCCGTGACGATGCCGAGCACGCCCGCAGGCAGCCCGGCCTCGAGCCCCAGCTGCGCGACGGCGAGCGCCGAGAGCGGCGTCTGCTCGGCCGGCTTCAGCACCATCGTGCAACCGGCCGCGAGCGCCGGCGCAGCCTTGCGGGTGACCATCGCGGCCGGGAAGTTCCACGGCGTGATGCCCGCGGTGACGCCGACCGGCTGCTTCGTGACGACGATCCGGCGGTCGCGCAGGTACGTCGGGATCGTGTCGCCGTAGACGCGCTTCGCCTCCTCGCCGAACCACTCGAGGAACGACGCGGCGTAGGCGATCTCGACGCGGGCCTCGGCGAGCGGCTTGCCCTGCTCGATCGTGATCAGCCGCGCCAGCGACTCGCTCGTGCTCGAGCATCAGGTCGGCCCAGCGCCGCATGATCGCGGGCGCGCTCCTTGGCGAGCCGGCCGCGCCAGGCGGGCAGCGCCTCCTCGGCCGCCCGAGCGCACGCTCCGTCTCGGCGGCGCCCATGCGCGGCACCTCGTGCACGGTCTCGCCCGTCGGCGGGATCGTCGACGGCGAACGTCTCGCCCGAGTCGGCCTCGAGCTCGAGCAGGGGCAGATCGGCCACCGAGGTCACCCCGGATCATAGGCAGCGTCACCCGTTCAATGCCGCCGCGATGCCGGCACACGTCTCGACGACGGCGACGTTCTGCATCGCGTAGTTCAGGGCGGCGTTCTGCCATTCGTCGTCGACGGTCGAGGTGCCGTCGGAGGCGACCACCGCGCGATAGCCCGCGTCGGCCGCGTGCCGCGCGGTGTGCTCGATCGACATGTTCGTCCACGCGCCGCTGATGATCAGGGTCTCGACGCCGAGACCACGCAGCAGGATGTCGAGCCGCGTCTCATAGAAGCCGTTCATGCGCATCTTCTCGACCACGTGGTCGCCGTGCTGCGGCTCGAGCCCGTCGGCGGGAGCGGCTCCCCAGGTGCCGCGAACGAGCGCGTTCGCGTCCTTCACGCCCTCGAAGAGCGGGGCGTTCTGCTTCAGGCCGGGGGCGCCGGCTTCGACGATGTACCAGATGTGGATCACCGGAACGCCTGCGGCGCGGCATGCCTCGGCGAGCCCCTTCACGTTCGCGACGACGTTCTGGCTGGTCGCGTGCGCCGGCGCACCGGAGTCGGCGAACGCACCGCCTTCGATGATCACGTCGTTCTGGAGGTCCTGGATCACCAGGGCCGACGACTTCGGGTCGATGCTGTCCACCGGTTCTGCTCTCCTAACGCATGTAGCCGAGCTTGTTGCCAGAGACCTTCATCCGCACGCGGTACACCGAGGTCGAGGCGGGGATGTAGAGGGTGCTCCAGTCGTCGTCGCCCCAGTTCACGTTGCCGACGTTCTCCGGCACCTCGATGACGCCGAGGTGCTCCCCGTCGGGCGCGAAGATCCACACGCCCTTCGGGCCTGTCACGTACACGTTGCCCCGCTCGTCGAGCTTCATCCCGTCGACGAGCTCACCCGTCGCGAGATCGCCCGTGCCGATTCCCTCGGCGAAGACGCGGCCGTTCGAGAGCGCATGATCGGGGCCGACGTCGAAGACCCGGATGTGAGCGCGCACGGTGTCGTTGATGTACAGCTGCGACTCGTCGGGCGTGAAGCAGAGGCCGTTCGGCTGTGCGAAGTCGTCGATCAGGAGCTGCAGGTCGCCTCCGCCCGCCGGGCATGCGGTAGACGCCCTGGAAGTCGAGCTCCTGCTCGCGTTCGAGGCCGAACCCCGGCATGCGTCCGTAGGTCGGGTCGGTGAAGATGATCGAGCCGTCCGAGGCGACGATCACGTCGTTGGGGCTGTTCAGCTCGCTTTCGCCCCAGTGGGAGGCGAGCGTCTCGCGCGTGCCGTCGGGCGACTCGCGCACGAGGGAGCTCGTGACGTGCTCGCAGACGAGCAGGTTGTCGTCGTTGTCGCGCGTCATCCCGTTGCACTTGTTGCTCGGGTCGCGCAGCACCGTGACGCCCTCGTCCGGGTGCCAGCGACGGCGCTTGTCGCCCGGCATGTCGCTGAAGTGGAGCGATCCGTCGGCCATCCAGATCGGCCCTTCCGTGAACGTGAATCCCGTCGCGATCCGTTCGACCTCGGCGTTCTCGTCAACCAGTTCGCGCACCTTGTCGGACTGAACCGAAACCGGCACTGCTGCTCCTTTGCCTCGATGTGTCGGGGCCATGCTGCGACCCGCGAGCGAACGTAACAGCCGCGCGCAGGCGCGTCCAGATGAACGCTTCAGCGCTCGACGTGGATGCGCCCCGCGGCCTCGCGGAGCGGACCGCCGAGCCGGCCGGCACGAAGCGCGAGCGCCTCGCCGAGGATCGACACAGCTGTCTCGGCCGGGCTTTCGGCGCCGATGTCGAGACCTGCCGGACCACGCAGGCGATCGAGCTGCTGCTGCGTGACGCCCGCGTCGAGCAGCCGTTCGCCCCGCTTCTGCTGCGCGCGTCGACTGCCGAGAGCGCCGACGTAGAACGCGTCGGAGCGCAGTGCCTCCGCGAGAGCGGGAATGTCGAACTTGTCGTCGTGGGTGAGCACCACGACGGCCGTGTCCCGGTCGGGTCGAATCTCCGCGAAGGCGGCCTCGGGCCAGTCGACGACGATCTGGTCGGCGCTCGGCACACGCTCCGGCGTTGCGTACTGCACGCGCGCGTCGACGCAGATCGTGCGCCACCCGACCTGCTTCGCGGCGGCGCAGAGCGCCTCGCCCGTGTCGACCGCGCCGACGACGACGAGCCGCGGCGACGGGCCGAAGACCTCGGCAAAGACCTTCAGCCCCTCGTGCTCGAGCGTCCCGCTGCGTCGCTGCTCCGCAGCGAGCGAGGCGAGCCCCAGCGGATCGTCGCCGACCACCTGGCCGTCGCGGTCGAGGAGCACGAGCACCTTGCGGCCGACCTCACGGTCGCCCTCGACGACCGTGAACAGCACGGCACGCTCGTCCCCGTGCGCGAGGGCAAGCAGGTGGTCTGTGAGCGTCAATCCAGCCGCTCGAGAAAGACGTCGATCTCGCCGCCGCACGGCAGACCGACGCCCAGCGCCTGGTCGTCGGTGATCCCGTAGCTCAGCAGCCTCGGCTCGCCGGTCGCGATCACTTCACGCGCCTGGACGGCGACGTCGTTCTCAACACATCCGCCTGAGACCGAGCCGCACATCTCACCGCGCTCAGAGATCGCGAACTTGGAGCCGATCGGACGCGGCGCCGAGCGGCGCGTCGCGACGACGGTCGCGATCGCGACCTGCTCGCCGCGCTCCCGCCAGCGCTCGACCTCTCCGACGATCTCCTTCACGCTGCATGCCTCCGTTCGATTCCTGCCAGGACTGTACCGAGCGTCTCGAGACTGGCGAGGTCGTGCCCGGAGACGAGCCGGTCGACGTAGGCGTACGCCGCCCGCATGCCGCCGGTGAGCGGCTCGTACTCGGGATGGCCTTTGAGCGGGTTCACCCACACGACGGCGAACGCCTGGCGCGCGAGCCGCTCCATCTGCGCGGCGACAAGTCCGGGGTCACCGCGCTCGCAGCCGTCCGAGAGCACCACGACGACGGCGCCGCGCGTCAGCGCGCGCCTGCCCCACTCGTCGTTGTACGCCTTCAACGACTCGCCGATGCGCGTGCCGCCGGACCAGTCGGCCACCCGCTTCGCCGCTGCCGCGAGCGCAGCCTCCGGGTCGCGGACGCCGAGCTCGGGCGTGAGCCGCGAGAGGCGCGTGCCGAACGCGAACGTCTCGACGCCGCGTCCCGGAACCGCGCGCGGCGTGCAGGTAGAGCAACAGCGCCCGTGCGTACGCGTCCATCGACCCGGAGATGTCGAGCAGCAGCACGAGCTTGCGCGGCGCCGTAGGCCCGGCTCCGGTAGGCGCGGGTCACCGGGTCGCCGCCGGTCGCGAGCGAAGCCCGGACGAGCGCGCGAACGTCGAGCACGTCTCCCCTGCGGTCGGGGCGGAGCCGGTGAGTGCGGCGGCGCGGCCGGCCCAGCGCCGATCTGCCGGATCAGGATCGCGCGCCCGGGCGAACTCCTCGGGCGTCATCGAGCGCGAAGTCGCGCGTCCGCAGGAGCTCGTCGTAGCTCCAGGCGCCGACCTCGATCTCGCCTCCGTCGAGCTCCGGCCCGGGCCCGGCGCGCCGCCCTTGCGTCGCTGGCCCACAGCGCGACGGACGATCGACCTCGCGCGACCGTGGCGGTGCGGGCGCGCGCAGGAACCACGCGTTGAATGCGCGGTCGAACGTCTCGAGCTCCTCGCGTCGTGCCACGAGCGTCTGGCGGAGCGTCCAGTAGACGTCCTCCTGACGAGCGAGGTCGATCGCGTCGAGCCCGCGCAGCGCGTCGGCGATCCGCCGCGGACCGATCTCGAGGCCGCCCTCGCGCAGCACCCGGCCGAAGACGACGACGTGGCGGACGACCGCGTGCTCGCGGCGGCTCTCGGTCGGGCTCTCGGCCGACTCAGCCACGAGCGGTGACGACGAGACCGGCGAGCGCCTCGTCGCGAATCGCGAGCAGGTCCTCGTGGTACTTGAGCAGCGAGCCGAGCGTCGCCTGCACGTTCTCGACGTCGAGCTCCTGCTGGCCGAGCGCGGTCAGCGCGCGCACCCAGTCGATCGTCTCGGCGAGACCGGGCGGCTTCTGCAGGTCGAGCGAGCGCAGCTCGGCTGCGAAGCGCGCCGCCTCCTCGGCAAGCCGCTCGGGCACGCCCGGGACGCGAAGCTCGACGATCTCGATCTCGCGTGCGACCGACGGGATGGCCGATCCAGTGGTAGAGGCAGCGGCGCTTGAGCGCGTCGTGCAGCTCTCGCGTGCGGTTCGACGTGAGGATCACGTAGGGCCGCTGCGTTCGCCTGAGATCGTCCCCAGCTCCGGCACCGTCACCTGGAAGTCGGAGAGCACCTCGAGCAGGAACGCCTCGAACTCCTCGTCGGCACGGTCGATCTCGTCGATCAGGAGCAGCACACGCGGCCTCGGACTCGATCGCCTCGAGCACGGGCCGGCGGATCAGGAACTCGCGGCCGAACAGCTCGGACTCGTCGACGGTGCCCTCCTGCGCGGCGCGGATGTGCAGCAGCTGCCGCGCGTAGTTCCACTCGTAGACCGCGTGGGCGATATCGAGCCCCTCGTAGCACTGCAGCCGGATCAGCGGCGCGCCGAGCGCCGACGCGATCGCCTTCGCCGCCTCGGTCTTGCCGACGCCCGCCTCGCCTTCGAGCAGCAGCGGCTTCTCGAGGGTGAGCGCGAGGTAGAGCGCGGTCGCGAGACCGCGGTCTGCGAGGTACGACGCGCTCGCGAGCGCGGAGTCGAGCTCGTCGATCGACGCGAACTCCATCGAGGCACACAGTAGAGGCTCCGTGCAGGCAACGACATCCTTTCGGCGCGTGCAGCACGCGCTGCTTAGAATCGGCGCATGACAGCCGACGTGCTCTTTCCGACATCCGCCGCCGAGGCGGCCACGCTCTACGGCGACGGGGCGGACATCACCGTCTTCGGCGGCGGGACGATCCTGCTGCCCGAGATCGCGGCCGGGCGAGTCAGTCCCGAGCGCGCGCTGCATGCTCCACCGCACGCGGTCTCGACGCGCTGCGCATGGACGGCGACCGCGTTGTGATCGGGGCGATGGTCCCGATCGGGCCCTGCTCGATTCGACCCGATGCAGCTGCTCGCCGGCGTCGCCGGCCACATCGCCGATCGCGAGGTGCGCGGGAGCGCGACCGTCGGGGGCAACTCTGCGCGCAGCCGGCGGAACCGACTCCCAGCGCGGCGACCTCGGCGCGCCGCTGATCGCGCTCGGCGCACGTGTCCGGTCGACCGGTGCCGGCGGCGAGCGCGATCGAGCCGGTCGAGGACTTCCTCGCCGGCGACCGCAGCCGGCGGCTCGTGCTCGAGATCGAGTACGACCGCTTCGAGCGCCGGACCGGCGCGAGCGGGCCTCCGCCGCCGCCACGCCCACTCGTTCGCGATCGCAGGTGTCGTCGCCTGCGCCCGTGCCGACGGCAGCGAGCCTGCGGGTCGCCGTCTGCGGCGTCGGCCCGACCGCCGTCCGCTGCCGCACCGTCGAAGCGAGCCGCGACGCAGCCGACGTGCTCGAGGACGTGGCAGCCCGTCGACGACGCCGTCGCATCCGGCGCCTACCGCCGCGCGGTCCTGCCCGAGCTCGTCCGTGAAGCCCTCGACCAACTGGAGCTGCACATGAAGCTGATCGTCAACGGTGTCGAGGAGGCGATCACCAGCCCTCCGCTGACGCCGCTCCTCCACGTGCTGCGCGACGAGCTCGACATCACGAGCCCGAAGGCCGGCTGTCAGCAGGGCGGCTGCGGCACCTGCACCGTCCTCGTCGACGGCGAGCCGCGCCGCTCGTGCCTGACCGCGGTCGCTGCCGTCGACGGCGCGTCGATCACGACGGTCGAGGGGCTCGGCGAGGCCGAGCAGCGCTCTCGACGGTGCAGGCCGCGTTCTACGACCACTACGCGGCGCAGTGCGGCTTCTGCACCCCGGGCATGGTGCTGGCCGCCACGGCGCTGATCGAGCGCAAGGGCGGCGCGGTCGAGCCGCGACGACGTGCTCGAGGCGCTCGGCGGCCACTACTGCCGCTGCACCGGCTACGTGAAGATCGTCGACGCGGTCATCGCCGCCTCGCGCGGCGACGTGCCGAGCGTCGAGGACGTGGCGCAGGGAAGTGCGGCATGAAGGCCGTCGGCGCACGTCTCCCCCGCTACGACGGAGTCGGCCACGTCACGGGCCGGACGCAGTACGTCGACGACGTTCGCGTCGGCAAGACGCTCTGGGTGAAGGCGCTCCGCTCGCCGCACCATCACGCGGCGATCACCTCGCTTCGACACCAGCAAGGCCGAGGCGCTGAAGGGCGTCCGCGCGATCGTCACGCACGCCGACGTGCCGAAGAACGTCTACGGCCACCTCGAGGGCCTCGGCGTCCCCGCCGACGAGCCGCTGCTCGCCGAGGGCGAGGTTCGCTACCTGGGCCAGCCGATCGCCGCCGTCGCGGCCGGACTCGGAGGAGCCGCGCTGGCGGCCGTCGAGGCGATCGAGATCAGCTACGAGGAGCGCCCGGCGCTCTTCGACATCCGCCAGGCGCTCGACCCGGAGGCGCCGCAGATCCACCAGTGGGGCAACGTCTATCCGCACTACGGGCCGTACAACCACCGCCGCGTGCGCAAGGGCGACATCGACCGGGCCTTCGACCAGGCCGACACTGATCGTCGAGGGCGTCTACCGTCCGCAGGCGATCGAGCAGATGCCGCTCGAGACGCAGGTCGCGCTCGTCGTCCCCGAGGCGAATGGCCGGCTGACGATCTACTCGTGCACGCAGGCGATGTACTTCTCGATGGGCGTCGTCGCGGCCCACCTCCAGGTGCCGCTGAACAAGCTGAAGTTCGTCGGCGGCACCGTCGGCGGCGGCTTCGGCGGCAAGGTCGACACCGCGTCCGACACGATCTGCGCGCTGCTCGCCCTGAAGGCGCGGCAAGCCCGGTCAAGTGGCGGTGGACGCGCGAGGAGGAGTTCCTCGCCTCCTCGACGCGCGCGCCGTGGCACATCGAGCTCGCGGACGCCGTCTCCAAGGACGGCTGGATCCTCGGCCGGCGGACGCTGACACTGCACGACTCCGGCGCCTACGCTCGCTTCTCGCCCTACGGCGCTCACGAAGCACGCGTTCCACCACTCGGGCGCGTACACGATCCCGAACCTGCGGTTCGACGGCTTCGTCGGCCTTCACGAACCGGGTGCCGACGACCGCCATGCGCGGCTTCGGCGTCACGTCGGTGTCGTTCGCCGTCGAGACGCACATGAACCGCATCGCGGAGGTGCTCGGCATCGATCCGTGGGAGCTGCGGCTGAAGAACGCGAACCGCATCGGCGACACGAGCGGCAACGGCGTCGTCCTCCAGGACCCCTCGACCGTGCCCGTGACGCTCGCGGCGGCCGAGCGGGTCGGCGTCGAGCTGCGTGCGACTACCGCGCGCATGACGCCGGAGCCGCGCATCGGGAGCGCTGCTGCCCGAGCACCTCGTCGCCCAGCAGAACCTGAACGGAGAGGACGCCTGATGGCGCAAGCACAAGGGTCGCGGCTTCGCGACGATCGAGTACCCGACGGGCATGAACCAGAACGGCGATCCGAGCCAGGCATGGATCAAGCTCAAGCCGGACGGCCGCGTCGACGTCTTCTCGGGCACGGTCGACATCGGCCAGGGCTCGAAGACGGTGCACACCCAGATCGTCGCCGACGCGCTCGGCGTGCCCTACGACTGGGTGACGATGGACAACACGAACACCGACTCCTCGGCGGTCTGCACCGGCACGTTCGCGTCGCGCGGCACGTTCATCGGCGGCAACGCCGTGCGCCTCGCGGCCGAGCGGGTGCGGGAACGGATCCTCGACATCGCGTCGAAGGAGCTCGAGATCGACCCGAGCCGACCTCGACGATCGAGGACGGCGAGGTGGTCGCCAGGGCGCACCGCAGAAGAAGATCAGCGTCGCCGACGTCGCCGGTGCCGCGACTTACAACTACGGCGAGCTGATCAGCGGCTCCTCAACGGCGCTGAAGCCGTTCGCCGACGTCGACGACGCGACCGGCCAGGTCGAGATCGAGCCGCATTCGGCGATCTCGTACGCCGCCTGCGTCGCGGAGGTCGAGGTCGACGACGAGACCGGCGAGGTCGTCGTGCAGAAGATGGTGCAGGTCTACGACGTCGGCCGGGCGATCAACCCGACGCTCGTCGAGGGGCAGATCGAGGGCGGCGCGATCATGGGCCTCGGCCTCGGCGCTGACTCGAGAACAGCTACCCGTACTACCCCTCGGTCGAGCACCGCGGCGGGCAGTTCGGCGCCTACCTCGGGCCGGCGCTGCAGCGACCTGCCGGAGCTCGACAACGTGATCATCGAGAACCCGTCGGTCGACGGGCCGTTCGGAGCCAAGGCGATCGGCGAGATGGCGAACAACGCGCAGCCGCCGGCGATCGCGAACGCGATCCACGACGCGGTCGGCGTGTGGCTGACCGAGATGCCGGCGACACCGGATCGCGTCCTCGCAGCCGCTCGCCGACGAAGCGGCGAGCCCCGGCGCGACGGAAAGCGCGTCGATCTTCGACGAGCACATCTCGATCAAGACCGTGTCGTCGAACGGCGGCGCGGCGTTCTTCGGCGTCGATGCCTGAGCAGAGCGCGGACTCGCGGCCCTTCCGCACCTGGAACGGCCGCGACTCGTGGGAGTTCGTCGACGGCGTGCGGCTGCACGCGATCGGCGGCGAGCAGGTGCTGCTGTGCCGCGTGCAGCTACGCGCCGGGCAAGCAGGTCCCGTGGCACAAGCACGACGACACCGAGCAGGTGATGTTCATCCTCGAGGGCGAGGTCGAGATGACGATCGAGGACGAGACCACGACCCTGCGCGCGGGCGACGTCGTCGTCGTCAACCGCGGCCTGCACCACAAGCTCCACTCGGAGCACGGCGTCACCTTCATGGAGGCGCTGGCGCCGGTGCCGCTCGACCACGTCCCCGACCGCGCGCTCGACCTCGTGCTCGGCCCGGACGGCGGCGCGCAGCACGTGGAGCGCTAGCGATGCCGCTCGTGCGCGTCGAACTGTTCGAGCGCCGTCTGACGCCGGAGCTGGAGTCACGCCTCATCGACCGCCTGACCGAGACTCTGCTCGAGACGCTCGAGGCGCCGGAGCTCCGCTCTCACACTTGGGTGATCGTCGAGGGCCATGACGCCCACCGCTGGGGCCGCGACGGCAAGCCCTGGGACGAGGCCGAAGGCTGACGCTGAGCCTAAACCGCCGTCGCCGGAGGACCGGCGAGCGCGAGCTCGACCGGGCCGGCCCCCGGCACGACCTCGGCCGCCTCCCGCGCGTGGAGCAGCGTCGTGCGCACGATCAGCTTGGCGCGCGCGTAGTTGTCGATCACCGTCGGGCACCGGCGAGACCGGGTGCCCGAGCGCGTAGCCGGCGGCGTTGGCGCCGATCTGCCGGTACGAGTCGAGCGTCAGCGACGGCGCCATCCCGAAGAGCTCGAGGTTGTCGAGCGGCTGGCAGGTCGGCGCGATGGATCAGCGCCGTCCCCTTCGACTGCAGGCCGACCGCGATGCCGGAGCCCGAGAGCAGCGCGCCGTCGTGGCCGATGAACGCGACATCCGCGGAACGCCGGATTCGCACGAGGCGCGGCTGCCGCGCCGCCGCTCCTGATGCCGTCGAGCAGCGCGTCGAGCACGTCGGCGTGCGGGAGGCCGTTGATCGTCTCCGCCGAGCGCGTCGCCGAACGCGGGCCCGAGCGCGACCACGACCTCGTCGGGCTGCTCGCCCGGGCCGGCCGGGCCGAGCACGGACACGACCGGCTCTGCCGAAGCGAGCACCGCCGAGCAGGCGCGCGTCGACCGCGTGGGGCAGCCGGCGTAGCCGCTCCCAGCGCTCTCCTTCCAGGCGGTAGCCGGTACCCGGGCCCGGTAGCCGTTCGGATCGTTGACCGCCGAGACGACCGTGCCGTCGGCGGCGATGATCGCCGAGGTCTGGAGGTAGTCGGCCGACACCCGCTGTCGCTGCATGTCGAAGACCGCCGCCGCCACGTCTTGGAAGCCGCGCCGCGTCGAGCGCCGGCGCGACGTCGAGGCCCGCTGATCCCCTCGTCGAGCACGCGGTCGCCGGCGAGCACGTCGGCGGCGCGATCGCGGTCGGGAAGGTCGCGCGAGTCGAGGCACGTCGCGGCGAGCTGCGACCTCCTCGTCGCTGATCGGAGGGAAGCCGAGCTCCGCGAACACCGCCTGGACGGCACGCGCTGCGCGTTCGCGCACGGCGAGCGCGTCGGCTTCGGCGAGCGGCTCGATGCCGGCGTCGACCTGCCAGTCGCGCTGCATCGTCAGCCACTCGTCGAAGTCGTGCGAGTCGTAGTTGCCGCCGCCGAACATGTTGTCGTAGCGCGGCATGACGAGTAGCCGGACGTGACGAAGTCGGTGCCGGGAAGGAACTGCCCCATCAGCTTGGCGGTCTTGCGGATCTCGGAGTGGCTCGCGATCGCGTCGTTTCCGGACGCGACCTCGAGGTCGAGCCACGCGGCGAGCACGTTCTCGGCGAGGATCTCGCGGGTCCCGCCCGGGACCGAGAGAGCGAGGGCGACGCACGAGATGGAGCCGTTCTGGACGCCCTGCGAGCCGGCCGCGCGGATCAGCGACAGGCAGCGCGCCTCGAGATAGAGCATCGACTTTCCCTCCGACTCGCCCATCAGCGCCTCCGAGCCGCCGCCGGAGGTGAAGCGAACCTTGACGCCGCGCGACGCGTAAGCCGACGCGAGGAACGCCTTCGACCAGGGCGTGTCGTCGCCGTCGACGAAGACGGGCTCGGTTCCGTAGACCGACAGCGTCTCGGCGTAGGTCGACGAGACCCTGGATCGCGAGCCGCAGGTTCAGGCGCTCCTCGACGGCGCACTGGGTCATCACGCCCGGCCGGCCGGTCTGCGAGCCGATCAGCATGGCGATCGCGTTCAGCGGTGCGTAGCGGGAGACGCCGACGGTCGTCTCGAGCTCGGCGAAGCCCGCGGGCCGCTGCCTCCGCCGCATCGGCGGCGAGCAGCGCCGGGTTCTCCTTCAGGTTCGTCACGTGCGCCTGGTTCGCCGGCGCGCGGCGCGGCGCGCAGCTTCTTCAGGGCGAACATCAGCTCGACCGGGTCGAGCATCGCGACCACCGCGCGAGCCGCGCCGGGCGTCAGGCCGCGCGAGAGGCGCACGAGCTCGCTCCCGCGGCGACGTCGACGTCGACGAGCTGTCGCGCGATCTCGGGGTCGTCGAGCGACAGCCGCGGCCTCCGCGACCTCGAGGTCGATGCCGTAGCTCGCCACGAAGTGGTCGAGCACGTCCCAGCTCTCGCGGCCACGGCCGTCGATCTCGACGATCGCCGCCCTCGGAGATCACGAGCGACGGCGCCGGGTCGTTCGGCCCGTTCATCGCGACGAGGCCGAGCTCGGCGAGCGGCTCGATCAGAACCTCGCGCCGGAGCGGACGCTCCTCGCGCGCGACGTACCGGGCGGAGCGCTCCTCAGGCTGCAAGAAGGCCCCGCGTCGCATAGACGCGCAACGCATCGCGGACGAACGCCGCGGTCAGCGGCGCATCGAGCGCATCGAGGCGGTCGGCCCACGACTCGAGGTCCACGGCGGAGGAGCGACCGGGCCGAAGAGCGGTGTAGATCTCCAGGATCGTCTCGTCGGGGAGCGGCGCGAGCTCTGCCGCGCGCCGGAGGTTGTCGGCGAGCTGCGGCCGGCCGGCCGCAGCCGCCACCTCGGCCTGCAGGCGAAGAGTCGCCGGCGTCGCGCGCAGCTCAGCGGCGTCGAGCCCGTCTTCGAACCTCAGCTCCTCGAGCGAGAGCCCGCCCGGCGTCGTGACGAGGTCGGGCCGTTCGGAGCCAGTGGGTAGTCGCGCTGCGGGTCGAAGGCCACCGCAGAAAACGGTATACAAATGCGCGATGAGCAACCACTACGACTTCGCCGGCCGTGTCGCGCTCGTCACCGGCGGCGCGAGCGGGATCGGTGCCGCGTGTGTCGAGCGCTTTCGAGACGGCGGTGCCGACGTGCACGTCTTCGACCTCGCGAACGGAGACGACGTGCGCGACTCGGCGCAGCTTTCGGCCGCCGTGGCGCAGCTGCCCCGGCTGGACGTGCTCGTCTGCGCGGCCGGTGTCGGTGGTGACTCGCTGCACACCGAAGAGGTGAGCGACGAGGAGTGGGAACGCGTGCATGCGATCAACCTGAACGGCGTCTTCTACGCCAACCGCGCCGCGATCCCGAAGATGAAGGCGGGAGGCTACGGCCGCATCGTCAACATCGCCTCGATCGCGGGCAA